>NZ_CP087879.1:2400000-3000000 GCF_021442325.1 Agromyces marinus | reverse complement strand
GGCCACGCTCATGCTGCGGCCGACCGGCACCGACACGCTCGCCACCGAACTCTGGCAGCGCACCGACATCTCCGCCTACGGGGCTGCCGCGCCCTACGCCGTTGCACTGCTGCTGGTCGCCGCGGTGCCCGCATTCCTGCTCTCCGACGCGCGCGCCGGACGAGAGGCGACCAGAGAGGCGATCGCATGAGCCGGTTGGAGGTGCGCGACCTCACGGTCGGGTACGAGGGCGCGCCCGTGCTGCACGGCGTCGACGTCGAGGTGCCCGAACGCGAGCTGCTCGCCATCGTCGGCCCGAGCGGATGCGGCAAGACCACCCTCCTGCGCACGATCGCGGGCCTGCTGCGCGCGCGATCGGGAGAGATCCGCATCGGCCTCCGGATGGTCACGACCCACGGCATCCACCTCGCGCCCGAGAAGCGGCGCATCGGATGGGTCCCGCAGGACGCCGCGCTGTTCCCGCACCTGACGGTCGCCGAGAACGTCGCGTTCGGGATGCTCGCAGGGCGAGGCTCCTCGCGCGCCGCGCGACGCGCCGCGGGATCCGACGAGGTGCGGCGTCTGCTCGACCTCGTCGACCTCGGGCCGCTCGCCGCCCGCCAGCCCGGGCAGCTCTCCGGCGGGCAGGCGCAGCGCGTCGCGCTCGCCCGGGCCCTCGCCTCGGGTCCGGAGCTGGTCCTGCTCGACGAGCCGTTCGGCGCGCTCGACCCGATGCTGCGTGCCGAGCTGCGCGCCTCGGTGCGCGAGCTCCTGCGCGCCGAGGGCGTCACCGGCATCCTCGTCACCCACGACCAGGCCGAGGCGCTCTCGATCGCCGACCGCGTCGCGGTCATGCGCGGCGGGCAGGTGCTCCAGCTCGGCACGCCCGAGGAGGTCTACCGCTCCCCGGCGACGCCGTGGGTCGCCGGCTTCGTGGGCGATGCGGTCTTCCTCACGGGAGTCCTGCACGGCGACGAGGTGGTCACCGGCCTCGGCCGGATGCGTGCCGTTCCGGCAGCGGATGCCTCGGGGCAGGCGCCCGCCGACGGCTCCGAGGTCACGGTGCTCGTGCGACCGGAGGAGGTGCGCGTGCGACGTGCGGACGCGCCGTCGGTCGCGACGCCGGCCGACGAGGTCGAACTCGACGGCATCGTGACGGAGGTCGAGTACACGGGCCACGACGCGATGCTCGTGGTCGCGCTGGCCGACGGGCAGCGGCTTCGCGCGCGGGTCACCGCGTCGGGGCTCGTTCCGCGCGGGTCGGAGGTGCGCGTGTCGATCGCCGGACCGGTGCTCGCCTACGCGCCCGCAACCGACTGAGACCGCGGGGTCACCGGTCGCGGCGCTCCTCCACGCGGCCCTTCAGCCACCACAGCCCCAGCAGCCACGTGCCGAGCGCGGTGATGAGCCACATGATGAGCGTCGCGAGCACCCAGCCCACGAACCCGTCGATGCGGATGCCGTCGGGGAAGAGCGACGCGATCCACAGTGCGACGAACGTCGAGACGAGCCCGATGCCGCCCAGGATCGCCGACGCGTACTGCCGGGCGATGTTGAAGATGAACGGGGCCAGGATCGCCTGGGCCACGGTGAAGACGACCACGGCGATGACGAAGCCGCTCGCCTGGAGGTGGAACGCGGGCAGGACCCACGAGGTGACGAGCAGGCCGATCGCAGCCGTCACGAGCGAGATGGCGATGTTGATCAGGAACCGGATCATGGTCGAAGCGTAGCGCTGCGGACGAGACGGTGGCGGACGACGGACCGCGGGGGCATGATGACCGGGTGACCGGGTGCGGGAGTTCGCCACGATGACCGAGGGGCCAGGCGACGACGGGCGCGCCGCGCGCCGGGTCCAGCGCACGTACTACACGCTGACCCTCGGCAACACGCTCGCCTCGAGCTTCATCTGGGGCATCAACACCCTGTTCCTGCTGGACGCCGGCCTCAGCAACCTCGAGGCGTTCGCCGCGAACGCGTTCTTCAGCCTCGGCATGTTCCTCTTCGAGATCCCGACCGGCGTCGTCGCCGACACCGTGGGGCGACGGGCGTCGTACCTGCTCGGCACGCTCACCCTGGCGGGCACGACGGCGCTGTATTGGATGCTGTGGGTGTGGCAGTCGCCGTTCTGGGCGTGGGCGATCGTGTCGGTCCTGCTCGGGCTGGGCTTCACGTTCTTCTCGGGGGCGGTCGATGCCTGGCTCGTCGATGCGCTCACCGCGACCGGGTACCACGGCAGCCTCGAGACGGTCTTCGGACGCGGTGTCGTGGTCGGCAACACGGCGATGCTCGGCGGGTCGGTCCTCGGCGGGGCGATCGCGCAGGCGACCGACCTCGGGGTCCCGTTCCTGCTGCGCGTGGGAATCCTCGTCGTGATGTTCGGCGTCGCGGCGTTGCTCATGCGCGACATCGGCTTCACGCCGGAGCGCGGCCTCGGCCCGGTCAAGGCGACCGGTGAGGTCCTCCGAGCCTCGGTGCGCTACGGCCTCGGGCGGCGGCCCGTTCGCTGGCTCATGCTGACCACGCCGTTCACGACCGCGGTGACCTTCTACGCGTTCTACGCGCTGCAGCCGTACCTGCTCGACCTGTGGGGCGACGAGGGCGCCTACTCGATCGCCGGGCTCGCGGCGGCGCTGCTGTCGGGAGCCGGGATCATCGGCGGGTTCGCGGCACCGCTCGTGCGCCGGTGGTTCCGCAAGCGGACCTCGGTGATCCTGCTCTCGACGCTGACGAGCACGGGCGTGCTCGTGCTGCTCGGCATCACGAGCGAGTTCTGGGTCGCCGTCGCGCTCATCGCGGTGTGGGGTGTCGCGTCGTCGATCGACGACCCGGTCCACCGGGCCTACCTGAACGACATGATCCCGTCGCGGCAGCGGGCGACCGTGCTCTCCTTCGACTCGCTGCTCGGCCACGCGGGAAGCGCCGCCGTCCAGCCGGGGCTCGGCCGCGCCGCCGACCTGGGCGGGTACGGCTTCTCGCTCCTCTGCTCGGCCGCCGTGCAGGTGCTCGCGACGCCCTTCGTGCTGCTGAGTCGTGCCGAACGCGATCCCGCCGACACGGCGCGCGGGGTCGCGCCCGAGCGGCCCGAGGGGCCGGAGCGGCCGGATCTTCCGGGGCGGCCGGAGCGGCCGGATCCGCCGGAGCGGCCGGGGGTCACCTGAGCGGGTCGACCGCCAGGTCGCGCACGTGGTAGAACTCGTGGTCCCACAGCGCGTAGACGAGCCACGTCGGGAGGATGTAGGACGCGGGAAGGTAGTCGCGCTGCGACGCGTGGATCTGCCACCCCTCGAACTTCTTCCCCACCTCGGCCGACATCGCGTACTCCGGATCGGGCTGGTTCTCGACCACGAACGCACCGGTCTCGCCGCCGAACAGCGAGAGCGCCTTGGTCGGGCTGATCGTGTAGACGAGGTGGTCCGGTCCGCGGTACGAGCCGGCGGATGCCGCGAGCTCGGCGATCGCGAGCTCGGTCGCGCGACCCATCTCCATGTGGTCGGCGTGCCCGGTCGCGCCGCTGGCGGGCCAGAAGGCGACGACGACGTCGGGCCGGAACGACCGCATCGCGTCGACGATCCGCTCCACCAGTTCGGCCTCGTCGACGTCGGGCACCCCGCCGTCGGGGTAGTCCCAGACCTCGTGCTCGTCGACGCCGAGGTTGAAGCTGTTCTTCAGCGCCTCCGCCTCCCGGATGATGCCGAGGTCCTCCTGCCGGCCCACGACGGGAACCTGGGTTCCGGCCTCGCCGCGCGTCGCGGTGATGATGGCCGTCTCGGCGCCGTCCTGGTGGGCGCGCCAGAAGAGCCCGTTGACGGTCTGCTCGTCGTCCGGGTGCGCGAACACGCCGAGCACGCGCTCGCCGCCGAGTTCGGCGACGACGGAGTCGACTCCGCGGGCGGACGGCTCGTGGAAGAGGTCGCGCCCCGCCCAGTAGGCCGCGCCGACCGCGGCGAGGACGACGGCGGACACGGTGATGAGCGCGACGGTGCGCTTGCGCATGCTGATGGCTCCCGTTCGGGTCGGGGTAGGGGTGCGCAATGCTACCCCGGGCGCACGACCGGAACCGAACCGGTTCAGGGCTGGAGCGTCGTCACGCGTCCGTTGAGCGCGGGGCCGGAGGCATCCGCTGCCCACAGCGCGACGACCTCGTCGGCGAGCCGCCGCTCGAGGCCCGAGAGGGCCTTCACCCGGAACGTCACCGCGGCGCCCTCCGATCCGGCCTTCGAGAAGCCGTCCGCGAGGGAGCGCAGCCAGGACTCCGCCGCGGCCTTGATCGAGGTGTAGTTGGCCCCGCCCGCGGTCGGGCGCTCGACCGTGGTCGACGAGACGATCGCGATGCGTCCGGCGTCGGATTCGACGAGGTCGTCCCAGAATGCCCGGCTGACGTGGCGCAGGGAGGAGAACGAGCGCTCGAGCGCTCGGAAGTCCTCTTCGGTCTGTCCGGGGATGCCGCCTCCGCCGCGCCATCCGCCGACGAGGTGGACGACGCCGTCGACCCGGCCGAGGCTCGCGTGCACGCGCATCGCGAGCTCGAGCACGTCGTCGCCGTCGGCGAGGTCCGCGCGCTCGCCGACCACGCCGGGGATCTCGACCTCGAGTTCGTCGAGCCTGCCCTGGTGGGTGCCGACGACCACCACCTTCGCACCGGAGTCCACGAGCGCCCGGGCGACGGCGCGCCCGGATGCGCTCGTGGCACCGGCCACGATCACGATGCGTTCGCGGGACTCGGTGGTGGTCATCGGCAGGACCCTCCTCAGGCGTCGGATGCGGTGATGCCGACCGTCGACTCGATGACCGGCTTCATCTTCTTCTCGAGCGCCTCGTAGAACATCGACAGCGGGAACTCGTCGTCCATCACGAGGTCGGTGTACCCCTTGGGCGGACCCGCGAGGACCTCCCGCGGCAGCCCCTCGGCCCATGCCGACGCAGGGTTGGGCGTGACGACCGACGAGACGAGCTCGTAGGCCTTCAGCCAGTGCACCGTCTTCGGGCGGTCGATCGATTCCCAGTAGAGCTGGTCGATCGCATCGCCGAGCTCGACAACGGCATCGGGCACCTTCTCCCAGTCGAAGCTGAGCTCGACGTCGCGCCACTCCAGCACGTGCTTCCGGTGCAGCCACGCGAACAGCAACTGGCCGCCCAGCCCGTCGTAGTTGCGCACGCGCGACCCGGTGATCGCGAACCGGAAGATGCGGTCGAAGATGACCGCGTACTGCACGAGCTTGCCGGTCGAGCGCATCTGCTCCTCGACCGCGGTCAGCTCCTCGCCGGCGGCCAGTCGGGCGTCGAACCCGCGTTGGATCTTGACCGACTCGCGGAACGCGGTCAGGTCGCAGCGAAGCTCTTCGAGCGAGTAGAGGAAGAACGGCATCCGCTGCTTGATCATGAAGGGATCGAACGGCAGGTCGCCGCGCATGTGCGTGCGGTCGTGGATGATGTCCCACATCACGAACGTGCGCTCGGCCAGGGACTGGTCCTCGAGCAGCGACGCGGCGTCGGCCGGCAGGTCGAGCTTGGTGATCTCGGATGCCGCGCGCACCACCCGGCGGTACCGGGCGGCCTCGCGGTCCTGGAAGATCGCCCCCCACGTGAACTGCGGGATCTCGCGCATCGCGACCGTCTCGGGGAACAGCACCGCCGAGTTCGTGTCGTACCCGGGGGTGAAGTCGACCAGGCGCAGGCTCACGAAGAGCTTGTTGCCGTAGTCGCCGGCTTCGAGGTGGGCGATGAACTCAGGCCAGATCGTCTCGACGACGAGCGCCTCGACGTGCCGATCGGACGAGCCGTTCTGCGTGGTCATCGGGAACACGACCAGGTGGCGCAGGCGGTCGACGCGGTGCAGCTGCGGCTGGAACTCCACGAGCGAATCGAGGAAGTCGGGAACCCCGAGCCCCTCGGCCTTCCAGCGCCGGAAGTCAGCCTGGAGCGCCTCGAGGTAGGCCGCCTCGTGCGGGAACCTCGGCGCGAGGGATGCCACCGACTCGATGATCGCGTCGACGAGAGCGCCCGCGGGCGCCCGGTCCGCCTCGGCGGGCACGGAGCCGTCCTTGACCTGCATCGCGTGCAGCGCCGTGGCGGACTCCTTCAGGCGGATCCACGCGGGGTCGTGCTCGACGCCGTCCGCGAGCGCGATGAGCTCGTCGGTGATCTCGATGCGGCGCGCGTCCTCGAGAACCTCGGGTTCGCCAACGATCGTCTCAATGGTGGTGCTCTGTGACATCGGAAACCTCCGTTCTCATGGGTCGGGCCGCATCGGCGCGGCGGGGGTGGCGCGCTGCGATGCGCGCAATCCAAGGCTACGTTCGTCCGGTCCGCGTTTGATTGCGGGGCGACGCGGGAATCTTGCGCCGGGGTCGGAACCGACGCGTGCATCATGCGGCAGGCGGCGCGCCGGATGCGGCGCATTCCCCGTGTCGGCGGTCGCGAGCGCCATGATGCGTACATGGATGACTCCGCCCGCACGGGGCCCGACCGTACCCTCCTCGTCATCCTCGGGGTACTCGTCGCGCTCGTCGTGATCGCACTGATCGTCGTGTTCGCGCGCGGCGGACCGGATCCGCGCGACCCGGCGTCCCCGGAGGGCGTCGTGCAGCGATACGCCCAGGCGGTGATCGACGGCGACGAGGACGCCGCGATGGACCTGCTCACGCCCGACGCCGTCGACGCATGCGTCCGGGTCCCGCAGACGATGGCCGACCGCACGCGCGTCACGCTCGCCGAGACCGTCGAACGAGACGACACGGCCGATGTCGACGTCATCATCGCCACCTCGTACGGCGACGAGCCGTTCGGCGGCTCCGAGTACGAGGAGCAGGGCACGTTCGAGCTCGAGCGGGTCGACGGACTCTGGCTGATCGGCACCGCGCCGTGGCCGCTCGCCGTGTGCGACCCCGTGGCGGCGGGGCGATGAGCGCACCCGGGGGCGGCGGCACGGTCCAGGGCGTGGTCCGTCGCCTCATCGTGTTCGTGCTGCTGTTCGCGCTCGTGACGATCGCGGCGATCGGCGTCTCGGGTCTGCTCGACCGCGCGCTCGAGAGCGGTCGGGGCCTCGCGGGCGACGACCCGACCGGCCTCGCGGTCTCGCTCGCGTTCACGTTGATCGGCGGTCCGCTCGCCGCACTGCTCTGGTGGGCCGCCTGGCGCCGCCTCGCCGAACCGGCCGAACGCGGCTCCGTCGCGTGGGGGATCTACCTCGCGGGCATGACCACCGTTTCGCTGGTCGTCGCGACCTCGGCGCTCGCGACGACCCTGGTCGACCTGGTCGATGCGGACTGGAACCCCGGGGCGTTCACGATCGCGCTCACCTGGGCGGCGGTCTGGATCTGGCACCGACGGATGCTGCGCCATCCGGCCAAGGCGCCGACGCGGCTGCCGACCGTGCCGCTCGTCCTGGGGGCGGCGTACGGCCTCATCGTCGGCGCTCGCGGCGCGATCCTCGCTCTCGCCGAGCTCTTCGATGCGGCACTCCGCACCGGGCTCCAGACGGTGATCGTCGGCGAACCCTGGGGCCTCGACGTCGTCGGCCACCTGATCTGGGCGGCGCTCGGCATCGCGGTCTGGTGGTGGCACTGGGCGGGCGACGGCGTCCGGCGCATCCCCACGGCGTTCGCGGGCGTCGAAGTCGTCGTGGTCGGGGTGCTCGGCGGCGCCGTGGCCGCGCTCTCCGGGCTCGCGATCGTGCTCTTCGTCGGACTGCGCCTCGTGTTCGACCCCGCCGACGGGGCCGCGAGCATCCTCGGATCGCTCGACTCGGCGCTCGCCTCGGCCGCGGTCGGCGCGCTCGTCTGGCGCCTGCACGCCCGGGTCGCACGGCGCAGCTCCGAGGCGATCGCCCGAGCCGCGGTACTCGTCGTGTCGGGGGTCGGGCTCGTGGCCGCGGCATCCGGCATCGGGGTCATCGTGAACGCCGCCCTCGCGGCGTTCACGGATCCGCTGGCGACGTCGGGCACGCGCGAACTCCTGCTGGGCGGGATCAGTGCGCTCCTGGTCGGCGGGCCGACGTGGTGGGCGACGTGGCGACCGACGCGGCGGGTCCCCGACGCGGCCGCGGCCGGGGTCGGACGACGGGTCTACCTCGTCGCGGTGTTCGGCGTGAGCGCGATCGTCGCGATCGTCGCGGTACTGGTCGTCGGCTTCCGCCTGTTCGAGTTCCTGCTCGACGCGGGGACCGGCTCGGCGCTCATCGACCGGATCCGCGCGCCGTTCGGCCTGCTGGTCGCGACCGCGCTGGTCTTCGCGTACCACTTCGCCGTCTGGCGGGGCGATCGCGCGGCGCTCGCCGCCTCGGGCGCGGCGGCGCCGCAACGCCGCATCGGCCGCATCGTGCTCGTCGCCGCGGGCGACACCGAGGAGATCCGACGCGCCCTCGCGGCCGCGACGGGTTCCTCGGTCACGGTCTGGGCGAGGCAACCGGTCGACGGCGACCGCCCGATCGAGCCCGAGGCCCTGGTCGCGGCGCTCGAGGGCGTCTCGGGGCGCCGGGTGATGCTGTTGGTCGGCCCCGGCGAACGGGTGGAGGCGCTTCAGCTCGTCGAATAGCCGCGGACGGTCGCAGCCTCACGCCCAGCGGCGCACGGCCCACCGCTCGAGCAGCCCCACGAGCGCGTCGCTCAGCTTGCCGAGCACGGCGAGCAGGATGATCGCGAGGAAGATCCGGTCGATGCGCCCCGTGTTGCCCGAGTCGCTGAGCAGGAACCCGAGCCCCATCGACGACGCGATGAGCTCGGCGGCGACGAGGAACAGCCACGCCTGGGCGAGCGCGAGTCGCAGCGCGGCGATGACCGACGGCACCACCGCCGGAAGCTGGACCGTGGCGAACAGCGCGGGGCCGCGCAGCCCGAACGCACGACCGGCCTCGAGCAGCCGGGTGTCGACGTGCCGCAGGGATGCGGCGACGATCGTGTAGACGGGGAAGAACGCGCCGATCGCGATGAGGATGACCTTCGAGTCCTCGCCGATCCCGAACCACAGGATCAGCAGCGGCACCCACGCGAGCGACGGCACGGCGCGCACGGCGCCGAGCGTCGGCGCGAGCAGCACGTCGCCGAGCCGGGAGAGGCCCACGACCGCGCCCGCGAGCAGCCCGAACAGCGCCCCGAACGCGAAGCCGATGAACACGCGCTGCGTCGAGATCGCGACGTAGAGCCCGAGCAGACCGCGTTCGGCGAGGTCGACGGCGGCGAGCCACACCATCTCGGGGCTCGGCAGTTGCGACACGGGCACCGCGCCCGAGGTCGAGACGAGCTGCCAGGTCGCGAGCAGCACGAGGGGGATGAGCGCGCCGCCGACGATGCGGACCCAGCGTCGGGCGGTGAGCGGCCGCCGGTCGCCGACCGGCCTCGACGAGGCGACGGATGCCGCGGGGCGGGCGTCGATCCCCGAAGACCCCTGCCATCCCGCAGCGGCGACGGGGGTCCCGCCGACGCCGACGGGGGCCGCGAACTCGGCGTCGGCCGAGCCGTCGGGCAGGCCCGGGCGTCGTGCTGCGGCGGTTTCGGCGGCATCCGTCGTCATCGTCTGCTCCCTGGGTTCGGACCGGTTACTTCGCGAACCGCTCGGGGTCGGCGTCCTCGACGAACGAGGGGTCGAGGAGGGTCTCGAGCGCCTCATCGACCTGAGCCTGCGCCGCGACGTCGCCGAGCTCGACGAAGACGGGCCCGATCTTGCCGAGCAGGGCGAGCTGCGCGTCGCCCGGGGCCGGGTCGACGTCGAGGTTCGATCGTTCGAGGATGACCTTCGACGCGATCGACTCGTCGAGGCCGGCGACCTCGGCGAGGATCGCCGCGGTCTCCTCCGGGTTCTCGGCCGCCCACGCGCGGGCGTGCTCGTACGCGTCGACGACGAGCTGCGCGAGCTCGGGCTCGTCTTCGAGGAACGACTCGGTCGCGTTGAGGAACCCGTAGCTGTTGAAATCGACGTTGCGGTAGATCAGCGTCGCGCCGGCCTCCTCGGCTCCGGCCATGATCGGGTCCAGGCCCGCCCACGCGTCGACCGCGCCGTTCTGGAGGGCCGCCCAGCCGTCGGCGTGCTGGAGGTTCTCGACGGTGACGTCGTCGGCCGAGAGCCCGTTCGCCTCGAGGGCCTGCAGCAGGAAGAAGTACGGGTCGGTCCCCTTGGTGGCCGCGACGGTCCTGCCCTTCAGGTCGGCGACCTCGGCGAACTCGCTGCCGGGGCCGACGACGATCGCCGACCATTCGGGCTGCGAGTAGATGTCGATCGTCCTGATCGGCGAACCGTTGGCGCGTGCGAGCAGCGCCGCGGACCCCGCGGTCGAGCCCACGTCGACGGCGCCGGCACGCAGCGCCTCGTTGGCCTTGTTCGAGCCGGCCGACTGCACCCAGTTGACCTCGAGCCCTTCGGCCTCGAGCCAGCCCTGGTCCTTGATGATGAGGCTCAGCGGGTTGTACGTCGCGAAGTCGATGTTCAGGACCCGGCCCTCGAGCGAGTCGCCCTCGGCGACGGGCTCGGAGGCCTGGCCCTCGCCCGCGACGCAACCCGAGAGGACGAGTGCGGCTGCGGCGGCGCCCGCGACGAGCGCGGTGCGGAGGAACGGGGTGCGGGACACGGTGGACTCCTTCAGGATGGCGGTGCGATGCGGTGGTGCGGCGGGGCTGTGGTCCGCCGCGGGTCAGTACGGGTAGTGGGGGATGGTGGTCGTGGCCGGGATGCCGCGTGCGGCGCCGTGCCGGTCGATGCCGAGCCCGTCGAGCAGGCGCCCGCGGAGCTCGGCGAGCTCGGCCGAGCCGCGGTCGCGCGGGCGGTGGCCGGGCACGACGACGGTCTGGCGGATGTCGGCACCCGGCCGGCCGTCGTCGGAGCCGAGCAGCACGATCCGGTCGGCGAGCTGCAGCGCCTCGTCGACGTCGTGCGTGACGAGCAGGACCGTCGTCGGTTCGGCGGCGTGGACATCGAGCAGGAGGTCCTGCATCTTCAGGCGCGTGAGCGCGTCGAGCGCGCCGAACGGCTCGTCGAGCAGCAGCACCTCGGGGTTGCGCGCGAGCGCACGGGCCAGCGAGGCGCGCTGCGCCATGCCGCCCGAGACCTCGTGCGGCCGGTGCCCGGCGAAGTCGGCCAGGCCGACGAGCTCGAGCAGGCGGGCGACGTGGTCGCGGCCGTCGCGACGCGCAGTCCCGCGGGGCAGGCCGAGCGCGACATTCCGCTCGATGCTCCGCCACGGCAGCAGCCGAGGCTCCTGGAACCCGACCGCGCAGCGCACGTCGTAGGCACGCACGGCCGATCCGTCGATCGCCACGTGACCGGCCGTCGGATGGTCCAGGCCCGCGATGATCCGCAGGAGCGTCGACTTGCCGCATCCGCTCGGGCCGAGGATCGCGACGATCTCGCCCGCGCCGACCTCGAGGTCGATGTCGCGCAGGACCTCACGGGTGCCCCCGTCGGGAGCCGCGAACGCGCGCCCGACCCGCCGCAGCGAGACCGGTGCGGCGGTGCTCGCGGGAGACTCGGACGCCGCAGCGGTCGCGACCGGCCGCTCGGCGGTCGCGGTGGTGGCGCTGGTCATGACGTGCTCCGGTTCGTTCTCGGGTGGGTTGCTCGACGCTAACCGGATCGGGCTGAGGCCGCGCGGCCGGCCGAAGCACGGCGTAACACCGGCGGCTTGCCAGAATGGGCGGCATGGCTGGAACCGTTCGGGGCGCGACCCTGCTCATCACCGGCGCCGCGAGCGGAATGGGGCGCGACTACGCCGCGCGCGCCGTCCGCGAGGGCGCCGCTGCCGTCGTGCTCTGGGACCGGGATGCCGCGGCGCTCTCACGCACGGCCGATGAGCTCGGACGGACCGCGATGGGGCGGACGCAGGTGCGCTCGTACGTCGTCGACCTCTCCGAGCTCGGCGCGATCGCGAAGGTCGCGCACGCGGTGCGGCGCGAGGTCGGCAGCCCGGACGTCATCATCAACAACGCCGGCATCGTGCGCGGCAACGCGTACTTCTGGAAGAACGACAGCGGCGACGACATCCGCTCGACCATGCTCGTCAACGCCCTCGCGCCCATGCACGTCGCGCGCGAGTTCCTCCCGGCGATGATCGCGGCCAGGCGGCCCGCGAGGATCGTCAACATCGGCAGCGCCGCGGGCACGCTCGGCAATCCGCGCATGGCGGTCTACGCCGCGTCGAAGGCGGCGCTCGCCGGGTGGAGCGACTCCCTCAGGCTCGAGCTCAGGCAGGCCGGGCACCGGCACATCCGGGTCACGACGGTCACGCCGTCGTACGTCGCCACGGGGATGTTCCGAGGCGCGCGCGGCCCGCTGCTGGCTCCCGTGCTCGAGCCGGACGTGGTCGTCGATCGCGTCTGGCGGGCGATGCTCGCCGGGCGGCCCCTCGTCGAGCTGCCCGGGAGCGTGCGCCTGTCGAGGGTCCTCCGTGCCGTGCTGCCGACGACCGTGTTCGATCGCGTCGTCGGCGACGGCTTCGGGATCTACCGCTCCATGGAGCGGTTCCGCGGTCGCGGCTGAGCGCCGGGACTGCGGTCAGTCGTCGTCCTTGTCGCGGCCCTTGCCCTTGCCGGGCTTGTCCGCGTCGTCGTCCTCGTCCTTGCCCTTGTCCTTGTCCTCGTCCTCGCCGCCGCCGCTGTCGTCCGCGTCGTCGGTCGGCTCCGGTGCCGGTGACGGCGTCGCCGCCCGGATGGCGGCTTCGAGGTCGACCCGCACGAGTGCGATCGCCTCGGTGATGAGCGCTGCGCGATCAGCCTCGAGCGTGCCGTCGGCGGCCGCGGCATCCACCTGGTCGTGGAGTGCGTCGAGACGACCGAGCGCGCCCGTGAAGTCGCCCGCCGCGGATGCCTCGGCGATCGAGACCACCTGGCTGCGGTAGGCGGCGGCGCGAGCGTCGGCGTCGGCATCGGCAGAGCCGCAGCCGGACAGGCCGCACCCCAGGGCGAGGGCGACGGATGCCGCGGCGAGCGTGCGTCGGATGCGGATCGTCACGGCGTCACCGCCTCCTCCAGTTGCTCGAGGTGCACGCCGAGCTCACCCTCGACGCTCGGCATGGGCACCTGGGGCGGCGTCGTCGGCGTCGACGCTCCGCCCGCGAGGGAACCCAGTGCGATCGGGACCAGGACCGCCGCGGCGACGAGGGCCGAGAGCGCGGCGACCGTGATCGCGATGGTGCGTCGCCGGCGCGGCTCGGGCGCGGGAGCCGCGGCCCCGGCGGGTGCGAGGACTCGCGTGTCGTCGTCCCGCCCGTCGGGTGACGTGGGCGGGGCGCTCGGCGCGAGCACCGCGCTCGGCGCGAGCACGGCGGTCGGCGCGGTCGCCACACGGGTGGCCGGGGCGCCCGGTGCGGTCGGGACCCCGTCGCCCGAGGCGAGCGATGCGGCCGCGACCGCGACCTCGAGCGCGGTCGGTCGCGCCGCAGGATCCTGAGAGGTCATGGCGGCGATGAGGTCTGCCCATGCCGTCGGAAGCCCGGCGGGGATCGCGGGACCGCGAACGAGCCGTGCACTCGCGGATTCCATCGCGGTCCCCGGGAAGGGCTGCTCACCGGTCAGCGCTTCGAGCGTGAGCAGGCCGAGCGCGTAGACGTCGGTCGCGCCGTCGACCGCCTCGCCGCGCACCTGTTCCGGGCTGAGGTAGCCGGGCGTCCCGATGATCCGGTCGGTCGCCGTGAGCCGCGAGTCGCCCTGCAGCCTGGCGATCCCGAAATCGGCGAGCTTGGCGTTCCAGCGCCGCGTCGGCAGGTGCGCCGGGGCGAGCAGGACGTTCGCCGGCTTGATGTCGCGGTGCACGATGCCGCGCGCGTGGATGACGTGGAGTCCCTCCGCGAGCTCGGCGAGCATGCGTGCGACGTCTTCGCGCGGCAGCGGACCCTCGCTCAGCGCGACGCGGAGGTCGGGCCCGTCGACGAGTTCCATGACGAGGAAGTCGCTGCCGGACGCGGGATCCGTCGCGGCGTCGTAGAGCGTGACCAGCGAGGGGTGCGCGAGGCTCGCGAGCAGCGCCGTCTCGGATCGACGTCGGTCCGCGTCGGTCTCGTCGCCGGGTGCGGAGAACACCTTGACCGCGACGCGTCGTCCCAGCGCGGTGTCGTGGGCCCGATACACGCCGGCCATCCCGCCGCGCCCGACGAGGCTCTCGATGCGGTACCGGGAGTCGAGGACCGCACCGATCAGCGGATCGGTCGCCGGCCTCGGCGGCACCTGTTCGGTCGGGGATTCCATCTCAGGAAGGGTACCGCCCGAGATCGAACGCCCCCCGGGCGGTCAGCCGAAGATCATGGGCAGGTCGCCGTCGTCGGAGGTCTCGCGGTCGAGCCGGACGAGGACGGGGACGTGATCGCTCGGGGCGTCGCCCTTGCGTTCGTTCCGGTGGATCGAGGCCTCCGTCACGAGTTCGGCGAAGGATGCCGAGCCGAGGATGAAGTCGATGCGAAGACCCTCGTTGCGGGGGAACCGGAGCTGCTTGTAGTCCCAGTACGTGAACCCGGTCGGCACGATCGGGCGGACCACGTCCTGGAGGCCGGCCGATTCGAGTTCGCGGAACGCGGCCCGCTCGGCGGGCGAGACGTGGGTCGTGACGCCCTCGACGACGGTGGGGTCGCCGTTGTCGTCGTCGAACGGAGCGATGTTGAAGTCGCCCATGAGGGCGAACGGGCGCTCGGGCGAGGCATCCGTCTCGGTGCGTGCGAGTTCGGTGAGCGCCGCGAGCCAGTCGAGCTTGTAGGTGTAGTGCGGATCGCCCAGCGAGCGGCCGTTCGGCACGTAGAGGCTCCACAGCCTGACGCCGTCGATCGTCGCGCCGATCGCCCGTGCCTCCTTCGGGAGTTCGGGCCCCTCGTGCCCCTTGAGGAAGCCGGGCATCCCCGGGAACTCCGTCTCGACATCGGCGATCGGCAGGCGGCTCGCGATGGCCACGCCGTTCCACTGGTTGAGCCCGTGGATCGCGAGCTCGTACCCCGCGGATTCGAACGCGTCGTGCGGGAACTGCTCGGGCTTGCACTTGATCTCCTGCATCGCGAGCACGTCGACGTCTTCGCGCACCATCCAGTCGACCACGCGGCCGTATCGGGTGCGGATGGAGTTGACGTTCCACGTGGCGATGCGCATGCGATCCAGCCTAGGCTCGGCCGCCGACCGCTCCGGTACGCGCGGACGGCCGCCCGCGAGCGGTCAGGTGCGCCGCGCGGCGCGCTTGCCGATCCTCGGCACCACGATCCAGAAGGTCAGCACCAACGCGAACGCCACGCCGCCGGCCGTCCATCCGGCCTGGCGGTTCACGGTCACGTCGAAGATGAGGCTCGCCACGCCGACCGCCACGAGTGAGACCACCACGAGCAGCGCGAGCAGGAGCGAGTTGGCGATCCGGACCACGCGCTCCTTCTGCTTCTGGCCGCTGAGTTCGCGATGCAGGATCACCGGGGCGAGGCCGAGCATCGTCGCGGCGGTCGCGAGGACCACGAGGACGAGGTACAGCCCGACCTCGTAGGCCTCGAGTTCGGCGAACTTCGGCTGGAACGCGACCGCGAGCAGGAAGCCCGTGATCAGTTGGGTGCCGGTCATCACGACGCGCAGCTCCTGGAGGATGTCGTTCCACTTGCGATCCAGGCGTTCGCCCGCGGTCTCGTGGCGCTCCTCGTCGGTGCCGTCGACGGCGGCGGTCTCGGACATGCGGCTCCCCTCGTGTCAGCCGGCGGCGGGTTGCACCGCCGAGAACGTGATCCAGGCGCCGAGCGCGAACATCCCGGCCATGAGCACGATGCCGGCCAGCGGCACCCAGAACGCGATGCGCCGCAGCACGAGCATCAGGATCGCGGCGACGAGCGCCAGGACCCCGATCGCCGGGACGCCGATGATCGCGACGAGCATGCCGGTGCCCATGCGATCGAAGTCGCACACGGAGGACGCCCCGCACGAGTCGCCCGCGAACGCGAGGAAGAACGACATGAAGAACAACACGAATCCGATACCCGTCATGAGCACGAGCAGCGCGATGGTCAGCACGAGGTCCCAGACGACCACGGGCCGCTTCGGGCGTTGCGCGGCGACCTCGGACATGAGCATCTCCCCCCGCGGCACGGATCGCGCCTGAGCGAAGTCTTCCAGCGACGGGTCCGGCTGCCAAGATGTGAGGTGAACCGAGCGGAGGGGCGCGCGTGAGGTACAGCATCGAAGGCATCGAGGGGATCCCCGAGATCGAGCACGCGGACGACCTCGCCGCACTCATCGTCCGGGCGCTCGCCGACCCCCTCGCCGACGGCGACATCCTCGTCGTCACGTCCAAGGTCGTCTCGAAGGCCGAGGGTCGTGTCGTGCTCGCGGACGATCGCGAGCAGGCGATCACGGACGAGACCGTGCGGGTCGTCGCGACCCGGCAGACGGCCGATTCCGTGACGCGGATCGTCGAGAACCGGCTCGGCATCATCGGCGCCGCCGCCGGGGTCGACGCCTCGAACGCACCGGACGGCACCGTGCTGCTCCTTCCGGTCGATCCGGATGCGTCCGCGCGCGCGTTGGCCACCGGCATCCGCTCGCTGACCGGGGCCCGGGTCGGCGTGCTCGTCTCCGACACGCTCGGCCGACCGTGGCGCGAGGGGCAGACCGACATCGCGATCGGAGCGGCGGGCGTGCACGTCTTCGACGACCTGCGGGGCGGGGCGGATGCCACGGGCAAGCCGCTCGCGGTGACGATGCCGTGCGTGGCCGACGAACTGGCCGGCGCGGCCGAGCTCGTCAAGGGCAAGTCCTCTGGTGTGCCGGTCGCGATCGTGCGGGGGCTCGGCCGACTCGTGGGCGACCTCGACCTGCCGGGTGCCCGATCGATCGTGCGTCCGTCCGACCGGGACCTGTTCCGGCAGGGGTCGGAGGAGGCGTACGAGGACGGCTACCGGGCCGGTTTCGACGAGGCGCAGGCCGAGGGGCCCTTGCGTTCGGAGTGAGCCGCGGGGTCGGCCGACCGGGGGAGCGCCGGGGGCGATGCAAAGTTTCTGGATCCAAAATGCAGACTCCAGCGTGATCTTTCCGATACATTCGGGATCCATGACCCGGGACGAGAACGCCGTGGACGAGCAGCCGACCCGAACGAGCGGTGGCGAAGGCGAGGATGCGCTGGCCCGGCTCGCCGGGCGGCACGCGACGGGCTACCGATCGGTCGGGGTCATGGCGTACGACATCATCCGCGAGGCCATCCTCGACGGAACCCTCCCGCCGGGGCACAAGCTCCGCCAGGAGACGCTCGCCGAGTCGATCGGCGTCTCGAGGCTGCCGGTGAGGTCGGCGCTCATCCAGCTCGAGTCCGACGGGCTCGTCGAGTTCCACGACCGGCGCGGCGCGGTGGTCAAGTCGCTCTCGGTCGAGCAGGCGCGCGAGGTCTACCACCTGCGGATCCTGCTCGAGACGGAGGCGCTGCGCTCGTCGATGGGCGAGATGTCCGATGCGCGCCTCGAGCGGCTCCGGATGCTCGGGCGCACCGCCGACGCCGAGCAGGAGGGCGCCGACTTCGTGGAGGCGCGCACGGCCTTCTACGCCGAGCTCTACGACGCGACTCGGCGTCCGATCCAGTGGGAGCTGATCGACCAGCTGCGGCTGAAGGTCGGCCGGTACATGCTCGGGTGGCGCCTCGTGGGCGATGATGCGCACCAGCATTCCCACGACGAGTTGACGGATGCCGTGGCGGCCGGTGATGCGGATGCGGCGGTCGAGCTGCTGCGCCACCACCTCGAGGGCGTGCGCGACGGCGTGCTGGACATGCTCGCGGCCGAGTCGACGGCGGGGCCGGCGCCGGCAACCGGCCGCCGTCGCTCCGGCCGCTGAGTCGCCGCGGACCGGGCGGTGTTCGCTTCGGATGAATCCGTACTTGCTTTTTGGATCCAGTATCCGAAATGATGGTCATGCGGGAGGTGGACCCGCCGTTCGAGCCGATCGGCCCGAATGACACACCTGCGACGACGCGTCAGGATGGAGGGGTGTCAGTGCACATCGGCTATGCCGCGATGCTCGAGCAGTTCCCTCCATCCGACGCCGTCGGGTATGCGGAGCTCGCCGAGCAGCACGGGTTCACGGGCGTCATGGCGACCGACCACTTCCAGCCCTGGCTGCCCGGCCAGGGGCAGGCGAGCCACGTCTGGAGCGTGCTCGGCGCGATCGGCGCCCGCACGCGCGGCGACTTCGGCCCCGGCGCGACCACGCCCACGTTCCGCACGCACCCCGCCGTCGTCGCGCAGGCCAGCGCCACGCTGGCATCCCTCTACCCCGGGCGGCACTGGCTCGGCCTCGGCTCCGGCGAGGCCCTCAACGAACACGTCGTCGGGCAGTACTGGCCCGAGGCGCACGAGCGCATCGCCCGCATGTTCGAGGCCGTCGACCTCATCCGCAAGCTCTTCACCGCGTCGATCGCCGGGCGCGAAGTGCGCCACCACGGCCCCCACTTCCGCATGGAGACCACCCGGCTCTGGACCATGCCGCCCGTCGCGCCCAAGATCCTCGTCGCCACGGCCGGCCCGGTCACGGCGCGCCGTGCCGGGAAGGTCGCCGACGGCCTCATCACGACCGGCGCCCCCTACGACCGACTCGCCGCGCTGCTCGGCCGATTCTCCGACGGCGCGCGCGAATCCGGCCGCGACGTCGACGGCATGCAGAAGGTGCTCCAGCTCCACGTGTCGTGGGCGCCCACCGACGAGGAGGCGATGGCGAACGCGCTCGCCGAGTGGCCGATCGGGGGCATGCGCTTCTCGCGCAGCGACATCCGCTCGCCCTTCGAGTTCGAACAGCTCGCGCGCACCGTCCGGCCCGAGGACTTCGCCGGGCGCATGCTCGTCTCGGCCGACCTCGACGTGCACCGCGCGCACATCCAGCGCCACCTCGACCTCGGCTTCGACCGCATCTACGTCCACAACGTCGGCCGCAACCAGGCCGAGTTCATCGAGGCCTTCGGGCGCGAGGTCATCCCGGCGGTGCGCGCATGAGCGCGCCCTCGTCGCGCGGGTTCCGCGTCCGGGCGCTGCCGGGCATCGGCGAGATCCGCCCCGGAGACGACCTCGTCGCCGTCATCGCCGATGCCGTCGCGGCAGCGGGCGAGCCGCTCGCCGACGGCGACATCCTCGTCGTCACCTCGAAGATCGTGTCCAAGGCCGAGGGGCGCATCATCCGCGCGACCGATCGCGAACGCGCCATAACCGACGAGACCGTGCGCGTCGTCGCGACCCGGCCGACGGCCGACGGCGGCATCACGCGCATCGTCGAGAACCGCCTCGGCATGGTCGCCGCCGCGGCCGGCGTCGACGCGAGCAACACCGACGACGGCACCGTCCTCCTGCTGCCCGAGGACCCCGACGCATCCGCTCGGCTCATCGCCGCCGGCCTGCGCGAGCGCACCGGGAAGCTGCTCGGCGTCCTCCTGAGCGACACGCTGGGCCGCCCGTGGCGCGAGGGCCAGACCGACGTCGCGATCGGCGCCGCGGGCGTGCACGTCTTCGACGACCTGCGCGGCACGACGGATGCCGCGGGCAAGCCCCTCCTCGTCACGCTGCCCTGTGTTGCCGACGAACTCGCCGCGGCCGGCGACCTCGTCAAGGGCAAGGCGAGCGGATGCCCCGTGGCCGTCGTCTCCGGACTCGGCCGCCTCGTCGGCGACCTCGACCTCCCCGGCGCGCGCAGCATCGTCCGGCCCGCCGAGCGCGACCTGTTCCGGCTCGGAACGGACGAGGCGATCGCGCACGGCATGGCCGCCGGGCGCAGCGCGGGGTACTCCGCGGGGCGCGCGATCGGCTTCGCCGAGGGGTTCGCCGCGGCACTCTCGGCCGCCGAACGGGAGCGGGTGCGGGTATGACCGCCTGGCACGTCGTGATCCCCGTCAAGTCCCTCACCGGGGCGAAGACGAGGCTCGCACCCGAGCTCGATCCCGGGCAACGCGCGGCGCTCGCGCGCGCGTTCGCGCTCGACACGATCGACGCCGCACGTGCGGCGCGGACCGTGCGGCGCGTCTACGTCGTCACCGACGAGCACGCGATCGAGACCGCCCTGCGCACCCTGCCCGACGTCGACGTGGTCCCCGAGTCCGGCCCGCGCGGCCTCGCCGCCGCCATCGAGCACGGTATCCGCACCGCCCGCACCGCCGACCCCGTGTCGACAGTCGTTGCGGGTGCGGGCGCCGCGACACCCGCAACGACTGTCCACACGGAGGTCGGTACGGCCGTGCTGCTGGGAGACCTGCCCGCGATGCGGGGGGAGGACCTGGACACGGCGCTCGAGGTCGCGGCGCGACATCCGCTCGGGTTCGTGGCGGATGCCGAGGGCACCGGCACCACGCTCGCGACGGCCGCGCCCGGAACGGGCTTCGCCGCGCACTTCGGCGCGGACTCCGCCGCGCGGCACCGCGCGGCCGGGTTCGCCGACCTCCTCGCGCTGCACCCGGACGCGATCCGCCCGGGCATGCGCCGCGACGTCGACACCGTCGCCGAGCTGCGCGACGCCGTCGCGCTCGGCGTCGGACCGCGCACGACGATCGCCGTCCGCAGCATCGTGGACCGCAGCGTCGTCGACCGCTCCGGCACGCGGCATCCGTCAGACCCATCGACCGCGCCCCAGGGCGCCGCAACCGCGCCGGACGGCGCAGACAGGAAGGCAGCATCGTGACCCTGACCCTCGGATACAAGGCCAGCGCCGAGCAGTTCGACCCGCGCGAACTCGTCGAGATCGCCGTCGCGGCCGAGGCCCACGGCATGGAATCGGTCTGGGCCAGCGACCACTTCCAGCCCTGGCGCCACACCGGCGGGCACGCGCCGTTCTCGCTCACCTGGATGGCCGCCGTCGGCGAGCGCACGTCGAGCGTGAAGATCGGCACGAGCGTCATGACGCCGACCTTCCGCTACAACCCCGCGGTGCTCGCGCAGGCGTTCGCCTCGCTCGGCGTCATGTACCCGAACCGCATCATCGGCGGCTTCGGCTCGGGCGAGGCCCTCAACGAGATCGCGACCGGGTTCCGCGGCGCGGGCGAGCAGGACTGGCCCGAGTTCCGCGAGCGCTACGCGCGGCTGCGCGAGTCGGTGCGCCTCATGCGCGCGCTCTGGACGCAGGAGGGCCAGGTCAGCTTCGAGGGCGAGTACTACTCGACGCACGACGCCTCGATCTACGACCGCCCCGAGACGCCCGTTCCGGTGTACATCGCCGCGGGCGGCCCCCAGGTCGCCAAGTACGCGGCGCGTGCGGGCGACGGGTTCATCTGCACGTCCGGCAAGGGCGCGGAGCTGTACGTCGACCAGCTCATCCCCGCGATCAAGGAGGGGCTCGCGGCACGCAGCGACGGCCTCACCTTCGATCAGTACGACCGCATGATCGAGATCAAGCTGTCGTACGAGGAGACCGAGGAGGCCGCGCTCGACAACACCCGGTTCTGGTCGCCGCTGTCGCTGTCGAAGGAGCAGAAGCACGACATCACCGACCCCGTCGAGATGGAGCGCGCCGCCGACGCCCTGCCGATCGAGCAGATCGCGAAGCGCTGGATCGTCGGCACCGACCCCGACGCGGTCGTGGCGCAGATCGGGCAGTACGTGGACTGGGGCTTCAACCACCTCGTGTTCCACGCGCCCGGTCACGACCAGCGCCGGTTCCTGCAGCTGTTCGAGCGCGACCTCGCGCCGCGGCTGCGGGCGCTTCCCGGCGCCTGACGCGAGGTCGCGCGGGCCCGCGCCGCAGCGGGCCCGCGCGACGCGCGCTCAGCCGGCCGGCTCGAGCACGAGCCCGGTGCCGCCGCCGCGGCGCTCGGGCTCGGCCGCAGCGGTCATGAGCCCGTCGGCATCCACCTCGATGGTCGCGGCCGCGCCGATCTCGCCGGTCGGAGAGAGCGCCTGGCCGTACGGCGCGAGGTCGTCGGCGTACTCGGCGATGAAGTCGGCCTCGGCGAGCGTCGCAGCGGTGTTGCGCTGCGTCGCGCGCGGTGCGGCGACCGCCTCGGGCATGGTCATGCCGAGGTCGATCCGGTTGAGCAGGATCTGCACGACGGTCGTGATGATCGTCGAACCGCCCGGCGAGCCGAGGACGTAGCGCACGTCGCCGTCCTCGAGCACGATCGTCGGCGACATCGACGAGCGCGGGCGCTTGCCGGGTTCGACGATGTTCGGGTCGTCGGGGTTCGGCACGAAGCTGAAGTCGGTCAGCTCGTTGTTGAGCAGGAACCCGCGCCCGGGCACGGTCATGCCAGACCCGCCGGTCTGCTCGATCGTGAGCGTGTACGCGACGGCGTCGCCCCACCGGTCGACGACCGAGAGGTGCGTGGTCGAGATGTTCTCGGTGTCCGCGCGCTCGGCCGAGGCGGCGGTGGCGCATCCCGTCGCGTCGAGCGCTCCGGGTGCGACGGGCTTGACGGATGCCGCGCCAGGATCGATGGCGCACGCGCGAGCGTCCGCGAACTCCTGGCTGAGCAGGGTCTCGGTCGGCACATCGACGAACGCCGGGTCGCCGACGTAGGCGTTGCGGTCGGCGAACGCGTGCGCGGTCGACTCGAGGTACAGGTGGAGCGCCTGCCCCGGGTCATCCGCCGTCGGCTCGAAGTTCTCGAGGATGTTCAGCGACTCGCCCACGGTCGTGCCGCCCGACGACGAGGGAGCCATGCCGTACACGTCGAGGCCCCGGTACTCGACGTGCGTCGGGTCCTGCATCAGCGTCTCGTAGCCGGCGAGGTCGGCCGTGGTGATGGAGCCCGGGTAGGCGGGCAGCGTCGCGCCCTCGGTGGTGACCGGGTCCTGCACGAGCGCGGCGATCTCGTCGGCGATCGCGCCGTCGTAGAACGCGTCGGTGCCCTCGAGCGCGATCTCGCGGAGCGTCTTCGCGAGGTCGGGGTTCCGGAACGTCGAGCCGACGACCGGGAGCTCGCCACCGGGCAGGAAGAGTTCGGCCGTGGCCGGGAACTGCGCGAAGCGCGCCTCGTTCGCGGCCGTCTGGGCCCGGAACGTCTCGTCGACGGCGAACCCGCGTGTCGCGAGCAGGATGGACGGCTTGAGCATCTCCTTCAGCGATTCGGTGCCGAACTCGTCGAGCGCGGTCTCCCACGTCGCGAGCGTGCCGGGCACGCCGACCGAGAGGCCGGACGACACGGCGTTCGCGAAGGCGTACGGCGTGCCCGTCGCCGGGTCGATGAAGGCGTCGCTCTCCATGGCGGCCGGAGCCGTCTCGCGACCGTCGATCGTGGTCACCTCGCCGGTGGCGGCGTCGAAGTGCACGAAGTACCCGCCACCGCCGATGCCGGCGCTGTACGGCTCGGTGACGCCGAGCGCCGCGGCCGTCGCGACCGCGGCGTCGGCCGCGTTGCCGCCCTTGCGGAGCACCTCGAGTCCGATCCGGCTGGCCTCGGCGTCGACGGAGGTCACGGCGCCGCCGTACCCGGTCGAGGTCGCGAGTGCCGGCGGGGCGGGTCTGCCCGCGGTGGTGCTCGCTCCGGGTGGGGCGGCGCTCGGCAGCGCAACCGCCGGGGCGGCTGCGACGAGGCCCCCTGCCGCGAGTGCGGTGGCGGCGATGATGCCCGCGCGCCGAAGCGCGGAGCGAGGGCGGACAGCGGTGTCGACCATGGAGAACCCCCCGAAATGGTTACATGCGGATGCCGCCCACGCTAGCCCCGGACGTGACACCGGGCAATGGGGTTGCGATGCGCGCGTGCGCTCGCCCAGGCTGCGAATTCGCCCCGGAGCGGGCCCGACCGATCCGGGCGGGCGTAGCCTGAGAGGCATGAGCCCACGTCGCACGGGGCCGTCCCGGTTCCGAGCCCGCACCGTCGTTCCCGCCGTCGGCGTGCCCGTCGCGATCGCGGTGGCCGTCCTGGTGCCGATTCAGGCGAACGCGTCGGTCGACCTGCCCGACATGACTCCTGAAGAGCTCGTCGCCTTCGCGAAGGCGGGCGAGGTCGAGGCGCTGTCCGGCACGATCGAGCAGCGCTCCGAGCTCGGGCTGCCCGACCTCGGCGCGGTCATGGGCGGCGGCGGCATGAGCGGGGCCGGCGGGTCCGAGACGGATGCCGCGGCATCCGATGCCTTCGGCGACCTCGTCTCGCTCGCGACCGGGAGCTTCGACGCGAACGTGTACCTCGACGGCGATCACGCCAGGCTCCAGGTGCTCGACCGGATGGCCGAGCGGAACGTGTACCTGAGCCCTGGCGAGGCGTGGTTCGTCGACTCCGAAGCGCAGACGGCGACCCGGCTGGGAGTGGACCCCGACGCCGACGTCGACGGGCTGAAGGCCGAGCTCGCCCGACTCGCCGACGAGGCGAAGGCCGAGGCGGCCGCGAAGGCCGAGGCGGAACTTCCCGACGGCGAGCAGCTGCCCACCCCCCAGCAGCTGCTCGACCGCGCGCTCGATCGGCTCGACGAGACCACGGCGGTCTCCGTCGGGACCGACGGGCGCGTCGCGGGCCGTGAGGCGTACGAACTCGTGCTCGAGCCGCGAACCGACCAGACGCTCGTCGGCGAGATCCGCGTCGCGATCGACGGCGAGAACGGGGCGGCGCTCGCGGCATCCGTCACCGCACGCGGTGCCGAGGCACCCGCGTTCGAGACCGGCTTCACCGACGTCTCCTTCGCGGCGCCCGATGCGTCGGTGTTCGCGTTCGAGCCGAGCGACGCCTACGTCGTCGCCGAGGAGGAGCTGCCGCTGCCGACGGTCGAGGAACTCCGGCAGTGGCTCGCCGACGCGCAGGCGCGGGCCGAGTCCGAGGCGGATGCCGCGACCGACCGGCCGCGACCGATCGTGCACGGCGAGGGTTGGGCGACGGTGGTCGAGCTCGATGCCGCGACGGTCGCCGACATGTCGGACCACCCGGTCGCACCCGCCACCGAGCCGCCGTTCACCGAGGGCGAGGCGCTCGACCTGCTCGACACGCTCACGACCCCCGTCGAGGGCGGACGTGCGCTCCAGACCTCGCTGCTGTCGGTGCTGTTCACCGACGACGGCCGGGTGCTGGCCGGATCGGTCCCGGTCGACGCCCTCGTCGAGTTCGCCGAGTCGGGTCGCTGACGGGCCGCCGGTGAGCGACCTCGCCATCCGGACCGACGGGCTCACCAAGCGCTTCCGCGCGCAGGTCGCGGTCGACGGCATCGACCTCGCGGTCCCGCGGGGGTCGGTGTTCGGGTTCCTCGGGCCGAACGGGTCGGGCAAGACCACGACCATCCGCATGCTGCTCGGGCTCGTGGGCGCGACGTCCGGCACCGCGCGCGTGCTCGGCACCGACATGCCGAAGGGGCTCGACGACGTGCTGCCGCGGGTCGGGGCGCTCGTCGAGGGCCCCGCGTTCGCGCCGTTCCTCTCGGGGGCGGCGAACCTCGCCCGGTTCGACGCCGCCGACCGGCACGCCGCACCCTCGACCCGGGCGCGGCGCGTGGCCGACGCCCTCGAGCGGGTCGGCCTCTCGCACGCCGCCAGAAAGAAGGCCGGCGCGTACTCGCTCGGCATGAAGCAGCGACTCGGCCTCGCGAACGCCCTGCTCATGCCGCGCGACCTGCTCGTGCTCGACGAGCCGACGAACGGCCTCGACCCGCAGGGCACGCGCGAGGTGCGCTCGCTGATCCGCTCGTTCGCGGCAGACGGAACCACCGTGTTCGTCTCCAGCCACCTGCTCGCCGAGGTCGAGCAGCTCTGCACGCACGTCGGCGTGATGAGCGCCGGGCGCCTCGTCGCCCAGGGCACGCTCGAGGAGTTCCGCCGGTCGGGGCGGGCGCGGGTCGAGGTGCTCACGCCCGATCCCGAGACGGCCGGCGCCGTGCTGGCCCGGATGGGGCTGCGGGCGGATGCCGTGGCATCCGCCGCACCGGGCGACGCGCTCGTCACGGCGGAACTCGAGACGGACGCGCCCGCCGCGGACGCCATCGTCGCCGCGCTCGTGCGCGACGGCGTGCGCGTGCGCGGCTTCACGATACGTCGCACGAGCCTCGAGCAGCGATTCGTCGAGCTGACGGGGGAGGGGTTCGATGTCGTCGCCTGAGGCACCCGCCGCCGCGCGCGCACGCCGGGGCGGCCTCGTGTCGTTCCTCGCATCCGACACCGCGACGCTGTTCCGCAGGTGGCGGACGTGGGCGATGCTCGCGGCCCTCGCGCTCATCCCGATCCTCATCGCGATCGCGATCCGGCTCGCGGGCCCGTCGGGCCCCGGTCGCGGGCCGGCGTTCCTCGACCAGGTCGCCGGCAACGGGCTCTTCGTCGGCGTGACCGCGCTGGTCGTGGCGACCCCCCTGTTCCTCCCGCTCACGGTCGCGGTCGTCTCGGGCGACACGATCGCGGGCGAGGCCGGGCACGGAACCCTGCGGTACCTCGTGATCGCTCCCGCGGGCCGACTCCGCCTGCTCGCAGTCAAGTATGCGGTCGCGGCCGCGTTCTGCGTCGCCGCGGTGTTCACGGTGGTCGTGACGGGCACGTTCGCCGGGTGGGCGCTGTTCCCGGTCGGGCCGCTGACGCTGCTCTCGGGCGTCGAGATCCCGGTCGCCGAGGGCCTCGCCCGACTGCTCGCGATCGGCGCGTACGTCGCGATCTCGATGCTCGGCCTGTCGGCGATCGGCCTCTTCGCCTCGACGCTCACGGTCGTGCCGGTCGGCGCGATGGCCGCAACGGCCATCCTCGCGGTGGTGGCGCAGATCGTCGGCGCGATCCCCCAGCTCGAGTGGGTGCACCCGATGCTCTTCACCGATCGCTGGTTCGACTTCGCCGACCTGCTGCGTTCACCGCCGTCGTGGGCGTCGTTCGCCGACAACGCGCTGCTGCAGGCCGCATGGATCGCCGTGTTCGGCGGGCTCGCGGCCTGGCGGTTCGCGACGCGCGACATCCTGTCGTAGCCGAGCGCGGCTCGGCATCCACGCCCCCGGTCAGCGCGACCGGCCGGCCGCCCCGGCGAGGTTCCCGGACGGCGCGGCGGTGGCCGACGGCAGGTCGACGGCAGCCGCGGCATCCGCTTCGACCGGCGCGAACGCGATCAGCGGCCGGCCCGTCGACGGATGCCGCAGCACGGCCGCCTCGACGCCCCAGACCGCCCGGATGAGCGCGGGCACGAGCACGTCGGTCGGGTCGCCGGCGGCGACCACGCGTCCGTCCGCGAGCACGACCACGTGGTCGGCGTACGCGGCGGCCAGCGAGAGGTCGTGCAGCGCGGCGAGCACGCTGAGGCCGTCCGACGCGAGACGGCGCAGCAGCCCGAGCGTCGCCAGCTGCGAGCGGATGTCGAGGTGGTTCGTGGGTTCGTCCAGCAGCAGCAGGTCGGGCTCCTGGGCGAGGGCGCGAGCGAGGTTGACCCGCTGGCGCTCGCCGCCCGAGAGCTCGTCGTACCGACGGCCGGCGAACGCCGACGCATCCGCGGCGGCCAGCGCGCGGGCGACGAGCTCCCGGTCGCGGGCCGAGTCGCCGCCGAACGCCGACTGGTGCGGGATGCGACCGAGTCCGACCACGTGCTCGACGCCGAGGCCGTCGGGCGCCTGGGCGTCCTGTTCGACGAGCGCGATTCGCCGGGCGCGTTCGCGCCTGCGCAGCGAGACGAGGTCGTCGCCGTCGAGCGTGAGCGAGGTCGACGACGACGGTTCGACGCCCGCGACCAGGTGCAGCAGGGTCGACTTGCCGGCCCCGTTCGGCCCGAGGAGCGCTCCGACCGCCCCGCGCGGGACGGTGATGTCGACGCCGTCGACGACGAGCCGGTCGCCGCGCGCGAACGAGACGCGCGACCCCTCGAGTCCTGCGCCCGGCCGGGCCCGCGCGGTCATGACGCCCTCCGGCTGCGGAGCAGGAGCGCTGCGAACACCGGGCCGCCGACGAGGGCGGTCAGGATGCCCACGGGCAGTTCCCGTGGATCGAACAGCGTGCGCGCGCCCGTGTCCACCCAGACGAGGAACACCGCGCCCGCGAGCGCCGACAGCGGCAGCAGTGCCCGGTGGCGGGCGCCGATGACGAGCCGTACGGCGTGCGGCAGGATCAGCCCGACGAAGCCGATCGCGCCGCTCACGGAGACGAGCGCGCCCGTGAGCAGCGCGGTCGCGACGAGCAGCAGCGTCCGGGTGCGGGGCACGTGCACCCCGAGGGCGGATGCCGCGGTGTCGCCGAATGCGAATGCGTCGAGGGTTCGCCCGGTCGCGAGCAGCGGGATCCCCACGAGGAGCAGTGCGCCGCCGGCGAGCGCCACCGCGGGCCAGTCGGCGCCCGAGAGGGAGCCGAGGAGCCAGTTGAGGATCTCGCGGTAGCTGTCGGTCGTCGCGCTCCAGAAGATGACGAGGCTCGTGATCGCGCCGAACACGGCTGAGACCGCGAGACCGGCGAGCACGGTCGTGGTGGGGCTGAGCCCGCCTGCGGCGCGGGCCAGCCCGAGGGTCGCGGCGAGGGCGGCGAGTGCGCCCGCGAACGCGGCGATCGGCAGTGCGACGGCGAGCCCGAGCACGAGCACGACGACCGCGCCGACGGACGCGCCCGAGGACAGGCCCAGCAGGTACGGGTCGGCGAGCGGGTTGCGGGTGAGTGCCTGCATGACGACGCCGCAGATCGCGAGGCCCGCGCCGACGGCGGCGGCGGTCAGCACGCGCGGCATGCGCAGTTCCCACACGATCGCGTCGCGCAGGGGGGCGAGCGTGGGCTCGCCGAGCCCGAGGTGCGCCGCGACCGAGGCGAGCACGTCGGTCGGTGCGAGGCCGGCCGGGCCGATGGTCACGGCGAGCACCACGGATGCCGCGAGCCCGGCCGCCAGCGCGATGCCGACGCCGAACGCGGCCGCCGCCGGCCTCGAGGGGGCCGCGGTGCGGCCTCCTCGGGCGACGGGCGCCTCAGTCGTCGGCAGGCTCATCAGAGGGCCCCGAGCTGCTCCACGATCGAGGCCACGGCGTCGACGTTGCGCACGCCGGCCTCGGTCGCCGGGAAGTCGACGACGACGTAGCGGCGGTTCTGCACGGCCGGCATCGCCGCGGTCGCGGGGTTCGCCTCGAGTCGTTCGATCTTGGCCGCCGCGGTGTTCCAGGCGGCGTCGACGAGCACGATGACGTCGGGGTTCGCCTCGACGACGGCCTCCCAGGACAGCGAGGTCCAGGTGTCGCGCACGTCTGCGGCGACGTTGTCGAGCCCGGCGGCATCCATGATCATCTGCGGTGCGCCGATGCCGGCGCCGACGAAGGGCTGGTCGCCGCCCGAGGAGTACCAGAGGGCGGTGAGGCCCTCGTCGTCGGGGGTGATCGCGGCGAGGGCGGCGCGCTGGTCGGCGACGAGGCCGTCGGCGGCCTCGGGCACGCCGAAGATGTCGCCGGCCTCCTCGAACGAGGCGAAGACGTGCTCGAAGGTGAGCGGGTCGGGCATGTACCCGTCGCCCTTGCACGCGGCCGGGGCGACGTAGGTGCGCACGCCGAGCTGTTCGAGCGTGTCGCGTTCGCCGGCGCCCTCGGCAGTGAGGTTGGACTCCCATCCGGCGAACACGAGGTCGGGTTCGGCCTCGAGGACGACCTCCTGCGAGGGGACCTTGTCCGAGAGGGTGGCGATGCCCTCGGCGGCGCCCGCGTACTCGGCGGGCGGCGGCCCGTCGGTGAACGCGACGGCGGCGACGCGGTCGCCGATCCCGAGCGCGAGCATGAGTTCGAGGGTGGACGACTTGATCGCGACGACGCGTTCCGGGGCCGACTCGAAGGTCACCTCGGTGCCGCAGTTGTCGATCGTGACGGGGTGGCCGGACTCGGCGGCCGGGGCTGCGGCGTCGACGCCCGTCGCGGACGCGGTGCCGGCGCAGCCGGCGAGCAGGGCGACGGATGCCGCGGCGGCGAGCGGCGCCAGCAGGCGCGCTGCGCGGGGGCGTGGGGTTCGGGTGAGCGTGGACATGGGGCCTCCGGGAGGTGTGCGTGTACGTGGTCCGACGTGCGTCGGCGACTCGCGGCCCAACCCGGGCCGGCCCGACCGGTAAATCCCTACCGGCGGTCGTCGTCATCCTCGCATGCGGGCTCCGAGGAAATCAATACTGGATTCTGGATCCAAAATGCGGCATCATCATCACACGGGCGCAGGAATCGCCCCAACCCAACGCGTCGCAGCGTTCAACGGAAGGACGTCGCATCCATGCAGACGACACCGGTCGAGTTCTACAGCGAGGGCGATCGCCTCGCAGGCCTCTGGCGCACCCCGGAGGGCCCCGGGCCGTACCGGGCGATCGTCCAGGGCCCCGGATGGCTCGGCCTCAAAGACGCCAAGCTCTACGTGCGCTACCACGAGGCACTCGTCGCCGCAGGGTTCGCCGTGCTCGTGTTCGACTACCGCGGATTCGGGGACTCGGCGGGCGACCGCGGCATCCTCTCGCCCGCTCGCCAGCTCCAGGACCTCGTCAACGCGGTCACCTACCTCACGACCCGTGACGACGTGAACGCCGACGCCATCGGCGTCTTCGGCACCGGCGGCACGGGCGGCGGCAACGCCGTGCTCCTCGCCGACGCCGACCCGCGGGTCAAGGCCGCCGTCAGCCAGGTGCCCGTCGCAGACGGCACCGACTGGCTGCACCGCATGCGCCAGGAGCACGAGTGGCTCTCGTTCCTCGCCAGCCTCGACGAGGACCGCAAGCTGCGCGCCGCGACCGGCTCCGGCCGGCTCGTGCACCCGCGCGAGGAGATCATGGTGCCGACGCCCGAGCGCCGCGCCACCAAGATCAAGGCCGACGTCGACGACCGCATCCCGAGCGCCATCCCGCTCTCGTGCGCTGAAGAGATCCTCACCTACCGTCCCCTCGCCGCCGCCGAGCGCCTCGAGACGCCGTTGCTCGTCATCGGCGTCGAAGGCGACGCGACGACGCCCACCGACCACGCGGAGGCGCTGTACGCCGCCGCGAAGGGCCCGAAGCAGCTCATCATGCAACGGCACACCACCCACTACGCGGCCTACGACCGCTACTGGGAGCAGACCACCCCGCTGATCGTCGAATGGCTCGACCGCTACGTGCGCCCGAGCGATGTCGTCATCCGCACCACCCTCTCGCCCGAATCGGGCGAGACCATCCAGAACACGGAGGCCCCCCAGTGAGCATCGACCTGAGAATCACCGGCGGCACCGTCGTCACCCCGAGCGGGCCCGTCGCCGGCGACCTGCTCGTCGACGACGGGAAAGTCGCCGGAGTCGTCGCACGCGACGTCGCCGTCGACGCGGAACGCACCATCGACGCCACCGGCCGCCTCGTGCTGCCCGGCATGGTCGACGTGCACGTGCACACGCGCGAGCCCGGCTACGAGCACAAGGACGACATCCTCACGACCACCCGCCAGGCCGCGGCCGGCGGCGTGACGACCATCTTCGGCATGCCGAACCTGAAGCCGCCGACGGTCGACGTCGAGACCCTCACCGACGTCTTCCAGCGCTACACGGACTCGTCGATCGTCGACTGGAACCACAACCCGGCGCCGACGAAGTTCGACGACATCGTGCCGATGGCCGAGATGGGCATCAACGCGTACAAGATCTACATGGTCGTCGACACGGGGCGCGACTACCCCCACCCGTCGGGCACGGGCATCCACGACCACGGCCACCTGCTGCAGATCATGGACCAGATCGCCCCGACCGGGAAGCGCTTCATCGTGCACCCGCACGACCAGGCGCTCATGGACTACATCGAGGGCGCCGTGCTCGCCAGCGGCGACAACACGCCCGAAGGGTACGCCTCGGCGTACGCGGCCCGCGAGGGCGTCATCTGGGACACGGCGATCGACGTCGTGCTGCGCCTGTCCGAGGCATCCGGATGCCCCGTGCACATCGCGCACATCCAGACGCGCCGCTCGATCGAGGCCGTGCGCCGTGCGAAGGCCAATGGCATCGACGTGACCTGCGAGGTCAACCACTGGGCGCCGTTCCTCTCCACCTGGGACGACGTGCAGACCCTCGGGCCGTACGCCCTCTCGTACTGGGTGCCCGACGACAACCGCGCCGCCATCTGGGAGGGCATGCGCGACGGCACCATCGACGTCGCCAGCTCCGACCACGCCCCGCACACGCGCGAGGAGAAGGAGATCGGCTGGACCCAGATGTGGAGCGCCCACACCGGCACTCCCGGCATCCAGTACTACTACGAGCTCATGCTCGACGCCGTCAACCGCGGCGAGCTCACGCTCGAGCGCGTCGTCGAGATGGTCGCCGAGGTGCCCGCAGGCAAGTTCGGCCTCGCGGGGATCAAGGGCGCCCTCGAGGTCGGCGCCGACGCCGACATCGTGATCGCCGACATGGCACACGAATGGACCATCACCGACGACGACGTGCTGTCGAAGATCGGCTGGACCCCGTACAACGGCCGCACCATCAGCACCCGGATCGAGCGCACGCTCGTCCGCGGACGCGACGTCTACGCCGACGGCGAGGTCGTCGGCGAGCCCGGATACGGAAAGCTCGCGGCCGCTCCGGCCGCACGGACGGCCGAACTGGCCGCAACGGAAGGAAACTGACCATGGCCATGAAGTTCGGACTGCTGCTGCCCCACTTCGGCGAGGAGGCGAGCCGCGAGAAGCTGCTCGAGGGCTCCAAGCTCGCCGAGAAGATGGGCTTCGACTCGGTGTGGGTGCGCGACCACCTCGTCTTCGAACCGCACGGCGAGATGGAGAAGCCGAACCGCACGTTCTACGACGCGCTCACGACGCTCACCGCGATCGGCGCCGTGACCGAGAAGCTCGAACTCGGCACCGGCTCGCTCATCCCCTTCCGCCACCCGCTCGTGACCGCGCTCATGGCCGGCACGATGACCCAGCTGCTCGGGCCGCGACTCATCCTCGGGTTCGGCGCCGGAACCTTCGACCACGAGTTCGAGGCGATCGGCTGGGGCGACATGGACCGCGTCGAGGCCGTCCGCTCGAACGCCGAGATCCTGAAGCGCGTCTTCACCGAGAACGACGTCACCTACGATGACGGCATCTTCTCGTTCGAGAACGTGACCATCGAGCCGAAGCCGGTCGGCGGCCGCGTGCCGTTCTGGTACTGCGGCGCGACGCCGCGCTCGGCGCGCCTGGCCGCCGAGTACGCCGACGGCTGGATGCCGGGCCGCATCTCGCTCGCGACCATGGAGAAGCGCATCGCGAACATGCGCGAACTGACGGATGCCTCCGGCCGCCCGATGCCCACCATCTCGGTGATCCCCCCGACCTCGATCGAGGAGACCCGCGAGGAGGCGCTCAAGCACGTCAACATCCCGGGCCTGCTCGCCTGGGCGAACAAGGCCAAGTTCGCGGTCAAGCCGCCCTCGGGCCGGTTCGAGACCGTCGAGGACCTCGAGGGCCAGCTCATCGTCGGCAACCCCGACGAGGCCGTCGAGGAACTCAAGAAGTTCGAGGCGATCGGAACCGAGCACCTCGTCTTCGACTTCCGCTTCAAGTTCGACCGCTTCTTCGAGCAGATCGAGCTCTTGGGCACCGAAGTGCTGCCCAAGATGCGGGAGCACGCCGCCGAACCGGCTCTGACCTGAGCGACGGAGCCCCCCGTGACCGTGGAAGAGAGTATCGCCATGACGAACACCACCACTGAGCCGGCCGAGGGCGAGGCATCCGCTTCGCCGCTGATCTCGGTCCGCGACCTCAGCGTGAGCTACGACGTCGCTCGCACGGGATCGAAGCTGCTCGCGATCGAGGGCGTCGACCTCGACGTCCGCGAGGGCGAGTTCGTGACCGTGCTGGGCCCGTCGGGGTGCGGCAAGACGACGTTCATGAACGTGATCGCGGGGCTCGTCAAGCCCAGTACGGGGCAGGTGCTCGTGGCCGGGGAACCGGTCACGGGCCCCGGCCCCGACCGGGCGGTCGTGTTCCAGGACTACGCCCTGCTGCCCTGGCGGACCGTGTTCGACAACGTCAAGTTCGGACTCGAGATGCAGAAGGGCCTCAAGGGCGCCGGCTGGCGCGACCGGGTCCAGGAGGCCGTCGACCTCGTCGGCCTCAGCGGATTCGAGAACTCCTACCCGCGCGAGCTGTCCGGCGGAATGCAGCAGCGCGTCGGGCTCGCGCGAGCGATCGTCGCGAAGCCGCAGATCCTCCTCATGGACGAGCCGCTGGGCGCCGTCGACGCGCTCACGCGCGAGGTCATGCGCGAGGAGATCGAGAAGCTCATCGCCGCGACCGGCAAGACGGTGCTCTTCATCACGCACTCGATCGAGGAGGCCATCCTGCTCGGCGACCGCATCGTCGTGTTCAAGAGCCACCCGGGCGCGATCAAGGAGGTCATCGAGACCGGCCTCGAGCGCCCGCGCTCCGAGCGCAGCGTGCAGAGCGACCCCCGCTTCCTCGAACTGCGCGACCACCTCTGGGATGCGCTGCAGGGTGAGGCGACCGCGGCGGCGGTGTCGAAGTGAGTGCCTTCCTCGCCTCGGGGCCGAACCTCGGCCGCACCGGCATCGGGGCGTGGCTGGCCGGGCTGAGCGCCCGCGGCAAGGCGCTCGTCCTGGCCGGCGAGGTCGTCGTGATGCTCGCACTGTGGCAGCTGATCGTCGGGGTGCTGGGCTGGATCAACCCCGTGTTCTTCCCGCCGCCGTCGGCGATCGCGCAGGGGTTCGTCGAACTCGTGCAGTCGGGCGCGCTCGCCGCCAACCTGGGCATCTCGATCCAGGCGTGGCTGACGGGCTTCTCGATCGCGGTCGTGGTCGGCATCCCCGTCGGACTGCTGATGGGCAGCGTGCTCGCGGTGGACCGCATCGTCGGCCCGATCGCCTGGACGATCTACGCCACGCCCGCCATCGCCTACCAGCCGCTCGCGAAGGCGTGGTTCGGGTTCGGCATCGGACCGGTCATCTTCCTCGTGACGATCAGCGCGATCTTCCCGATCCTGCTCAACGTCGCGGCCGGGATGCGCACGGCGAACCCGTCGATCATCCGCGCGGGACGGGTCTACGGCGCGAACCGCATGCAGCTGTACAGCTCGGTGTACCTGCCCTCGACCGTTCCGTTCCTGTTCGCCGGACTTCGACAGGCGGTCGTGCTCGCCACGATCGGCATGGTCGTCGCCGAACTCGCCGGATCGTCGTCCGGAATGGGCGCCCTGATCATCAGGGCCGCCAACACCTACCAGACCGACCAGGCGTTCGCCGCGATCGCGGTCGTGGTCGTCTGGAGCGTCGGGATGACCCAGGTCGTGACCCTCGTCGAGCGATGGGTCGCACCGTGGACGAGGAAGGGCCGCCGATGAGCGTCACCTCTGCAACCGGGACGAATCGCATCGTCCGCCCGCGCCGCGTCGTCCGCTCGGACGAGGCCAAGTGGGGCTGGCTCCTCCTGGCCGTGGTCCTCGGAATCCTCCTCATCTGGGAGGCGGCGGTCAGCTGGCTGGAACTGGTGCCCGCCGCGTTCCTTCCGCCGCCGACCGAGATCATCGTGGCGTTCGTCCGGCTCATCGTCGAGCCGGAGTTCTGGGCCGCGTTCGCGTTCAGCATGGGCAACGTGCTCGTCGGACTCTCGATGGCGATCGTCGTCGGCGTGGTCGTCGGCCTCGCTGTCGGCTGGTCGCCCGTGCTGCGCTTCACGGTCGCGCCGTTCCTGTGGCTGCTGTACTCGACGCCGAAGGTCGCGCTCGCGCCGCTGTTCATCCTCGTCCTCGGGCTCGGCAACGAGTCGAAGATCGCGCTCGTGTTCCTGCTCGCGGTGTTCCCGATCATCCTGAACACGATGGAGGGCGCGGTGACGGTCAGCCCGTCGCTCGTCAACGCCGGCCGCGTGTTCGGCGTGAACGGGATCGCGCTCGGCTGGAAGGTCATCTTCCCGGCGACCCTGCCGTACAGCCTCTCCGGCATCCAGCGCGGCGCAGCGCTGGGGTTCACGGGCGAGGTGCTCGGCGAGTTCCTGGGCGGCACGGGCGGCCTCGGGCACCTGCTGGAGTTCGCGGCGTACCAGTTCATGATGGCCGAGGCGATCGCCATGGTGATCGTCATGGTGATCATCGCGAACCTGACGCTGTGGCTGATCTCCGCGCTGCGGCGCCGGCTCGCACCCTGGTACGACGATCGCAAGATCGCCGGGGCGTCGTAGGGGGTCGGCATGCACAAGCAGATCGTGGAGCCCGTCGGGGTGTATCCGCCGACGGCGGACTTCAGCCAGGCCATCCGGGTCTCGGGCGGCGACCTCGTGTTCGTCAGCGGGATCATCGGCATGCGCCCCGACGGCTCGATGCCGACGGACACGCGCGAACAGGTCGAACTCGCGTTCGCGAACCTGGCGCGGGTGCTGGAGGCCGCGGGCGCCACGCCCGCGGACGTCGTCAAGGTGAACGTGTTCGTCCGCGACGACTTCCGGCTCGTGCGCGACGACATCCGCGAGATCCGCGGGCGCTACTTCACGCACGACTTCCCGGTGTCGACCCTCGTTCAGGTGGCCGGCTTCGCCGGCCCCGAGTACCGGTTCGAGATCGAGGCGATCGCCGCGGTGCCGTCGCGAACGGATGCCGCGGAGCCTGCCGCGGCGCGCAGCGGCTGACGCGGCATCCGCTCGTCCAACAGACCGCCGGCCCCCGTCTCATGCGCGATGACGGGGGCCGGCTTCCGCGTGCCGGCGCGGCCGCGGGGTCAGAGGGGGCCGTCGCCGAATCGGATGCCGAGGCTGACCAGGTACCCCCACGCCGCGTATCCGAGCAGCCCGGCGACGATCCCGACGATCGCGACGGTCCGGGCGCGCCCGGTCGCGCCGGCGCGGCGCAGCCGGACCCACGCCCACACCGTTCCGGCGGTGGCGGCCAGTACCGGGACGGCGAACGTCAGCACCGCGCTGGCCGGCCCAGGGCCCGCGAACGCGGCGATCGCGAACAACCACACCGGGGCGAGGCCGAGCACGATGCCCAGCCACATGATGCTTCGCGAGGCCTTCGCCTGCGCCACTTCCGAGTCCGCCATGGTCGGAACCTAGCAGCCCCGCAGGGCCCAGGGATGGATGGGTCCCGGTGCTGGTACCCGCTCGCGTCCGCCGCTCACGCCGGCACACGAAGGGCCCCCGCCGTCATGCGCTGCGGCGGGGGCCCTTCGTGCTGTTCAGGCTACGCCCATCAGGGGTAGGGGAGCGTCTCCGGTCCGGCGTTGTCGAGGCCGAGGAGCTCCTGGGCCTTCTCGAGGTAGACCAGCTGCGACTCGTCGAACTCGATGGGCTCGAGGCTCTGCGTCTCGACCGTCGTGTCCCAGGCCTCGGTGTCGAAGTAGAGGTTCTGGCACGCGAGGTGACCGTCGAGCACCCACGGGCTGTCGGAGCCGCGGAGCGCTTCGACGTCGAAATCGTTCGCCTCGTAGATGTCGAGCACCTCGTCGGCGTTCTCGGGGAACTCGCCGGGTGCGGGTGCGGTCATGAAGTCGACGGCCTTGAGCGTCGCGCGCAGGAACCGGACGAGGGTGTTCGGGTTCTCCTGCACGTAGCCGCTGCCCGCGACCATGACGTCGTTGGCCCAGTTCCGCAGCGCCTCGACGGGGATCTCGGCTCCGTGCTCCTCGAGCGCGGGGCGGTCGTCGCCGTAGAAGGGCTGCAGCGTGATGCGGTCGTTCACGAAGAACTCGGTCCAGGATTCGGAGCCGGGGCCGGGGTAGACGATCTCGACGTCGACGCCCTCGAGGTCCCAGCCCTCCTCGGCGAGCACGCGGGCCCGCTGGAACTCGGCCGGGTCGCCGGGGGTTCCGGCGAGCACGATCGAGCTGCCTGCGAGGTCTTCGACGGACTCGATGTCCGGCTGGACGGCGAAGTCGAAGTTCTGCCGGCAGTAGTGGCCGGAGATGAGGTCGACCTCGACGCCGCCGCGGACCGCCTCGATGACGGTGCCGGTCGATTCGACGCCGACGTCGGCGCTGCCGGATGCCACGGCCGCGGTCACGTTGTCGGCGGTGATCACCTCGACGGTGAGTCCCTCCTCCTCGTAGTAGCCGAGGTCGGTGGCGAGGACGTACATCGAGTACATCGTGACGTCGGGGAAGGGGATCGCGACGGTGATCTCGGAGTCCTCGGCGTCGCCGGGTTCGCCGTCGGCGATCTCGACGGGGCCTGTCTCTGCTGCGGGGTCACTCGCGGCACAACCGGTCAGCAGTGCGAACACTGCGAGGCCGGCCGCGACGGTGAGGCCGGAGCGGGGGATGGATCTGCGCATGACTCTCCATTTCTCAGCGGGTTGACTCGCGATCGGCGCCCCGCGATGAGCGGAGCCTCTCGCGAATTGGTGGATACCGTATCCAATATGGATGCCGCTGTCCATGGGTTTCCGGAGGATCGGGCTCGAACAGGGGCACCATGGAGTCCATGAAGTCCTGATCGCATCTGGACGAACCGGGTGATTTTTGGATACGGTATCCAAAGCGGCAACGGATGCCGCCCTGACCGGAAGCGAGACGAACCGTGCGCGCAGCCCTCCTCCAGGCCCACGGCCTCGACGGACTCGAGCTCGCGCACGTCGACGCCCCCGAACCTGCCGCGGGCGAGGTGGTCATCCGCGTCGAGACCGTCGGCGTCAACCAGCTCGACCTCAACGTCATCGCCGGGCACGGGCCCGGGGCCGCGGCCAAGCTGCCCCGCGTGCTCGGCATCGACCCGGCCGGCGAGATCGTCGGCGTCGGCGAGGGCGTCGACGCCGCGCGCATCGGCCAGCACGTCGTGGTCAAGCCGAACATCCCCTGCGGCCGTTGCGACGCCTGCGCTGCAGGGCGCGAGTCGACCTGCCCGAGCCAGCGCGTCGTCGGCGTCCACCGCGACGGCGGCGCCGCCGAGTACGTCACGGTCCCGGCAGTCGTCGCCTTCGAACGCTCCGGGCTCACCGCTGCGACCGCCACCGCCGCGGTGCACAGCCTCCCCATCGTCGTCAACGCGATCGACGCCGCCGGCGTCCGCGCCGGTGATCGCCTCCTGGTCACCGGCGCGGGCGGCGTGCTGGGGCGCGCCGCGATCGAGTACGCCGTGCACCTCGGCGCCGAGGTGACCGCCGCGACGCGGCATCCGCTCGCCGACGCACCCGACGGGGTCCGCGTCGTCGTGACCGGGCCCTCGGCCGACCTCGCCGCCGCGCTCGACGCGGGTGACCGGTTCGACGCCGCCGTCGACGTGTCGGGCAGCGCGGCCCTCCTCGGCCAGGCGGTCGCGGCACTCGACTGGGGCGGCCGGGCAGCGTTCTGCTCGGCATCCGTCGACACGCGCCTGACCATCGACGCCCGCGACTTCTACCTCTCGCGCAAGCGCCTGATCGGCGTCGCGAGCGCCGACCTGGCCCAGGTGCGCCGCGCGATCGACCTCGTGCGGGCGGGCGTGGTCGTGCCGCGCATCGGCGCACGCTACCCGCTCGACGCCGTCCACCGGGCGTACCGCGAGTTCCCGACGACGACACCCGGGAAGGTGATCATCGATGTCCGCTGACCTCATCGACCGACCGCGGCTGCGCGCCTCGCTGCAGCGCATCTCCGAGCGAACCCGGGCGGATGCGGCATCCGCCCGCATGCGCCCCTGGGTCGCGGCCAGACTCGAGGGCGACGTCGCCTCCGTGTCGGAGTTCGAGCAGTACGGCACGAGCTACGCGTTCCGCTCCGACGAGTCGACCGAACGCGGCGGGCACGATTCCGCCCCGAGCCCGATGCGGTACCTGCTCAGCTCGATCGCGTTCTGCATGCTCGGCTGGGTCGCCAAGACCTGGTCGGCGGCGGATGTCGCCGTGCGCGAGCTCGACGCCGAGGTCCGCACGTGCCTCGACCTGCGCGGCGAGCACCTCGTCGACGGCGCCCCCGCGCACCCGCTGTGGTTCGTGATCGAGGTCCGCATCGACGACGACGCGACCCCGGAGCAGGCCGTGACGCTGCTGCACGAGGCCGCCCGCCGATGCCCGACGAGCGCGCTCGTGGCCCGGGCCGTGCCCGTGCACCTCGTGCTCGTCCAGCGCGGCTGGACGGTGCTCGACACGCGGCCCGACGATCTGAGGAACGAGCACCGAGAGGAGCAGACCCGATGAACCAGGAGCCCACGCCCGACGCGGGTGCACAGGCCGGAACAGGACCGGCGGGCCCGCTCGCGGGCATCCGCGTCGTCGAACTCGGCCAGTACATCTCGGGTCCGTACGCGGCGAAGCTGCTCGCCGACCTCGGCGCCGAGGTGATCAAGGTCGAGTCGCCCGACGGCGATCCCATGCGCCGGTGGGAGGGCAGCGGCACCATGAGCCCGCAGTTCGCCGCGTACAACCGCGGCAAGCGGGCCGTCACCCTCGACCTCAAGAGCGTCGACGGGCTCGCCGCCCTGCACGCGCTCGCACGCGACGCCGACGTGCTCATCGAGAACTTCCGGCCCGGCGTCGCGACCCGACTCGGCTTCGGGCCCGACGCGCTCCGCGAGCTGAACCCGCGCATCATCAGCTGCTCGATCACGGGCTTCGGCGCGACCGGGCCGTACGCCGCGCGCCCGGCCTACGACACCGTCATCTCCGCGGTCGGCGCGATGTACAGCCAGGTCGTCCCCGCCGACACGCTCCGCCCGCTCGGGCCCGCGTTCTCCGACCTGCTCTCGGGCATGTCGGCGGCCCAGGCGATCCTCGCCGCGTTGCACGCCCGCGCCGGGCGCGGCGGCGAGGGCGAGCACCTCGAGGTCTCGATGGTCGGCTCGCTCATCGACTTCCTCACCGAGGCCGCATCGACCTACCTCGAGACGGGGCAGGTCGCCGGGCCCGACTCGCGCCCGCGGCGCGCACAGGCATACGCGTGCGTCGGCTCCGACGGCAAGGCGTTCGTCGTGCACATGTCGGTCCCCGAGAAGTTCTGGACCGGCCTGCTCGACGTGCTCGAACGCCCCGAACTCGCCGACGACCCCCGCTTCGCCACGCGCGAGGCGCGCGTGCGCAACTACGACGACCTCGACGCCGAGCTCAAGGCGACCACCGAGCGGATGCCGCGGCAGCACTGGCTCGACCGGCTCGTCGCGCACGACATCCCGCACGGACCGCTCAACACCGTCGCCGACCTGTTCGACGACCCCCAGGTCGCCTCGATGGGCCTCGTCGAGGAGATCGCCGGGCCCGACGGCGCACCCCTGCGCGTGCCCGCGCCCAGCACCGTGTTCCACGGCAGCGGCCGCCCGGCCCTGCGGGCCGCCCCGCTGCTCGGCGAAGCCGACGCCGACGTGCTCGCCGCGCTCGCGGCATCCGTCACCGAACCCGAAGGGAGCCGCGCATGAGCCGCATCGACGACCTCGTCGCGATCGACGTGCACACCCACCCGCAGACCGAGGAGTTCCTCGCGGCGATGGGCAAGCGCCACCAGCAGATGGCCAAGCACTTCGGACGCGAGCGTCCGGTGGTGAGCTTCGCCGAGCAGGCCGACCAGTACCGCGACCGGAAGATGATGGCCGTCATCGTCAACTCCGACTCCGAGACGACCTCGGGCATCAAGGGCGCGCCGAACGACCTGATCGGCAAGGCGGCCGTCGACCACCCCGACGTGTTCATCCCCTTCGCGGGCATCGACCCGTGGAAGGGCGAGGCGGCGATCGAGGAGATCCGCCGCATGCACGGCGAGTACGGCATCAAGGGCGTCGGCGAGCTGAACCCCGCACGACAGAAGTTCCTCGCCAACGACCGCAAGTTCATGCCGATCTGGGAGACCTGCGCGGAACTCGGCCTGGTCGTCATGTTCCACGCGGGCTTCCCCGGCGCGGGCGCCGGCACGCCCGGCGGCGGCGGCTACCGGCTCGAGTACGCCAAGCCGGTGCCCTACCTCGACGACGTCGCCGCGGAACTGCCCGAGCTGAAGATCATCAGCGCGCACCCGGCATGGCCGTGGCATCTCGAGAACCTCGCGATGGTGTGGCACAAGTCCAACGTCTACCTCGACCTGTCCGGGTGGGCGCCGAAGTACCTGCCGCCCGAGGTCGTGCGCTACGCCGACTCGCTCATCACCGACCGGGTCCTGTTCGGTTCCGACTGGCCCGTCATGAGCGCCGACCGGTGGATGGACGAGTTCGCCGAGCTGCCCTTCAAGCCCGAGTCGCGGCGGAAGATCCTGCTCGAGAACGCCCGCGGGCTGTTCGGGATCTGAGGAGGGGACTCGATGGCTGAACTCGTGCTCGCGGCGGTCACGCCGCACAACCCGCTGCTGTGGCGGGCGATCTCCGACCCCGTCCCCGACGACCTGAAGCCGATCCAGGCGAACTTCGCCCGGATCCGCGAAGCGGTCGCCTCGCATGAGATCGACGTGCTCGTCGTGATCGGCACCGACCACGTGCGGCAGTTCTTCTACGACAATTCGCCCGCGTTCGCGATCGGCAAGGCCGACACGTACCACGGCACGTGGGAGAACGAGGTGCGCACCTTCGGCATGGAGTATGCCGAACTCACCGGGCATCGCGAACTCGCCGACCAGATCGCCGGCCGCAGCGTGCAGCCCGACGCGATCGACTTCTCGGTGAGCCTCGAGTGGCGCCTCGACCACGCGTTCGTCATCCCGCTGCAGTACGTGCGGCCCGAGCTCGACATCCCCGTCGTGCCGATCCACGCGAACGCGTCGATGCCGCCGGTGCCCTCGGTGCGCCGGTTCGTCGCGCTCGGCGAGCACCTGCGTCGCTCGATCGAGGCCTGGGACTCCGATGCGCGCGTCGGGATCCTCACGTCGGGGCACATGGCCAACGACGTCGGCGGGCCCCGCACCTTCGCCGGGTCGCCCGACCCGGAGTTCGATGCCGCGGCGGCCGGGTGGATGCGCGACGGCGACCTCGAGGGCGCCATCCGGGTCTGCAGCGACTTCGACCGCCTGACCGAGGCCGGCTGCATGACCTACCAGTACCTGAACGCGGTCGCCGCGCTCGCGGCGATGGGACGGCCCGCCGACCACGTCGACGTGCCCGAGTCGCGTTTCTCCACGAGCCCGTTCTTCCTCTGGAGGACCCGCTGATGAGCAAGTACATGGTCGACAAGTTCATCCGGGCGGTCGAGCTCGGCGACGCGACCGTCGCCGAGTACGTCGCCGACCCGCCCGCGTTCGTCGAGCGCTGGCTCGCCGGCGGCGGCGGCGACGCGACCGGGCCGACCGACGACCGGGTGCTGACCGAGGCGGAGCAGGCCGCGTTCGGCGCGCGCGACTTCGGCGCCCTGTACGCGCTCGGCGCGCACCCGTACCTGCTGTGGCACTTCATCGAGGCCGTCTACGAGCACGAGTACACCGAGGGCTTCGGATGGCGCGAGCTCGTCGAGCGCTACCGTGCCGCCGTCGCGCCGCAGGGGCTGGTCGACTACATCCCGTGAGCCGGCCGATCGGAGGCTGACCGCCGCGGGCGATCAGCGGCGCGGCACGCGCGCGGCCAGGTCGAGCGCGGCCCCCGCGAGGGCGGCCGACGTGTCGAGGTCGTGCATCCAGAGCGGGGCGGATGCCGCCGTGAAGCCGTCGTCGTCGAGTGCGGCGACCGCCGCGGCATCCGCCTCGTCCACGAGCCAGCCGTCGAGCAGGCCGCCCGCGGCACGCGCGCCGTAGTGGCGCGCGACGGCCGCGGCATCCGTCTCGACCCCGATCGCGGACAGGCACGCGTCGGCCATGCCGCGCACGACCGCGCCGCCGATGATCGGCGAGACGCCGACGACGGGCGCCCCGGTCGCGGCGAGCAGGTCGCGCACGCCCGGGATCGCGAGGATCGTGCCGATCGAGACGACGGGATTCGACGGCGCGACGAGCACGACGTCGGCGTCCGTGAGCGCCGAGGCGACGGCGGGCGCGGGGCGTGCGTCGTCGAGCCCCCGCTGGACGAATCCGAGCGCGGGGATCGACGCCCGGTGCCGGGTCCACCACTCCTGGAAGTGCAGCTCGTCGCGGCCCTCGACGTCGGGGTGGGCCGGGTCGACCCGGACGTGGGTGTCGACCTCCCGGTCGGTCGCGGGGACGAGGCGCACCCCGAGTCGCCAGCGACCCTGCAGCCGCTCGGCGACCTCGGACGGGGTGCGGCCCTCGCCGAGCCAGCCCGTTCGCGCCAGGTGGGTGCCGAGGTCGAGGTCGCCGAGCGTGAACCACGGCCAGCCGGCACCCCACTCCCGGAGCTCGGACGAGACCCGCTCGGACTCGCCCGCGCGGCCCCAGCCGCGCTCGGTGTCGTTCACGCCCGCGAGCGCGTACAGCAGCGAGTCGAAGTCGGGCCACAACCGCACGCCCGAGAGCCAGAGGTCGTCGCCCGAGTTCACGACGACGGTGATCTCCGCGGTCGTCGCGGGCGTGCCGTCGGCGGCCGGCGCAGCGTCGGTGCCCGCGGGGCCCGCCGGCCATCGCCGGGCGCACTCCTCGCGCACGCCGCGGACGAACCGCGAACCACCCACCCCGCCTGCGAGCACCGTGATCTTCACCGTTCCACGCTAGCGGTGCGCGCGGGGGCGACGGACACTGGAAGGGTGTTCCGCGACCGCACCGACGCCGGGCGGGAACTGCTCGCGCGGCTGCAGGCGTACCGTGGCGACGAGGTCGTCGTGCTCGGGCTGCCGCGCGGCGGCGTGCCCGTCGCAGCGGTCATCGCCGACGGGCTCGGGGCGCCGCTCGACGTCGTCGTCGTGCGCAAGCTCGGGCTCCCCGGTCAGCCCGAGGTCGCGATGGGGGCGATCGGCGAGGGCGGCGTGCGCGTCGTCGACGACGAGATCGTGCGGCGCGCACGGGTGGGCGGCGACCGGTTCGACGAGGTCGAACGCCGCGAGCTGGAGACGCTCGAACGCCGCATCGCCGGGCTCAGGGCCGGACGCGCTCCCGTGCCGCTCCGCGACCGAACGGCGCTCGTCGTCGACGACGGCATCGCCACCGGGGCGACCGCCGAGGCCGCGTGCCGCGTCGCACGGGCGCGCGGAGCGCACCGCGTGGTCCTGGCCGTCCCCGTCGCGCCGAAGGACGCCGCGGTTCGGGTGCCGGCAGCCGACGAGGTCGTCGCGGCGGAGGTCCCCGATTGGTTCATGGCGGTCGGCCAGGCGTACGCCGATTTCCGGCAGGTGGACGACGCCGAGGTGCTCGCACTGCTCGAGGCTGCGCGCTGCACGGACGACGACGCGTCGGCACCGGGGTGAGGCGACGGCTCGGCACCGGGTTCGCGTAGCGTGACACCATGCCCGACTACGGCCGCCCCATCGAGTTCGGTTCGTTCATCACGCCGTCGGCGCTCGATCCGCAGCGCACGGTCGAGCTCGCGGTCGCGAGCGAACACGCGGGGCTGGAGTACGCCACCTTCCAGGACCACCCCTATCAGCCCAGGTTCCTCGACACGTGGACCCTCATGAGCTGGGTCGGCGCGCGCACCGAGCGCATCCGCATCTCCGCGAACGTCCACAACCTGCTGCTGCGCCCGCCCGCCGTACTGGCCCGTGCAGCGGCATCCCTCGACCTGCTCACGGGCGGGCGCGTCGTCCTCGGGATCGGCGCGGGCGGATTCGCCCCGGCCGCGGTGGCGATGGGTGCGCCGAACCGCACCCCAGCCGAGCAGGGCGACGCGCTCGCCGAGGCGATCGCGGTCATCCGCGAACTGCACGACACGGATGCCGCGGGCGGCGTGTTCCTCCACCACGAGCACTACCCCGTGCGCGGCGCCAAGCGCGGCCCCGCGCCCGTGCAGCGGCCCATGCCGATCTGGCTCGGGGTGCTGAAACCGAAGGGTCTCCGCCTGGTCGGGAGTGCCGCCGACGGCTGGCTGCCGTCGTTCGGGCGCCTCGAGCACGGTGCGGACTCGCTCGATGCGGGGCACGCCGTCGTCGACGATGCCGCCCGTGCGGTCGGACGCGAGCCCCGTGACATCCGCCGGCTCCTGAACGTCGGTCCGCGCGACGCGCGCCCGGACACGCTCGCCGACCTCGCGACCGAGCACGGCGTCGACACGTTCGTGGTCGTCGGCGACGACGAGGGCCTGCTCGCCGAACTGGGCGAGCGCATCGCGCCCGAGGTGCGCGCGATCGTCGCAGAGCGGCGCGCGCAGCGGGGCGTGCGGGCCGGCTGAGGCGGGCCCGAACGGCGGCCCGTGGCATCCGCCTCTGGACCTCGCGGCCCGCGCGCGCGACGATGGACGCACGCAACCGCACCGGCGCGGAGGGCCCCATGAACCAGGCATCGCCCCAGACCCATCGGACGCTCGCGCTCGTGGGCGCATCGGGGTCCGGCAAGACCACGCTCGCCGAGGCGATGCTGCACCGGGCGGGAGCGATCCCCCGAGCGGGATCGGTCGAGCAGGGCAGCACCGTCTGCGACCACGAGCCCGAGGAGATCGCCCGGCACACGAGCCTCGGGCTCTCGCTCGCCCACTTCGACTGGGCCGGACCGGACGGCACGCCCTACGCGCTCACGCTCGCCGACACCCCGGGGCATCCCGACTTCGTCGGCGCCGTCGATGCGGCGCTCTCGGTGGCGGACGTCGCGCTCGTCGCGGTGAGCGCGGTCGACGGCGTCGTCGGCGGGACCGTCGCGGCGTGGGAGGCGGCGGGCGCCGCCGGGGTCCCGCGCGTGGTCGTCGTCACCCAGGAGGACAAGGCGCGCGCGGACTTCCGCGGGGTGCTCGCATCGCTGCGAGCCGCGTTCGGCGAGCACCTGTGGGCGCTCGAGCTGCCGATCGGGGAGGAGGCGGGGTTCCGCGCGGTCGCCGACGTGCTGAGCGAACGCGCCCGCGTCTACGACGGCGACGGTGCCGGTCACGACGAGGACCTCCCGCCGGAGGTCGAGGCCGAGGAGCATGCGCTGCACGTCGAGGTGACCGAGGACATCGTCTCGCACGACGATGCGCAGCTCGAGGCGTACCTCGACGGCGACGAACCGTCGGCGCCCGAGCTCGAACGCACGTTCCGGCGAGAGGTCGCCGAGGGCGAGGCCGTTCCCGTGCTCGTGTGCTCCGGGCTCAGCGGGACCGGGGTCGACCGGGTCCTCGACCTCGTGTGCGAGCTGACCCCGGACGCGACCGAGCACGACGGCCGCGTGCTCGTCGGAGAGGGCACCGGCGGGACCGAGCTCCGCGTCGCCCCGAACGATGCCGGCGACACGCTCGTGCACGTCTTCCGGACCGTCGCGGACCCCTTCGTCGGGCAGGTCTCGATGCTGAAGGTGCTCTCGGGCACGCTCCGCACGGGCGACAAGCTGCGCAACGCGACGACGGGCACCGACGAGCGCGTGCACGGCCTGTTCAGGTTGCGCGGGTCCGAGCACCTCACGGCCGGAACCCTCGCGGCGGGCGAGGTCGGCGCGGTCGCGAAGCTCACCGGGTCGCCGTCGGGTTCGCTCCTGTGGACCCGTTCGAGCGGCACCGCACGCCCCGTCCCGACGCCCGAGCGTCCGCCCGTCTACGCCGTGGCGCTCGAACCCGCGTCGCAGTCCGACGACGAGAAGCTGCCCGCCGCGCTCGCGCGGCTCGTGGCGGAGGATCCGACGCTCGTGATCGACCGCGCCGGCGACGCGACCGTGCTGCGCGGGCTCGGCGACACGCACATCGCGGTCGCCGTCGAGCGGCTCGCGCGGGTGTTCGGGGTGCGCGTCGGCACCGCACCGGCACCGGTCGCCTACCGGGAGACGATCGCCGGCACGGCCACGGTCGAGGGCAAGCTCAAGAAGCAGTCCGGCGGGCACGGTCAGTTCGCGGTGGTCCAGCTCAACGTGTCGCCGCTGCGGCCCGGCGACGGGTTCGAGTTCGTCGATTCCGTCACGGGCGGCGCGGTGCCCAAGCACTACATCAGCGCGGTCGAGAAGGGCGCGCGGGACGCGCTCGCGTCGGGCGGGCCGCAGGGCCACCCCGTCGTCGACGTGCGCGTCGAGCTCACCGACGGCAAGACGCACTCGGTGGACTCGTCGGACATGGCGTTCCGCACGGCGGCGTCGATCGGCGTCAAGGCGGCGCTCGCCGACGCGGGCACGGTGCTGCTCGAACCCGTGTCGAGCGTGACCGTGACCGTGCCGAGCGAGCTCCAGGGGGCGGTGCTCACCGACCTCTCGGGGCGGCGCGGTCGCGTGAGCGCGACCGAGGCCGCGGGCGCGGGGCGTGCGCGCGTGGTCGCGCACGTGCCCGAGGCGGAGCTCGCGCGGTACGTGCTCGACCTGCGCTCGATCACGGCCGGCCAGGCGGAGCTGACGATCGCGCCGGACCACTACGCGAAAGCGCCGGGCGGGGTTCGGACCTGAGCCCGACCGCGGGCACGCCCGAGCAGGCCCGAGCACGCCCGAGCAGGCCCGACTGCACCCGATCGCACCCGAGCACTCCCGATCGCACCCGAGCACTCCCGACCGCGCCGGAGCGCGCCGGACCGCACCGGCAGTCGGCAGGCTCACGCCGCGGCATCCGTCACCTGCAGGTCGAAGCGTGCCCGCCCGCCGAGGCATGCGGTCGGGATCGACGTGCGGGGGAGGGATGAACCAGATCGCGTCGGACTGCGCGCGGATCTCCCACCCGTCGCGGTGGACCTGGTGGTGGCAGAAGCTGCACAGGAGCACGCCGTTGGCGAGGTCGGTCGGCCCGGCGTCGCGTTCCCACCAGCGGATGTGATGCGCTTCGACGTAGCCGATGTTCTGCCCGCAGCTCGCGCAGCCGCCGTCGCGCTCGCCGAGGGCGATCCGCTGCGCTCGCGTGAAGAGGCGTGCGGCCCGACCGAGGTCGAGCGGGAGGCTCGGCGTGCCGAGAACTGCGGGGATCAGCTCTGCGTCGGCCGCGAGCCGTCGCGCGGTGCCCGCCGAGATCGGCTGGTCGTACCCGTCGATCCGAGCGTCACCCAGCCCGGAGACGAGCGCGTCGAGGTCGACCCGAACGACGACCGTGGTCTTCGCGAGCGGCGTCAGCGTCTGCTCGCAGCCGAGGGCGTGGCGCGCGATCGCAGCGAGCCCATCGGCCTGGAGCTGCGGAATCGATCGGCGGTCGTCGAGCACCGGGCGCACGCCCGGAACCGATGACGCGCTCGGGTGCGCCTCGCGCTGCCCGAGTGCATCGCGCCGCCGGAGCGCATCGGTCACGAACGCCTCGACGGCGGCCCTGATCGGTGCAGCCGTCTCGGGGTCGAGCCGCGCGTTGAGGTGCACGACGCCGTGCCGGTCTTCGCGCATCGTGAGCGAGCGTTGCTCGCGAAGCTGTTCTTCGCGTGGCTCCACGCCGTCGGCATCGAGCCTGGCTTCGGCCTCGCGCACACCGCGGATCACGATCTCGAGGGGAGCCCGCTCCGCAAGTTCGGTGAGCGCCGCCTCCGCGACCTCGACGAGGGCGGGGTCGGCGCGCAGCGCCACCCGGTCGAGCATCGTGCTGATCGCCGAAGCCGCCTCGAGGCTGATCGCGGCCCGATCGAGCGCCTGCGCGACGTGCGCCCGCCGGGGTGGCATCCGCTCACCGGAGATCGACGCGCGCGCCGCAGTCGCCGACCCGACGGAGATGAGGCGCGCGGCGTCGCTGCGTGACGCCCCGGTCGACGCGGCGACGAGACGGGTCGCGTTGTGGAACCCCTGCGCCTTCGCAAGTCCGACGTCGCCGAACTCGGGCCCGGACCGCCTGGCGACTTCGGCAGCCGTACGGGCCAGGAGCGCATCGACGCCGCGACGCAGTTCGGCGAGCGCATCGGTCACGCGCACGAGCCCGGCATCGCTCATCTGCTCGGGCTCGACCTGCGCACCGCCGGGAAGCGGGCCGAACGCCGGCATCGCCGCGCTCCACGCATCGCGCAGCGCGTCGAGCTCTCGCTCGAGGGGCGTCAGCGGCTCGTCCATGCTTCCATCCTGCACCCACCCACCGACACTCGAATCGGCCCGGATATTCGTCCGGACCTGCGTTTTTCCTGTGGAAAGATCGGCTCGCCGCCGACGTGTGGAGGACGAGTCCTGAGCCTTCGGCAGAACCCGCCTCCGGTCGGCATGCCGCCTCGCTCGCGCCCGCCCGCCTGGGCCGTGACCCTCGATCCGATGCGGCGCTGGGTTGGGGGTCGTGGGCTGGCGGCCGGTCGAGCGGATGCCGTAGCTTGGGGTCACTCGGTCGATGGCGGTAGGACGTAGAGATGGACTTGGTCAGCGGGCTCGTCGTGACGATGGTCGCGGCGGTTGTTCTGGCGGCGTTCGTCTTCGCGATCGTCCAGATCGTTCGAAACGAGTCGCTGAACTCGATCGAGAAGGTGGCATGGATCGCAGCGGTGCTGTGCTTCCCGCTTGCGGGAGCGATCGTGTGGTTCGCCGCCGGCCCGCATCCCTTCGGCCTCCGGATTCAGCGTCAGCAGTTCTAGCCCGTGGCGTCGCGCAGCCACGGCGTGATGGCTCGTGGGACGGCGCCGCCACGGTAGGTGGTCGCCGGCTCGACGTAGCCAGCTCGGCCCGGTCCGATCAACACGACGAAGCGCCTTCCAAGGGGCGAAGGAGTCCGGGACATCCCGCTCCGGCGAACCGACTCGACACCGCAAGGTGCTCTGGAGACACCGCCTAGTACCCCCCGGCCGCGACATGCTGCGCCGCGACCGCCAACGCGTCGGCGACGGATGCCGCATCCTCGCGCACCGCGCCGACGGTGACCCGCACGAAGTCGCGTTCGTGCGGGGGCCGGCGAGCGAGCCCGGCGGTCGGCGATCCGTTCGCCGCGGCGAGGAACGGCGTGCCGCCGGCGACCCGGATGCCGGATGCCGCGAGCAGCACGAGCGTCGACCGTTCCGAGACGACGGGCATCCAGAGGTTGATGCCGTCGGCGTGCGCGACGGCGACCCCGCGGGCGCGGAGCGCGTCGCCGAGCGCGCGTTGGCGCGTGTAGTAGGCGCGACGCGCCTCGGCGACGGCGTCGATCGAGCGGCCGTCGGTGAGCAGGTCGAGCAGGATCGTCTGGAGCATGCGCGAGGTCCAGCCGGGGCCGAGCATGCGGCGGCCGGCGATGTGCTCGACGAGCTCGCGCGGTCCGCCGAGGGCGGCGATGCGCAGGTCGGGGCCGTGCGACTTCGAGAAGCTGCGCACGTGCACCACGCGGTCGGGCAGCCAGGTGCCGAGGGTCACGTCGCCCTCGATCGAGATGAGTCCGGAGTGGTCGTCCTCGATGACGATCAGGTCGTCGACGCGTTCGGCGGTGCGGATGACGCGCGCGAGCGCCTCGGCACGTTCGGCGGTCATCGACGCGCCGGTCGGGTTCTGCGCGCGGGGCTGGAGCAGCACGGCGACGGGGCGCTTGCGCAGGGCGGCCGCGAGCGCGTCGGGGCGCATGCCGTGCTCGTCGAGCGGCACGGGCACGGCAACGCCGCCGAGCACCTCGAGCAGGTCGAGGAACGGCGGGAACCCGGGGCTCTCGACGACGACGCGGTCGCCGAAGCGCACGACCTGCTCGAGGGTGCGCGAGACGGCGTCGAGGGCGCCGTCGACGACCATGATCGCCTCGGCGTCGTTCGGCCAGGAGTCGCGCAGCACGCGCGCGAGCGCCGGGATCACGGGTTCGGCCTGGTAGCTTCCGGTCTCTGCCCTGGCCGACACGCGCGAGAGGGCCGGGCCGAGCGCGGGCAGGAGCAGCGGGTCGGGGGTTCCGCGCGAGAGGTCGAGGCGGACCGGGTCCTCGGGGGCGGCCATGCCGCGCATGCGGGGCGCGAGGCGAGCGGATGCCGCGCTCCGCACGAAGCTTCCGGCGCGACCGCGGCTCTCGATGAGGCCGGCGCGGGCGAGCGCCTGCCAGGCCTGGCTGACGGTCGCGGGGCTGACGCCGAGTGCGGACGCGAGTTCGCGCACGGTGGGCAGGCGCTCGCCGGGGGCGAGTTCGCCGCTGTTCACGAGGCGTGCGACCTCTGCGGCGATGCTGCGCGGCGACGCGTCGGCGAACCGTGCGAGGTCGATCAGTCGCGTGGCATCCACACGAATACCTGACACCACCATTGCCTCCATACGGTGCAAGGGACAGGATGTTTAACCACAGCGTCACAGAGTGAAACAGAAGAGAAATGTTCAAGCCGAACAATAACAGAACGGGCCACAAGCCCCGTCTTCGGCTATTCGTTCGGCAGTTCCACCGGCAGTTCCATCGGTACATTTCGGCGTCGCAGCAGCACCCGACGAACACCTGACACGAGCACCACGCCAGGCGATCCTCGAGGCAACGGCAACGACGCCGCCCGACTCAGGAGACATTCATGACGATCGTCAGAGCGGCCATCACGCAGACCACGTGGACGGGCGACAAGGACTCGATGCTCGACCGGCACGAGCAGTTCGCGCGCGATGCGAAGGCGGCCGGCGCGCAGGTGGTCTGCTTCCAGGAGCTGTTCTACGGCCCGTACTTCGGCATCACCCAGGACCAGAAGTACTACCGCTTCGCCGAGTCGTCCGAGGGGCCGATCGTGCAGCGCTTCGCCGACCTCGCGAAGGAGCTCGGCACCGTCATGGTGCTGCCGATCTACGAGGAGGCGCAGACCGGCGTCTACTACAACACCTCGGTGCTCGTCGACGCCGACGGCACGATCCTCGGCAAGTACCGCAAGCACCACCTGCCGCATCTCGACCGGTTCTGGGAGAAGTTCTACTTCCGCCCGGGCAACATGGGCTACCCCGTGTTCGACACCGCCGTCGGCCGCGTCGGCATGTACATCTGCTATGACCGCCACTTCCCCGAGGGATGGCGCGAGCTCGGCCTGAACGACGCGCACATGGTCTTCAACCCGAACGCGACGAAGCCCGGCCTCAGCAACCGCCTGTGGGAGGTCGAGGGCCCGTGCGCCGCCGTCGCGAACGGCTACTTCGTGCTCCAGCCCAACCGCGTCGGCCGTGAGGACAACGAGTACGGCGACCTCGCCGTCGACTTCTACGGCACGAGCCAGGTGATCGACCCGCGCGGCAACTTCGTCGGCGAGCGGGGCTCGAGCGAGCACGAGGAACTGCTCGTGCGCGACCTCGACCTCGACATGGTGCAGCAGATGCGCGACGACTGGCAGTTCTACCGCGATCGCCGGCCCGACTCCTACACCCGGATCGCGAAGCCGTAACCCGACGAGACCCGAAGGAGCCAAGCGCATGGCCACCACCCTCATCTCCGGCGGCACCGTCGTCAGCGCCACCGGCCGCGCCGCGGCCGACGTGCTCGTCGACGGCGAGAAGATCGTCGCCGTCCTGCAACCCGGCAGCGAACTGCTGGGCACGGATGTCGCGGCATCCGTCGATCGCGTCGTCGACGCGACCGGCAAGTACGTGATCCCGGGCGGCATCGACGCCCACACCCACATGCAGCTGCCGTTCGGCGGCACCGAGGCCTCCGACACCTTCGAGACCGGGACGCGTGCCGCAGCGCACGGCGGCACGACCTCGATCATCGACTTCGCCGTGCAGACCTACGGCCAGCGCATCGAGGACGGCCTCGCCGCGTGGCACGAGAAGGCCGCGGGCAACTGTGCGATCGACTACGGGTTCCACCAGATCGTCGGCGATGTCAACGAGGCGTCCCTCGAGGCGATGAAGCGCCTTCCGAACGAGGGCGTGTCGAGCTTCAAGCTCTTCATGGCCTACCCCGGCGTCTTCTACTCCGACGACGCACAGGTGCTGCGCGCCATGCAGGTCTCACGCGACACCGGCATGCTCACGATGATGCACGCCGAGAACGGCCCCGCGATCGACGTGCTCGCGCAGCAGCTCATCGATCAGGGCAAGACCGACCCGTACTACCACGGCATCGCCCGGGCCTGGGAGATGGAGGAGGAGGCCACGCACCGCGCGATCATGCTCGCGAAGGTCACGGGCGCGCCGCTCTACGTCGTGCACGTCTCGGCCAAGCAGGCCGTCGAGCAACTCGCCTGGGCGCGCGACAAGGGCCAGAACGTCTACGGCGAGACGTGCCCGCAGTACCTCTACCTCTCGCTCGAAGACCAGCTCGGCGCGAAGAGCGACCAGTGGGGCGCCTTCGAGGGCGCGAAGTGGGTCTGCTCGACGCCGCTCCGCTCCCGCGCAGAGGGCCATCAGGACTCGATGTGGCAGGCCCTGCGCACGAACGACCTGCAGATGGTCTCGACCGACCACTGCCCGTTCTGCATGAAGGACCAGAAGGAGCTCGGCCTCGGCGACTTCCGGAAGATCCCGAACGGCATCGGCTCGATCGAGCACCGCATGGACCTCATGTACCAGGGCGTCGTGACCGGCGAGATCACGCTCGAGCGCTGGGTGGAGCTCACGAGCACGACGCCCGCGCGCATGTTCGGCCTGTACGGCACCAAGGGCGTCATCCAGCCCGGCGCCGACGCCGACATCGTCGTCTACGACCCGAACGGGCACACCTCGATCGGTCTGGAGAAGGCCCACCACATGAACATGGACTACTCCGCGTGGGAGGGCTACGAGATCGACGGGAAGGTCGACACGGTCATGAGCCGCGGCAAGGTCGTCGTCGAGGACGACGCGTACGTCGGCGCCAAGGGCGACGGGCGCTACCTCAAGCGCGGCCTCAGCCAGTACCTCATCTAAGGAGCACGGATGGAATTCGGAGCGGTCCTCCAGACCAACCCCCCGGCATCGCGCACGATCCAGCTCGCGCAGCTCGCCGAGGTGCACGGCTTCAGCCACGTGTGGACGTTCGACTCGCACATCCTCTGGCAGGAGCCCTACGTCATCTACAGCCAGATCCTCGCGCAGACCCAGCGCATCAAGGTCGGCCCGTTCGTGACCAACCCCGCCACTCGCGACTGGACGGTCACGGCATCCGTCTTCGCGACGCTCAACGAGATGTTCGGCAACCGCACGGTCTGCGGCATCGGGCGCGGCGACTCCGCGGTGCGCGTGACCAACGGCAAGCCCGTGACGATGACCGAGCTGCGCGAGTCGATCCACGTGATCCGCGAGCTCGGCAACTCGCGGTCGGTCGAGTACCACGGCTCGGAGATCCGGTTCCCCTGGAGCCGGGGATCCGAGCTCGAGGTGTGGGTCGCGGCGTACGGCCCCATGGCGCTGCGCGTCGCGGGCGAGGTGGGCGACGGCTTCATCCTGCAACTGGCCGACCTCGACATCGCGGAGTGGATGATCACGACGGTGCGGAACGCCGCCGAGAAGGCGGGGCGCGACCCCGCGTCGGTGAAGTTCTGCGTCGCCGCGCCCATGTACGTCGGCGACGACTGGGCGCACATGCGCGACCAGTGCCGCTGGTTCGGCGGGATGGTCGGCAACCACGTCGCCGACATCGTCGCCAAGTACGGCATGCACGGCACCGTGCCGGACGCGCTCACCGACTACATCCGCGGCCGGCAGGACTACGACTACAACGAGCACGGCCGGGCCGGCAACACCCACACCGCGTTCGTGCCCGACGAGATCGTCGAGCGATTCTGCATCCTCGGGTCGGCCGACCAGCACATCCAGAAGCTGAAGGCGCTCGCCGAGCTCGGCGTCGACCAGTTCGCGGGCTACCTCCAGCACGACAGCAAGGAGGAGACGCTTCGGGTCTACGGCGAGACCGTCATCCCGGCGCTCTCCGAGCACATCACGGCGAAGCGATGACCGACCTGCGCGAGCGCGAGATCGAGCCGGCGGCGGAAGCCGCGCCCGGGGGTGTTCCCGGCGGCATCCGCCAACCCGGCCGCGCCGCCCGCGCGGGTCGCACCGGCCGCTCGGGCCGCGCGGGCCGCACGGCGGCCGCGTGGGCCTGGGGACTCGCGGGCATCGTCGCCATCGCACTGCTCTGGGAGGGCTACAAGGCGCTCGCACCCGACGACGGCGTGGTGATCGGCGACACGCGCGTGCTGCCGCGCAGCACCGACCTCGCGATGCCGCACGTCTGGGACATGTTCGCGCGCCTCGCCGAGCCGGTCACGAGCGCGCCGACGGCGCAGGCCCTCTGGCTCGTCGTGCTGCTCGCCGCGCTCACGACGCTCGGCATCGCGGCGGCCGGATGGCTCGTGGGCGTCGTCGTCGGCATCGGCCTCGCCCTCGTCATGCAGCGGTGGCGGATCGCCGAGTGGGGCCTGCTGCCGTGGATCGTGCTCAGCCAGACGGTGCCGCTCATCGCCTTCGCGCCCGTCGTGAAGAGCTGGGGCTCGCGCGTCGAGATCGGCTCGTTCGAGTGGCAGGACTGGATGTCGGTCGCGCTGATCGCGAGCTACCTCGCGTTCTTCCCGATCGCGGTCGGCGCGCTCAAGGGACTGCAGTCGCCCGACCGCATCCACACCGAGCTCATGCAGACCTACGCGGCCGGCTACTGGCAGACCCTCGCCAAGCTGCGCTTCCCCGCCGCGGTGCCCTACCTGCTGCCCGCGCTGCGCCTCGGCGCGGCGAACGCCGTGATCGGCGCCGTCGTCGCCGAGGTGTCGACGGGCCTGCAGGGCGGCATCGGCCGCATCCTCATCCAGTTCGCCGGGCAGGCGTCGGGCGACCCCGCCAAGGCGTGGGGTCCGATCTTCGGCGCGATCGTGCTCGGCCTCGTCGCCGCGGGCTCGGTCGCCCTGCTCGGCGTCATCCTCAAGAACTACCGACGAACGGAGGAGTCCGCATGACGGATCCCGCCCCCGCCAGCCCGACCTCCGCTCCCGGCCCCGCGGCCGTCGAGGTCCGCGGCGTCGACAAGGTCTTCGAGACCCGCACCGGCCAGGTGCAGGCGCTCCAGGGGATCGACCTCGCGATCGCCCCGGGCGAGTTCGTGTCGCTCATCGGCCCGAGCGGGTGCGGCAAGTCCACCCTCATGCGCCTCATCGCCGACCTCGACGATCCGACCGGCGGCACGCTCTCCGTCTTCGGCAAGCCGGCCCGTCAGGCCCGCCTCGACCAGGACTACGGCATCGCGTTCCAGCAGGCCGGCCTGCTGCCATGGCGGACGGTCGCCGCGAACGTCGCACTGCCGCTCGAACTGCACGGCGCGGCATCCGCCGACCGGCGCGACCGCGTCGCCCGCCTGCTCGACATGGTCGGGCTCTCGGACTTCGCCGACCGCTACCCCGACCAGCTCTCCGGCGGCATGCAGCAGCGCGTCGCGATCGCCCGCGCGCTCGCCGAGCGGCCGCGGCTGCTGCTCATGGACGAGCCCTTCGGCGCGCTCGACGAGATGACGCGCGAGAAGATGCAGTCCGACCTCGTCCGCATCTCCGCCGAGACGGGTGCCGCCGTCGTCTTCGTCACCCACTCGATCCCGGAGGCCGTGTTCCTCTCCGACCGGGTCGTCGTCATGTCGCCGCGCCCCGGACGCATCCAGGAGATCGTGCCCATGCGCCTCGGTGCCGACGCGCGGCGCGCGGCGCGCACGGACGAACTCCGCGAGGAGCGCTCGTTCTTCGACATGGTGACCGCGGTCCGCGAGGCGCTGCACGGCGGCTCCCCCGTGGCATCCGGGGCACGCGGAGTGGAGAACCGCTGATGAGCGCCACGACCGCAGGACGCGCGAGCCGCATGAGCCCGCGCACCGAGGCGACGCTGCGCGTCGTCGCGCCCATCGCGGTCGGGCTGTTCGTGCTCGGCATCTGGCAGTTCCTCGTCACGGTCGCCGGCGTCTCCGACTACCTGCTGCCGAGCCCGGCGTCGATCATCGAGGAGTTCGTCGCGTTCTTCCCGTCGATCGTCTCGGCGACGCTCATCACCGGGACCAACGCGCTCATCGGCCTCGTCGTCGGCACGCTGCTCGGCATCACTCTCGCGGCGCTCGCCGCGCGGTGGAGGGTCGCCGACCGCATGAGCGCCCCGATCGTCGCGGCGCTCGCCGTCGTGCCGATCGTCGCCCTGGCCCCCGTGCTCAACTCGATGTTCGGCGCCGACAGCCAGTTCGGCCGCCAGGCGATCGCCGCGCTCGCATCGTTCGTCCCCGTCTTCATCAACACGCTCCGAGGCTTCCGGCAGACGACGCCCGTGCACCGCGACCTGATGAAGGCGTACGCGGCGAGCCCGCAGCAGGTGCTGCGCACGCTCACGCTCCCGACCGCCGTGCCGTTCATGCTCACGGGCATCCGCATCGCCTCGTCGCTCGCGGTGATCTCGGCGCTCGTCGCCGAGTACTTCGGCGGCCCGCGCGGCGGGCTCGGCTCGCTCATCTCGACGTCGGCCGCCTCGAGCGCCTACGCGCGGGCGTGGGCGTACGTGCTCGCATCGATCGTGCTCGGACTCGTCTTCTACCTCGTCACCCTCGGACTCGAACGACTCGTGCTGCGCCGCGGACCCGGCGGAGGTGCGCGATGACGCGCGACCGGCCGGCCACGCGGCATCCGCTCGACCGACCTGCGCACGGCGCGGCCGGGCACCGACGTCCCCGCACCGGGGATCGCACCACCGCACCATCCGGCACCACCAGCACCACCCAGCACCACCGCACGCACCGAGAACACGGAAGGACTGACATGAAGCACAGCACACGCCGCGGATTCGCGGCCGGAGCGCTCGCCGTCTCGGCGGCCATGCTCCTCGCGGCCTGCTCGGCCGGCGGCGACTCCGGCGACGGCGGCGACGCGGGTTCCGACGGCGACCTCACGCCCGTCAAGCTCCAGCTCCAGTGGCTCCCGCAGGGCCAGTTCGCCGGCTACTTCGCGGCCGTCGAGAACGGATTCTTCGAGGAGGAGGGCCTGGAGGTCGAGATCATCCCGTCCGGCGGCGACATCGTGCCGCAGGACGCGCTCGCCAACGGCGACGTCGACTACGCGATCGCGTGGGTCCCGAAGGTGCTCGGCTCGATCGAGCAGGGCGCGAACCTGACGAACATCGCGCAGATCTTCCAGCGTTCGGGCACCCTGCAGGTGTCGTGGGCCGACTCCGACATCTCGTCGGTGGCCGACTTCGAGGGCAAGAAGATCGGCTCGTGGGGCTTCGGCAACGAGTGGGAGATCTTCGCGGCCATGGCCGCCGAGGGCCTCGACTCGTCGACCGTCGAGATCATCACGCAGGACTTCAACATGAACGCCTTCCTGCAGGGCGACATCGACGCGGCCCAGGCCATGACCTACAACGAATACGCGCAGCTGCTCGAGACGGTCGACCCCGACACGGGCGAGCTCTACACCGAGGACGACTTCAACGTCATCAGCTACCAGGACACCGTGGGCGCCATGCTGCAGGACGCGATCTGGGCCGACACGGAGCGCCTCGAGAGCGACGAGGAGTACCAGGAGACGACGGTCGCGTTCCTCAAGGCCGTCATCAAGGGCTGGGCGTTCGCCCGCGACAACGCCGAGGAGGCGTCCGAGATCACGATCGCGGCCGGTTCCGGCTGGGGCCCGAGCCACGAGCTGTGGATGGTCAACGAGACCAACAAGCTCATCTGGCCGGCGCCTGACGGCATCGGCGTCATCGACGAGGCGGCCTGGAACCAGACCGTCGAGGGAGCGCTGTCGGCCGTGAACGAGTCGGGCGCGAGCCCGATCACCCAGGAACCGCCGGCCTCCGCGTGGACGAACGAGTACATCGAGCAGGCCATCGAGGAGCTGGGCGACGAGGTCGACACGACCGGCGAGTCCTTCGAACCCATCGACGTCACCCTCGCGGAGGGCGGCAACTAGCAGAACGGATGCCGCGGGGCCGACCCGCACGGCCGGCCCCGCGGCATCCGCCCCGAGAAAGGCGACGACGCTGATGACCGAGAACCTCACCGCCGACCTCGACGCGCTCGCGCGCGAGCTCGACGCCGCACACGTCTTCCACTCCTGGTCGGCGCAGGCGAGCCCGCCCGGGCTGGTCGTCGCCTCGGGGCGCGGCACGCGCGTCTGGGACCACTCCGGGCGCGAGTACCTCGACTTCTCCAGCCAGCTCGTCAACGTCAACATCGGCCACCAGCACCCTGCCGTCGTCTCGGCGATCCGGGAGCAGGCCGAACTGCTGACCACGATCGGCCCGCCGATGGTCAATCTCGCCCGCGGCGAAGCCGCGAAGCGGATCGTCGCGCGCGCCCCCGAGGGCATGTCGAAGGTGTTCTTCACCAACGGCGGCGCCGACGCGAACGAGAACGCGATCCGGATGGCGCGCCTGCACACCGGCCGCGACAAGGTGCTCTCGACCTACCGCTCGTACCACGGCAACACGGGTGCCGCGATCGTCTCGACCGGTGACTGGCGGCGGGTGCCGAACGAGTTCGCCCGGGGGCACGTGCACTTCTTCGGCCCGTTCCTGTACCGGTCGGAGTTCTGGGCCGCCACGCCCGAGGAGGAGTGCGAGCGAGCCCTGCGGCACCTGCGCCGCGTCATCGAGTCGGAGGGGCCGAGTTCGATCGCGGCCGTGCTGCTCGAGAGCGTCCCCGGGACCGCGGGGGTGCTCGTGCCGCCACCGGGGTACCTCGCCGGCGTGCGAGAGCTGTGCGACCGGCACGGCATCCTGCTCATCCTCGACGAGGTCATGTGCGGGTTCGGCCGCACGGGGCGGTGGTTCGCGTTCGACGGCCACGACGTGCGACCGGACCTCGTCTCCTTCGCGAAGGGCGTGAACTCCGGCTACGTCCCGGTCGGCGGGGTCGTCATCGACGACCGGATCGCGGCGACCTTCGACGAGCGCGTGTTCCCGGGCGGACTGACCTACTCCGGTCATCCGCTCGCGATGGCGTCCATCGTCGCTGCGCTCGACGCCATGGAGTCGGAGGGCATCGTCGAGCATGCGCGTCGCGTGGGTGCGGAGGCGATCGCGCCCGCGCTCGCCGAGCTCGCCGAGAAGCACGCCGTCATCGGCGAGGTGCGCGGCGAGGGCGTGTTCTGGGCGCTCGACCTCGTCGCCGACGCCGACACGCGCGAACCGCTCCCCGCCGCCGAGATGGGCCGCATCAAGGGTGCGCTCATCGAGCGCGGGCTGCTCCCGTTCGTCGCGGAGAACCGCATCCACGTCGTGCCGCCCTGCGTGGTCACGGCGGAAGAGGTCGTGCGCGCGACCGAGATCTACGACGAGGTGCTCGGCACCGTCGCCGCTTGAGAGAGGAACAGATGATGACCGACACGCAGACCGCCTCCGGCGCCGCGGGCGCCGCGACCGGCGAGACCATCGAGCATTGGATCGACGGACGGCTCGTCGCGGGCTACTCCGAGCGCACCGGGCCCGTCTACGACCCCGCGCTCGGCGTCGTGCAGCGTCGCGTGCGGTTCGCGACGAGCGAGGACGTGGACACCGCGGTGCACGCCGCGGCGCGCGCGTTCCCGGCCTGGCGCGAGGCGTCGATCGCGAAGCGCCAGCAGATCATGTTCCGATTCCGGGAACTGCTCGCGTCGCGGACCGACGAGCTCGCGGCGATCCTCACGAGCGAGCACGGCAAGGTGACCGGCGATGCGCTCGGCGAGATCGCGCGCGGGCTCGAGGTCGTCGAGCTCGCGTGCGCGATGCCCGGGTACACGAAGGGCGAGTACTCCGAGAACGCCTCGACCGGCGTCGACGTCTACACGGTGCGCCAGCCGCTCGGCGTGGTCGGCATCATCAGCCCGTTCAACTTCCCGGCGATGGTGCCGCTGTGGTTCTTCCCGCTCGCGATCGCGACGGGCAACACGGTCGTGCTGAAGCCGTCCGAGAAGGACCCGTCGGCGGCGATCTGGTTGGCTCGGCTCCTGCAGGAGGCGGGGCTGCCCGACGGCGTGCTGAACGTCGTGCACGGCGACCGGATCGCGGTCGACGCGCTGCTGGTGCATCCGACGGTGCGAGCGATCTCGTTCGTCGGCTCGACGCCGATCGCGCAGCACATCTACTCGACGGCGACGTCGCACGGCAAGCGCGTCCAGGCGCTCGGCGGGGCGAAGAACCACATGCTCGTGCTGCCCGACGCCGACCTCGACCTCGCGGCCGATGCGGCGGTGAACGCGGGGTTCGGCTCGGCGGGCGAGCGCTGCATGGCGATCTCGGCGGTCGTCGCGGTCGATTCGATCGCCGACGAGCTGGTCGGCAAGATCAGCGAGCGGATGTCGCGGCTCACGACCGGCGACGGCACGCGCGGCTGCGACATGGGGCCGCTCATCACGCGCGAGCACCGCGACAAGGTCGCCGGGTACGTCGACGTGGCCGGTGACGACGGGGCCTCGGTCGTGGTGGACGGGCGCGACCCTGAGGTGAACGGCGAGCCGGACGGGTTCTGGATGGGGCCGACGCTCATCGATCGGGTGCCGACCTCGTCGTCGGTGTACCGCGACGAGATCTTCGGGCCGGTGCTCTCGGTCGTGCGCGTCGAGGGGTACCAGGACGGGGTCGACCTGATCAACGCGTCGCGGTACGGCAACGGCACGGCGATCTTCACGAACGACGGCGGGGCGGCGCGACGCTTCCAGCGGGAGGTGACGGTCGGCATGGTCGGCATCAACGTGCCGATTCCGGTCCCGGTCGCGTACCACTCGTTCGGCGGGTGGAAGGACTCGCTGTTCGGCAACGCGAAGGCGTACGGGCCGCGCGGCTTCGATTTCTACACGCAGGAGAAGGCGGTCACGAGTCGCTGGCTCGACCCGAGTCACGGAGGGCTGAACCTGGGCTTCCCCCAGCACGAGTGACGCCGGGGCGCGGGACCGGTCGCGTTCGGGGAAAAGACTTGGACAAGTGTCCCACTTCGTCTAGGCTCTGACCACCCCCGACCGCAACGACGCGTCCCCTTGGAGGGCCGATGCCTTCATTCCCCAACCGTGCCGCCGCCGGCCTCGCTCTCGCGACGGCCGCCGCGCTCGCACTCATCCCCACCGCTGCCGCGACCGCCGCGCCCGCGCCGACGGCCGCCGCGGCATCCGCTCACGCCGACTCGGTCACGACCGCAGACGGCCGCACGTTCATCACCGACCGGCAGGGTCGCGCACTGCAGCTGCGCGGCTTCAACGCCGGCAAGTGGAACGACGACCGATTGACCGCAGCGGATGTCGCCGACATGGCCGACCAGGGCTTCAACTTCCTCAGGCTCATCGTGCAGTGGGAGAAGTTCGAACCCGAGCAAGGGGAGTACGACGAGGCCTACTTCGACTACGTCGACTCCGTGCTCGCCGCCGCCGACCGCGAGGGCGTGCACGTCATGATCGACATGCACCAGGACGTGTACGGCCCCGCGTTCGGCCACAACGGCATCCCCGAATGGGCCACGCGCACCGACGGCCTCCCGTTCGTGCGCGAACCGGGCAACTGGTTCAACGGGTACTTCCAGCCCGGCGTGATGCGCGCCTTCACCCACCTGTACGAGGACGCCGACCTGCGCGAGGCGCAGGAGCGCCTCTGGGTCACGGTCGCCGAGCGCTTCGGCGGGCATCGGAGCCTGCTCGGGTACGACCTCTTCAACGAGCCGTTCGGCGAGTTCCGGGAGGGCGAGGACCTGATCGCGGCATCCGCCCGCATCGAGGCCACGCAGCTCAGCGACATGTACGACCGCGTCATCGCTGCCATCCGCACCGTCGACGACGACTCGTGGGTCTTCGTCGAGCCGACCGTGCTCGTCGGCTACGGCGTGCCCACGCAACTGCGCAGCTTCGACGACCCCAAGGTCGCCTACGCTCCGCACTTCTACAACACCGGCGTCGAGGACGGCGGCGACTGGCCCGGCGACGACGGCTTCGTCGAGAACTACGAGGCCGCGATCTCGGCCTACGCCGTCGAGCACGGCATGCCGCTCATCGTCGGCGAGTGGGGCGTGCCCAACTCGCGGACTCCGGGCAACGCCGCACTCGTGGCGGCCCAGGTCGAGTCGATGGAGCGCTTCGCGACCGGCTGGGCGATGTTCTACTGGTGCCGCAGCGACCGCGGCGGCTACTGCGCGCTCGACGGGCAGGGCCTCGCGGCACCGGGCAACGAGCCCGCGTTCGGGCCGTACGCGCGTGCCACCGCCGGCATCCCCGGCACCGAGCACTTCGAGTCCGCCACCGGCGAGTACACGATGACCTACACGGCGGGCGCCGGTGCGACCGAGATCCGGGTCCCCGCATCCGTCTACGGCGACCGGCCGGTCGTGCAGGTCACGGGCGGGAAGGCGCACTACGACGCGCGAGCCCAGACGCTCCGCGTGACCGCGAAGCCCGGCACCGCGGTGTCGGTCGTGCTCACGCGCTGACGCCCCGCAGAATCCCCGACGCCCCGCGCGAACCCGATCGCGCGGGGCGTCGGTCGTGCGGCGCCCGGCGTGAGCGGGAACTCAGCGGCCGGATGCCGCGGCGAAGCGTGCGATCGCGGCGCGCGCGTCGGGGGTCTCGATCGATCGCCCGATCGTGGCCGCCTCGTCGTCGAGCGCCTCCTGGAACGGGCGGCCCAGCCCCGCGTGCATGAGGCGCTTCGTCTGGCCGAACGCGTGCGTCGCCCCGGAGAGCCATCCGTCCGCGATCTCGCGGGCCCGGGCATCGAGCGCGTCGGGCGCGACGACCTCGGCGACGAGCCCCCAGTCGAGCGCCTCCGCAGCCGTGAGGGTGCGCGAGGTGAGGGTGAGCTCGAGCGCCCGGCGGGCCCCGATCGCCTCGGGCAGGAGCGTGCTGACCCCGCAGTCGGGCGTCAGCCCCACGTCGCTGTACCGGCTCGCGAAGCTCGCGCGCTCCGACGCGATGACGATGTCGGCCACGAGCATGAACCCGAGCCCGCCGCCCGCGACCGGGCCCTGGACGGCGGCGACGATGGGCTTGGTGCTCTCGCGCAGGGTGCGGTGGCCGTCGTGGATGCGGTCGGCGAGCCCGCGGACGATGTCGGCCGGTCGGCTGCCGGCAGCGGATGCCTCGGCCAGCTCGGCCATCGCGACGACGTCGCCTCCGGCGCAGAACGCCCGGCCCGCCGCATCGAACAGGACGGCGCCGATGTCGTCGCGTTCGGCGATCTCGTGGGCGAGGTGCTGCCAGCGCTCGATCGCCGCGGGATCGACGGCGTTGAGCCGGTGCGGGCGATCGAGCGTCAGGTGCGCGAGTCCGTCGCGCACCTCGAATCGGATCACGTCGTCGGGCATGCTCCGGATGCTACCCCCGGACGTGCCGCGACGGGTGATCGTAGGCGCGCTCGAGCCGTGCTGCGCGGTCGACGAGGACGTCGAGGACGGTGCGGACGGCGAGGCGCTCCGCGACGTCCGGTCTCACGAGGGCGAAGATCTGCCGAACCGATGCCACCCCGCGCAGCGGCTTGAGCACCACGTCCTCGGGGACGACGCCCGAGGTGTAGCGGGGCACGAAGGCGATCCCGAGCCCGGCGCCGATGAAGGCCTCGACGATGCGCATGTCGCTGAAGCGCTGGCTCACCTCGACCCGCCGACCGCCGATCTGCTCGATCGCGTGGAGGATGCGCTCGAACGGGAATCCGGCGGGGACGCCCAGCCAGACCTCGTCGACCAGGTCGGCGGGCGTCACGTGAGCACGCGAGGCGAGTCGGTGATCGACGGGCAGCCCGATGTCGAGCGGTTCGGTGAGCAGCGGGAGCGCGCGGAGGTCGCGGCCGCCCCAGGGCAGTTCGCCGGGCATCGTGTGGGCGAGGACGATGTCGTAGTCGCTCGTGAGGTCGGGGAACTCGGCCAGTTGGGGGTCGAGGTCGGTGGCGCGGACGACGAGCCCGGCGACCGAGCGCAGGTCGGCCAGCACCTGGGGGAGCAGTGCGGCTCCGATCGTGGGGAAGGTCAGCAGCGAGACCTCGCCGCTCGGGTGGTTGCGGAACTCGTCCCACAGCGCGGTCGCGCGCTCGAGCGCGATCGCGACCTCGAGCGCGCTGCGCGCGAGTGCGTGCCCGGCGCTCGTGAGGGCGATGCCGCGCCCGCTCCGTTCGGTCAGCGGCATGCCGGCCTCGCGTTCGAGCACCTTGAGCTGCTGCGAGACGGCCGACGGGGTCCGGCCGGTCGCCTCGGCGACCGCGGTGACGCTTCCGCGCTCGGAGAGTTCGCGCAGCAGGTCGAGGCGGGTCGCATCCATGTAGCAAGGCTACATGATTCATGAAGTTTTGTACGATTGTGCTGAACGGTTTCGAGGTGCACAATAGAGGAGTCGGACACGTGCAAGGGCGCACCCCAGTCGCCCGACTCTCCAACGATTCCACGAAGGGAACCGCCGTGTTCACGCTCTACGCCATCCTCTTTGCCGCCTCGATCGCCGGCGTCGTCGGCTCGATCGCGCTCGTCGCGCGCGACGGATACCGTCGCATGCCGCGCGAGACGTTCGCGCGCACCGTCTAGGTCGCGCGCCACGCGGAGCTCGGGGGAGCTCCAGCAGGGCCGTCGTGCGGGGGAGGGACACCCCGCAGGACGGCCCTTCCTCGTTCGCGTCGCATGCGAAGGTGGTCGCATGGCTCACGTCGACGACCAGGCCGTGCTGCGCAGGTTCCTCCTCGGCCTCGCGGAGGGGATGAACGCTGCCGCCGAGTCGGTGGATCGCATCGAGGAGACGATGGAGGCCGTCGCGCGCGCGTACGACCGCGACGACACCGAGTTCATCGTCCTGCCGACCGTGATCATCGTCCAGACCGGTTCGGGCGAGGAGGGCAGGGTCGCCATCCGCACCGTGCGGGCCTCCTTCAGGTTCGACCAGATCGCAGCCCTGTATCGGCTGATCGAGCACGCCCGTCGCGGCGAGGTCGATCCCGCCGACGGCATCCGACGCCTCAACGCGATCGGCGGGATGCGCCCCAGGCACGGATGGCTCGTCCGGACCTTCGGCCATGCCGTGCTCACGACCGGGCTCGCACTCCTGCTCGCGCCGACCGCGGAGGGGGCGGCCCTCGCCTTCGTCCTCGGCGCGCTGATCGGCCTCGCCAAGCTCGTCCGCTCGCCCACCCTGCAGCTGGTCTTCCCGGTGTTCGCGGCGTTCGCGAGCGCCCTCGCGGTGTTCCTCATCGCCCCCTACGTCGACATCGGCGACCCGGTCCGCCTGCTCATCGCCCCGCTCGCGACGTTCCTGCCCGGAGGTGCGCTCACCACCGGGACCATGGAGCTCGCCGCAGGTCAGATGCTCGCGGGCGCGTCGCGCCTCGTGCTCGGGCTCGTGCAGCTCGGCATGCTCGCGTTCGGGATCCTCGCCGCCGGGACGATCGTCGGCGTCGCCGACTCGGACTACCGGGCGCTGGACCAGGCCGCGGGGCTCCCGATCTGGATCGCTCCGCTCGGGGTGGTCCTGTTCGCCGTCGGCAACTACCTGCACTTCTCCGCGCCGCCCGCGACGTTCGGCTGGGTCCTGCTCGCGATCGCCACCGCTTACGCCGGCCAGGCCGCGGGCGCGGTGTTCGTCGGCGCGACCGTGAGCGGGTTCATCGGAGCGCTGGCGATGACCCCGGTGGTGCTCTGGATCGCGAGCCTGCGCAACGGCGCGCCGTCGCAGCTGACCTTCCTCCCGGCGTTCTGGCTGCTGGTGCCGGGAGCGGCCGGCCTCGTGGGCATCACCGAGGCGGTCGGCGCGCAGTCGGGCCTCGAGGACTTCGCGACCTCGCTCACCGCGGTCATGTCCATCGCGCTCGGCGTGCTCATCGGCACCGCGCTGTACCGCGTCGTCCACCACGGCGCCGCGGAGATCGCCCAGTTCCACATCGAGATGCCCGCTGCGCTCACCGGCGGCGACGATCCGCCGCTGTGGGCGCGGCTCGTGCCGGGCACCCCGCGCTCGTTCTGGGGCGGTCGGCGCAGCCGTGAAGCCGACCGACCGGTCGATCGACGGGCCGGCGGAGGATCCGGACCTTCCTCTCAGGCGACGGAGACTTAGAGTATTCGGGTGACTTCCCGCAACGCCCAGACCGCCGACGACCGTCGCCAGCTCATCGAGTACATCTCGAGCGACGCGGTGTTCCACGGCGACTTCACGCTGACCAGCGGCAAGCAGGCCTCCTACTACGTCGACCTCCGCAGGGTGAGCCTCGACCACCGGGTCGCCCCGCTCATCGGCCGGGTGATGCTCGACCTCATCGCGGATGTGCCCGATGTGGCCGCCGTCGGCGGCATGACCATGGGCGCCGACCCGATCGCGACCGCGGTCCTGCACCAGGGCGCTGCGCGCGGAGCCTCGTACGACGCCTTCGTGGTGCGCAAGGAGCCGAAGGACCACGGTCGCGGCAAGCAGGTCGAAGGGCCGGATGTCGCGGGCCGTCGCGTCATCGTCCTGGAGGACACCTCGACCACGGGCGGTTCGCCCCTCAAGGCCATCGAGGCGCTCCGTGCCGCGGGTGCGGAGGTCGCCGCGGTCGCGGTCGTCGTCGACCGCGACACGGGCGCGCGCGAGGTCATCGAAGCCGCCGGCGTGCCGTACCTCGCGGCCATCGGATTGAAGGACCTGGGACTGGAATGAGTGCACGCGACGGCGGCTTCGGCTCGGGCGGATTCGACGACGACACCGACTGGCTGATGAGCCAGCTCGGCAGCGGGCGGCGCCCCGACCTCGAGGGTCGCGACCGCACGGAGCCTCCCGTCGCGCAGCCGCCCGTCGCGCCGCCGGCGCCGATCGTGCCGCCGCCGGTCGGCGACGCCGCGTCCGAGCAGCCCATGCAGCGCCCGCGCCGTCGCTCCGAGGAATCCCTCGACTGGTTCTCCGTCGCCGAGCCCCAGCAGCTCGACGAGTCGCCGACGCGCGCGCTGCCGATCGTCGGCGAGCCCATCGCGCCGTCGCAGGCGATCCCCTCGGCGCCGCCGGCGGCACCGCTCCCGCCGGTCGGGCAGCCGACCTGGAACCAGCCGGACTGGAACCGCCCCGCGTGGGAGGGCGTGCCCGGTCCCGAGTCGGGCACGGTTCCCGCGCCGCCCGGCGTCGATCCGCGCCTGACCGCGGCCCTGCCCCCGGCCGGTTCGCCGCCCGGCCCGGCGACGCCGCCCTCGAGCATGGCGCTGACCTGGGGCGAGTCCCACGAGGGTCCGACCTCCCAGCCGCTCGACACCGAGGCGGGCCTCCGGGCCGCGTTCCGGCGACTGTCGGAGCCCGACGCCATGGCAGCGCCGCCCCGTCGGATCGACGAGCCCTCGGCCGTCGCGCCCGCCGAGCACGCCGGCGACGAGCAGGCCGGCGCCGAGCCGACGTCCCCGTTCGCCGGGTACGCGCCGCCGCCGGTCGCGCGGAGTTCGTTCACGCCCGTGCAGGCCGCCGGGGCGAGCAGCGCCGACGCCGACTACGTCGAGGAGCTGTGGTCCGCGTTGCACGAGGACGCCGCCCCCCAGGGCCAGGGAGGGGTCGAGGAGTACGGGGCGACCGAGTCCTACGCCGAGCCCGCCGGCTACGCCGAGCCAGCCGGCTACACCGAACAGCCGTACGTCGAGCAGGGGTATGCCGAGCCCTCGGGGTACGCCGAGCAGCCGTACGCCGAGCAGCCGTACGCCGAGCAGCCGTACGTCGAGCAGCCATACGCCGAGCAGCCGTACGCCGAGCAGGACTACGCGGCCGCCGCGCACCACGACCAGTACGCGGAGGCCCACCCGGGCGTCCGGCACGAAGAGTACGCGGCATCCGCTCGGCCCGAGTTCGTCGCGTCGCACGGCGACCATGAGGGCTACGTCGCTCCCCACGGCTACGCCGGGTACGGCGCCGAGTTCGAGACCGCAGCCGGGCACGACGGCTACGGGGACGGGCAACTCGACGACCCGCGTCGCCGCTTCGACCGTTCCTTCGACGACGCTCCGGGCGCGGGCGACGAGGGCGGATTCGGTCCGGAGGCATACGCCGACACCGAACCCTTCGACGACGCATTCGGAACGGCCGAGGCCCCCGCCGCGTACGACGGGTCGCTCGACCCGCGCGAGCTCTGGCGCGACGACGTTCCCGCGGGCGGATCCGATGACCCGGCCGACCAGGCCTGGTCCGACGGCTCCGACGACTGGCGGGACGCCCTCGAAGACCCGGAGTCCCCCGGCCAGGATCACGTCCAGTGGTACGCCGACGCCCTGGTCGACGACGACCGGGGCCGAGCGGATGCCGGGGACGACGAGCCGGAGTCGCCGCGCGCCCGCGAGTTCGCCGAGGCGGGGTTCCTCTGGAACCTGACCCCCGACCCCGAGGGCCGGGACCCGCGGATCGGCGACGACGCGACCGACGCCCCCCTCGGCGGGGCTCGCGGCGACGCATCCCCGACGCCCGCGGGCGGCGCGGCCGACGCCGGCCCCTTCGCGTACGACGAGTTCGAGGTCGAGCCGGCCGACCGGTTCGCCGCCGATCCGCCGATCGCCGACCGCGTCGCCGAGCCCGGAGGCCGCGACGGGGCCGATGCGTCGCGCGGCGACGACGGCCTCTCCGCCCTCTTCGGAGGCGCCGGGTTCGGTGTCACCGGTCCGATGGCGGTCGTCGCGCAGGGCGCGACCCCGTCAGCCGAGGCTCGCACCGGGCAGGCGCCGCCGGTGCGGCCCGATTCCGACGACCCCTTCGCCGTGTTCGGTGCCGACGCGCACGCCGCGCGACCGGCGACGACCGACCGTGAACCGCGGGCGCCGCGGGCGCCGCGGGCACCGCGAGCGTCGGCGCCCAGCACTGGCGATCGTGCGGGCGGCGGAGCGGTCAAGGTCCTCGCGTGGGTCGCCGGCGGCGTCGCGGCGGTGCTGCTGGTCGTGGCCGCGGTGGCCTTCGGGACGCGATTCCTCGCACCGGCCGAACCCGTTGCGGCCCCGGCCGAGGTCGCAGCACCGGCACCGGCACCGACGGCACCCCAGCCCGCGGGCGTCCACGCCTGGGACACCCTCTACGGCAGCGAGTGCATCCAGCCGTTCGAGTCCGCGTGGGCCGAGGAGTTCACGGTCGTCGACTGCGCGCAGCCGCACGAGGCGCAACTCGTCCACCGGGGCGCGCTCGCCGGAGACGAGACGGCCGAGTTCCCGGGCGAGGAGGCGGTCGCCGGGCTCGCGACGCAGGCGTGCGCGGCCGAGGGCCTGATCGATCCCGCGGCCGTCGGCGACGTGACGGACCTGCAGATGAGCGCCGCCTATCCGGTGACCTCCGAGCAGTGGGATGCCGGCGTGCGCGACGTCTACTGCTTCGTGGACCGGTCGAGCGGGGAAGCCCTCGCCGTGAGCGTCGCGGGCGCGGGGCCGGCCGCCGGGTGAGCGGGGTCGTCGTGTTCGGGTCGGTGAACCTCGACCTGACGAGCTACGTCGCGGCGTTCCCGGAGCCGGGCGAGACGATCCACTCCGTCGGGTACCGGGTCGCGCTCGGCGGCAAGGGTGCGAACCAGGCGATCGCAGCGCGCCTCGCGGGCGCAGGCGTCGACCTCGTCGCGCGGGTCGGCGACGACCCGGCGGCCGAGCTGGTGCGTTCGGACATCGCGCGCTTCGGACTCGCTGCGGACGCCGTCGCGACCGTGCCGAGCCGGTCGACGGGTGTGGCCCAGATCACCGTCGCCGACTCGGGTGAGAACACCATCGTCGTGTCCTCGGGCGCGAACGCGGCGATGGACGCGGACGCCGTCGAGGCCGAGTCCGCCCGCGTCGCGGAAGCGGACGTCGTGCTCACGCAGGGCGAGCTTCCGGTGCCGACCATCGAGGCCGTCGCGCGCGTGTGCGCGCGCACCGGGACCCGGTTCATCGTCAACCTCGCTCCGCCGGTCGCGGTCGCGCCCGCGAGCGTAGCGATCGCCGACCCGCTCGTGGTCAACGAGCACGAGGCTCGTGCCCTCGGCATCGGCGCCGAACTGGTCGACGACGTCGCGGCCGAGCGCTGGCGGGATGCCGCGGCATCCGCCGTCGGCCGGATCGCGCGCTCGATCGTCGTGACGCTCGGCGGGCGCGGCGCGGTCGCCGCGGACGCGGCGGGTGCGTGGGTCGTCGCCGCGCCGCGCGTCGCGGTCGTCGACACGACCGGGGCGGGGGATGCCGCGACCGGCGCGCTCGCCGCGATGCTCGCCGAGGGGCGAGCGCTTCCCGAGGCCGTCCGCATCGCGGTCGCGGCCGGGGCGCTGGCGGTGCAGTCCCGCGGCACCGTCGATTCGTACGCGGGCCGCGACGACGTGCTGGCACTCGCCGCGGCTTCGGAGGAGCCTCGATGAGCGTTCCGGTGATCCTGGACTGCGATCCCGGCCATGACGACGTCTTCGCGCTGTGGCTGGCCGCAGGCCACCCGGCGATCGACCTGCTCGCGGTCACGACCGTCGGCGGCAACGTCCCGATCGAGCACACGAGCCGGAACGCGCGAGTGGCACTCTCCGTCGCGGGCGTGGTCGGGGTTCCGGTCGCGGCGGGCGCAGCCGGGCCGCTCGTGCGCGAACTCCAGACCGCGGAGTGGATCCACGGCGAGAACGGCCTCGGCGGGCCCGAGCTGCCGGACCCGGACCGGCCCGACCCCGTCACCGGCCGCACCCCGGTCCCGCTCGACCCGCGGCGCGCGACCGACCTCATGGCGGACACGCTCGTCGCGGCATCCGCCTCCGTCGCGATCGTCGCGACCGGCCCGCTCACGAACGTCGCCCTCCTGCTGCGCGAACGGCCCGACCTCGTGCCGCGCATCCGCGAGGTCGTGTGGATGGGCGGCTCGACCGACCGGGGCAATGCGACGCCCTACGCGGAGTTCAACGCCCTGGTCGACCCCGAGGCGCTCGACGCCGTGCTCGGCAGCGGCATCCGGTTCACCATGGTCGGGCTGAACGTCACGCATCGGGCGCTCGTCACGCCCGCGGTGCGGGCTCGGCTCGCCGCGCTCGGGACGCGCACCGCGGCGTTCGGCGACGAACTGCTCGAGTTCTTCTGCCGCACCAACGACGAGGTGTTCGGCATGCCCGACGGCCCGCTGCACGACCCGGTCGCGGTCGCGGTGCTCGCGGATCCGGGCGCGCTCGAGGTCGTGCGGACTCGGCTCGACGTGGAGCTCGCGGGCACCGAGACCGTCGGGGCAACGAGCGTCGACCTCGACGGGATGCTGAGCCGGGAACCCAACGCGTTCGTCGCCGTCGGGCTCGACGTCGACCGGTTCTGGGCCGGTGTCGCCGAGGCGATCGAGAGGCTGGCCTGACGCATGGACTGGACGTTCTGGGTCGGGGGTGCCGTCATCCTCATCCTCGTGATCGCATCGCAGGTCTTCCTGCACGAGAGCCGGTGGTCGCGCCGGCGACGGGGCAAGTGGGTGGGGGAGCCCGGCGAGGAGCGACGCACGGACGACCGGGGTCATGACGGGCCGGACCGGGACCGTCGGGATACGCTCGACGGATGACGCCACGCGAGGTCGCACGCGGCTCGGCCCGGGCGCAGCTCGAGGCGCTCCTCGGAGACGACGCGCTCCGCGACGTGTGGCGTTCGGCTCGACCCCCGCTCGAACTCGACGCGCCCCGGCAGGCGGCCGTGCTCATCCTGTTCGGCGTCCTTGACGACCTGCCGAGCGATCATCGGGCGCAGGCGAGCGTCGTCTCGAGCGACCTCGACGTGCTGCTGCTCGCGCGAGCCGACACGCTCAGCTCGCACGCCGGTCAGATCGCGTTCCCCGGCGGCCGGCTCGATCCCGACGACGTCGATGCCGTGGCCGCTGCGCTCCGCGAGGCACGCGAGGAGACGGGCCTCGACCCGGACGGTGTCGAGGTTCTGGGCGAGCTCGAGCCCGTTCCGCTCGCGTACTCGCAGCACCTCGTGACGCCCGTCCTCGGGTGGTGGCGATCGCCGAGCCCCGTGCGTGCGGTCGACGCGGCCGAGTCGTCGGCGGTCTTCCGTACCCCCGTCGCCGACCTGCTCGACCCCGCGAACCGCCGCACCACCGTGCTGCGTCGCGACGGGGAGGAGTGGCGCGGCCCCGGGTTCGTCGTCGCGTCGGCAGGTGCGGACCGGCTCGTCTGGGGTTTCACCGCGCTCGTCCTGGACGCCCTGTTCGACGCCCTCGGCTGGACCGAGGCCTGGGACGGGTCTCGCGAGATCGAGCTCGCGCCGTAGCGGGAGGGGTGCTCAGGCGAGGGCGACGACTCGGAAGTCGAGCCCGGCGCACGCGCGCTCGTCCCGGAGGTCGATGCGTTCGGGCCGCAGGACGTCGCCGGCGACGTACCTGGCGTCGGTCGAGACGAGCACCCGGTTCACCCCGTTGACGAGCAGCAACGGTTCGCCGAGCTCGCGGAGCGGCGGCGTCAGCCGCCGCTCGATCGTGTCGATCATGACGTCGAGCCCGGCGACGCCGAGGAACCGGTCGGCGTCCGTCACCGGAACCGCGGCGGTCAGGGTGTACTCGTCGCTGCACAGGTAGTCGACGTAGGGCCCGGCGACGTGGGACCTGCCCGTCAGCATGGGGATCCGGAACCAGTCGAGCTCCCGATAGTCGATACCGCTCTTGACGGACCGGGGCGCGAACACGAGCTTGCGCCGGTCGGCTCCCTGCCACCAGGCCAGGTGGGCGGGGGAGTCGAGCAGGAGGTCCGCCGACGCGATGAAGCCGGCGCCGTAGACCGGCTCCGTCGGATGGTCGAGGATCGCGGTCGCATGCGGTTCGACCAGGCTGTCGAGGTGGGACGCGGTGAGGCCGTCGGGCTCGAAGCCGCCGATCTCCTCGGCCAGCTGCGACGCGTGGGCCTCGAGCACCGGCAGCAGGGCGTCGAAGTACCCCGTGACGATGTCCGCGGCGAGGGTGGACGCGTTCGCGCGGGCGATGGTCTGCGTCGTCGCGGCCATGATGCCTCCAGGGGTCTGAGCCGCGTCGCCGCGGCGGTGCTGTGCTTCGGCATCGTACACAGCGATCGGCCCCGTCAGGAACCGTGCAGGCTCAGGCGAAGTCCGTCGATCGCGTTGATCGCCTCCGAGACGAGCGACTCGACCGTTGCGCCGGCGGCATCCTCGTCGCCCGCCTCGACCGCGTCCAGCAGGCGGTCGAGCTGCTTCCACTGACGGTGTCGGACGGCGGGGTCGACGTCGATCAGCAGGAGCAGGGGCGAGAGTTCGGCCTGGAGGCGCATCTGGTCGCGTGTCAGGCGCGCCGATTGGCTCAGCGCGACGAGTTCGAGGTGCAGGTCGTCCATCGCCTGACGCCACGCTCCCGATTCGTGCGGGGCGCCCGACGACGTTCCGGACGGTTCGATCCGGGACAGCCGAGCGCGGATCGCGGCGACCTCGCTCGGGGCGGCACGTCGGGCCGCGAGTCGGGCCCCCGCACTGGTCAGGGCCGCATAGTGCACGCCGAGGTCGCGGATGGCGAGGCTCGACGAGCGGACGAGCGTCTCCCTCGCGAAGGCGAGCGGATCGGCCTCGTCCGAGACGAAGCTGCCGCCGTTGCGGCCGCGGCGGGTGATGACGAGTCCGCGGGAGCGGAGTGCCATCAGCGCCTCGCGGACGGTCACGGGCGCCACGCCCATGGTGCGTGCGAGTTCGGCCTCCGACGGGAGGCGGTCTCCCGCGCGCAGGTGGCCGCCGGTGATGGCGTCGGCGAGGCGCTTCTCGACCAGCTCCGCGCGCCCGGCGTCGCCGATCGGCATGAACATCGCGCCGTGCATGCGGTGGGGTCGGCTCCCACCTGTCGGCGCGTGCTCGCTCGTCACCACCACATCCTCTCATCGAGTCCGCGACCCATCGGGTTCTGATGCGGGACTTGAACTATAACCTCTGCGTTTATATGTTTTAATTCTCGAACACAACGTCGTACCCGAGGAGATCGCATGGCCCCCACCGCTGTCACCGACGCCGAAGACCCCGTCTCGGTCGCAGGCGGAGTCTCGCTGAGCGGCGTCGGCAAGTCCTTCGGCGACATGGTCGCCGTGCGCGACCTCGACCTCGAGGTGCGCCAGGGCGAGTTCCTGTCGATGCTCGGCCCGTCCGGATCCGGCAAGACGACCGTCCTCCGGATGATCGCCGGGTTCGAGGACGTCACGCACGGAACGATCCGGATCGGCGAGACCGACGTCACCCGGATCCCGCCGCACCGTCGACCGGTCAACACGGTGTTCCAGGACTACGCGCTGTTCCCGCACCTGACGATCGCGGAGAACGTCGCCTACGGCCTGCGAGTGCGGGGAGGGTCGAAGGCCGAGCGCGAGGACGCGGTCTCGGCGGCCCTCGCCCAGGTCCGCCTGACCCACGTCGCCTCCCGGCTGCCGCACCAACTGTCGGGCGGCCAGCGTCAGCGGATCGCGTTGGCCCGGGCGCTCATCCTCCGCCCGCGCGTCCTGCTGCTCGATGAGCCGCTCGGCGCACTCGACAAGCAGTTGCGCGAGGAGATGCAGATCGAGCTCAAGGCCATCCAGCGCGAAGTCGGCATCACCTTCATCTTCGTCACGCACGACCAGGAGGAGGCGCTGACCCTCAGCGATCGGGTCGCGGTGTTCAACGAGGGCCGCATCGAGCAGATCGGTTCGGCACGCGAGGTCTACGAGTTCCCGGAGACGGAATTCGTGGCGCGCTTCCTCGGCATGTCGAACATCATCCCGGCCGAGGTCGCGAACCGGCTCACCGGCCTGGACCGGATCATCAGCATCCGCCCGGAGCGCGTGCGCCTCCTCGCCCCAGACGCGGCCGTGCACGACCAGGGCGTCGTGCTCGACGGCACGATCGCAGCACGCGTGTACACCGGGCCGACCACTCGGACCCTCGTCGACACCGTGGACGGCGTGCGGCTGATCGCCGAGACCCAGAACAGCCACCATCCCTCGGCCGAACTCGGCTTCGAACCGGGCGAACGCGTCCGCGTCGCCTGGACCGCCGACCACGCCGCAGCCCTGCCGTAGGACTCGAGTGCCGCACCCCGCACCTCGCACCCCCCCCCGCACAACCAAGAACAAGGAGCGAATCATGAGAAGCAGACTCACCGTCGGCGCCGCCGCCGTCAGCGTCGCCGTACTCGCACTCACCGGCTGCGCAGCAGCGGGCGACGAGGGCAGCGCGAGCGGCGAACTCGTCATCGACGTCCCCGACGTCCCGATGCACGAGGAACTCGGCGACTACGAGGGCTCGGTCGACATCGTCGCCTGGAGCGGCTTCGTCGAGCCCGCCTGGTCCGACGCCTTCACCGAGGACACCGGCTGCGTCGTGAACCGGCGCGTGGCGGGCACCAGCGACGAGATGGTCCAGCTGATGCGCACGGGCGACTACGACCTGGTCTCGGCATCCGGCGACGCCAGCCTCCGCCTCATCGCGGGCGGCGATGTCGCCCCGCTGAACCTCGACCTCATCCCGAACTTCGGCGACGACATCGTCGAGGGCATGAAGGGACAGCTGTACGACACCATCAACGGCAAGTCGTACGGCGTGCCGATCGGGCGCGGCGCCAACATCCTCCAGTACAACAGCGAGGTCGTCACCGAGGAGCCCACGAGCTGGTCGGTCGCCTGGGAGGCCGACAGCCCCTACGCGGGCGAGGTCATCGCCTACGACGCGCCGATCTACATCGCCGACGCGGCCGTGTACCTCATGGCGCACGAGCCCGAGCTCGGCATCGAGAACCCGTACGCGCTCGACCAGGAGCAGCTGGACGCCGCGATCGAACTCCTCAAGCAGCAGAACGGCATCGTCTCCGAGTACTGGGCCGACCCCGCGGCCCAGATCACCTCGTTCGTCGGAGGGAACACCGTGCTCGGCACGTCGTGGGAGGTGCTCCGGAAGCTCACCGAGGACGACGCGTTCAAGAGCGTCCTGCCGGAAGAGGGCTCGACCGGATGGTCGGACGCCTGGATGCTCTCCGCCGAGTCGGACAGCCCGAACTGCGCCTACGCGTGGATGGACTACACGAGTTCCCCCGAGGTCAACGGCGCGATCGCGATGAACTTCGGGATGGCCCCGGCGAACGCCGCGTTCTGCGAGCTCGACGATGCGGCGCAGGCGCACTGCGACTACTACAACGCCACCGACGAGGAGTACTTCTCGAAGGTCTGGTTCTGGACCACGCCGATCGAGCAGTGCATCGACGGCCGCACCGACGTCCGGTGCACCAACTTCCAGGAATGGACCGACGCCTGGCTGCAGGTCAAGGGCTGATCCCGCAGAGGCGGGCGGTGCTGCACGGCGCCGCCCGCCGACGCCGGGACCGACCGGCTCCCCACCCGAAGGACTCCACATGAATCGTCGCGGACACGTCGCAGCGCTGCTCGCCCTGCCGATGCTCTGGCTCGTGGGCATCTACATCTTCTCGCTCGTGATGCTCCTCATCACGGCCTTCTGGACGACCGACCCGTTCACGTCGAAGGTCGAACCCGGGTTCACGCTGCGCAACTTCGAACAGATCCTCACGAACCCGGCCTACCTGTCCACCGCGGTGCGAACGCTGCTCATCGCACTGGCCGTGACGGTGCTCAGCATCCTCATCTCGATCCCGCTCGGGATCTTCATGGCCAAGATCGCGCGGCCGTGGCTGCGGGCCGTGCTCGCCGTCGCCATCACGCTGCCCCTCTGGGCCGGCTACCTCGTGAAGATCCTCGCGATGCGGGTCACGTTCACCGACAACGGCTTCTTCAACTGGGCGATGGAGCCGTTCGGGGTGACCGGGCCCGGGTTCAGCCAGACCACGGTCGTGCTGACCCTCACCTACCTGTGGCTGCCGTACATGGCGGTGCCCGTGTACGCTGCGATCCGCCAGCTCCCGCCGAACCTGTTCGACGCCGCCGCCGACCTCGGGTCGGGCGCCGGCCGCACCATCCGGACGGTCGTCCTGCCGCTCATCAAGCCGGCCATCATCGCGGGTTCGGTCTTCACCTTCTCGCTGAGCCTGGGCGACTACATCGCCGCGAAGTTCGTGGGCGGCTCGACCCAGATGATCGGCAGCATCATCGCATCCAACATCAACCTGAACCCGCCGATCGCCGCCGCCTTCTCGGTCGTGCCGATCGCGTTCGTCGTCATCTACCTGCTCAGCGTGCAGCGCACCGGCGCGCTCGAGCGGATGTAGGAGGTCATCGTGCTCAGACTCACCCGCGGTGCGAAGGTCGGCCTCGGCGTCATCGTCGTCGCCGTGCTGATCTTCATGTACGTGCCGCTCCTGCTCGTGATGCTCAACTCGTTCAACGAGGCCCGCATCGCCAGCTGGCCCATCCGGGGCTTCTCACTCGAGTGGTGGGGCAAGGCGCTCGTCAGCGAGCCCATTCGCGCGGCACTGCTGAACTCGGTGCTGGTCGGCCTCGGAGCGACCGTGATCGCGCTCCTGCTGGGCACCCTCGTGGCCTTCGCGCTGCAGCGGTACTCGTTCTTCGGGAAGCAGAGCGTCAACCTCCTGGTCGTGCTCCCCATCGCACTGCCAGGAGTGGTGACCGGTGTCGCGCTCAACAACACCTACAACCAGCTCCTCGAGCCGGTCGGCATCCACGTCGGCTATGCGGGGATGATCATCGCGCACGCGACCTTCTGCATCGTCATGGTGTTCAACAACGTGCTGGCGCGCCTGCGGCGCATGAGCCCCAACATCGAGGAGGCCTCGCGCGATCTCGGGGCGACTCCGTGGCAGACCTTCCGGCTCATCACGTTCCCGCAGTTCCGGTCGGCGTTCATCGCCGGCGGCATCCTCGCCTTCGCCCTCTCCTTCGACGAGCTCGTCGTGACCATCTTCACGGCTCCGCCCGGCGTGGACACGCTGCCGCTGTGGATGATGAACCAGATGGCACGCCCGAACGAGGCCAGCATGGTCAACGTCGTGGCGACCGTGGTGATCCTCTTCTCGCTGCTGCCGGTGTGGGCGTCGCAGCGGCTGTCACGCGAGGTCGGCGACCGCGACTGATCGCCCCGTCGCCGGGGACGGCCCCCGATCAGAGCTCGGTCTCGAGGGGGCCGTTCGCGACGAGTTCGGACACGCCGTCGAGGATCTCGTCCGGCCGGAACGGGTACTTCTCGATCTCGGCTGCGTCGCTGATGCCGGTGAGCACGAGCACGGTGTGCAGGCCCGCCTCGATGCCGGCGACGATGTCGGTGTCCATCCGGTCGCCGATCATCGCGGTGTGCTCGGAATGCGCACCGATCTTGTTCAGCGCGGACCGGAACATCATCGGGTTGGGCTTGCCGACGACGTAGGGCTCCCTGCCGGTCGCCTTCGTGATGAGCGCGGCGATCGCCCCGGTCGCGGGCAGCGGCCCCTCCGCCGACGGCCCGGTGGCATCGGGGTTGGTGACGATGAAGCGCGCGCCCGAGCCGATCAGGCGGATCGCCTTCGTGATCGCCTCGAACGAGTAGTTGCGCGTCTCGCCGACGACGACGAAGTCCGGGTCGGTCTCGGTCATCACGAAGCCCGCGTCGTGCAGTGCGGTGAGGATGCCAGCCTCGCCGATCACGAAGGCCGATCCGCCCGGAAGCTGCTGCTGGAGGAAGTCCGCGGTCGCGAGCGCCGAGGTCCAGATGCGTTCCTCGGGCACGTTCAACCCGGAAGCCCGCAGCCGGGCGGACAGGTCGCGTGCGGTGAAGATCGAGTTGTTCGTGAGCACGAGGTAGGGCGTGCCCTGGTCCTCCCACTGCTGCAGGAGCTCGGCCGCGCCGGGCAGCGGATGGTTCTCGTGCACCAGCACGCCGTCCATGTCGGTCAGCCAGGCCTCGACCTCATCGCGCTTCGCCATGCAGCCAGCCTATGGCGGGCTCACGGCTCGTTGAGCAGGTCCCGCCAGTTCTCGGGCACGCGGCCCTCGGGGCCGGGTGAGGCCTGGTCCTCGGGTCGCCACCGTGGCGGCTCGAGCGGACCGCGCTTCGCGCTGTGCCCCTCCGCGTAGTCCCACCACCATTCCTCGCCGGGTTCGAATGACGCCGCGACGGCGTGGCCCGTCTCGCGCGCGTGGCGACTCGCGTGCTGTGCCGGGGACGAGTCGCAGCATCCGACCATGCCGCAGGTCACGCACCGGCGCAGGTGCCACCACCAGCCGTCGTGCGCGATGCACTCCAGGCACCCGGTGCCGGACGGCGCCGGGGCGGGTACGGGTGCGTTCGTCGAGGTCATGCGCTCACCCAGATCCCGGATGCCGCGTCGCGGGTGATCGCGCGGGCGGACCCGGCGACCGTGACGCGGATGGAGCTGCCCGCGGCATCCGTCACCCGCACTTCGCTCCCGGGGCCGACGCCGGCGGCGTCGAGGTCGCGCAGGACGGCGGGATCGCGGTCGCTGATGCGGATGACCCGGCCCGCGTGCCCCGCGGACGCCTCGTCGAGGCGGACGGCCGGTTCGGTCGCGATGCTGCCGTCGGCGCGCGGGATGGCGTCGCCGTGCGGATCGCGGTCGGGCCGGCCGAGCCGGTGGTCGATCGCCTCGAGGAGCCGGTCGGACAGGGCGTGTTCGAGGATCTCGGCCTCGTCGTGCACCTCGTCCCAGGCGTAGCCCATCTCGCGCACGAGCCACGTCTCGATGAGCCGGTGCCGGCGCACCACGGCCAGGGCGCGGGACCGACCGTCGTCGGTGAGGCGCACCGCACCGTAGGGCACGTGCTGAACGAGCCCCTGCGCGGCCATCTTCTTGACCATCTCGGTGACCGAGGACGGCGCGACGCCGAGCGCGGCGGCGAGTGCGGAGGGCGTGATCGCCTCCGGTTGCCACTCGGTGTGGGCGTACACCGTCTTGAGGTAGTCCTCGACGGCGGGACTGTGTGCGGCGGGCATCGGCCTCAGGATACCGCCGGGAGCCCGTCGCGTGTCAGGCGCCCGTGAAGACGAGCCAGAGCAGTACGGTGTTCAGCGTGATGAGGAAGATCGACGCGCCGATGCCCGCGAGCGTGGTCGCCCAGTGGTTGCGCCATCGCCCCAGCACTCCGGCGCGCGCGGTGAGTGCGACGAGCGGCACGAGCGCGAACGGGATGCCGAACGAGAGCACGACCTGGCTGAGCACGAGCGAGAGCGTCGGATCGAATCCGAGGGCGAGGATCGCGAGGGCCGGGACGAGGGTGATGATCCGGCGCGTGACGATCGGGATGCGCACGTGCAGCAGCCCGTGCATGATCTCGGCGCCCGCGTAGGCGCCGACCGAGGTTGAGGCGAGGCCCGAGGCGAGCAGCCCCACGGCGAAGAGCGTGGCGATGACGGGCCCGAGGGCCGAGTCGAGCGCGGCGTACGCGCCCTCGAGACTGTCGGTGCCGTCGACGCCGGCGAGGTTCACCGCGGCCAGCAGGAGGATGCAGAGGTTCACGGTGCCGGCGATGGCCATCGCGATGGTGACGTCCCATCGGGTCGCCCGGACGAGCCGGTCGGTGGGGAGGTCGGTCGCGGTGCCGGGCTCGAGGGCGACCCGGACGCGCTCGTGCCGGCCGGGCCCGCGCCCGGCGACGAAGCGGTCGCGGCTGAGCGCGGAGTGCGCGTAGATGGCGTGCGGCATGATCGTGGCTCCGAGGATGGATGCCGCGAGCAGGACCGAGTTGGCGTCCTCGAAGCGGGGGACGAGTCCGGCGGCGAACCCGCCGGGGTCGGGTGGGGCGATGAAGACGCCGACGGAGAATCCGACGGCGATGATCACGAGCAGGCCCATGATGACGAACTCGAAGGTGCGCGGGCCGCGCCTGCTCTGCAGGACGAGGAGGCCGAGCGAGACGGTTCCCGTGATGAGGCCGCCCCAGAGCAGGGGGATGCCGAAGAGCAGGTTCAGGGCGACGGCGCCGCCGATGACCTCCGCGAGGTCGGTGGCCATCGCGACGAGTTCGGCCTGCAGCCAGTAGGCTCGGCGCCCCCACCGGTTGCGGATGCGCCGCCCGAGCACCTCGGGGAGGCTCTCGCCGGTGACGATGCCGAGTTTCGCCGACAGGTACTGGATGAGCCAGGCCATGACGTTGCCGATGACGACGACCCAGACGAGGAGGTAGCCGTACAGCGCCCCGGCGGTCATGTTGCTGGCGACGTTGCCGGGATCGAGGTAGGCGACGCCGGCCACGAGGGCGGGGCCGATCAGCCAGGCGAGGCGGGCGACCGATGCCGGGCGCGCGTCGGCGGGGCGGTCGTCGGTGCGGGTCTCGGCGTCGACTGGGCTTTTCGGCATGCCGAAATCGTACAGAGTTTTCGGGCCACCGAAAACCCGCCCGGTCGCATCGCGGATCAGGCGTTCGCACGGCGCCCCCGAACGAGCCTCCCGGGCTCGGCCGGGTAGCGTGGCCTGCGTGACCGACGACCGAGCGGATGCCGCGCCCGACGCGCCGCGCCCCGGGCACGAGTCGCACGACGAGCCGCACCTGCCCGAGCACGGCGTCGGACCCTGGCCCGGCGGTCGCGCGGCCTGGCCCGACGACCCGCGCCTGGACCCGGACCTGCTCGCGCACGGCGACCGCCGCAACGTCGTCGACCGGTACCGCTACTGGCGCCTCGAGGCGATCGTCGCGGACCTCGACGAGCGGCGGCACCCGTTCCACGTCGCGATCGAGAACTGGCAGCACGACCTGAACATCGGCTCCATCGTCCGGACCGCGAACGCGTTCGCCGCGCAGACCGTCCACATCGTCGGCCGCCGCAGGTGGAACAAGCGCGGCGCGATGGTCACGGACCGGTACCAGCACCTCATGCACCATCCCGACGTCGCGGACTTCGTCGGCTGGGCGCGCGCCGAGGGGCTGCCCGTGATCGCCGTGGACAACGTCGAGGGGTCCGAGCCGGTCGACCTCGCCGCGCTGCCCGAACGCTGCGTGCTGCTCTTCGGCCAGGAGGGCCCGGGCCTCAGCCCCGAGGCGCTCGAGGCGGCCGACCGTGTCGTCGAGATCACGCAGTACGGATCGACGCGTTCGATCAATGCGGCCGCGGCCGCCGCGATCGTCATGCAGGAGTGGGCCCGACGGCACGCCCGCGGGTGAGCGCGGGGCCATCCGTTGTCCAGCCGGACACCAGGCCGTAGCATTGCCGGATGGCCACCCGACTCGACCCAGCCGAACGCCGCGAGCAGATCATCGCCGCGACCATGCGCCTGGTCGCCCGCGACGGGTTCGCGCGCGTCACGCTCCGCGACGTCGCGGCCGAGGTCGGGGTCGTGCACGGCCTCATCCGCCACTACTTCTCCACGCGCGAGCAGCTCGTGGCCGAGGCGTTCGAGGCGGCCGTGATCGCGGAGGAGGAGGAGGACGAAGAGCTCGCCACGAGCCTCGACCCGATCCCAGCACTCGCCGACTGGCTGACGACGACCCCGCGCGACCACTACCTCGTCTGGGTCGACGCGTGGAGCGAGGCGCCGCGCAACCCGGACCTGCACGCCGCGCTCGCCCGGCACCAGCGTGAGTCGTACGGACGGCTCGCAGGCATCATCCGCCGGCTCGTCGCCGCCGGCCACGCCACGAGCGCCGATCCGGACGCCGACGCTCGCGAACTCACCGCCGTCATCGACGGCATCGCGGTGCAGCATCATGCGCTCGGACTGATCGACGAGGCCGAAGCCGATCGGATGGCGCTCGGCGTCGCCGAAGCCCGACTCCGTCTCGCCCCCGGAACGCTCGCCCGGGTCCGCCCCACGCCGGAGCAGAGTCGCTGGGCCATCGCCCACTGAGGGCGTAGCGTGTCGGCATGACCGAGATCACCGACGATCTTCCCGCCAGGCTCCTCCACGAGGAGCACACCGGATGGCGCGCCATCCTCGCCGGCCGCGGCGGCGAGCACTACGCCCGCACGATGACCCGCGACGCGCTGATGATCGTCGAGGGTGACGTGCTCGGCCGCGACGACGTGCTCACCGCGTTCCGCGGGACCGCGCCGTGGGACGCGTACGAGATCCACGAACCCGCGGTCGTCCGGCTCGGCGAGCGCGCCGGCATCCTGGCCTACCGTGCGGTCGCACGTCGTGGTGACGAGGTCGCGGACCTGCGCATGTCGACGACCTACCTCTACGACGACGGTGCGTGGCACGTGGCGGCGCACCAGCAGACGCCGGCGTAGCGGCATCCGCGCATTTCGGCTGCGGCGGCGAATCAGTACAGCAGTCGCTGTATAGTCATCGGATGCTGACTATTGCCCCGCGCGTCGACGTGATGAACCGGCTGGGCCGGGCGATGGCCGATCCGACGCGCTCGAGGATCCTGCTGAGCCTGTTGGCGGAGCCGGGGTATCCGGCCCGGCTGGCGCGTGACCTCGGACTCTCGCGGAGCAACGTGTCGAATCACCTGAGCTGCCTGCGCGGATGCGGGATCGTGGTCGCGATCCCCGAGGGGCGGGCCACCCGGTACGAGATCTCCGATCCGCACCTGACGCGTGCGTTGACGTCGCTGCTCGACGTCGTGCTCGCGGTCGATGAGGGCGCGCCCTGTGGCGACGAGGGCTGCGACGTTCCGCTCTGCTGCGGAATCGGTGGCACTGCGTGAGCCGGGAGTGCTGCGGCCCCGACGAGGCGCCGCACGGCCCCGGCACGCGACCGATGTCGTCCGACGAACCGACGCGCGAGATGGTTCCGTGGTGGCGGGATCGTGCGCTGCTGCTCCCGATGGTCTCGGGCGTCCTGCTGGCACTCGGGTTCGGCCTCGAATGGGCGGGCGCCGGGTGGCCGGCGACGGTCGCGCACGCGGGCAGCCTGCTCGCGGGTGCGGCGACGTTCGTGCCCGGCGCGGTTCGGCGCCTGATGCGGGGCGGGCTCGGCGTCGGGCTCCTGATGACGATCGCCGCCGTCGGTGCGGTGCTCCTGGGGCACGTCGGCGAAGCCGCCGCGCTGGCGTTCCTCTTCTCGATCGCCGAGGCGCTCGAGGATCGCGCGTTGGATCGGGCGCGGCACGGACTGCGTGCGCTGCTCTCGCTGATCCCCGAGACGGCGCGGGTCTCGCGACGCTCCGGCGAGGTCATGATCCCGGCTGCGCAGATCCGCGAACTCGACATCCTCGTCGTCCGTGCGGGTGAGCGCGTCGCCACCGACGGGGTCGTGGTGGCCGGCCGCAGCAGCATCGACACCTCCGCGGTCACGGGCGAGTCGATTCCGGTGGAGGTCGCCCCCGGCGACCCGGTTCCGGCCGGTTCGATCAACGGGGCCGGGTCGATCCGGATCGAGGCGACCGCGGACGGCCGGGACAACTCGCTGACGACCATCGTCCGTCTCGTCGAGCAGGCCCAGGCGAAGCAGGGCGACCGGGCCCGGCTGGCCGACCGCATCGCCCGGCCGCTGGTCCCGATGGTCCTGATCGCGGCGACGCTGATCGTCGGCTTCGGGTTCCTGGTCGGCGACCCGGGCCTGTGGACCGAACGCGCCCTCGTCGTGCTGGTCGCGGCGTCACCGTGCGCCCTGGCGATCGCGGTGCCCGTCACCGTGATCTCGGCGATCGGCGCGGCCACCCGCTTCGGCGTCGTCATCAAGTCGGGTGCGGCATTCGAGCGGCTCGGCTCGATCCGCACGGTCGCGTTCGACAAGACCGGCACGCTGACCCGCAACCGGCCCGACGTCGTCGACGTCGGAACCGCAGGGATCGACCGCGACCTGGTCCTCCGGACAGCCGCGTCGCTCGAGGCCGGGAGCACCCACCCTCTCGCATCCGCGATCCTGGCCGCCGCACCCGACCACCCGACCGCGACGGAGGTCACCGAGGATGCCGGCCACGGCCTGGGCGGCACGGTCGACGGCGCCGCCGTGCGGGTCGGGAGCACCCGATGGCTGAACCCGGGCTCCCTGTCCGAACGCGCGCACGGGATGGAAGCCGAGGGCATGACGGTCGTGGTCGTCGAGGTCGACGGCACCGCGGTCGGCGTGATCGGCATTCGCGACGAGCTTCAGCCGGAAGCCGTCGACGCGATCCGGCAGCTCCACGCGGCGGGGATCGACATGGTCATGCTGACCGGCGACAACACCCGCACCGCGCGAGCCCTCGGCGCCCGAGTCGGCATCGGCGACGTTCGCGCCGAGTTGCGTCCGCAGGACAAGGCGGCCGCGATCGAGGAGCTGTCAGCCACCGGGCCGACGGCGATGATCGGCGACGGGATCAACGACGCGCCGGCTCTCGCCGCCGCCGACGCGGGCATCGCGATGGGCGCGAACGGATCCGCGGCGGCGGTCGAGTCCGCCGACGTCGCGTTCACGGGCACCGATCTCCGACTGATTCCGCAGGCGCTCGCGCACGCCCGCCGCGGCCGACGGATCATGACCGGCAACATCGTGCTCTCGCTCGCGATCATCGTCGTGCTCTTCCCGCTGGCCCTGTTCGGGCTGCTCGGGCTCGCCGGCGTGGTCCTCGTCCACGAGATCGCCGAGGTCATCGTGATCCTCAACGGCGTCCGCGCCGCCCGCGACCCCCGTGTCCGCGCTACTGCAGCGCCGAGGTCAGGCGCGCGATGCCGTCGAGGAACGTCGCCGAACGGGGCTCCCGCTCCCATTCCTCGAGCGTGAGCTCGCGCCCCAGCTCGCGGTAGCGGGCCTCGACCGCTCGCATGTCCGACACGAACGACTCGCCGCGCACGAGCAGGCTGATCTCGAAGTTGAGCGCGAACGAACGGATGTCCATGTTGCTCGACCCGATCACCGCGACGTCGTCGTCGATCGACAGGTGCTTGGCGTGCAGGATGTACGGTCCCGGGTAGAGGAAGATCCGCACGCCCGCGCGCAGCAGCGCGCCGTAGTACGAGCGCTGCGCATGCCAGACCGAGCCCTGGTCGCCGATCTCGGACACGAACAGCTGTACCTCGAGCCCGCGCAGGCGAGCCGAGGTGATCGCGTACATCATCGCCTCGTCGGGCACGAAGTAGGGGCTCGTGATGATGACCCGATCCTGCGCCGCGTGGACGAGTGCGAGGAACAGCCGCAGGTTGTTCTCGAGCTCGTACGACGGCCCGCTCGGCACCACCTGGCAGGTCACCGCCGCGGGCGAGGCATCCGCCTCGACCTGCGCCGCCGGAACGTTCTCGGTGGCGGAGAGGTCCTCGCCCGTCTCGGCGAACCAGTCCGACAGGAACACCGTGTGGATTGCCGCGACCGTCGGCCCCGTCGCGCGGACCACCAGTTCCTGCCACATGAGCCCGCGCTTGCGGTTCTTCTCCGAGTCGTAGTCGCGCGAGATCAGGTTCTGCGACCCCGTGTACGCGACCCGGCCGTCGACCACGACGAGCTTGCGGTGGTTGCGCAGGTCGGGGCGCTCGTACGCCCCGGGCGACAGGCGTACCGGCACCAGGTAGCGCCACTCGACCCCGATCCGGTCGAGTTCGGCGATCGTCGCGGCATGCACGCTCACCCGCCGGGATGCCACGTGGTCCATGAGCAGGCGAACGCTCACGCCGCGCTGCACCGCGCGCTCCATCGCCGCGAAGAAGCCCCGCGTCGTGTCGTCGAACGCGGCGATGTAGAACTCGACGTGCGCGAACCGTTCGGCCGTCTCGATGTCGGCCGCCATGCGGTCGATCGAGCCCTGGTAGTCGTCGATGAGCTCGAGACGGTTTCCGCCCACCGCGGGCAGCGCGCCCAGGTGCCGGTTCTGCTCGACGGCGTTCGCGAACCACGTCGGCCACTGCGCACGGTCCGCCGCCGGCGGCAGGCTCGCCGCGCGCGCCGCGATCTCGCGGTCGATCTCCTGCTGACGAGCCCGACGGCGCTTGGAGAGCTTCCAGTTGCCGATCAGGAGGTACAGCACGATCCCGACGAACGGGATGAGGAACACCGCCAGCAGCCACGCCATCGCCGCGGTCGGCTTCCGATCGCGGGGGATGACGATCAGCGCGATGATCCGCACGGTCCAGTCGGCGAGCACCACGATCAGGCCGATCAGGCCGGCCAGCTCCCCGCCGCTCACGCGCGAACGCCCGTTCGCGTCGCCGACGCGTCGTCCGTCATGGCACCCTCCCCGTTCGGTCGCTCGCCTGAGCGTCGCTCGCGGCTCGGAATCGACGCGTGCGGTCGATGCCCGAGTATGGCATCGCGCTGACGCGTCTGTCAGCACCACCGACTCAGTCGGTGCGCCGTTCGGCCCTCGCGCCGTGCGCGTCGCCGGCGAGCGACGCGATGCCGTCGAGGATGCGATCGAGGCCGAATCGCCAGGCGTGCGCCGCGTCGCGCGGCGCGCCGTGCTGCTCGCCGGCGATGGCGCCGATCCGCGTGGCGAGGGGGAAGCGTTCGGGGCCGGCGAGTCCGGCGAGCACGGGCGCGGCATCCGCCCACCAGTCGGCGTCGGCGTCCGTCGCCGCGAGCTCTGCCGCCGCGGAGGCCCGCGCGAACTCGACGAGCAGGGTCAGGCAGGCGTCGGTGTCGAGCGGGGGGAGGCCGAGCGGCTCGAGCGCTCGCAGCTCGCGCTCGTACTTCGCGATCGCCCCCGGGCCGATCGGCATGGCGTCGGCGCCGGAGGACGAGAGCCACGGATGCTCGAGGTGGAGGGCGCGGTTCTCCGCGGCCAGGCGCTCGAGCCGTGCACGCCACCCCGCCGCCCCGTCGTCGACGGCGTGCGTCATGTCCGACAGCACCTGGTCGGCCATGAGGGCGAGGAGCGTCGTCTTGTCGGGAACGTGCGCGTACAGCGACATGGGGCCGGTTCCGAGCCTCGAGGCGACGGCGCGCATCGTGAGGGCGGCGATGCCGTCGGCGTCGGCGATCGCGATGCCCGACGCGACGAGGTCGTCGACGGTGATCCGTGCAGGGCGCCCTCGTGCTCGCCCGACCGGGATCTCGTGACGCCACAGGAGTCGGACCAGCGCGGGAATATCGCGGCTCATACGTGCATTGTATGAATTAACGTACGTTGTACGCGAAAGGAGCACGCATGCACATCACCGCCACCGCAGTCTCGCTGAACGTCCCCGACGTCGACGCCTCGCGCGACTTCCTCCGAGCGCACTTCGGATTCGAGGTCGCCATGTCCGCCGACGGCTTCGCCTCGCTGACCAGGCCCGACGCCGGTGTGAACGTCATCTTCCTCCGCGCGGGGCTCTCGACCTTCAAGCCGGACACCCATCGCGATGCAGCCGGGCCCGGGCTGCTGCTCGTCTTCGTCGTCGACGACATCGACGCCGAATGGGAGCGCCTGCGCGATCTCGTCCCGATCGCGACGTCGATCGAGACCGAGCCGTGGGGCGAGCGGTACTTCCAGGTGCTCGACCCCAACGGGATCGTCATCCAGCTCGTGCAGTGGGTCGAGGTTGCGGCAGACGTCGCGACCTCGGACTGACCGCCGCGACGCACTCCTCGCGGGCGGCCCCTCAGTCGGTGCCGAGGTCGAACGCAGCGGCTTCGTTCGCGGCATCCGTCGCGGCCTCGAGGTCGGTCTCGACCTCGCCCTCGAGGATCTCGGCGGCGCCGCCCGCGGCGATCTCGCCCACGAGCTGCGCCGTCGCGCCGCCGACGATGCCGAGCTGCGCGTACTGCTCGAGGCGGGTGCGCGAGTCGGCGATGTCGAGGTTGCGCATCGTGAGCTGGCCGATGCGGTCCTCCGGACCGAAGGCCTGGTCTCCGACGCGCTCCATCGACAGCTTGTCGGGGTGGTAGCTGAGCGCCGGCCCATCGGTGTTCAGGATCGTGTAGTCGTCACCGCGACGCAGACGGAGCGAGACCTCGCCGGTCACCGCCGAGGCGACCCACTTCACGATCGACTCGCGCAGCATGAGCGACTGCGGGTCGAGCCAACGACCCTCGTACATCAGGCGCCCGAGACGACGGCCCTCGTTGTGATAGCTCGCGACGGTGTCCTCGTTGTGCACGGCGTTGAGCAGGCGCTCGTACGCGATGTGCAGCAGCGCCATTCCCGGCGCCTCGTAGATGCCGCGCGACTTCGCCTCGATGATGCGGTTCTCGATCTGGTCGCTCATGCCGAGCCCGTGGCGGCCGCCGATGCGGTTCGCCTCGAACACGAGCTCGACCGGGTCGTCGAACTCGACGCCGTTCAGCGCGACCGGGCGGCCCTGGTCGAACCGCACCGAGACGTCCTCCGCCGCGATCGCGACGTCTTCGTCCCAGAACCGCACGCCCATGATGGGCTCCACGATCGTGACGCCCGCGTCGAGGTCCTCGAGCTTCTTCGCCTCGTGCGTGGCGCCCCAGATGTTGGCATCCGTCGAGTACGCCTTCTCGACCGACGCGCGATACGGCAGGTCGCGCGCCTGCATCCACTCGCTCATCTCGGTGCGGCCGCCCAGTTCGGTGACGAACTCGCTGTCGAGCCACGGCTTGTAGATGCGCAGGCGGGGGTTGGCCAGCAGGCCGTAGCGGTAGAACCGCTCGATGTCGTTGCCCTTGTAGGTCGAGCCGTCGCCCCAGATGTCGACGCCGTCCTCCATCATGGCGCGCACGAGCATGGTGCCCGTGACCGCTCGGCCGAGCGGCGTCGTGTTGAAGTAGGTCTTGCCGCCCGAACGGATGTGGAAGGCGCCGCACTGGAGGGCGACGAGGCCCTCCTCGACGAGCGCGGTCTTCACGTCGACCAGGCGGCTGATCTCGGCGCCGTACTCGAGCGCGCGGCCGGGGACCGCCTCGACGTCGGGCTCGTCGGGCTGGCCGAGGTCTGCGGTATAGGTGCAGGGCACCGCGCCCTTCTCGCGCATCCACGCGACGGCGACGGAGGTGTCCAGACCCCCGGAGAAGGCGATGCCGACGCGCTCGCCGACGGGAAGGCTCGAGAGGACTTTCGACATGCCCTCAAGCCTACTTGCGCGCCCGCGCGCGCGACGACGCGCCGTCTCCCGCCCCGGCAGCGCGGTGCCCGGCGGGCAGACGGGGCGGACGGATGCCGCGGCGTAGGCTCGGGCGCATGGACGCCGACGCACGCGCTGCGGCGCCGTCGCCGCGCGACGGATACACCGCAGCACAGGTCCGGGCGGCGGAACGCCCGCTCCTCGAGGCGGGCGAGCCGCTCATGCAGCGAGCCGCCGCGGCGCTCGCCGGCGAGGTCTCAGCACTCCTCGCGACGAGCGCATCCGGGACTGTTCGCGAGCCGGGGGCGGATGCCGCGTCCCGCCCGGTCATCGTCGTGCTCGCCGGATCGGGCGACAACGGGGGAGACGCGCTCTTCGCCGGCGCCCACCTCGCCGCACGCGGCGCGGACGTCCGGATCGTGGCCGTCGGATCGCGGGTGCATGCGGGCGGGGCGCATGCAGCGCGCGCGGCCGGTGCGACGCGGCTCGAGACGGATGCCGACCCCGGGGCGTTCGACGCGATGATCCGTGCGGCGGACGTGATCGTCGACGGCATCCTCGGCATCGGCGCGGCCGCGAGCCCCGCGCTGCGGGGCACGGCCCGCGACGCGGTGGCGCGCGTGCGTGCGGTGCTCGGGCCGGAGTGGGTCTCGGGCGCAGGGCGCGAGCCGCGGCATCCGCTCGTCGTCGCGGTCGACCTGCCGAGCGGGATCTCGCCCGACGACGGCGTCGTGCCCGACCCCACGGTGCTGCCCGCCGACGTGACCGTGACGATGGGCGCCGTGAAGGCCGGGCTGCTCGTCGGCCCCGCGGTCGCGTTCGTCGGCCGCGTCGTGCTCGTCGACCTCGGACTCGGCCCGGCGCTCGCCGGGGTGCAGCCGGTCGCGACGGGCGGATGGCGGCACGACCTGCCCTGACGGCCCATCGCTCCCGTCGCGCTCCCGAGCCGCCCGAACCCCATGGGTTACGGTTGAGTGTGACCGAGGAGCAGACCCCCACCGAGGCCGAGGCGGTGCTCGCCGACGAACCCGAAGTCCGCCTCGCACTGAGTGAAGCCGACCGTGCATCGGTGTCGGCGGTCGTGGCCGAGCATCCGTCTTCGCCGCTCGCCTGGGCCGAGCTCGCCGACCTCGCCGATTCCGAGGGCCGCGCCCTCGACGCGTTCGCGTACGCCGTCGTCGCCGTCGACCTCGCGCGCGGGCAGCTCGAAGCCACAGGCTGGGAGCCGGGGACGGCCGTGCGGTGGTCGGAGGAACCCAATCGGGCCTACCTGCGAGCGCTCGACGCCGAGCGTCGCGCCGCCGCCCGGCTCGGGCTCGCGGAGCGATCCGACCGCGCTGCCGCAGACCTCGCCGCCGCGGACGCCACCGCGCCCGCCCGCATCGCGTCGGAGTTCACCCCGACCCAGGTCATGCCGGTCGTCACGGCCGACCTGCTGGCGAGCCTGACCGAGGCCGAAGCACACACCGGCGAGCCGCTCGCCGAACCCACCGCCGTCGACACGGCAGGAGAGGACTGACATGCCCGCAGCCGTACTCATCGGGGCGCAGTGGGGCGACGAGGGCAAGGGCAAGGCGACCGACCTGCTCGCCTCGCGCCTCGACTACGTGGTCAAGTTCAACGGCGGCAACAACGCCGGCCACACGGTCGTCGTCGGCGACGAGAAGTACGCCCTGCACCTGCTGCCCTCGGGCATCCTCACGCCGGGGGTCACCCCGGTCATCTCGAACGGCGTCGTCGTCGACATCGAGGTCCTGTTCGAGGAGATCGAGGGCCTCGAGTCGCGCGGCGTCGACACGTCGAAGCTCCGGATCTCGGCGAACGCGCACGTGATCACGCAGTACCACCGCACGCTCGACAAGGTCACCGAGCGCTTCCTCGGGAAGCGCCAGATCGGCACCACGGGTCGGGGCATCGGGCCGACCTACGCCGACAAGATCAACCGCGTCGGCATCCGCATGCAGGACCTCTTCGACGAGAACATCCTGCGGCAGAAGGTCGAGGGTGCGCTCGACCAGAAGAACCACCTGCTGCTGAAGGTCTACAACCGGCGCGCGATCGGCGTCGACGAGGTCGTCGAGGAGCTCCTCGGGTACGTCGAACGCCTGCGCCCGATGGTCACCGACACGTCGCTGCTGCTGCACCGTGCGCTCGTGGCCGGCGAGACCGTGCTCTTCGAGGGCGGCCAGGCGACCATGCTCGACGTCGACCACGGCACCTACCCGTTCGTGACCTCGTCGAACGCGACCTCCGGCGGCGCGGTCACCGGCTCGGGCATCGCCCCGAATCGCATCGACCGGGTCATCGGCGTCGTCAAGGCCTACACGACCCGCGTCGGCGCGGGCCCGTTCCCGACCGAGCTGTTCGACGAGTGGGGCGAGTTCCTCGCCGAGACGGGACACGAGTACGGCACGACCACGGGCCGCCGTCGCCGCACCGGATGGTACGACGCGCCCATCGCCCGCTACACGGCCCGCATCAACGGCGTGACCGACTTCGTGCTCACCAAGCTCGACGTGCTCACGGGCATCGACCGCATCCCGGTCGCGGTCGCGTACGACGTCGACGGCGTGATCACGGAAGAGGTGCCGGTCTCGCAGTCCGACTTCCACCACGCCAAGCCCGTCTACGAGGAGTTCCCCGGCTGGACCGAGGACATCTCGGGCGCGCGCTCGTTCGAGGATCTCCCGGCGAACGCGCAGAGCTACGTGCGCGAGCTCGAGGCGATGTCGGGCGCTCGCATCTCGGCGATCGGCGTCGGCCCGGGTCGCGACGAGATCGTGCAGGTGCACGACCTGCTCGACTAGGGTCGTTCCCCGAACACGACGAGGGGCGGATGCCACGTGGCATCCGCCCCTCGCCGGTGGGCCTCGACCCGTCTAGCGGTCGGTCCCGACCGACTTGTCGAGGTTGCCCTTGACGTCGTCGACGACGCCGTGGTGCTCGTCGGGCACGACCTTCTTGACGGCGTCGGCGATCGCGTCGAAGACCTTGTCGCTGACGTCCTCGGCCTGCTCGCTCTTGAGGGCTTCCTCGATCTTGTCCTTGTTCTGCTCCACGAACTCTTGCGCGCTCTTGGCCAGGTCATCCATCGATGCCATGTCGGTCCTTCCCCCGGTTCGGACGGCGATCCGCCCATCGTACGCAAGCGCGCGCCGCCCGCGGAAGGCCCGTGTGAGACTGGGACGGTGCCAGCCCGTCGTCCGCTCGTCCACACGATCGTGGGGCGGCATCTCGCCCTGACCCCGCTCGTCGAGTCCGACCTCTCCGCGCTGCGCGCGGCGATCGCGAAGCTCGGGGCCGTGTTCGAGGGCGTGAACCGGCGCATCCAGCGCCGCCCGGACGGGTCGTGGCGCGACACGGCCGTCTTCTCGGTGCTCGCCGACGAATGGCCTGCGGTGCGTGCCGGGCTCGAGGCGCGGGTCGCCGCGTTCGGCGACCACCCGGTCGTGCTCGGCTCGCGCCGGCATCCCACCGGGTGATCCTCCCCGCCGGCCGTCACGGGCGGCGGTCGGGCTCGGGCGCGTGCAACCGGGTCAGGAAGGCGTCGACGCCCCGCGGCATCCGTCGTCGATCGGCACGCGAGACGAGCACCGTGACGAGCACCGCCATCGGGACCGTCCACGCGGCGGGTTGTTCGATGGCCACCCGCACGGCCGGCGGCGCGCCAGGAGCGAGCGCGCCCGTGAGGATCGCCGCGGCGGAGAGCACGGCGCCCGTCGCCATCCCCGAGACCGCGCCGCGCGCCGTGAGGCCGCGCCACCAGATGCCGAGCAGCAGCACCGGGCAGAGCGTCGCCGCGGTGAACGCGAAGACGAGTCCGACGCTCCCGGCGAGCCCCGCGGACTCGGTCGCGAAGGCGACCACGAGCGGCACGGCCGTCGAGACGAGCGCCGCGATGCGGAAGCCGCGCACGCTTCCGCCGAGGAGGTCCTGCGAGATCACGCCCGCCACCGACACGACCAGCCCCGACGAGGTCGACAGGAACGCCGCGAACGCCCCGCCGATCACGAGCGCCGTGAGCAGTTCGCCCCAGACGCCCGGAACCAGGCGGTCAGGCAGCACGAGGACGAGCGCGTCGGCCTCGCCCGTGGTCGCGAGGTCGGGAGCGAACGCGCGCCCGAGGAACCCGAACAGCGTCGGGAACGCGTAGAAGACCGAGAGCAGGGCGAGCACGATCACGGTCGTGCGCCGGGCCGCCTTCCCGTCGGGGTTCGTGTAGAAGCGCACGAGGACGTGCGGCAGCCCGAGCGTGCCGAGCAGCAGCGCGACCATGAGCGAGACCGTGCGGTAGAGGTCGAGTCCGCCGGGTCCGTCGGTCGCGGGGAACGCGCCCGCCGGCGGCAGCGCCGGCTCGAGCGTCCCGGTCACGATGAGCAGCGCGACGACGGGCACCGCGATCGCGGCCAGCTTCAACCAGAACTGGAACGCCTGCACGAACGTGATCGAACGCATGCCGCCCGCGGCGACGACCGCCGCGACGAGCGCGGCGACCGCGACCGACCCGACCCAGCTCGGCAGCCCCGTCGTGATCCGGACGGTCAGTGCCGCGCCCTGCAACTGGGGCACGATGTACAGCCAGCCGATCACGACGACGAGCACGCTCGTGACCCGCCGCACCGCGAGCGATTCGAGTCGCGCCTCGGTGAAGTCGGGGATCGTGTAGGCACCCGAGCGGCGCAGCGGCGCAGCCACGAACAGGAGCAGCATCAGGTACCCGGCCGTGTACCCGATGGGGAACCAGAGCGCATTCGACCCCGTGAGCAGGATGAGCCCGGCGATCCCGAGGAAGGACGCCGCCGAGAGGTACTCGCCGCCGATCGCGGAGGCGTTCCACCAGGGCCTGACCGTGCGGCTCGCGACGTAGAAGTCGCTCGTGGTGCGCGAGATGCGCAGCCCGTAGATCCCGATCAGCACCGACACGAGGGCGACCGCGGTGATGGCGGCGTACCCCGTGGCCGGATTCACCCGTCCTCCGCGAGGGAGCGGTACCGGGCCTCGTTGCGCGCCGCGGACCGCACGTAGAGCACCGCGACCGTGATCGTCAGCGGGTAGACGCCGAACCCGAGCAGCAGCCACGAGATCGGGACCCCCGCGACGAACGTCGCGTCGAGCCCGGGCAGCAGCGCGACGGCGATCGCGAAGGCGGCGGTCGCGCCGACGAACGCGCCCGCGCACACGAGCGCGAGCCGAAGCTGCGACCGGATGAGGGAACGCACGTACACCGCGTCCACGTCGGTCGGGCCGGTGTCGGTGCCGAGCCCGACCCGGGGGCGGCGAGCGGATGCCGCGGCGCGGCGGGTCCGCGGCGCGGTGACGCGCACACGCGGTGGGGGAACGTTCGGGTCGGTCACGGCCGTGCCCGCGGGGTCGCCTGCTCGAGCCGCTCGCGGAGTCCGGGCAGCAGGCGCCGGCTGACCGGCAGTTCGGCCTGGCCGACGACGACCGTCGGCCGTTCGCCGCCCAGCCGCGCACGCGTCACGTGGGGCAGTGCGACGAGGTACGACCGGTGCACGCGCACGAACCCGGCATCCGCCCACTGCCGTTCGAGGTCCGACATCGGCACCCGCACGAGGTAGCTCGCCTCGTCGGTGTGCAGGCGCGCGTAGTCGCCCTGAGCCTGCACGTATCGCACGTCGTCGCGGCGGATCATGCGCGTCGTGCCGCCCAGCGTGACGGCGATCATCTCGGGGCGCGCGGCCGCGGCATCCGTCGACGGCCCCTGGCCCATCGACTCGACCACGCGCGTGACCGACCGGTGCAACCGCTCGGTGCGAACCGGCTTCAGCAGGTAGTCGACCGCGGCGAGGTCGAACGCCTCGAGTGCGCCCTCCTCGTCGGCCGTGACGAAGACGAACGCGGGCCGGTGCTCGAAGCGCTGCAGCGCGCGAGCCAGGTCGAAGCCCGACAGTCCCGGCATGTGGATGTCGAGGAAGGCCGCGTCGACGGGCTCGCGCGTGAGGATCCGGATGGCCTCGGCGCCCGAGTTCGCGCGGTGGATCGTGCCGATCCGAGGGTCCTGGCCGAGCAGGAACGCGAGCTCGTCCACGGCGGGCTGCTCGTCGTCGGCGATGAGGACCGAGATCACGGCACCAGTCTCCCATCCGGTTCGGCGGGCCGATTCGCGCGGGCGTCGACGGATGCCGCGGACCGCCCGGGCTGCGACTTCGGAACCCGCATGCGCACGAGCGTGCCGGCGCCGACGTTCGTCTCGACGACGAGTCCGTGCTCGTCGCCGTACACCTGCCGCAGGCGCGCGTCGACGTTGCGCAGCCCGACGTGCTCGCCGGGCGTGCCCCCGGCGAGGACCGCGGCGGCGGCCTCGGGGTCGATGCCGACGCCGTCGTCCTCGACCGAGATCTCGGCGAACCCGCCGACGTCCTCGGCAGTGATCGTGATCCGCCCGCCCTCCTCCTTCGCCTCGAGCCCGTGCCGGACCGCGTTCTCGACGAGCGGTTGGATCGACAGGAACGGCACGACCGTCGAGAGCACCTCGGGCGCGACCTGCAGCGTGACCGTCAGCCGGTCGCCGAAACGCGCCCGCTCGAGCCTCAGGTACGAGTCGATCGACCGCAGCTCCTCCGCGACGGTCGTGAAGTCGCCGTGGCGACGGAACGAGTAGCGCGTGAAGTCGGCGAACTCGAGCACCAGCTCGCGCGCCTTCGCCGGGTCGGTGTTGATGAACGACGCGATCGCGTTCAACGAGTTGTAGATGAAGTGCGGGCTGATCTGCGCACGGAGGGCACGCACCTCGAGTTCGGCCAGCGCCGTGCGCGACGCGTCGAGTTCGCCGAGCTCGACCTGCGCGGCCACCCACTCGGCGACCTCGCCCGTCGCGCGCACGAGCCCCGCCCGGGCCCGGCCCGCGAAGGCCACGACCGCCCCGACCGGCACGCCGTCGGCGAGGATCGGCGCCGCCGCGGCATCCGTCTCGCCCCACTGGGTCGGAACCCGGCGCTCGACCCGGGTGCGGCCCGAGGACACCGCCCCCTCGGCGAGGCGTTCCGCAGCCGGGACGAGGGTCTCGTCGCCGTCGACCGCGACCGGCCCGCCCGTGACGACGAGCGCCAGCGTGTCGGCCTCGAGCAGCGCCCGCAGGTGCTTCGCCGCCCGCGCGGCATCCGTCTCGGTCATGTCGCCGCGAAGGTGCTTGGCCGCGCGCGACGCCAGGTGCAGGGTCTCGTACGTCGCGCGTTCCGCATCGGTGCCGAGCTCCTTGGACTGCGTCGCGAGGCGACGCAGGAGCACCACGACGCCGACGGCGAGCGCACCCGCGACGACGCCGACGGCGGCGGCGAGCAGCATCGACTCGGACATGCACGTCACTGTAGCCGTCGCTCGTCGTGCCGCAGTCCGCGTTCGTCGCACCATCGGCGCCGTTCACCGACGACGAACGGTCGAGGCCCCCGGCGCTCGCCGAGGTTGGTCAGCATGGGACTCGATGCGACCGCTGCGGCGGGCCCTGACCCGCCGCACCCCCTCGAAGGAGAGACGCCATGGGCAACGACGCCCTGCGCGCGGAGACCGACCTCAGCACGGTCGACTACCGCGCAGTCCAGAGATCACCGGAGTTCGCGGAGCTGCGCACGACGCACCGCCGCTTCGTGTTCCCCGTCCTCGCGGCGTGCCTGGTCTGGTACCTCGCTTACGTGCTCCTCGCGGTGTACGCGCACGACTTCATGTCGACGCGCGTGTTCGGCAGCGTGAACGTGGCGATGGTGCTCGGCCTGGCGCAGGTCGTCACGACCTTCGCCGTGACCCAGTGGTACGTCCACTACGCCAACAAGCAGCTCGACCCGCGCTCCGAGCAGCTCCGTGACGAGATCGAGGCCGGCGCCCTCGCAGACGGAGAGGTCGTCCGCTGATGTTCGCTTTCGAGTCCGCCGCCTCCGCCTCGCCGGGCGACCCCTGGCTCAACATCGCCATCTTCGGTGCGTTCGTCGCGATCACGATGGTGATCGTGTTCCGGGCGAGCCGGAACAACAAGACCGCGGCCGACTACTACGCCGCCGGGCGCTCGTTCACGGGCGGCCAGAACGGGTCGGCGATCGCCGGCGACTACCTGTCGGCGGCGTCGTTCCTCGGCATCGTCGGCGCGATCGCGATCAACGGCTACGACGGGTTCCTCTACTCGATCGGCTTCCTCGTGGCCTGGCTCGTCGCGCTGCTGCTGGTCGCCGAGCTGCTGCGCAACACGGGCAAGTTCACGATGGCCGACGTGCTCTCGTTCCGCCTCAAGCAGCGCCCGGTGCGCATCGCGGCCGCGACCACGACCCTCGTCGTCTGCTTCTTCTACCTCCTCGCCCAGATGGCCGGTGCGGGCGGGCTCGTCTCGCTGCTGCTCGGCATCGGCGACCAGCTCGGCCAGGCCGTCGTGATCACGGTCGTCGGCGGGCTCATGATCCTCTACGTGCTCGTGGGCGGCATGAAGGGCACGACCTGGGTGCAGATCATCAAGGCCGTCATGCTCATCGCGGGCGCGGGGCTGATGACCGTGTGGGTGCTCGCGATCAACGGGTTCGACTTCTCGGCGCTGCTCGACCAGGCCGTCGCCGTCGCCGGCAACCCGGCGATCCTCGACCCCGGCCTGAAGTACGGCGCGACGGAGGCGACGAAGATCGACTTCGTCTCGCTCGGCCTCGCGCTGGTGCTCGGCACCGCGGCGCTCCCGCACGTGCTCATGCGCTTCTACACGGTCCCGACCGCCAAGGAGGCGCGCAAGTCGGTCGTGTGGGCGATCTGGCTCATCGGCATCTTCTACGTGTTCACCCTCGTGCTCGGCTACGGCGCGGCTGCGCTCGTCGGCCCGTCGGTCATCGCGGCGGCCCCCGGCGGCCCGAACTCGGCGGCCCCGCTGCTGGCGTTCGAGCTGGGCGGCCCGCTCCTGCTGGGCCTGATCTCGGCGGTCGCGTTCGCGACGATCCTCGCGGTGGTGGCCGGCCTCACGATCACCGCTGCGGCCAGCTTCGCGCACGACATCTACGCGTCGGTCGTGAAGAAGGGCAAGCCCGAGCCGGGCGCCGAGGTCAAGGTCGCCCGTCGCACCGTGGTCATCATCGGCATCGTGGCCATCATCGGCGGCATCGGCGCCAACGGCCAGAACATCGCGTTCCTCGTGGCGCTCGCGTTCGCGGTGGCCGCATCGGCGAACCTGCCGACGATCGTGTACTCGCTGTTCTGGAAGCGCTTCACCACCAGGGGCGCCCTCTGGAGCATGTACGGGGGTCTCATCTCGGCGATCGTGCTCATCGCCTTCTCGCCGGTCGTCTCGGGCTCCGAGACGTCGATGCTGAAGACCGAGGCGATCGACTTCGCCTGGTTCCCGCTGTCGAACCCGGGCATCGTCTCCATCCCGCTGGCCTTCCTCCTGGGCTGGATCGTGAGCGTCCTCGACAAGACGGTCGAGAGCCCGGAGAAGCAGGCCGAGATGGAGGTGCGCTCGCTGACCGGCGTCGGGGCCGAGAAGGCGGTGAGCCACTAGCGGGGCCGGCGGCCGCCGGGGGGTTCGGCGGCCGCCATCCGAGACTGCGACGGGGTGGGAACGCCTGCCCTGACCTCGTCGCCGGCACGACGGGGGCGGATGCCTCGGGCCACGGCCCGGCATCCGCCCCCGTTGCGCTGCCCCACCACCCACCCACCCACCCACACCCCACCCCCACCCACACCCCCACCCACACCCCCACCCCCACCCCCCACCCACCCCAGCGATTCAGGAGGATTTTCAGCTCCAGCGGCGTGTCGGAGCGGGTCTGGCGGCGTGTCGAGCCGATCGTCCTGAGCGGGCGGAGTGCGCCACTTCGACCGGCCGGCGGTTCGTCGCCGGCATGACCGAGCGGATGCCACGGGCGGCGGGCCTGACATCCGTCGCCGTTGCCATGGGCGGCGGGCCCGGCATCCGTCGCCGTTGCCACGGGCGGCGGGCTCGGCATCCGTCGCCGTTGCGCTGCCAACCTTCGGCGGGTTCCGGACATCGCATCCGGCGGGCGTCGCGGCGAGCGGATGCCGGCCGTACCGTGTGCGGGTGAGTATCAGCACCACCTCCGCAGGCGCCGCAGCCCAGGCGGTCGCCGCACCGCGTCGCGGCGGCATCCGCACCTGGGCGCAGTTCCTCGGCGCGGGTCTCGTGTGGGGCGCGAGCTTCATGTTCATGGCGGTGGCGCTCGCCGGGGTGTCGTTCACCCAGGTCGCGTGGACGCGGACCGTGCTCGGTGGACTGACCCTCGGCCTCGTGGTGCTCGCGGTGCGGCCGCGGGTCTCGGGCGGGTCGGTGCTGCCGCGCGAGCCCGTGGTGTGGATGCACTTCCTGGTGATCGGCGTCGTCGGGTGCGTGATCCCGTTCCTGCTGTTCTCGTGGGCGCAGCAGAGCGTGACCTCGAGCCTCGCGTCGATCCTGAACGCGACGACGCCGATCATGACGGCGCTCGTCGCGACGCTCGCGTTCCGCGTCGAGCGTCTGGACGCGTCGCGCTGGCTGGGCGTCGCGGTCGGCATCGCCGGTGTCGTGGTGATCATCGCTCCGTGGCGTTCGGAACTCGCGGGCAGCCTGGTCGGCCAGCTCGCGTGCCTCGGTGCGACGGCGTGCTACGGAGTGATGTTCGGGTACACGCGGAGGTTCCTGAGCGGCCGGCCGATCGCGCAGACCACGTTCGCGTTCCTGCAGGTCGGCATGGGGGCGCTGGTCATGCTGCTCCTGACGCCGGTGCTCGCGGTGGGTCCGGTGGCGTTGAGCCTTCCGATCGTGGCGAGCCTGGCGGTGCTCGGCATCCTGGGCACCGGGCTGGCGTACGTGTGGAACATCGGCGTGATCCGCGACTGGGGCCCGACGAATGCGTCGACCGTGACCTACGTGACGCCCGTGGTCGGGGTGGTCCTCGGCGTGGTCGTGCTCGGCGATCCGCTGTCGTGGAACGAGCCGGTCGGTGCGCTGGTGGTCATGCTGGGGATCCTGCTCGCGCAGGGCCGGGTGCGGATGCCGTCGGCTCGCCGGCGCGCGAACGCCCGAGGCTGATTGCGGCGCGGGTCTTGACATCCGCTGGCTCGCATGCTTGGTTAGTTACTGAACCAACTAACCGAACAACTGAAACGAGGGACGCGGATGGACGAATCGCGGCCGATCTTCCTGCAGATCGCGGAGCGGCTCGAGGACGAGATCCTCGACCGCGCGATCGACGAGGATGCCGCGATCCCCTCGATCAACGAGCTCGCCGCGTTCCACCGGATCAACCCGGCGACGGCGCTCAAGGGCGTGAACCGGCTCGTCGAACAGGGCATCGTCGCGAAGCGTCGCGGCGTGGGGATGTTCGTCGTCCCGGGGGCGCGTGAACGCATCGTCGAACGCAGGCGCGCGGAGTTCGCCGCCGACTACCTCAGACCACTCGTCGCCGAAGCCGCACGGCTCGGCATCGGCGTCGACGAGCTCGCGGGAATGCTCCGCGGGGAAAGGATCACCTCATGACCAGCACCGTCGCCCGGGCGCGCGGGCTCACCAAGCGCTACGGCTCGTTCACGGCGATCGACGGCGTCGATCTCGACATCCAGGAAGGCCGGATCTACGGCCTGCTCGGGCGCAACGGCGCCGGCAAGACCACGATCATGCAGCTGCTCACGGGGCAGATCTTCGCGAACGCGGGTGAGCTCGAGGTCTTCGGCAGGACCCCGGCCGAGCACGCCGACGTGCTGCGCCGCATGTGCTTCATCGCCGAGGCCCAGCGCTACCCCGAGGACTTCACGCCCGCCAACGTGTTCCACGCCGCCCCGTGGTTCTTCGAGAACTGGGACGGGGAGTTCGCCGAGCGGCTCATCGCCGACTTCCGACTGCCCGTGAAGCGGCGCGTCAAGAAGCTCTCGCGCGGGCAGTTGAGCGCGGTCGGCGTCATCGTCGGACTCGCGTCGCGGGCGCCGCTGACCTTCTTCGACGAGCCGTACCTCGGGCTCGACGCGGTCGCACGACACATCTTCTACGACCGGCTGCTCGAGGACTACGCGGAGCATCCGCGAACGGTCGTCCTCTCGACGCACCTGATCGACGAGGTCGCGAACCTGCTCGAGCACGTCATCCTCATCGACCAGGGCCGGATCCTCCTCGACCGCGACGCCGAGGAGGTGCGCGGGAGCGCGACCACGGTCGCCGGACCCAGCGCCGCCGTCGAGCAGTTCGTGGGCACCCGGCCGGTGATGGCGCGCGACTCGCTCGGCGGCCTCGCCTCGGTCACGGTCGACGGCCAGCTCGATCGGGGCGACCGGATCCGCGCGGCCGAGCTCGGGCTCGAGCTCGCGCCCGTCTCACTCCAGCAGCTCATCGTCCACCTCACCGGCACCGAACTCGCCGGTCCGAACGAGAAGGGGGTCGCCGCATGACCGCCGCCACCGCAGCCGTGCCCGTCGCCGAGCGCGAGCGCCGGACCCGCCCGCACGAGATCCTCCGCATCACCCGGCTGCACACCGTCAACCCGTCGATCTTCTTCCTCGTGCCGACCTTCATCCTCGGCGGCGCCTGGGCGGTGACGATGGTCATCGCGCTCATCCTCCGTGGCGCGGGGGTCTCCGACGCCCAGACGGGCTTCGAGTACAGCTGGGCGGTGCTGTCGCCGCAGTGGTACCTGGTGGTCGTCGGCGTCCAGGCCGTCTCGTACACGTTCCCGTTCGCGCTGGGATTCGGCGCGACCCGGCGCGACTACTGGCTCGGCACGAGCCTGATGTTCGTGCTCGCGTCGATCATGTACGCGACCGCGATCGCGACGCTCATGCTCGTCGAACGTGCGACGGGCGGCTGGGGGATCGGCGCGGGGATGTTCGACGCCCTCTGGTACGTCGGGCTCGATTGGGGCGCCGCGTTCTACACGACCTTCGCCCTCCAGCTGCTGGTGCTCTTCGTCGGTGCCGGCGTCACGACCGTGTACATGCGGTGGCGCATGCGCGGCATGATGACCCTCCTCTCGATCGCCGTGCTCATCGCGCTCGCGGTGGTGGCCTGGCTGACGTTCTCCGAGTCGTGGATGGCGCTGTGGGAGTGGTTGGGTTCCCTCGGGCTGGTCGGCGGGTTCTCGCTGCTGCTCGCGATCGCGGTCGGCTGGGGGATCCTCGGGTTCTTCGTGATCCGGAGGGCGACGCCCCGATAGGAGTCGGCGGCGTCCGGTTCGGCGCGGCATCCGTGGGGGCGGATGTCGCGCCGCTTCCGTGTGCGCGCGGCGGCCGCGGGTGCCGGCCGCGGGTGCCGGCCTCGTGGTGCCGGCCGCGCGGCGGCACCGGTTGCGGAATACCCCCGAGGGGTATACCGTTCAGATGGGTGGTACCCCAGTGGGGTACCATCCGAACGATCCGGAACCAGACGAGGAGAACGAGATGACGCAGCGCGAGTACCAGGTGACCGGGATGACGTGCGGTCACTGCGAACTGTCGGTGCGCGAAGAGGTCGAGCAGCTCGCGGGAGTGACCGACATCGCGGTGTCCGCCGCCGCGGGCACGCTCACGATCTCCGCTCCCGACGACCTCGACGACGCCGGCGTGATCGCCGCGGTCGGCGAAGCCGGCTACTCGGCCGTCCGCGCCTGACGCGGATGGGAACGGCAGCCAGGCTGGGGCTGTTCGCGGCGGGCGCGGCGGTGGTCTTCACCGCCGCGCTCGTCGTGGCCCCGCTCGTCATCCCGGCCGAGCTCTCGGCCGACTGGACCTCGCACGGGGAGGAACACGAATGACCGAACTCGCGACCGAGTCCGCAGGCGCGCGAGTCGTCGAACTCGAGATCGGCGGCATGACCTGCGCGTCCTGCGCGATGCGCATCGAGAAGAAACTCAACAAGCTCGGCGGCGGCGTGAGCGCCACCGTCAACTACGCGACCGAGAAGGCCCGCGTCTCGGCGCCGGCGGGCGTCGGCACCGCCGAGCTCATCGCAACGGTCGAAGCGGCCGGCTACCGGGCGGAGCTCCCGGCCCCGCCGGCGCCGACCGGTGCCCGAGCGGATGCCGCCGGCGCGAGCGGTGCGAACGACGCGGGTTCCGCGGCATCCGCCCCGGCCGAGTCGAGGGCCGACGCCGAACTCCGCTCGCTGCGCACGCGGCTCATCGCCTCCGTCGTGCTCTCGGTGCCGGTCATCGTGCTCGCGATGGTCCCGGCGCTGCAGTTCACGTACTGGCAGTGGGCGTCGCTCGCGCTCGCCGCACCCGTCGTCACGTGGGGCGCGTGGCCGTTCCATCGGGCGGCGCTGGTCAACCTGCGGCACGGCGCCGCCACGATGGACACGCTCGTCTCGCTCGGCGTGACCTCGGCGTTCCTGTGGTCGCTGTACGCCCTGTTCCTCGGAACCGCGGGCGAACCCGGCATGGTGCACGGCTTCGCGTTCACCGTCGCACCGACCGACGGCTCCGCGAACCTCTACCTCGAGGTCGCGGCGGGCGTGACCATGTTCGTCCTGCTCGGCCGCTACCTCGAGAAGCGGTCCAAGCGCGCCGCGGGTGCGGCGCTGCGGGCGCTGCTCGAACTCGGGGCGAAGGATGTCGCGGTGCTCCGCGACGGCGTCGAGACGCGCATCCCGGTCGGGGAGCTGTCGGTCGGCGACGACTTCGTCGTGCGGCCGGGCGAGAAGATCGCGACCGACGGCGTCGTCGTCGACGGGCGCAGCGCGGTCGACGCGTCGCTCGTGACGGGAGAGTCGGTCCCGGTCGAGGTCGAAGCGGGCGACGACGTCATCGGCGCGACCGCCAACGCGGGCGGCCGGCTCGTGGTGCGTGCGACCCGGGTCGGGGCGGACACCCAGCTCGCCCAGATGGCACGCCTCGTCGAGGACGCCCAGTCGGGCAAGGCCCGCGTGCAGCGGCTCGCCGACCGGGTCGCGGGCGTCTTCGTGCCGATCGTGATCCTCATCGCCGTCGGAACGCTCGGCGCCTGGATCGGCGTCGGGTTCCCGGTCGAGGCCGCGTTCACCGCGGCCGTCGCGGTGCTCATCATCGCGTGCCCGTGCGCGCTCGGGCTCGCGACCCCGACCGCGCTGCTCGTCGGAACCGGTCGCGGCGCCCAGTTGGGCGTGCTGATCAAGGGCCCCGAGGTGCTCGAGTCGACGCGCCGCGTCGACACGATCGTGCTCGACAAGACCGGCACCGTCACGAGCGGGCGGATGTCGCTCGCGGGCGTGCACCCCGCCGATGACGTCGACGAGGCCGACCTGCTCCGCCTCGCGGGGGCGCTCGAGCACGCGTCGGAGCACCCGATCGCGAGGGCGATCGCGACCGGAGCGGCGGCCAGGATCGGCGACCTGCCGACGCCGGACTCGTTCGAGAACCGCCCCGGGCTCGGCGTGCACGGCGTGGTCGACGGGCACCTCGTGCTCGTGGGCCGGCCGGCGATGCTCGCCGAATGGTCGATCGCCCCCGACGCGCGCGTCGCGGCATCCGTCACCGCAGCCGAAGCCGAGGGCCGCACCGCGGTCGTCGTCGCCTGGGACGGCCGCGTGCGCGGCGCACTCACGGTCGCCGACGCGATCAAGCCGACGAGCGCCGACGCGATCGCGCGCCTGCGCGACCTCGGGCTCGAGCCGATCCTGCTCACGGGCGACAACGAGACGGTGGCGCGACAGGTCGCCGCGGAGGTCGGCATCGACCGGGTCGTCGCCGAGGTGCTGCCTGCCGACAAGGCGGCCGTCGTGGCGCGACTCCAGGGCGAGGGCCGCGCGGTCGCGATGGTCGGCGACGGCGTCAACGACGCCGCCGCGCTCGCGCAGGCCGACCTCGGCATCGCGATGGGCACCGGCAGCGACGTCGCGATCGAGGCGGCCGACCTCACGCTCGTCCGCGGCGACCTGCTCGCAGCGGTCGACGCGATCCGGCTCTCGCGCCGCACGCTCGGAACCATCAAGGGCAACCTGTTCTGGGCGTTCGCCTACAACACGGCCGCGATCCCGCTCGCCGCGCTGGGACTGCTCAACCCGATGCTCGCGGGTGCCGCGATGGCGTTCTCGAGCGTCTTCGTGGTCGGCAACAGCCTGCGGCTGCGCGCGTTCCGGTCGGCCGTGCCCGCCCCGGCGGAATGACGCGGTCACGACCCGGCGCACCCGGGAGGCGCCGAGCGGCGGCGCATCCGCCGCTCGGCGTCGCCTAGGGTCGAAGCATGAGTGCCGAGACCCCAGCAGCCGCAGCCCCGACCGGCTCCGACGCCGCCGTCGACGAGCGCGACGCCGCGATGACCGAACTGCTCGGCATCCGTTCGAGCATCGACAACATCGACGCGGCCCTCATCCACCTGCTCGCCGAGCGCTTCAAGTTCACCCAGCAGGTCGGGCGGCTCAAGGCCCGCCACGGCCTGCCGCCGAGCGACACCGATCGCGAGAAGCGTCAGATCGCCCGCCTGCGCTCGCTCGCCGAAGACGCGCACCTCGACCCCGCGTTCGCCGAGAAGTGGTTCAACTTCGTCGTCGCCGAGGTCATCCAGCATCACGAGGAGCTCGCGAGCGGGACCGAGCGCCCCTGAGCTCAGCCGCCCTCGACGACCCGGATCGATCCGTTCGAGGTCCGCAGGTCCAGGTGGTGGTCGCCGTCGCGGTCCTCGTCGACGTCGATCTCGACGCGTCCGTTGGACGTCTCCGTCTCGATGCTGAACCCGGCACCGCGCGGGACCGTGACGTCGATCGCTCCGTTCGACGTGCTCGCGACGACGTCCTGTGCGACGCCGAGGGTCAGTTCGATCGCGCCGTTGGAGGTCGAGGCGCGGATGCCGTCGCCCTCGAGTCCGCGCCCGGCGATGCGGCCGTTCGAGGTCTCGACGTCGACGCCCCCGGAGACCCCGTCGAGCTCGATCCGCCCGTTCGACGTGGCGACCTCGACCTCGCCGACGCCGGTCAGTTCGATCGCGCCGTCGGAGGTCCGACCGGTCACGTCGACCCCCTCTGGCACCTCGAGCACGTACGAGGCGGAGCAGTTGCGCCCGCATCCGCCGAGCACGAGCGTGTCGCCCTCGACCGAGTGCGTCGCGTCGAACCTGCGGTCGGCGCCCCGGTATCGGAGGGTCCGCTCGAGCGAGGCCCCGGAGGTCCCGGCGGTCGCGATCACCCTCACCGACCCGACGGGGTCGTCGATGCGGATCGCGGTGATCGACTCGCCCACCGCGGCGTCATCCGAGAGCGTGCGCGGCGGACCGATCAACGCGCACCCCGACAGCGTGATCGCGGCGAGCGCGACGATCCCCGTCGCGGCGATGGGACGAATCGGTGTGCGCATGGAGTTCCCCCGGTGAAGTGGTTTCGGCTCCGACGCTACCCGCCGGATCGGATGCACGCCCGGGGGCAGCCCCCCGAAGCGCGCGGCGGCTGCCCGCCGAAGTAGGGTCGAGGCATGACCGGAACCCAAGCCCCGACGGTTCGCGCGTGAACTGGTACCCGAGTCCGGTCGCGCCACAGGCCGGGCGCCAGGTGCTGGTCACCGGTGCGAACGCCGGGATCGGCTTCTTCACGTCCGCGAGGCTCGCCTCAGCGGGGGCGCACGTCACGCTCTCCGGACGCGATCCCGGGCGGCTCGCCGCCGCGGTCGCCGCGATCCGCGGGCGGGTGCCGACGGCGTCGGTCGACACGCTCGTCGTCGACACCTCCTCGCTCGCCTCGGTCCGAGCGGGCGTCGACCGTCTCCTCGACCGTGCACCGCTCGACGTCGTCGTGCTCAACGCGGGCATGGTGCACACCCCGTCCCGCCGAGAGGAATCGGTCGACGGCAACGAGCTCGTGCTGGCCACGAACGTGCTCGGCCATTTCGCGCTGCTCGAGGGCATGCTCCCGCACCTGGCCGCCGGTGCCCGCGTCGTGACGCTGGGATCGCTCTCGATGCGCCTCTCGACGTTCCGTGTCGATGACCTGCAACTGGAACGCTCCTACGACGCCTGGCGCGCCTACGCCCAGTCGAAGATCGCCGCCGCCTCGATCGCGTTCGAACTCGACCGACGCCTGCGGCGTGCGGCGACGGACGCAGCCGAGGCGGTCGGTGCGGCATCCGTCACGCCCCGCGTGCACAGCCTCGTCGCCCACCCCGGCTACTCGATCTCGGGGCGCACCCCGCGCGTTCCCGGCGTCAACGAACCGTCCCGGGCCGATCGGTTCCTCGACGCGCTCCAGGCGGCGGGTGCGCAGGGCAAGCACCGCGGCGCCGATGTCGTGGTCCACGCCGCGACCGCCGACGACGTCGAGGGCGGGCAGTTCTGGGGGCCCGCCCGGTTGGTCAAGGGGCCTCCGGTGCTCGGCACGCCGACCGCGACGAGCCGCGATCCCCGGATCGGCGAACGCGTGTGGATGCTCGCCGAGCAGGCGACCGGCCGCGCGTTCGACGTCGGCGCCGCGATGGGGGCGCGCCCGTGATCCGCGGGATGATCGGACGCTGGTGGGTCGACCCGCGGGTGCGCACGCGCGTCGCGCGCATCGTCGTGGTCGTGGGCATCGTGCTCGGCCTGTACGGCGTGCTCGTCGGGCGCTACGGCTTCCTGTTCGCGGGGATCGTGGTCATCGGCGTGGGGGCGAGCCTCGGGCCGGCCCGGATCCGCCGGGCGAAGGACCGGGAGCGGTGAGCGACGAGGGCGCAGCGGATGCCGCGGTCGCGGTCGCGCGGGCACGCGAGGCCGTCCGGCGGGCCGCCGAGACGCTCGCAGCGGCATCCGCTCGCACCGAGACCCTCGCTGAGTACGTGCCCGGGCGTCGCATCCTGGGGGTGCCCCGGTCGCCGCGCATGCGCGCGATCGGGCGCGTCTGGCGCCTCGGGGTGCTGCTGCTCGACACCGACGGCCGGCTGTACTCGACCGGGCGGGTGGTCCGCGCCGAGCGCGTCGCCAGACGGGGCGTGACGGCCGAGTCCGTCGCCGAGCATCGCGCCCTTCGCGCTGCGGCGGTCCGCGGCGGCATCCCGGAGGGTGCGAGCGTCGTCTTCGACGCGGTGCCGCTCGACCTCGCCGCCGTCGCGCGCGCGGCCGACTCCGACCCGCTCGTGCTCATGGCCGACCGCGACGGCGGGCCCGTGGTCGGCGTTCGATGGAACCCGGCCGCAGCCGATGCCGCGCTGCCCCTCGAGCCGTACCTGGCCGAACGCGTCGACCTGCTCGCCCACCCGCCGCAGGGCGCCTGAGCGCCGGACCGGGCGCCGCGCTGGCGAGGCCCCGATCCGTTCTGGTAGCCTCCCCAACCATGTCATGCATGTCGTTCGCGCTGATCATCCGGCCCCGCACCGCCTGAGGCGGAGCGACCGGACCATCCGACCACTGCTCCGCCTCGGCCCTCACCCAGGGCCGTGGTGCGGTTCGCCGTACCCGGCTGTCGACTCCCAGCCGACGGAGCACTCATGCGACGACCACGAAACCATCGACCGGACGCGCGCCGGTCCCATCACCTCCCCCCGACCCAGGCCGCGCGGCCGAAGGCGCAACCGCGAGCGCCGCACGGCGGCCGCCACGAACTCGGGCAGAACTTCCTCGTCGACCGCGGCGTCATCGAGCGGATGACCGCACTCGCCGCGACCACGAGCGGGCAGATCGTCGAGCTCGGGGCGGGCGGCGGCGCGCTCACGCGCGAGCTCGCCCATCTCGGCCGGCCCCTCACCGCGGTCGAGGTCGACCCGCGCCGCGCGGCGGCGCTCCGGCGTGAACTCGGCACCGCGGCGACCGTCGTGCAGGCGGACGTCCTGCGGTGGCCGCTGCCGCGCGAGCCGCACGCGATCGTGGGGAACGTGCCGTTCCACCTCACCACCGCCATCCTCCGCCGTGTGCTCGACGCCGACCGGTGGGGGAGCGCGATCCTGCTCACCCAGTGGGAGGTCGCCCGCCGGCGGTGCGGAGTGGGCGGAACGAGCATGCTGACGGTGCAGTCGGCGCCCTGGTACCGGTTCACCCTCGACCGGCGCGTCCCGGCGCGCGGGTTCAGGCCCGTGCCCTCGGTCGACGGCGGCGTGTTCCGCATCGACCGGAGGCCCGCACCGCTCGTGCCGGCCCGCGAGCGGGGGGCCTACCGGGCATGGGTGGGCGACGTCTTCCAGGGTCGGGGGCGTGCACTCCCGCAGGTGCTCGCGCGCACCGGCCGGCCGATCCCCGAGGGCATGGCGCGGCGGGTGCTCCGCGATCGCGACATCCACCCCGCGACCCGCCCGAGCGGGCTGGCCACGGAGGACTGGGTCGAGCTGTGGCGGCTCGCGCGCGACCGGCCGACCGGACCGGGGCTCAGAAGCCGAACGTCGTGACGGCGGGCAGGCGGCCCTCGCGCCAGCGCTCGCCCCGTCCTCCCGAAGCGACGGGACGCCGCGTCAGGCGCGTGTCACGAGGAACGCGTCGAGCCGCTGGTCGATCGCGAGCCCGGCCGTCGGACATCCCGACGACCCGAGCCTCAGTACCCGACGACCGGGCCGAACGCGTCGGCCAGCGGGGCGCGGTTGACGGTGCGGAGCTCCTCGATCGGAACCGTGAACGCGTCCTGGACCTCGAGCGAGCCGGATGCGGCATCCGTCACGCCGATGCGGCGTACCGGGTAGCCGCGGCCCTCGCACAGGCCACGGAACTTCACGTCGTCCTCGCGCGGAACGCTCACGATCACGCGGCCCGTCGACTCCGAGAACAGCGCCGTCGCGACATCGATGCCCGCGTCAGCGGTGACCTCGCCGAGGAACACCCGGGCGCCGACGCCGAACCGGCCCACCGCTTCGGCCAGTGCGACCGCGAGACCGCCGTCGGACAGGTCGTGCGCCGAGTCGATGAGGCCCTCGAGCGCGGCGGCGCGAAGCAGCTCGCCGAGCGCGTGCTCGCGACCGAGGTCGACGGCCGGCGGACGACCGCCCAGGTGCCCGTGCACGACGCCGGCCCACGCCGAGCCGTCGAGCTCGGCGTGCGTGTCGCCGAGGAGGTAGATGTTGTGGCCCTCGTCCTGCCAGCCCGACGGGATCCGGCGCGCGACGTCGTCGATCACGCCGAGCACCGCGACGACCGGGGTCGGGTGGATCGGCACGTCGCCGGTCTGGTTGTAGAAGCTGACGTTGCCGCCGGTGACGGGGATGCCGAGCTCGAGGCATCCGTCGGCGAGGCCTTCGACGGCCTCGGCGAACTGCCACATGACCTCGGGGTTCTCGGGGCTGCCGAAGTTCAGGCAGTCCGAGACGCCCATGGGCTTCGCGCCCGACACGGCCACGTTGCGGTACGCCTCGGCGAGCGCGAGCTTGGCGCCCTGCCGCGGGTCGAGCTGGCAGTAGCGGCCGTTCGCGTCGGTCGCGACCGCGACGCCGAGGCCCGACTCCTCGTCGACGCGGATCATGCCCGCGTCGTCGGGGCTCGCGAGGGCCGTGTTGCCGAGCACGTAGTGGTCGTACTGGTTGGTGATCCACGCGGCATCCGCCTGGTTGGCCGAACCCACGAGCTGCAGGAACTGCGTGCGCAGCGCGTCGCCGGCGTCGTCGGCGGGGCGCTCGAGCGACGCGGCCGTGTCGGCCTGCAGCGCATCGAGGTACGACGGGTAGGTCATCGGGCGCTCGTAGACCGGCCCGTCGACGGCGACCGTGCGTGGGTCGACGTTCACGATCTCCTGGCCGCGCCAGGTGATCGACAGGCGCCCGGTGTCGGTGACCTCGCCGAGCACGCTGGTCTCGACATCCCACTTCTGCACGACCTCGAGGAACCCGGCGAGCTTCTCGGGGCGCACGATCGCCATCATGCGCTCCTGGCTCTCGCTCATGAGGATCTCTTCAGGCGTGAGCGTGGGGTCGCGCAGCAGCACGTCGTCGAGGACGATCGACATGCCGCCGTCGCCGTTCGAGGCGAGCTCGCTCGTCGCGCACGAGATGCCGGCCGCGCCGAGGTCCTGGATGCCCTCGACGAGGTCGCCCGCGAACAGTTCGAGGCAGCACTCGATGAGCACCTTCTCGGCGAACGGGTCGCCGACCTGCACCGCGGGGCGCTTGGTCGGCCCGCCCTCGGCGAACGTGTCGGAGGCGAGGATCGACGCGCCGCCGATGCCGTCGCCGCCCGTGCGGGCGCCGAAGAGCACGACCTTGTTGCCCGCGCCCTTGGCGTTGGCCAGGTGCAGGTCCTCATGCTTGAGCACGCCCACCGCGAGGGCGTTCACGAGCGGGTTCGCCTGGTACACCGGGTCGAACCAGGTCTCGCCGCCGATGTTCGGCAGGCCGAGGCAGTTGCCGTAGAAGCTGATGCCCGAGACCACGCCGTGCACGACGCGCGCGGTGTCGGGGTGGTCGATCGCCCCGAAGCGCAGCGCGTCCATGACCGCGACCGGGCGAGCGCCCATCGAGATGATGTCGCGCACGATGCCGCCGACGCCGGTCGCTGCGCCCTGGAACGGCTCGATGTAGCTCGGGTGGTTGTGCGACTCGATCTTGAACGTGACCGCCCAGCCCTCGCCGATGTCGAGCACGCCGGCGTTCTCGCCCATGCCGACCATGAGGTGCCGCTTCATCTCGGGCGTGACCTTCTTGCCGAACTGGCGCAGGTGCACCTTGCTCGACTTGTACGAGCAGTGCTCGCTCCACATGACCGAGTACATGGCGAGCTCGGCCGAGGTCGGCCGGCGGCCGAGGATGTTGCGGATCCGCTCGTACTCGTCGGGCTTGAGCCCGAGCGCGGCGTACGGCTGCTCCTTCTCGGGCGTCGCGGCGGCGACCTCGACGGTGTCGAGCGCCGGCCCGGCGGGCGCCGGGTCGTGGGCAGCGGTCGTGGCGGTGGTTTCGGTGGTCACGGTGGCGAGCTCCAGGAAACGGCGGCGAGACGGATGCCGCGGGCGGATGCCGGTCCCTGCGAGTCTACCCGCCGTGCTCACCTGAGCATGCCGGGTGCGAGGCGGCTCGGAGGGTCGGCGCTCGGGCGCTCAGTGCCGCCCGCCGGGCGGGCCGATGACGAAGAGGGCCGCGAAGACCGCGGCGATGCCGAGCACGGCGAGCACGGTCAGCAGGATCGGACGCGCGAGGAAGAACCGCAGCATGCGGTTGATCGGGCTGCCGTCGGCGGGGTGGTCGGTCGCGTCGCGGCGCCATCCGCCCTCGAGCCGGCCGCGTCGCAGCAGCCGGATCTCGAACGGCACGGTCGCGTAGGGCACGACCGCGAACACGACGCCGAGCACGATGAGCCCGAACGGCCAGCGTTGGTTCACACCCACGAGCGCGGCGGTGAAGGCGTAGGCGAGGAAGACGAAGCCGTGGATCGATCCGCCGATGAGCACGGTCTGGTCGAGCCCCGCCGTCGCGCGGAGGATCAGCGCGGTGATCAGGATGGTCCACGTCACGGCCTCGGCGAAGGCGAGCACGCGGAAGAGCCGCTTCGGCGAGAGCCTGTCGGCGGGCCGGTCGGGCGTGCGCGGGAGAGCGGATGCCGCGGGCGCGGCGGACTGCATGGGGGAGGGGGTGGTCACCGCTCCATGCAATCAGGCGAGTCTGGGCGTTCGCATCCATCGAACGGTCGTGCGGCGGTCGGTCGGCATAGGCTGCTCTGGTGAACGAAGCGCAGGTCCGCGACCTCGTCGAGTCCCGGCTCGTGACGATCCCCGACTTCCCCGAACCCGGGATCGTCTTCCGCGACCTGACGCCGGTCTTCGCCGACGCCGCGGCCTTCCACGCCCTCGCCGGCGCGCTCACCGCGCCGTTCGACGGGGCGTTCGACCACCTCGCGGGGGTCGAGGCGCGCGGGTTCCTGCTCGCGGGCGCAGCCTCGGTGCTGTCCGGGGCGGGCGTGCTGCCCGTGCGCAAGGCCGGCAAGCTGCCCCGGGCGGTGCTCAACGAGGAGTACGCGCTCGAGTACGGCTCGGCCGCCCTCGAGGTGCACGAGGGCGAACTCGCGCCGGGCTCGCGCGTGCTGATCGTCGACGACGTGCTCGCGACCGGCGGCACGGTCGCAGCCGCGGCCCGGCTCGTCGAGCGGGCGGGATGGCAGGTCGCGGGGATCTCGGTCGCGATCGAACTCGAGGCGCTCGGCGCACGATCGCTCCTCGACGGGCGCTACGAGGTTCACTCGCTGCTGACCTACTGAGCCGTGGCATCCGCTGCCTCGGGTCGCCCGGCACTCGTGTTCGGACGACCAGCGGGGTAGCGTCGCCACATGGATGCGGAACCGGATTTCAGCGGCCTGCGTGCGGTGTTCGTCAACTGCACGCTCAAGCGCTCACCCGAGGTGAGCCACACCCAGGGCCTCATGGACGCGAGCATCGCGCTCATGCGCAGCCGCGGCGTCGAGGTCGAGACCGTGCGCTTGGTCGACCACGACGTCGCGAGCGGCGTCTACCCCGACATGCGCGAGCACGGGTGGGAGACCGATGCCTGGCCCGACGAGATCTGGCCGCTCGTCGAGGCGGCCGACATCCTCGTCATCGGCGGGCCGATCTGGCTGGGTGACAACTCTTCGGTCACCAAGCGACTCGTCGAGCGGCTGTACGCGATGAGCGGGATGAAGAACGCGCACGGACAGTACGTCTACTACGGGAAGGTGGGCGGTGCGATCCTCACCGGCAACGAGGACGGCATCAAGCACTGCGCCATGAACCTGCTGTACAGCATGCAGCACGTCGGCTACACGATCCCGCCCGCGGCGGACGCCGGGTGGGTCGGCGAGGCCGGCCCCGGGCCGAGCTACCTCGACGAGGGATCCGGCGGCCCGGAGAACGACTTCACCAACCGCAACACGACGTTCATGACGTACAACCTGTTGCACCTGGCGAAGCTGCTCAAGGACGCCGGCGGCATCCCCGCGGTCGGCAACGTGCGCGATGCCTGGGACTCGGGCGAGCGCTGGGGGTACACGCCGACGCCTGAGGGCCCGAACCCCGAGTACCGCTGACTCCGCGCGGGATGCCGCTGACGGCGTCGCCCGCCCGGCGCGACAGTCAGACGGGGTCGGCCGCGAGCCGGAACCCGAGGTGCGTCGTCGAGGAGTCCTCCGCCTGCGACGAGCGCGCCGCGGGGCGGTACCTGCGGCAGTACTCGGGCGCGCACAGGTGCGAGCCGCCCTTGGTCACGTGCAGTGCCTGCGACGGCGGGGCGCCCGCGAGGAGGTCCGGTCGCGGGCCGCGATCGACGGATGCCGCGTCCGGGGGCAGATGCCGCGGCGTGAACGCGTCGGAGGTCCATTCCCACACGTTGCCGATGACGTCGACGAGCCCGTAGCCGTTCGCCGGGTAGGAGCCCACGGGCGAGGTTCCGCCCCAGCCGGTGTTGCGGAACGGGAAGTCGCCCTGCCACGTGTTCGCCATGACCGCGCCGTCCGGCATCCGCTCGTCGCCCCAGGCGAACTCCGCGCCGTCGAGCCCGCCGCGCGCGGCGAACTCCCATTCGGCCTCGGTCGGCAGGCGACGTCCGGCCCAGTCGGCGTACGCCGTGACGTCGGCGTACGACACGTGCACGACCGGGTGGTCGCCGCGGCCCTCGAGATCGCTCTCTGGCCCGAACGGATGCCGCCACTGGGCGCCCGGCACCCACCGCCACCATTGCCGCCAGTCCCTGAGGTCGACCGGGCCGGGCGTCTGCGTGAAGACGAGCGAGCCGGGTGCGCGGTCGGCCTCGGCGACATCCGGGAACTCGGCTGGGTCGAGGGGCCGCTCGGCGGTCGTGACGTAGCCGGTCGCGGCGACGAACTCGGCGAACTGGTCGTTGGTGACGGGGTGACGCTCGATGGCGAACGGCGCGACGACGCGCTCGTGCGCGGGGGCCTCCTCGGGGTAGTGGCGGTCGCTGCCCATGCGGAACGTGCCGCCGGGCAGGGTGACGAGGTCGGTGAGCGCCATCCGTTCAGGCTATCGGGCATGACGTCGCGCCCCAGCCTGCGCGAGGAGGTGCCATATGCACCGCTGCGGACCCCCAGCGGTGCATATGGCACCTTCTCGCGGGGGAGGGGGTCGAGGTGAGCGGAGGGGGTCGAGGTGAGCGGAGGGAGTTGAGGGGGCGGAGGGAGCGGGGGAGTCGAGGCCGCCGTGGGCTGAGTACTCGGTGCGAGTCCGCCGCTCGGTTTGCGCCCCCCGAGGGGGTCCGGCCTACGCTGGTGGGCCGACCGGAGGGAGACCCGCGTGCCCGACGCATCCGACTGGGAGCACCTGCTGCTGTTCGTCATCTCGCTGGGGGTCGCGGCGCTCGCCGCGTTCCTCGTCTCGACGATCGCGGCGCTCATCCTGCGCGCCGCCGCGCGTCGCAGCGACCGGGTCGGCATCCTCATCCGCCGCGCGAGGTGGCCGTTCCGCACGGTCCTCCTGCTGGCGGGCACGTGGATCGCCACGGCGATCTCGTTCCCGGAAGCCCCGTGGCGACCCGCGGTCGACCACGCCTACCTGATCGCGATGATCGCGGCGGGCGCGTGGCTGGTCGCGCAGTCGTTCCTGTTCCTCGCCGACCTCGGCGTGAGCCGGTACCGGCTGGATGTCGCGGACAACCGCGTGGCACGCCGAATCCACACCCAGTTCCAGATCATCCGCCGCCTGGTGGTCGTGGTCATCGTGGTGGTCGCCATCGGCGCCATCCTGCTGACGTTCCCGGGCGTGCGCGCGGTCGGTGCGAGCGTCCTCGCCTCGGCGGGCATCGCCTCGATCGTCGCGGGCCTGGCGGCCCAGTCGGTGCTCTCGAACATGTTCGCGGGCATCCAGATCGCGTTCAGCGAGGCGATCCGGGTCGACGACGTCGTCGTCGTCGAGGGCGAGTGGGGGCGGATCCGCGAGATCACCCTGAGCTACGTCGTCGTGGTGACGTGGGACGATCGCACCCTGGTGCTGCCGTGCACCTACTTCACGACCAAGCCGTTCGAGAACTGGACGAAGTACGGCAGCGACCTCATCGGCGCCGTCGAGTTCGACGTCGACTGGCGCGTGTCGACCGACGCCATGCGCGAGGAGCTCGATCGCATCCTGGCGGGTACGGACCTCTTCGACGGCCGCACGAGCGTCATCCAGGTGACGGATGCCACGGGCGGTCTCGTGCGCGTGCGCGTGACAGTGAGTGCCGACGACTCCGCGGCCCTGTGGGATCTGCGGTGCCTCGTGCGCGAGGAGCTCGTCGAGTGGCTGCGCGACGAGGATGCCGCGGCGCTCCCGCAGCAGCGGGTGATCGTGGGCCGGGAGGCATCCGAGCCCCGGTCGACACCGGGGGCGACCCCGCGTGCCGGGCTGTTCTCGGGTACGGCCGACGGCGAGAACCGGGCGTCGGAGTTCACGCAGGCGATCCCCGTCCAGCGGGCCGACGAGCCGGAGGGCGCCAGGTCGTAGCCGCGTCGCGCGCGATTGCATGCGAACGCACGGACGTGTGGTGCGAAGATCGTTGAACAATGCGGACGGGTGTCCCTTGTCGTGCGGAGTGGAGTCTCCGTAGGCTCGCGGTCAAGGCTCGTGGGGCGTTGGTTCCCGGGTCTCGTGCCGCCTTCACCGGCATTTCGACTGCATTTGGGAGTCAAGGATGACCACTGGTACCACCCCGAAGTTCACCCGCCGACGCACCACCACGATCGCTGCCACCGCCGCTTTGGCGGTGGCGGTTCCGTTCGCGGCGGGTACGCCCGCGTTCGCTGATCCGAACTTCCCCTCGACCGAGGGCAAGACGAATATCTCGAGCATCGTCGATTTCGATGGTCTGGTCGCCGAGCTGGATCGGATCGAGCGCACGTCGCGGTTCGATGTCGAGGTGCAGACCCTCGCCGAGGTGGGCACCGCGGTGTCGATGTCGGAGCAGGGCCGGGACCTGTACGTGGCCACGGTCGGCGACGGGCCCGAGGCGGTGTGGTTGCAGGGCCGGATCCACGGCAACGAGCCGTACGGCACGGAGTCGCTGCTGTCGGTGCTGAAGGAGCTCGGCACGAACGGGTCGCCGGAGTGGAAGCTGCTGCGTGAGACGTACACGTTCCACGTGATCCCGATGTACAACCCGGACGGGTCGGAGCTGAACATCCGGCACACGATCCTGCAGGACGGGTCGGCGCAGCGGATCGACCTGAACCGGGACTGGGGTGTGGGCAAGTTCGCCGCGGCCGAGTCGGAGGCGTTCTACGAGTACTGGACGATGGTCGATCCGGCGTTCGCGATCGACATCCACCATCAGGGCCTCAAGCGCGAGTACGGCACGGGTGATGATGTGACGTTCTCGCTGGGCATCTCGCTGGCTCCGGGCGGTCCGACGCTGCCGGGCATCGAGGGTGGCGCGTACGACGTGCTCACGCGTCAGATGCAGGTGCACGTGTTCGACGAGCTGTCCAAGTACGGGTACGTCAACATCGACCGGTACCAGGTCGGTGGCAGCCTCGAGATCGATATCAAGGGTGGTGTGGTCTCGGCGATGATGCTCGGCCTGGACCACGACGGGCTGAACCCCGAGGGGCACTCCAACCCGGCGATCTTCTTCGAGACCAGCGGCAACACCAGCGATGGCAGCCTCGGGCAGAAGGCGCGCGGCAAGTCGATCAAGCAGAACGTGCTCGCGCTGCAGGAACTGCTCGTGGGCATGGCCACCGGCGAGGTCCAGGCCGAGGACGCGTCGCGTTGGGACGAGATCCCGCACGCGCCCGTCACCGGCTACCAGACCGACAACGGCGTCATCCCCATCGGCTACTGAGCCGGCAGGGATGACCGCCGGGAGGGCGGGGCGGCCTCGGAGCCGCCCCGCCCTCTTCCGTCCGTCCACCACGGTCCGACGGACGCTCAGTTGATTTGATCCACTCAAAACAACTGGATATGCTCGGAGCATGGAGATCACCGCCACGCACGATGACGCGGTCGCGCGCATCCGTGCGGCGGGGCTCAAGGTCACCGCCCCTCGCGTGGCGGTGCTCGGCATCGTCGAAGCCGGGGGCCACCTCGACGCCGATGCCGTTCGCGCCAGGGTCGGCGAGACGCTGCCCGGCACGTCGCTGCAGTCGGTCTACAACGTGCTCGGCGCACTCACCGACGCGGGCCTGCTCCGGCGCATCGAGCCCGCGGAGTCGCCCGCGCTCTACGAGAGCCGAACCGGCGACAACCATCACCACGTCGTGTGCACGAGGTGCCGCGCCGTCGCCGACGTCGACTGCGTCATCGGCGAGCCGCCGTGCCTCGTTCCGGCCGATGCGGCCGGCTTCGCCATCCACACCGCCGAGGTCACCTTCTGGGGCCTCTGCGCGAACTGCCGGCGGGAGCCGGCCGGCTAGCCCGGCGGCATCCGCTCGCCCAGGCGCGCTCGCGCGCCGACCGCCCGGCCGGGGCGGTGCTCGTCGTGCCCGCACGTCGTGCACCGCCGCGCCGCGGCATCCACCCACCGAGAAGAGAAGGACGACATGTCGAACCCTACGACCCCGCCCGTGACGACCACCCAGACGGGCACGCCCGTCGCCAGCGACGCGCACTCGCTCACGGTCGGCGCCGACGGCGCCACGGTGCTGCACGACCGGTACCTCGTCGAGAAGCTCGCCCAGTTCAACCGGGAGCGGATCCCGGAGCGGATCGTCCACGCCAAGGGCGGCGGCGCGTTCGGTCGCTTCGAGGTGACGGCGGATGTCTCGGCCTACACCCGCGCGGCCGTGTTCCAGCCCGGCACCGAGTCCGAGACGCTCCTGCGCTTCTCGTCGGTCGCCGGTGAGCAGGGCTCGCCCGACACCTGGCGCGACGTGCGCGGCTTCTCGCTGAAGTTCTACACGACCGAGGGCAACTACGACATCGTCGGCAACAACACCCCGGTGTTCTTCATCCGCGACGGCGCGAAGTTCCCCGACTTCATCCACTCGCAGAAGCGCCTCCCGGGCTCGGGCCTGCGCGACGCCGACATGCAGTGGGACTTCTGGACGCTCTCGCCCGAGTCGGCCCACCAGGTGACCTACCTCATGGGCGACCGCGGCCTGCCGAAGTCGTGGCGCGAGATGCAGGGCTACGGCTCGCACACCTACCAGTGGATCAACGCCGAGGGCGAGCAGTTCTGGGTCAAGTACCACTTCCGCTCGCAGCAGGGCGACCTGCACCTCGACGCCGAGACCGCCGAGGCGATCGCGGGCGCCGACGCCGACTTCTACCGCCGCGACCTGTACGAGGCGATCGAGCGGGGCGACCACCCGAAGTGGGACCTCTTCGTGCAGGTCATGCCCTACGAGGACGCCAAGACCTACCGTTTCAACCCGTTCGACCTCACCAAGGTGTGGCCGCACGCCGACTACCCGCTCATCCCGGTCGGCACGCTGACCCTCGACCGCAACCCGCAGAACTTCTTCGCCGAGATCGAGCAGGCGGCCTTCTCGCCGGCGAACACGGTTCCGGGCATCGCGATCAGCCCCGACAAGATGCTCATGGCCCGCGTGTTCAGCTACCCCGACGCGCAGCGCTACCGCGTCGGCACGAACTACAACCAGCTGCCGGTGAACGCGCCGCACGCGGCATCCGTGCACAACTACTCGCAGGACGGCGCCGCGCGCTACCACTTCAACGCGCCGACGGCGCCGGTCTACGCGCCGAACTCCGTCGGCGGTCCGGTGGCGTCGGCGGATGCCGCGGGCGAGGGCGGCTGGGAGGCCGACGGCTCGCTCGTCCGCACGGCCTACACCCTGCGAGCGGATGACTCCGACTTCGGCCAGGCCGGCACGCTCTACCGCGACGTGTACTCGGCCGAGGCCAAGGCGCGCCTGCTCGAGACCCTCTCGGGCCAGGCGAACGCGATCACGGTCGAGGAGATCCGGGAGCGGTTCTTCCAGTACTGGACGAACGTCGACGCCGGTCTCGGCGGCTCGCTCCGCGACGCCTACGCCGAGGGCGTGAACGCCGGCGCGCCGCAGCAGCCCGAGGTCGACGAGACCGCGGCCTGATCCGGCGGTACCGAGCATCGGCGTGCGTCCGGGTCGCGTGGCAGCGCGGCCCGGGCGCACGCCGTCGCCCGTTCGTGGCTGAGCCGGGCGGCGGCAGGAGCAGCCCCGCGAGCGCGCGGGGCCGCTACGCGGACATCGAGCCGGGCTGAGCGAGCGCGGCGCGGGCTCGATCGGCCAGCCGCGCGAACTCGGCGCGCTCGTGCGGGTCGAAGTCCGCGGCAGCCACGCTCGCGACCAGGCGGTCGAGCTGCCCGTCGAGCACGCGCCGGAGTTCGGGGCGCGCCGCGCGGCGCCCCACATCCTCGACGAGCTCGAACAGCCGCGCGACGACGACGGGATCGTCGGCGCCGTACCGACGGACCTGCTGCATGCCGACCTCGACGAGTTCGGCGAAATCGTGGCGCACCGGGACGACGCGCGCGGTGCCGTCCTCGTCCGCGTACGCACTCGGCGGCTCCGGGAGGTCCGCGATGTCGGCGAGCACGGCCGAGATGTGGCTGAGCGCATGCACCGCCGTCGTGGGGTCGTTCACGCCGGGCGACAGCGCCTTGGTCGCGATGTCGACGAGTTGGCGCAGGCCGAACCCGATGTCCTGCGGCGAGGTCCGCTCGTATCCGACCCGGTAGGCCTCGACGATGGCGCCCTCGAGCGCCGAGCGATCGGCGCGCGTGCCCGGTTCGGGCCCGGTCCCGGGCCCGGCTCCGGCCGCGGCATCCGTTCGGGCCCCGTCCGGCCACCATTCGGCGACCGGCGTGCCCTCGATGACGCTCGCTCCGACCTGCCGGAGCTCGCGGACGACCGCCCGGTGCTCTCGCGCCGCGGCGATGAGGGCGTCGCGATCGATCCCGGTCACGAAGCCCGACCGGCGGGCGAGCACTGCGCTCGCGCCGTCGGGGCGCTCCGGTGCGGGCGCGGTGGCGCGGTCGTCGGAGCCGACGAGCGCGATCGTGCGCCCGGTGTCCCGGTGGACGTCGCGCATCATCGTCTCGACGCGCAGGCTGCTCGCGAGGTGGGCGAGGAAGACGACCAGCATCACGACGCTCGTGAGCGTGAGCAGGAACGCGAGCGTGACGGCGATGCGCGGCACCATGGATCCCGTGTCCGAGACCGTGCGGAGCACCGTCAGGGCGTAGGCGAACGTACCGAGGAAGATCGCGAGGGTGGCGTGCACCATGCGGTCGGACGAGAAGGTCCGCAGCAGGCGCGGCGAGGCCTGGCTGCTCGCGAGCTGCAGGGCGATGACGGTGAGCGAGAAGGTCAGCGAGGTCGCGGTGATGAGCGAGCCGGCGATCGTCGTGAGCACCGCGCGCGCCGCGTCGACGCCGCCGCTGAAGAGGACCGCGCCGAGCCAGCCGGCGAGCTGCTCGTCCACCGCCGAGTCGATGATGGGCAGCAGGATGCCCAGGACCACCGCCGCGATGATCGCAGCGACGGGCAACGGCCAGATCCGCGATGAGATCGATTCTGAGAACGTCGCCCACGATCGGCGGGTTCCGTCGGATGTCGGCATCGGCACCTCCCGGGCGTCAGCCTACGGGAGGTGCTCCCGCGTGCTAGGCCTCGACGAGGGTGCGGCGGATGACGCTCGTGAAGAAGCCGAGTCCGTCGACGCCCGAGCGCATGGCGGCCGCGGTGTCGGGGCCGAACCCGGGCTCGACCGCGTGCTCGGGGTGCGGCATGAGGCCGACGACGTTGCCGCGGGCGTTCGTGATGCCCGCGATGTCGCGCAGCGACCCGTTGTGAGGCCGGCTTCGCGGAGGACAGCGAGGTCGCCAAGAGCGACGAGGTCGAGATCGTCGCCGAGACCATCTCGGGGCGCTCGCCGTCGCCCGGGAACTTCCGGGTCCGTCCGAGAAACCGAGCTGCTGGGCGCCGAAGCCGCCGGTGAGTATCGCGCTCGCCGGCCCCGCCGCGAACCCGCCCGCGAGCGTCAACGCGAGCAGCAGCGCCCCTCACCCGCACTCCCCACCGAGTGACGTGCCGAGCGTCCACAATCGGCTGCTCGACCCAGGCGCGAGTGACGGTTTCTGGACACTCGGCGGTGACGCGACCGTCTCCGGTCGCCCTCTCGTGCAGTTCAGTCGCGGGTCACGCCTCGACGAGGGTGCGGCGGATGACGCTCGTGAAGAAGCCGAGTCCGTCGACGCCCGAGCGCATGGCCGCCGCGGTGTCGGGGCCGAACCCGGGCTCGACCGCGTGCTCGGGGTGCGGCATGAGGCCGACGACGTTGCCGCGGGCGTTCGTGATGCCTGCGATGTCGCGCAGCGACCCGTTCGGGTTGACGCCGACGTAGCGGAACGCCACCCGGCCCTCGCCCTCGAGCCGGTCGAGGGTCTCCTCCGACGCGATGAACCCGCCCTCGCCGTTCTTCAGCGGGATCGTGATCTCCTGGCCGGCCTCGAAGTCGGAGGTCCACGCGGTCGACGCGTTCTCGACGCGCAGCACCTGGTCGCGGCAGACGAACGAGCCGTGGTCGTTGCGGATGAGGCCGCCCTCGAGGAGGTGGGCCTCGGTGAGCATCTGGAAGCCGTTGCAGATGCCCAGCACGGGCAGGCCCGAGTTCGCCGCGTCCACGACCTCGGTCATGATCGGGCTGAGGGAGGCGATCGCGCCGCAGCGCAGGTAGTCGCCGTAGCTGAAGCCGCCGGGCAGCACGAGCGCGTCGACGCCCTCGAGGTCGTGCGAGCCGTGCCAGAGCGCGACGGGCTCGCCGCCCGCGAGCCGCACCGCGCGCTGCGCGTCGCGGTCGTCGAGCGAGCCGGGGAAGGTGATGACGCCGATGCGCATGGCGGCCCGCCTCAGTGGGTCTCGCCCGCGGGGGCGTCGTAGCCGTCGTGGTGGCCGGCGGCCTCGCCCGCGAGTTCGGCGTTGGACTGCTCGTAGTGGATGCCGACGACGTCCTCGATGACGGAGTTCGACAGCACGTTCTCGGCGAGCGCGGCCACTTCGGCGCGGAGCGCGTCGTCGACCGGTCCGTCGACGGTCAGTTCGAAGCGCTTGCCCACACGGACTCCGCTGATCGAGCCGTGGCCCCTGCGCGAGAGGGCGCCGGCGACGGCCTTCCCCTGCGGGTCGAGCAGTTCGGCCTTGGGCATCACGTCGACGACGATGGTGGGCACCGCGGTTCTCCGTTCGGTGTCGAGGGGGTGGATGCCTCGATTCTATCCGTCGCGTGGCGGCGCGCCGTCCTCGCGCACCGGTGCCGGCGACGAGCGGACCCGGGCGCCGTTGTAGCTCTCCGACAATGGATCCGCAGTTCGAGCAGGGATGACCTCGCGTTCCCACGGAAGTTCTCGAGGGTCGTTCACCTCGCGTCGGGCGCGTTGCTACATTCGCGGCACTCACGTTCCGTCCCCTCGGGCACGTCGACGACGACGCACCCGCAGGTCCGCTCCAGGTTCCGCCCGACGTTCCGCCCTCCGTTCCGCCCCGGGTCGTTGCGACGGGGTCGTGAGTCCCTTCATCACGCCTGCCCGCAGGCACGACCGAACTGGAGTGCTCGATGACGAGTTCCCACACCCATGCGCACGGCCTCGGCATGCGCATCACCGTGACCGTGCTCAGCGTCCTGCTGGCCGCGATGGTCTTCCTCTACGTCACCACGACGTCCCGCATCGCGGACGGTGCAGGGCAGCTCGGTGCCGGCACGGAGCGCGTCGACGACGGCTCGCAGGCGGTCGCGGCCGGCGCATCCGAGGTCGCCGAGGGCGCGGGCAGCGTCGCCGACGGCGCCGCTCGCATCGACGAGGGGGCGGCGAGCGCGGATGCCGGTGCGGAACGCCTCGTCGCGGGTGCGCGCTCGGCGTCGAACGGGGCCCGCACCCTGGCCGACGGAGCAGCGTCGCTCGCGCTCGGCGCGTCGTCCGCGGCATCCGGTGCCGCCGACCTCAGCTCGGGGGCCGCATCGGCCGCGTCGGGCGCGACGGATGTCTCGGTCGGCGCTTCGCGCCTGGCCGGAGGTGCCGGCACGCTCCACGACAAGGCGGCCGCGGCCGCCGAGGGCGCGGCCACGCTCGCCGACAAGAGCGCGACGCTCGCCGCGGGCGTCACGGGAGCGGATGCCTACGCGAAGGGCGTGCTCGCGCGGGTCGAGGCGTTCCGGGGCCAGCTCGCCGGCGGCATCACGCCCGAGGTCTCAGCGCTGGCCCAGGCCGGCCCGGCTCTCGAGTCGACCGCCGCGACCGCACCCGGCAACGCCTCGCGCCTCGCCGACGCGCTCGCGCAGCTCGCCGCGGCCTCCCCGGACGACGCGTCGCTGCAGGGCCTCGCGGCGCTCGCCGCGGGCGTTCGCGACCAGGTCACCGGGCTCGCGGCGCCGGCCGCGAGCGCGCCCCGACTGGCCGGCGGCCTCATCGCCGCGTCGGGCGGCGTGGACCAGGTCTCCGCGGGGATCGCGGGGCTCGTGCACGGCGACGCATCGAAGCAGTGGCCCGGCACGGTCGCGATCGCCGACCCGTCGCGCGGCGCACCCGCGCTCGCCGCGGGAGCCGCCGAACTCAGCGGCGGTCTCGCCAAGCTGCGCGACGGCGCGGGCGCGCTCGCGGGCAGCACGAGGTCGCTCGCCGACGGCGCGGGGTCGCTCGCGTCGGGAACCCGGTCGCTCGCGAGCGGTGCGGCATCCCTCGAGGCGGGCGCGTCGAACCTCGACGCGGGTGCGGCGCGACTCGACTCCGGAGCGGCCGGCCTCGCGACCGGAACCTCGACGCTCTCGAGCGGGGCGAACTCGCTCGCATCGGGTCTCGGAACGCTCTCGGCCGGGGCCTCGGAGCTCGCCGACGGGTCGGCGACCCTCGCGGCCGGTACCGCAGACCTCTCGGCGGGCTCGGCCGAACTCGCGGACGGCACCGCGGAGCTGGCCGCCGGGTCCGCCGAGCTCGAGGCCGGAGCCTCGGGCGTGGTGCCCTCGCTCGCACCGTGGATGCTCGGCGCCGGGCTCGGTGGGCTCATCGCGATCGGCTTCTGGGTCGGACACCGGGTGAACCACCGGAGCCGTCTCGCGGCGGCCGCGGCCTGATCGGTCGGGTCGAGCGGATGCCGCGGCCGGGCCCCCACGGGTCCGGCCGCGGCGTCGTGGCCGGACCTGCCGCGCTGCGGCGCTACCCGACCGACCGACGTGGTGGCGAGCACGCTCGCCGACGAGTTCGCCCGGCTCCCCGCGCTGGGTTGAGCCCGCGCCGGCGGGCGGGCGCGGGTCGGCGGGCGCGGGCCGGCGGCATCGCCCCGCCGGTGTCGCGTCAGTCGCGCGTGATGGCCCGGATGATCGCGCCGATGCCCACGAGCAGCACCGCGCCGACCGCGGCGGCGATGCCGAGCACGAGCGCGGGGTTGTCGCGGTACTTCTCCTCGATCCAGTCGGCCGCATCGTCGATGAACTCGCCGGCGTCGTCCATCGCGTCGGCGGCGAGCGCCTTCGCTTGGCTCGCGGTATCGGATGCCGCGGCGGTCGCCTTGTTCGCGGCCTCGGAGGCCGCGGCCGTCGCCGTGCCGATCGTGTGGCTCGCGGCGTCGGCGAGGTCCGCGAGCCGGTCGCCCGCCTCGTCGGCTGCGGCATCCGCTGCGGCCTTCGCGTTCTCGACGGCCTCCTCGACGCGGTCGTCGAGGTCGTCGATCTTCTTGTCCGTCGCATCCGTCATGGAAACATCCCTTCCATCGGTCTCGCGTGTGCGGCCATGCTACGCGCGCCGTGTTCCGGTCGCGTGATCACGCCGGAGGGATTGCCGAGGGGTGCATCGCGTGCTACGCGCCGTTCCCGCGCCGACCACCGCGTCCGCTACCCCAGCCCCGCGCGCTCCGCGAGCACCTCGCGCAGCACCTCGCGCGTGACGTCCAGCCCGCGGTGGACCTCCTCGAAGCTCGTCGAGAGCGGTGCGAGCCCGACGCGCAGTCCGCCGACGTCGCGATAGTCGGGGATCACGTCGCGCTGCCAGAGCCGGGCGGTCACCTCGCGCATCGCATCGTGCTGGAGGATCACGTGCCCGCCGCGTTCCCCGGGGTCTCGGGGTGAGGCGACGGTGACGCCGAGCGGTGCGAGCCACTCGTCGGCCACATCGATCGCGTACGAGGTCAGCGCGATCGACTTCGCCCGGATCGCGTCCATCCCGACGTCCTCGATCATCGCCAGGGTCTCCTGCATCGCGATCATGGCCGTGATGGGCGCGGTGCCGCTGACGAAGCGACGGATGCCCGGCGCGGGAACGTAGTCGGGGCCCATGGCGAACAGGTCGGCGGTGCCGAACCAGCCCTGGACGGGCTGCTGGAGCACGCCGTGCAGGTCTTCGCGCACGTAGGCGAACGCCGGCGAGCCGGGCCCGCCGTTGAGGTACTTGTACGTGCATCCGACGGCGAGGTCGAATCCCCACCGATCGGCGTGCACCGGCACGGAGCCGGCCGAGTGGCAGAGGTCCCACAGCACGAGTGCGCCCGCGTCGTGGGCGATGCGCGTGAGTTCGGGCACGTCGGCGACGAAGGCGGAGCGGTAGGACACGTGGCCGAGCACGACGAGCGCGGTGTGCGGACCGACGGCTTCGGCGAGCTGTTCCGGACTCACCCCGCGTTCGAGGTCGACGTCGATCCAGCGGACCCGGCAGCCGCGTTCACCGGCGATGCCCTCGATGACGTACCGATCGGTCGGGAAGTTGTCGCGGTCGATGACGATCTCGCGGCGCTGCGGGTCTCGTGCGACCTGTGCGTCGACGGCCGCGCGCGCGAGCTTGTAGAGGAGCACGGTCGTGGAGTCGCCGATGACGGTCTGCCCGGCCTTCGCCTCGATCACGGCACGGCCGATGCGGTCGCCGATCTCGTACGGGAGGTTGAGCCAGGACTCGTCCCACCCGCGGATGAGGCGTCCGCCCCAGTCCTCGCGGAGGAAGCGCTCGACGCGTTCGATCGCGCCGGCCGGCGGCCGCCCGAGCGAGTTCCCGTCGAAGTAGACGAGGTCGGTGTCGGCGCCGACGAACCGCGCGCGCAGGTGCGCGAGCCCGTCGGCGCGGTCCTGGCGGCGGGCGTAGGCGAGCAGCGGGTCCATGCTCACAGCAGCTCCAGTTCTTCGGTGGGCACGACGCGAGCGGCGCCGAGCCATGCGGCGACGGCCTCCGGATCGCCGACGGCGTCGGCCCCGGGCGCGGGGTCGGGCACGAAGGTCGCCACGCCGGCGTCGACCCAGGCGGGGGTGGGCTCGGGCCACGGGTCGGTCATCGACTCGATGACCTCGGCCGCCGTCAGCCCGGCCCGCATGAGTGCGACGATCTCGGCGCCGACGATGCCGTGCGCGAGCTCTCCGTTGCCGCGGTCGGTGCCGTACAGCACGCGCCCGCCTGACGTGCGGAACCGGGCGAGGTTGTCGATCGCGAGCTCCGCCGCGCGCGGGTCGTCGCGGACGTGGATCGCGAGCGTCGAGATCCACGCCTGCCCGGCGGATGCGGCGCGGCCGATCAGCGTGTCGTCGAGCAGCTCGGTGAACGGGGTGTGCACGAGCACGTCGACGCCCGCACGGATCGCGAGCTCGGCCATGCCGTCGCCTTCGGCGTGCGCCGCGACCGGCAGGCCGGCCGCCCTGGCGGCCGCGATCACGGCGTCGAGCGTCGCCCGGTCGAGGACGGGTCCGGCCGCGGAGTTCAGCACCACCTTGACGACGGATGCCCCGAAGCGGAGCTGTTCGTCGACGGCGCCCTGCACGGGGCCGGCGAGGGCGTGGTGTCGGCGCTCGCTCGCGGCATCCGGCCCGATCGCGTCGAGTTCGCGAACGCTCCCCGCGGGCGCCCACGGGCGATCGCCCGGGTAGCCTCCGCGCGCGGTGAGGAACGCGCCGGCGAACCGCATGCGGGGCCAGCCGTCGCGACCCGCGAGCGAGGCGACCGCACCGGGATTCGCGCCGAGGTCGACGACCGCCGCGATCCCCGGCGCCGGCCCCGCGTCGAGCTGCACGTGCACGTGGTGGTCGACCAGCGGCGGGAGCATCGTCCCGGTCTCACCCGGGCGGTCGCCGTTCAGCGACCGGCGGACCGGCTTCCCGAGCCCTCGCACGGCGCTCACCCCGGGATCTCGGTGCGGACCGCGTACAGCTCGGGGAAGAAGGTCAGCTCGAGCGCGCGCCTGAGGAACGGCGCCCCGCTCGACCCGCCCGTGCCCGTCTTCGAGCCGATGATGCGCTCGACGGTCTTCAGGTGCCGGAAGCGCCAGAGCTGGAAGTTGTCCTCCAGGTCGACGAGCTCCTCGCAGGTCTCGTAGGCGGCCCAGTTGTGCTCGGGGTCGGCGTAGATCGCCGCGAAGACCGGAACGAGGTCCTCGCGGAACGTCCACGCCGTCGTCACATCGCGATCGAGCACCTCCGCGGGGATCGCGTAGCCGGCCCGCGAGAGCAGTCGCAGGAACTCGTCGTAGAGGCTCGGCGCCTCGAGCGCGCGGCGCACGATGGCGCTCGCCGTGGCATCCGCCTCGAAGACCTGGAGCATCTTCGCGTTCTTGTTGCCCAGCGTGAACTCGACCGCGCGGTACTGGTACGACTGGAAGCCGGACGCGTTGCCGAGCACGCCGCGGAACTGCGCGTACTCGCTCGGGGTGAGCGTGGCGAGCACCGACCACTGCTCGGTGAGGGTCTTCTGGATGTGCTTCACGCGCGCGATGCACTTCAGCGCGGGCGCGAGGTCGTCGGCGCGCATGAGCTCGCACGCGGTCGCGAGTTCGTGCAGCACGAGCTTCAGCCACAGTTCGGTGGTCTGGTGCTGGATGATGAACAGCAGCTCATCGTGGTGCTCGGGCCGCGAGATCGGCCGTTGCGCCGCGAGCAGGGTGTCGAGGTCGAGGTAGCCGCCATAGCTCATGCGGTCGCTGAAGTCGGTGACGACGGATGCCTCGATGCGGCGCGTGTTGCCTTCGATGCCGTCGGCCGCCGCGACGTCCCGTTCGGGGCCGCCGGGGTCGCCGCCGCGGTGCTGGTCGTCGTCGATTCCTGCCACCTCGCCAGCCTAGCCAGCGTCGGCGGCGCCCCCTACTCTCGATGCATGATCGAGCGGTATCGCTTCACGGCGACGGTGTACCGGTGGCAGGAGCGCGCGAGCGATTCGTGGTTCTTCGTCGACGTTCCGGAGGAACTCTCGGACGAGATCCGCGATCGACCGCGGATGCCGCGGGGCTTCGGCTCGGTCCGAGTGGAGGCGACGATCGGCGACACGACCTGGCGGACCTCGATCTTCCCGGGTGCCGAGCGCTACTCGTTGCCGCTCAAGCGGGCCGTGCGCGATGCCGAGGGGCTCGAGGAGGGCGCTCCCGTCGAGGTCGGCATCGACGTCCTGGAGTGACGCGCGCCGGGGTCCTCCCCGGCGGGCCGGGAGTAGGCTGGATCGGTGACCACCAACCCGGTGTCGTTGCGCAGGGACGCCCGACGCAACCACGAACGGCTGCTCGTCGAGGCGAGGTGCCTGTTCACCGAACGCGGCATCAACGCGCCGCTCGATGAGCTCGCCACGCGGGCCGAGGTCGGCGCGGGAACGGTGTACCGGCACTTCCCCACGCGCGATGCGCTCATCCGAGAGCTGTACGACACCGGCGTCGACGAACTGCGCGTGCTCATCCACGACCTCGACGAGACCGACTCGGCCTGGCGCGCGATCGAGCGCTGGGTCGAGGTCCTCTCGGGATGGCTGATCGAACGCCCGTACGTTCCGGCGGTGATGCGGCGCGTCGTCGAGCTCGACCCGGAGTACCGCCCGCTGGCCGACATCCAGGAGTTCGCCGACGCACTCGTCGCCCGGGCGCAGGCCGAGGGCACGCTCCGCGCGGGCGTGACGAGCGTCGACATCGCCGTGCTCGTCGACATGCTCGGCTCGCTCGGCCAGTACGGCGGCGCCTATGCGGCGCACTGGAGGCGACAGCTGGCGATCGTGCTCGACGGCCTCCGGGCGCGCGAGGGGGCGGGTGCGCTGCCCGGCGTTCCGCAGGCGTTCGGCGAGTTCCACGACATGTCGCACCACAAGCGCGCCGAAGACTGAGCCGGCGCGCTACCGCGCCGTGCGCACCTCGACCGCGTTCGCCCAGGGATCGTCGAAGGCGAGCGTCCGACCGTCGTGCCTCGTCGGAACGTCGTAGTGCGCCATCCGCTCGCCCAGCTCGCCGAGGTCGTCGCCGCTCGGCACGACGATCTCGACCTTCCCGAGCCCGAGCGCGAGCCGGCGTCGGCCCGCTCCGCGGCTCTGCCAGGTGTTCATCGCCATGTGGTGGTGGTAGCCGCCCGCCGAGACGAACAGTGCCTGGTCGCCGTAGGTCGCGGTCTCGTCGAAGCCGAGACGCCGCACGTAGAACTCGCGCGCGCTCGCGATGTCGCCGACCGAGAGGTGCACGTGGCCCACACCGGCATCGCCGAGCCCGGTCCCGGCCGCGGCGGCCGCCGACCCGCGTTCGCTCAGGTGCTCGCGCAGGTACCCGTTCGGGTCGAGGAACACGGTCGCCATCTCGATCGTGCCGTGCGTCCAGCTCCACGCCGATCGTTCGCGGTCGAAGTAGAGCTCGACCCCGTTGCCCTCGGGGTCGTCGAAGTAGAACGCCTCGCTCACCAGGTGATCGGCACTGCCCGTGAACGATCCGGGGTGCTTCGAGGCGACCGACAGCAGCGCCGTGGCGAGCGCCTCGCGCGTGTCGAAGAGGATCGCGGTGTGGAACAGGCCGGCGCTGCGCGGCGACGCGTGACGCAGCTCGGGGGCGTGCTGGAGGATCACTGCGGGCCGGCCGCGGCGCCCGAGCACGGCGACCGGGCCGTCGTGGCTGATCAGGTCGAGCGTCACGGCGTCGCGGTAGTACCGGATCATCGCGTCGAGGTCCGCGACGCGGAGGGTGACCGCGCCCATCGCGGTGTCGGCCGCGAGCCGGTCGGGCACGGCCGGGGTGCTCGCCGCCGGGTCGTCGCTGCCGGGGATGCTCGTCATACCGGACTCAACCGAGCCCGGCCGCGTGGCATTCCGGGCGGAGGGGAGCCGGTGCCGGATCGCCGGGCCGGAGGTCGCCCGGCTGCGGGGCCTACAGCCCGAGCGTGAGGCGCTCGACGAGCGCACGGTAGCGCTCGGCGGTCTGCTCGACGATCTCCGACGGGAGGGTCGGCGGGTTCTCGAGCACGCGCTGGTCCCAGTTCGCGGCGAGCCAGTCGCGCACGATCTGCTTGTCGAAGCTGGCCATCCGGACCTCGGGGGTCGCCCCGGTCAGGTACGCCTCGAGGTCCCAGAACCGGCTCGAGTCGCTCGTGAGGACCTCGTCGGCGAGCGTGACGATGCCGAGTTCGCGGTCGGCGCCGAACTCGAACTTGGTGTCGGCGAGGATCAGCCCGCGCTCCTCGGCGACCTGCGACGCGTGCGCGAACACGTCGAGCGAGATGGCGCGCAACTGCTCGGCGACGGTCTCGCCCACGAGTTCGACGGTGCGCTCGTACGAGATGTTCTCGTCGTGCTCGCCGACCGGTGCCTTCCAGGCCGGCGTGTACACGGGTTCCGGAAGGCGGTCGCCGTCGCTCAAGCCCTCCGGCAGCGGGATGCCGCCGATCGCGCCCGTCGCGGCGTACTCCTGGTAGCCGCTGCCGGTGAGGTAGCCGCGCACGACGCACTCGATCGGGAACATGTCGAGGGTGCGGCAGAACATCGCCCGGTCCGCGACCTCGCGCGGGATCGGGGGGAGGTCGTGGTAGCGGTCGTCCTCGGCGTAGGCGAGGTGGTTGGGCACCTCGGGCAGCCGGTCGAACCACCAGCGGCTGAGCGAGGTGAGCAGCGCTCCCTTGCCGAGGATCGCGGGGTCGAGCACGCGGTCGAACGCGCTCACGCGGTCGCTCGCGACGACGAGGACGACGGGCGAGAGCTGCAGCGGGTCGCCGGTCCACGAGTCGTCGTCGGTCATCAGGGCCGTGGGCACGTACAGGTCGCGCACCTTGCCGGAGTACACGTGCGTCCAGCCGTCGAGGCCACCCGTGTCGGTCATGCTCGTCTCCCTCAGTCCGCGACGCGCGCGGCGATGTCGGTGCGGTACTGCCCGCCGTCGAGGCGCAGCCGGCCGATGGCGTCGTACGCGCGGCGGCGCGCGTCGGCGAAGTCGTCGCCGACCGCGACGACGTTCAGCACGCGGCCACCGGTCGCGATGAGGTGCGGCTCGGTGTCGTCGTGGGTGCTGCCGACGGCGGTCGCTGCGTGCGCCAGGTGCACGCCGGGAACGGATGCCGCGGCCTCGAGCCCGTCGATGCGCCGGCCGGTCTCGGGCGCTTCCGGATAGCCCTCGCTCGCGAGCACGACCGTGACGGCGGCGTCGCTCCGGAACTCCGGACGGGGCAGCTCGCCGAGCCCGCCCGTCGCGGCGGCGTGCAGGAGCCCGGAGAGCGGCGTCGCGAGCCGCGGCAGCACGACCTGGGTCTCGGGGTCGCCGAAGCGCGCGTTGAACTCGATGACGCGGATGCCGCGGCTGGTCAGGATGAGCCCGGCGTAGAGCAGGCCGATGAAGGGCGTCTGCTCCTCGGCGAGCTGCTTCACGGTCGGCAGCGCGATGGTCTCGATGACCTCGTCGACGAACGCCTGCTCGCTGCCGAACCGGTCGTCGAGCCAGGGCAGCGGCGAGTACGCGCCCATGCCGCCCGTGTTCGGTCCCTCGTCGCCGTCGCGCAGGCGCTTGTAGTCCTGTGCGGGCGAGAGCGGCAGCACGTTCGTGCCGTCGGAGAGGAGGAACAGCGACACCTCCTGGCCGTCGAGGAACTCCTCGACGAGGACCGGGCCCTGCTGCAGGTAATGCGCGGCGTGCGCGAGGGCCGCCTCGCGGTCCTCCGTCACGAGCACGCCCTTGCCGGCCGCGAGCCCGTCGGCCTTGACGACGTAGGGCGAGCCGAACTGGTCGAGGACCTCAGTGACCTTCGGCAGCGAGTCGACGAGGCTCGCGCGACCGGTGGGAACGCCCGCGGACTCCATGATGCGCTTCGCGAACGTCTTCGAGCCCTCGAGTGCCGCGGCGGCCCGGCCCGGGCCGAACACGGCGATGCCGCGCGTGCGCAACGCGTCGGCGACTCCGGCGACCAGCGGCGCCTCGGGCCCGACGACGACGAGCTCGATGCCGCCCTCGAGCGCGTAGTCCGCGACGACGACGGGGTCGGTCGGGTCGAGCGCGATGGTCTCGACGCTCCCGCGTGCCGATGACGTGGGGGATGCCGCGATGCCGGCGTTGCCGGGCGCTGCGACGATCTCGTGGCCGGCCTCCTCGTCGAGCAGGGCGAGGATGATGGCGTGCTCGCGCGCGCCCGAACCGAGGACGAGGATTCTCACCTGCTCAGGCTACCGGGTGCGGGAGGATGGGGTCATGCCACGAAGGATCCCCGACGTCGCCGGTCGCGACGCCGTCGCGACCGTGCTGGGCGCGGATGGCGCGCCGGATCGGGCGGCGCTGGCGACGGCCGTGCGGTACACGCTGCAACTGCTGGCCGAGCAGGCGCCCGGCGGAACCGTCGAGGTCCGCGTGCCGCCGTTCGGCGCGGTGCAGTGCATCGAAGGTCCCCGGCACACGCGCGGGACCCCGCCGAACGTCGTCGAGACGGATGCCGCGACCTGGGTCGCACTCGCGACGGGTGGGGTCGCCTGGGCCGACGCGCACGCCTCGGGCCGCGTGCGGGCGTCGGGGCAGCGCGCCGACCTGTCTGGAGCGGTTCCGGTGATCGATGGGGCGCGCCTGGCCTGATGCGGGAGACCTGGCCTGATGCGGGAGAATGGCAGGGTGAGCGATGCGAACGGACCTGAGCCCGCCGACCGTCCCAAGGTCGAGCGGATGGACCTCGACCCCGACCGGGTCGAGACCGAGGTCACGAACGACGTGGTGAGCGTGCGGCGCTCGCCACGGTACGGGAGCTTCCTGCTCCTCGGCACGGCGCTCGGCGTGCTGGTCGCGCTCGTGCTCACGTTCGCCTTCCCCCAGAACGAGGAGTTCGACCGGTCGCAGGTGTTCGGGTTCCTGCTGCTGTGGTGCGCGGCCGGCGGGCTCCTGCTCGGCGGCGTCGTCGCGCTCGTGCTCGACCGCGTGCTCGCGCGCCGACGCGGCACCGCCGTCGCGGAGCACGAGTCGACCCACTATCCGGACGAAGACACGGCCTGAGCCGCGAGCAGGCGCTCGAACTCCGCCACGCTCCCGTCCGCACGTCGGAGAACCTCCCGCCCCAGGACCGTGCGCCACGAGCCGTCGGCGTCGAGTGCCAGCACCACGGGCAGCCCGGACTCGGCGACCTGCTCGCGCACCGCGGCATCCGTCACCTCATTGCGATGCAGCAGCAGGAACGGTACGCCGAGCCGGTCGATCATGCATGGTTCCAGCCTCGCATCCGCACCCGTGCGTCCGCTGGGCCGCAGCGCCCGGAGCGCGGGCCGGGCTGCACCGGTCGCGGCTCAGCTGAGCTGCGTGCGCTCCAGCCAGCCGAGGTACTCCTCGGTGATGGTTCCGGTCACGTAGTCGCCGGTGAAGCACGACAGGTCGAGTTCGGCGATGTCGGTGCCTTCGGTGATCGCGGCCTGGAGGTCGGCGACCTCCTGGTAGATCATGTGGTCGGCGCTGAGTTCACGGGCGATCTCGGGGATCCTGCGGTCGTGCGCGATGAGCTCCTGGCGGCTCGGCATGTTGATGCCGTACACGTGCGGGTAGCGCACGGGCGGCGCGGCCGAGGTGAAGGTCACCTTGTTGGCGCCCGCGGCGCGCGCCATCTCGACGATCTCCTTCGAGGTCGTGCCGCGCACGATCGAGTCGTCGACGATGAGGACGTTCTTGCCCTTGAACTCGGTGCCCATGGCGTTCAGCTTCTGCCGGACGGAGCGCTTGCGCTGCGCCTGCCCGGGCATGATGAAGGTGCGGCCGACGTAGCGGTTCTTGTAGAACCCCTCGCGGTATTCGATGCCGAGCTTCTGCGCGACCTGCATCGCGGCCGGGCGCGAGGAGTCGGGGATCGGCATGACCACGTCGATGTCGCCGCGGTCCATGTGGGTGGCGATGGTGTTCGCGAGGCGGTCGCCCATGCGCAGGCGCGCCTCGTACACGGAGATGCCGTTCATGACCGAGTCGGGGCGCGCGAGGTAGACGTACTCGAACGAGCACGGCACGAGACGGGTGGTCGCGGCGCACTGGCGCGAGATCATCTGCCCGTCGAGCGTGATGAAGACGGCTTCGCCGGGCTCGACGTCGCGCACGATCTCGTAGTCGCCGTTCTCGAGCACGAGCGACTCGGATGCCACGATCCACTCGTCCTTGCCGGCATCCGTCGTGCGCTTGCCGAGGATGAGCGGGCGGATGCCGAACGGATCGCGGATGGCGAGCAGGCCGTGGCCGGCGATCATCGCGATGACCGCGTAGGAGCCCTCGACGCGTTCGTGCACCTGGGTCACGGCCTCGAAGATCTGGTCGGGGTCGAGCCCGAGCCCAGTGATCTGCCCCTGCAGCTCGGTGGCGAGCACGTTCAGGAGCATCTCGGTGTCGCTCGTGGAGTTCACGTGGCGACGGTCGATGCGGAACAGGTCCTGGGAGAGCTCGCGCGTGTTCGTGAGGTTGCCGTTGTGGACGAGGATGATGCCGTACGGCGCGTTCACGTAGAACGGCTGGGCCTCTTCCTCACGCTCGGCGGCTCCCTTGGTCGTGTACCGGACGTGGCCGAGGCCCATGCTGCCGAGCAGCGCGCGCATGTCGCGCGTGCGGAAGGCCTCCCGCACCTGCCCCCGCGCCTTCGCCATGTGGAAGACCGGGCCGTCGGCGGTGGCGATGCCGGTCGAGTCCTGCCCGCGGTGCTGCAGGAGGAGGAGGCTGTCGTAGATCTGCTGGTTGACCGGCTCGGTGGAGACGATGCCGACGATGCCGCACATGCGAGCGATGGCTCCTCGGGGAAGGGGTGAAGCGTCCGAGTTGGACGTTCCATCCTCCCACATGCGCGCGTGTGCGCCCGCTGAACGGATGCCGGTGCTCACCTGAGCACGGGCATCGACGATCGAGCCCGATCCTGCGAAGGCTCAGTACGGCGACGGCATCCCGAGCACGGCCATCGTGCAGCGCGACACGCACACGAGCCGCCCCTGCTCGTCGGTGATGCGGATGTCCCAGACCTGCGTCGTGCGGCCGCGCGAGATGGGCGTGGCCGCGCCGGTCACCCAGCCCTCGGAGATCGGACGGACGTGGTTCGCGTTGATCTCCATGCCGACGCAGGAGAACTGCTCCCGGTCGACCGTGAACGAGGCGGCCAGGCTCGCGAGGGTCTCCGCGAACAGCACCGAAGATCCGCCGTGCAGCACCCCGCCCGGCTGGCGCGTGCGCGCGTCGACGGGCATGCGCCCGATGAGCGAGTCGTCGCCGAACTCGGTGATCTCGATCCCGAGCGCGCGGATCGCGGTGTTCTCGCAGCGTGCGTTCACGTCATCGGCCGACGGCCGTCGGTCGCCGAACCAGATGCCCATGCGTTCGAGTCTGCCACGGCTCGCGCCGCCGCACCGCGGCGGGTGGGCGCCGCGTCACCGCGCGTATCGCTCGACGAACGTCCGCAGCATCCGGCTGGGCTCGGACACGACCGCCCTCGCCGCGGCGGCGAGCGTGGTCTCCAGTTCGTCCGCCGCGAAGTAGCCGTGGCTCGCGTACGCGCGGATTCGCACGAGGATGCCGTCGAGGTCGAGCTCGGGATGGAACTGCGTGGCGTAGACGTTCGACCCGACGCGGAACGCCTGGACGGGGCAGGTCGCCGACGACGCGAGCAGCGTCGCCGAAGCAGGGAGGGTGCGGATCGCCTCCTTGTGCCCGACGAACGCGTTGAACGTCGCGGGCAGCCCGGCCAGGAGCGGGTCGGCGGCCCCGGCGCCGGTGAGCGTGACCGGCACCACGCCGATCTTCTCGGCGTAGCGCCCGTCGATCAAGGCGCCCTGGTGCGCTCCCAGCGTGCCGACCCCGTAGCAGGCGCCCAGGAACGGGAAGTCGCGTGCCACGACCTCGTCGAGCAGGGTCGCGAACTCGGCTTCGACGCGGTGCTGCACGCTCGACTTCCGGTCGGCCGGGTCGGAGGCGTTGAACGGGCCGCCGCCGACGAAGATGCCCGACAGGCCGTCGAGGTCGAGGTGCGGCATCGGCCCGAGCTCGAGCCGGACGCGGATGAGGTCGCGCTCGTCGAGCCCGGTGCCGCGGAGGAAGAGCGCGTACTCCTCGTCGGCCGGCCGTTCCTCGGCGCGGGTGGCGAGGAGCACGAACGGCTTCACGCGAGTTCGGCGATGATCGGGTGGATCGCGTCGTCGAACGCCGCGGCATCCGATCGGAGCGTGTCGGTGACCGCGACCGTCTTGCGCCCGATCCACCACACGCCGGATGCCGCGAGCGGGAGCACCTCGACGTTCAGCTCGAACGAGTGCGCCCGCCGGCCGACGTCACGTTCGTGCTCCGCGATGGAACCGGCGTAGGCGCGGTAGGTGTCGCCCGAGCGGGCCGCGGTCGCGGTGCGGTAGTGGTCGTGCGCCCACTCGGCCCAGGCGAGCGCAGCCTCGGCGTGGGGGCGGATGGCGGTCGCGAGCGCTTCCGCACCCGAGACCGGCAGCGCGACGGCGGTTCCGTACTCGTCGATCAGTTCGAGGGGCACCGCTGAGGGATGCTCCTCGGGTTCCACGGTCATCGCCCACCACTCGCGCCACTGCCGTTCGAGTGCGTCGTGCGCATCCATGTCGTCCGACTCCGGCCCGACGCGCCCGATGTCGCGCAGCCTCGGCAGTTCGGCGGGCGAGGCGATGCCGAGCACCTCGCGCAGGTAGAGCGCGAGCAGTGCCCCGGTGCTCGCGTTCTCGCGAATCACCCACGACGGCGTGGCACCCGCGTGCATATCGTGATCATACGTCCGCCGGCCGACAGCGGCCCGCAGGCGCGCAGTCGGCCCCGGCGCGCCGCGGGTACCCTTGACGGGTGAGCGCGAACTCGTCCTATGCCGCTGCCGGAGTCGACACCGCCGCCGGCGACCTCGCCGTCGAACTGATGAAGGAGGCGGTCGCGAAGACCCACGGACCGAACGTGCTCGGCGGCGTCGGCGGCTTCGCCGGCCTCTACGACCTCTCGTTCGCGAAGGACTACACCCGCCCGCTCCTCGCGACCTCGACCGACGGCGTCGGCACCAAGATCGCGATCGCGCAGGCGCTCGACATCCACGACACCATCGGGCAGGACCTCGTGGGCATGGTCGTCGACGACATCGTGGTGGTCGGGGCGACCCCGCTGTTCATGACCGACTACATCGCGTGCGGCAAGGTCGTCCCCGACCGCATCGCGGCGATCGTCACCGGCATCGCGCGCGCCTGCGCCGAGACCGGCACCGCCCTGGTCGGCGGTGAGACCGCCGAGCACCCCGGTCTCATGGGCGTCGACGACTACGACGTCGCGGGCGCGGCGGTCGGCGTCGTCGAGGCCGATCGGGCGCTCGGCGCGGAGCGCGTGCAGGGCGGCGACGTCGTCCTCGCGATCGAATCGTCGGGCCTGCACTCCAACGGCTACTCGCTCGTGCGCCACATCCTCGCGAACGCGAAGCTCTCCTATTCGGATGCCGCGCCCGACCTCGGCACGACCTGGGGCGAGGCGCTGCTCGAACCCACGCGCCTGTACTCGGGCCCGCTCGTGAAGCTCCTCGCGCACGAGCGGCTCGGCGCCGCAATGCACGCGCTCTCGCACGTCACCGGCGGCGGCATCGCCGCCAACCTGGCGCGCGTGCTTCCGCGCGGTTCGTGGGTCGAGGTCGACCGGGCGACGTGGTCGCCGCAGCCGGTGTTCCGGGCGCTGAACGCGCTCGCGGGCACCACGCTCGAGTCGACCGAGGGCACCTGGAACCTGGGCGTCGGCTTCTTCGCGGTCGTCGAAGCGAATGCCGCGGCATCCGTCGTCACCGAACTCGGGGCGCTCGGTCTGCCCGCGTGGCAGGTCGGCACCGTCTCCACGGCGGCGCGCGATGCGTCGGCACCCGGTTGGGAGCAGGGCGCGAAGGGCGTCGACGGCGGCGCGGTGCGCCTGGTCGGAACCTACGCGGACTGACGCGATGCGTGCGGCGCTCTCCCTCGGCCTGCCCGGCACGACCGACCATGCCGTGCTGCGCGCCCTCGCGCCGCGCCTGGAACGCCTCGGGTTCCACGCCCTCTGGCTGAACGACGTCCCGCACGGGGACTCGCTGGCCGGACTGGCCGCCGTGGCCGGGTCCTCCGAGCGGCTGGGGCTCGCGACGGGCGTGATCCCGCTCGACCGTCGCCCCGCGGCATCCCTCGACCTGGCGGCGCTGCCCGCCGCGCGCACGACGATCGGCATCGGCTCCGGGCGCGCGGAGCAGCCGTCGGCACTGGTCCGCTCCGGCATCGAGACCCTGCGCGAAGGTCGCCCGGTGCGCATCGCGGTGGGCGCGCTCGGTCCGGGCATGCGGCGCCTCGCGGCCGAACGAGCGGATGCCGTCGTGCTGAACTGGCTCACGCCCGCTGCCGCGACCGAGGCGATGACCGTGCTCCGGCACGAGGCGCGCGAACCCGACGGCACGGCTCGCGCCGTGCGCGGGGTGCTGTACCTGCGCACGATCGTCGACGAGGGCGCCCGAGCCGAACTGGTACGCGAGGCCGATCGCTACGGGTCGTACCGGGCGTACGCGGCGAACTTCGAGCGGCTCGGCGTGCAGCCCATCGACGCGACGCTCGATCACGGCGCCGCGCTCGGCGCGTTCGACGTGGTCGACGAGATCGTGCTCCGGGCGATCACCGCGAACGGAACGCTCGGGGAGTTCGAGCGGTTCGTCGAGGAGGTCGCCGGGTGGCGGGACGCGGTGACCGCAACCGAATGACACCCCGCCGCGACCGCAGCGGGGTGCTCAGGAGACGGTCAGGAGCGGTGCGACCCGTCGTCGGTCACGTACGTGTCGTCGTCGGCGTACTCTGCCCACTTCGACATCTCGTCGTCATGGTCGTGGTTCGTAGCCGTGAGCTCGCGCTCGAGCGCGCTGTAGTCGGTGGCAGGGCTGAAGTACTTCAGCTCCCGAGCGACCTTGGTGTGCTTGGCTTTCTGACGGCCGCGCCCCATGCGTGACCCCCTTACGACGTCTGGCCGGATGGGATGGTCGTCACCCGGCGCTCTGATCAATGAACAATCCCGATCGATAGTTTAGCATCGCGCGAGGTCCCGGCCGCTCGACGCGGCGGTGCTGTGGAGGTGCTGAGCAGGCCCGCCCGCTGGCCGATCGGGCGCCCCGGACATGGTGGGATGGAGGGGTGGAAGCGATCCCCGACCGTGTGAAGGTCGCGGTGATCGGTGCCGGGCAGGCGGGGCTGTCCGTCGCCTATTACCTGCGACGCTTCGAACTCGTCGCCGACGAGGATTTCGTCATGCTCGATCGCGCCCCCGGGCCGGGCGGCGCGTGGCAGCATCGCTGGTCGTCGCTGCGCCTGGGAACGGCGCACAAGGTGAACGACCTGCCGGGCATGGGGGAGCTCGGACTCAGTTTCGAGACCGCGGACCGGGCGCTTCCGGCCAGGGACGTGGTCGCCGACTACTACGGGCGCTTCGAGGACCACTACGGGCTGCGGGTGCATCGTCCGATCGACGTCCGGCACGTCGAGAACGACGGCGTCGACATCCGGGTCGGCTACCGCGACCTCAGTCCGCAGCCGACGGAGGAGCTCAAGGCGCGCGGGTTCTTCGGCAGGCGGCGCAAGACGTTCGAGGAGGCTCCGCCCCCACCCGAGCCGCGCGGCGAGCTCCGAGCGTCGTTCCTCGTCAACGCGACCGGCACCTGGGGTTCGCCCTTCGTGCCCTACTACCCGGGCATGGGCGACTTCCGAGGTCGCCACCTGCACACCTCCGACTTCGTCGAGGCCGAGGACTTCCGCGACCTGCACGTCGTCGTCGTGGGCGGTGGAACGTCGGCGATCGGGTTCATGCTCGAACTCGAGGGCGTGGCATCCGCTCTGACCTGGGTCTCGCGACGGCCGATCGACTGGCTCGATCGGCAGGAACTCGACCTCGAGGGCGCATCGGCGGCCGTGTCGAAGCAGGACGAGGCCGCGCGAGCCGGCCGGGCACTGCCGTCGATCGTGAGCGGAACCGGGGTTCCGAAGAACCGCCGGATCGTCGCGGGCATCGATCGGGGCCTGCTCGTCGCGAAGCCCATGTTCGACCGGATCGAACCCGATCGCGTCGTGTGGGCGGACGGCACGTCGGTCCGAGCCGACGCGATCATCTGGGCGACCGGCTTCCGTCCCGAACTCCGTCACCTCTCGCCGCTGAAACTGCGCGAGAAGGCGGGCGGCGTCACGGTCGGCCAGGGCGCCGCCTGGCAGGACCCGCGGGTCTTCCTCGCCGGGTACGGTCCGCAGGCGTCGACCATCGGCGCGAACCGCGCCGGTCGGATGATCGCCCGGCAGATCATGGCGATGCTGTAGCGCGCGCCGCGGCCGGTCCTTCCGGAGCGATCGGCGCCGTCAACCGGTGGTGTCGTCGGCGTCGAGGGCGGCCGTTGCCTCCGCGAACAGTGGCGCGAGGGCGAGCGCCCGCTTCCTGAGCCACCTCATCGGCTGAGTAGGCGTCCTTGCCTCTGGCGACGATGGATGCCGCTATCTCGAGCCAATGCTGGATGTGCAGCAGTTCCTTCGCGATGCGATGATCCATCACAGCGGCACCCTGTCACGGAGGATGTCGCGATCCCGCCGGGGGTCGAGTCCTCGATAGCTGACGAGGTCGACGCGACGGTCGAGGATCGCCTCGAGTGCTTCCTCCAGGTGGAGCATGTCGAAGAGATCGGCGCCGGGCGGGGGCTGCACGAGCAGGTCGACGTCGGAGTCCTCTCGGTCATCTCCGCGGGCGGCGGACCCGAACACTGCGAGATCGGTGAATCCTCGCTGCTCGGCGACCTGGCGAAGCACGGAACGTCCAGCGGCGACGAGTTCACTTGGTCGCACGCCATCGGTGCGCTCTTTGGCGACCTGGTAGCTGATCGCGGGTTGCGTGACGGCGAGCCGTCTCGCGACCTCGCGTTGGGTCTGGCCCTCTGCGAGCATCGCACGCGCCGCGAGCACGCGACGCAGGCGCGCGAGTTCGCCATCCCGCGTTGCTGCTTCGTACTCCAGCGCGAGGCTCATAAAGAGAGTTTATCAGGATGCCTGCTGCTACCGCACCAGCAGGTAGGCGCCGAGTGCGGCGCCGATGCCGAGCGCGAGCGTGACCAGCACGTTGAGGATCGCGGCGCGCCACCGGCCGCCGTCGGCGAGTTCGACGGTCTCGACGCACCACGTGCTGAACGTCGTCAGCCCTCCGCAGAAGCCGGTCACGAGCACCAGCCGCAGGTCGGCCGACAGGGCGGCCCGTTCGGCGAGCCCGATGACCGCGCCCGCGATCCCCGACCCGACGACGTTGACGACGAGGATGCCGCCCGGCAGATGCCCGGGGCGGACCGGGTAGGCCTTCGAGAGCAGGTAGCGGATGACCGCGCCGACGGCGCCCGCGACGAGCACGGCCGTGATCACAAGCGGGCTCATAGCGTCGCCCCGTCGTCGGTGACCTCGGTCGGCATCGGGCGGTGCGCGAGCGTCGAGCCGAGCCTCAGGCCCGCCGCCGCGAGGGCCAGGCCGGCCACCAGCGACGCGAACAGGTATAGGGCGGCAAGGCCCGTGGCATCCGCTCGATCGAGGATCGCGACCGAGCCCATCACGGCCGAGAGCGTCGTGAACGAGCCGATGAGGCCGGACCCGATACCGGCCTTCAGCCAGGTCGGCGTCGAGGGCCTCGTCCAGAGCCCCCCGGCGAGCCAGCCGAGCACGAACGTCCCGACGAGGTTCGCGATGAACGTCGACCACGGGAACCCGTGGTCGGGGTGGGGCAGCAGCACGTCGAGCGCGAGGCGCAGGCCGGTGCCGGCGAGGCCGCCGACGAAGACCGCGAGAACCGGGGGCACGCGTCGAGGCTACGCCGTGCCGGGCCCGGGAGCCGGAAGCACCCACACGTTCGACGGCAGCCGGGTGCCCTTGGGGAACTCGAACTCCTCGACGCCCTCGAGGACGAAGCCGGCGCCGCGGCACAGCGCGTTCGACGCGGCGTTCCCGACGCGCGGGTAGGCGGCGATCGGGCGCGACGGGTCGACGGTGCGAGCCTCGTCGAGGAGCAGCCCGAGCGCAGCCCGAGCGAACCCGCGGCCCTGGAACGCGGCGAGCACGGTCCACCCGACCTCGAACAGCACCCGCCCGTCGTCGGTTCGCGCCCAGAACCCGATCGTGCCGACCCCGGCCGGGTGATCGGGCGTCACGATCGCGTACATGTGAGAAGAGCCGTCACGCCATCCGCGCAGGTACTTCTCGTGACGGGCGAGCACCTGCGTGTCGGTCTCCGGTCCGCCGAGATGCTCCATGAGTTCGGGCGCGTTGGCACGCCGCAGCAGGTCGAGGTCGGATTCCGACCACGGGCGCAGCGAAACCTCGGTCATGCGTCCATGCAAGCGGATGCCGCCGACATCCGCACTCACGGTGCGCGGTCCTGCTGCGACCCGGGCGTCGCGGCATCCGCGCCGCTCACTCGAGCACGGTCTGCCAGATCGCGAAGTCGTTCCCGGTACGGCATTCGTCGGGCGCGTCCGCGACGTCCAGGTACCCGCCGCCGCCCTCGACGGCGTCCCCGATCCGAAGCGGTCCGAGCCCCGGCACTTCGACGGTCTCGCCGTCGTCGGCGAGGGTCGTCCCATACGGGAACTCGAGGACGTGCAGGCCATCGAGATCGTCGAGCGCGAGGCATCCGTTCTCGGTCCGCGTCAGCGTTCCCGCGACGATCGCGTCCATGGCGGCGTCGGGAGGGTTCGATGCCGCAAGCAGGATCGTGCCGTCGGCCCGGTGCACGCGTGGCGCGTCGGGGACGGCCGCGCACGCGGTCGTCCCCGACGCGACAACGATGAGCAGGAGGGCGGATGCCGAGCGCATGAGGACAGTATCGGTGCCTGCGCTACGCCCCCGCGAGCTCCTTCGCGATCTCGGCACGCACGTCGGCGAGCCTGGTGCGCAGCAGGGCGACGGTGTCGGCCGACACGCGCCCGCGGCCGGCCTGACGGCGCAGCTCGGTGCGCAGGTGCTGGCGGAACTCGTTCAGGACGAGGTCGGCCTCGTGGACGGCGCGGTTCGACTCGGCGTGCGGGTTCGCGGTCGAGCTCGTCTGCGTCGCGGTGCGCTTGGCCTCGCGCGCGGCCGTCGCGAGCTCGGCGCGGAGGGTGCGCATGGCCGAGTCGACCTCGGCGCGGACGCCCTCGGCGAGGCGGCGGACCGAGTCCGTCACATCCTCCTCGATCGCGTCGAGCTCGTGCCGGCGGGCGTCGAGTTCGGCGCGCCCGGCGTCGGTGATCTCGTACACCGACTTGCGGCCGTCGGCGGTCTTGGCGACGAGGCCCTCCGCCTCGAGCTTGGCCAGGCGCGGGTAGATCGTGCCCGCGCTCGGCGAGTAGGTGCCCCCGAACCGGTCGGAGAGCGCCTGGATGAGCTCGTACCCGTGGCGTGGCTGCTCCTCGAGCAGCGCCAGCAGGTAGAGGCGCAGGTTGCCGTGGGCGAAGACGGGCGGGGTCATGCGGATGCCTCGGCGGTCGCGGACTGCTCGGCGTCGGGTTCCGCGGGGGCCGGCTGGCGCCGGATGACCGAGATGCTTCCGGAGACGCTGTTGGCCCCGAGATCGAGCCAGGTGCCCTCGAGGTCGCCGGTCACGCGCTCGAACCCCTTGCCGAGCGTGCCCTTGATCTGGGTGTCGTCGAGCAGGAGCGAGCCGCTGACGGTGTTGACCCGGTAGCGCGCGCCGCTGCCGGCGTCGAAGCGCACGGTGAGGTCGCCCGAGACGGAGTTGGTGTCGATGCGCGAGGGGGTGCCGCGGACGTCGAGGATCATGTCGCCCGAGACCGTGTCGGCGTTGAACGAGGCGACCTCGCCCGTGATGGCGATGTCGCCGGAGACGGTGTGCGCGGTGACGCGCCCGGTGTGGTCGCCGACGGCGACCTCGCCCGAGACGGTCGAGCACTCGATGTCGCCGGTGTGCGAGTCGATCACGAGATCGCCCGACACCGAGCTGAACCTGCCGTCGGTCTCGAACCCGGTCACGAGTGCGTCGCCCGAGACGACGCCGAGCTTGAGGGCCGCGCTGCGCGGGGCGAGGATCGTCACCTCGGCCTTGGCGCTTCCGCGGAAGCCCTTGAACACCTCGAGGAAGTTGTCCCACCGCAGTTGGGCGTGGTCGATCTCGAGCACGTCGCCGTCGATCTGGATCATGAGGTCCTTGCCCGTGACGTTCGACACCTCGACGCGCGCGCCGGGTTCGTCGTGCGCGATCACGTCGACCTTGCCGCCGATGATCCCGACCTTGAGCTTGCGGACGAGTTCAAGGTCGACGACCCGGGTCTCGCCGGGATTGACGACCCACTTCTCGATGGCCATGGGGTGCTCCTTCGTGGAAATCGCGATATATCGCGTGTATGAAAACACGATATATCGCGAATGGGTCGGGCGCAACGGCATCCGCTTGACCTTGACGCAACGTCAAGTTCTACGGTTGTCGTATGGACTGGTCGATTCAGGAGGTCGCGCGACTCGCGGGCACCACGAGCCGCACGCTTCGGCACTACGACGACCTCGGGCTGCTCCCGCCCAGCAGGGTGGGCGCGAACGGGTACCGCTACTACGACCGCCCGTCGCTCGTGCGACTGCAGCGGATCCTGCTGCTCCGCGAACTCGGGCTCGGGCTCCCGGCGATCGGCGACGTGCTGGCCGGTCAGGCCGACGAGGCGCACGCGCTCGCCGGCCACCTCGGCTGGCTCCGCCAGGAGCAGGACCGGCTGGCGCGCCAGATCGCGTCGGTCGAACGGACCATCGATTCATTGGAAGGAAAGGAACCGATCATGGCGAAGGACATGTTCGACGGCTTCGACCACGCGCAGTACCGCGACGAGGTCGAGCAGCGCTGGGGCGCCGAGGCGTACCGCGAGGGCGACCGTTGGTGGCGCGGCATGGGCGCCGACGATCGAGCCGCATGGCAGGAGCGCACCGCCGAACTCGGCCGGGACTGGGCTGCGGCCGCCGAATCGGGCATCGCGCCCGACAGCACCGAGGCGCAGGCCCTCGCGAAGCGGCACGTCGAGTGGCTCACCGGCATCCCCGGAACCCCGGCCGCCGAACCCGGCGGCGATGTCGCGGGCTACGTCACGGGACTCGGCGAGATGTACGTCGCCGACCCGCGCTTCGCGGCCAACTACGGCGGCGAGTCGGGAGCGGAACTCGTGCGCGACGCGTTGCGGGTCTACGCCGAACAGAACCTGTAGCGGATGCCGGGGCTCACGTCTGCGCGAGTTCAGGCCTGCACGGGCGTCGCACCCGTGGCGGGGCGCCGGATGTCCCGGTCCGGCCTCCCGCCACGGGTCGTCTGCGGGCGCCGCACGGCGAACATCGGGATCGCGATGCCGCACAGCGGGCCGATGAGCAGCGCGAACGCGAGCGTGCCGATGCCGACGTTGCCGCCGAGGAGGAACCCGGTGACGAGCACCGTGAGCTCGAGCGCCGTGCGGACGATCCAGATCTTGATGCCGGTGCGTCGGTGCAGGCCGGTCATGAGGCCGTCGCGCGGCCCTGGGCCGAAGTGGGCGCCGATGTAGAGGCCGGTGGCGGCGGCGAGCACCACGATGCCGGCGAAGAGCATGACGATGCGCAGCCACAGGTCGAGGCCGGTCGGGATCAGCCACAGCGACAGATCGGCGAAGGGTCCGACGAGCAGGGCGTTCATGAGCGTGCCGAAACCCGGCTTCTGCCGGATCGGGATCCACAGCAGGAGCACGATGGCGCTGATGATGACGGTGACGGCGCCGAAGCCGAGTCCGGACTGCTGGGCGACGCCCTGAGCCAGGACGTCCCACGGGGCCACGCCGAGCTCGCCGCGGACGATGAGCGCGATGCCGAGTCCGTACAGGTACAGCCCGACGATGAGCTGCACGATCCGCCGCGCGAACACGGGAGCGGGGTCGGCGGTGCGGAGTCGGCGGATCGGCATGATGACATCCAATCTTCGAATTGGCCTTTCGACAAGAAGCCAATTCGCCTAAAGTGGCTCGCATCATGGATGCCACGCTGAGCGCCCGAGCACTCGACACGCTGATCGGCGACTGGCGCAGCGGGGGCGGCAGCGCCTACCGCGCGCTCGCCGAACGCATCCGGCTGCTGATCCTCGACGGTCGGATCCCCGTCGACACCCGGCTGCCGGCCGAACGCGACCTCGCCGAGCGCCTGGGCCTCAGCCGGACGACCGTGACCGCCGCGTACCGCGAGCTGCGCGAGCACCGGCTCCTCCACAGCGTTCGGGGCTCGGGCAGCGTCGCGCGCCTGCCCGGCGCGCCCGCGATCCTCCCGGCCCCGCCCGCAGCTGACTACCTCGACTTCTCCAAGGCCGCGCTCCCCGCACTGCCGTGGCTGCCCGAGGTCGCACGTGCCGCGGTCGACGACCTCCCGGCGCACCTCGGCGATTCGGGATTCGATCCCATCGGACTCCCGGACCTGCGCGCCGCGATCGCCGATCGCTACACCGCGCGCGGGCTGCCCACGAGCCCCGAGCAGATCATGGTCACGCTCGGAGCGCAGCATGCCATCTCACTGCTCTCGCGTGCGCTCGTCGGTCGCGGCGACCGCGCCCTGATCGAGGCGCCGACCTACCCGCACGCCTACGAGGCGCTGCGCGCGGCCGGTGCGCGGCTCGTCACCGTCGCGACGTCGTCGCACGACGCCGGCGCCGACGGGTTCGGCGCCGCCGACGAGGCGAGCGACCTCGTGCGGGCCATCGGGCACGCCAACCCCGTGGCCGCGTACCTGATGCCGGACTTCCAGAACCCGACCGGGCGCTCCCTCGGCGCCGACGCGCGCGAGCGGGTGCTCGACGCCGCAGCGCGCCTGGGCGCCGTCGTGATCGCCGACGAGACGACCGCGGAACTCGACATCGACCGGGTTCCGGAACTGCAGCCGCTCGCCGCGTACGGACCGGCCGTGATGGTCGGCTCGGTCGGCAAGACCGTGTGGGGCGGCGTCCGCGTCGGCTGGATCCGCGCCGACCGACCCCTCATCCGCCGCCTGCTCGCGGTCCGCTCGCCCGGCGACCTCGGCACCCCGATCCTCGAGCAGCTCATGGTCGCCCGACTCGTCCGACAGACCGACGAGATCCTCGCGCTTCGCCGCGAGCAGCTCCGCGCCGGGCGCGACCGGCTCGAGCACCTGCTGGCCGACGCGTTCCCCGACTGGCACGTCCCGCACGTCGACGGCGGCATCTCGACCTGGGTCGGACTCGGCGCCCCCGTCAGCTCGCAACTCGCGCTCGCCGCACGCTCGCACGGGCTCATCATCGCCGCGGGGCCGCGGTTCGGCATCGACGGAGCCTTCGAGCGGTTCCTGCGCCTGCCCATCTGCTACACGCCGGAGGAGACCGACGCGGCGGTCGCAGCGCTCGCACGCGCATGGCGCTCGCTCTCGGGAGCGCCCGCGCCCGACCCGAGCGTGCTCGCCGCGGTCGTCTGACGGCCTTCACAGCTTCCCGTTATCCGGACGGCGACGTCCGCTGCGAGAATCGAGGGCATGTCCCTCCTCGCCAGGCTCAGCATGCGCAACCGCGCCCTCATCGCGCTCGTCACCGTCGTCGTCGCGATCTTCGGCGGCATCGCGCTCAACGGGCTCAAGCAGGAGTTGGCGCCGTCCATCCAACTGCCCCAGCTCTCGATCATCACGCCGTACCAGGGAGCGTCCCCCGAGGTCGTGAACGCCGACGTCTCGACCCCGATCGAGACCGCGATCCAGGGAGTGACGGGACTCGAGTCCACGTCGACGTCGAGTTCCACCGGCGTCTCGCGGGTCGTCGCGAGTTTCACCTACGGCACCGACCTCGCGTTCGCCGAGCAGAAACTGCTCTCCGCGGTCAACCGGATCGCGCCGACGCTGCCCGCCGACGTCGACCCCCAGGTCGTGGCCTTCAGCTTCGACGACCTCCCGGTCCTCGCCGTCGCGGTCACCGGAACAGAGGACACCGCGGCGCTCTCGGACGAGATCGCGCGCACGACCCTGCCCGAGCTGCGAGACATCGACGGCGTGCGCGACGCCGCACTCGTCGGCGACAACGGCCAGCGGGTCGTCATCACGCCCGACGTCGAGGCCCTCGCCGGCTACGGCCTCACTTCCCAGGCGATCCGCGACGCGCTCCAGCAGAACGGCGTCCTGCTTCCGGCGGGCCAGATCACCGAGGGCGATTCGACGTTCGCCGTGCAGGCCGGCACGCGCCTCACGAGCGTCGACGAGCTCGTCGCGCTGCCCGTCCTCGGCGGCACCGAGCAGCAGCCGGTACCCGGCGAGGCGGATCTCGGCGAGGGCGTCGACGGTTCCGAGATCGGCGGCACCGACGGGCTCCCGGACGGCTCGGGGACCGACGGCGCGCCGGTCGGCGGCGCCGACTTCGGAACGGGCGCCACGGCCACCACGGTCACGGTGCCCGTCGCGCTCACGATCGGCGACGTGGCATCCATCGATCTGACCGAGAACCCGGCCACCAGCATCTCGCGCGTGAACGGCGAATCCGCGCTCGCGATCTCGATCACCAAGCTCCCCTCGGCGAACACCGTCGAGGTCTCGAACGCGGTCGCCGCGATGCTGCCCGACCTGCAGGCCGCGCTCGACACCACCAACCCCGGGGCCGAGTTCACGGTCGTCTTCGACCAGGCGCCCTACATCGAGCACTCGATCGAGTCGCTCGCCGTCGAGGGCATGCTCGGTCTCGTCTTCGCGGTCCTCGTCATCCTCGTCTTCCTGATGTCGGTGCGTGCCACGCTCGTGACCGCGATCTCGATCCCGACGTCGGTGCTGATCACCTTCATCGGCCTGCAGGCCGCCGACTACACGCTGAACATCCTCACGCTCGGTGCGCTCACGATCTCGATCGGGCGCGTGGTCGACGACTCGATCGTCGTGATCGAGAACATCAAGCGGCACTATGTCGCCGGGGTCGACAAGGCCGCGACGATCGTGCACGCCGTCCGCGAGGTCGCCGGGGCGATCACGGCGTCGACGATCACCACGGTCGCCGTGTTCCTGCCGCTGGCGCTCGTCGAGGGCGTCACGGGCGAGCTGTTCCGGCCGTTCTCGCTCACCGTGACCATCGCGCTGCTCGCGTCGCTGCTCGTGTCGCTGACGATCGTGCCGGTGCTCGCGTACTGGTTCCTGAAGCCCGCGAAGCCGCGGAAGGACCAGAGCGAAGCGGATGCCGCGGCGGCGGCCGCCTTCGTCGACGAGGTGTGGCTCGCCCCCGAGCTGCGCGACGCGCCCGGGGCCCCGCGCCCGTCCGCGAGCGGCGGAACCGCCGCACCCGGCGGGACCGCCGCACCCGGTGCGGGCGTCGACGAGCTCGAGCACCCGTCGCGACTGCAGCAGGGCTTCCTGCCGATCCTGGCGTGGACGCTCCGGCACTCGGCCGTCACGATCATCGTCGCGGTCCTCGTCCTCGGCGGGACGGTCGCCCTCGCGCCGCTCATGAAGACGAACTTCCTGGGCGACAGCGGCCAGAACACGTTCCGGGTCACCCAGGAGCTGCCCGAGGGCTCGAGCCTCGAGTACCTGGCTGCGGCGTCCGAGCCGGTCGAGGAGGCCATCCGCGGCGTCGAGGGCGTCGAGACCGTGCAGACCTCGATCGGCAGTTCGACCGGCGGCGGCGCGCTCGCCGCGTTCGGCGGCGCGGGCGACACCGTGGCGTACAACGTGACGACCGACGAGGACGCCGACCAGCTCGCCCTGCAGGAGGAGGTGCGGGCCGAGCTCGACGACCTCGACGGCGTGGGCGAGATCACCCTCGCCGCGCAGAGCGGATTCGGCGCGTCGAACGACATCGAGGTCGACATCGCGGCCGCGAACCAGGAGGACCTGCGTGCCGCGACCGACGCCGTGGTCGAGGAGCTCTCGTCCCTGGGCTCGCTCAGCCAGGTCACCTCGAACCTCGAGGCATCGCAGCCGTACGTGGCGATCACGGTGGACCGAACCGCGGCCGCCGACGCCGGATACTCCGAGGTCGCGCTCGGCGGGTACGTGTCGGCCCAGATGCAGCCGCAGTCGGCTGGCTCGATCGTCATCGACGAGCAGACCCTGACGATCTACCTCGCCGCAGAGGAGACGCCGGCGACGGTCGACGCGCTCCGCGCGCTCGAGGTGCCGACGCCGACCGGCGCGGTCCGGCTCGACACGCTCGCGACGGTCGAGCAGGCCGAGGGGCCGACCTCGGTCACGACCGTGCAGGGCCTGCGGAGCGCGACCGTCGCGGCCACACCCGCCGGCGACGACCTGGGCACCGCGAGCGCCGAGGTGCAGGCCGCGGTCGACGCGGTCGACCTGCCCGAGGGCACGTCCGCGTCGCTCGGGGGCGTGACCGCCGACCAGCAGGAGTCCTTCGCACAGCTCGGCCTCGCTCTGCTGGCGGCGATCCTCATCGTCTACGTGGTCATGGTCGCGACGTTCAAGTCGCTGCTGCAGCCGCTGCTGCTGCTCGTCTCGGTGCCGTTCGCGGCGACCGGCGCGATCCTGCTGCAGGTCGCCACCGGCATCCCGCTCGGCGTCGCGTCGCTCGTCGGCGTGCTCATGCTCGTGGGCATCGTGGTCACGAACGCGATCGTGCTCGTCGACCTCGTGAACCAGTACCGCGAGCGCGGCATGGAGGTGCGCGACGCCCTGTTGCACGGCGCCTCCCGACGACTGCGACCGATCCTCATGACGGCGCTCGCGACGATCTTCGCCCTGTTCCCGCTCGCGCTCGGGATCACGGGCAGCGGCGGGTTCATCTCGCAGCCGCTGGCACTCGTCGTGATCGGCGGACTGTTCTCCTCCACGCTGCTCACGCTGCTGGTGCTCCCCGCCCTCTACGACCTGGTCGAGGGCGGCCGCGAACGGCGCCGGGCCAGGCGTGCGGCCGAGCGTGCGGCGGCAGACGAGCCGCGTGCGCCCGAGCCGGCACTCGCTGCGACCGGCGCCGCGGCCGCAGCGCCGGCGGCCGCAGCGCCGGCGGCCGCAGGCCCTGCCGCCGCGGCACCGGAGCGGTCCGTGGCCGGGCCCGACGCCGAGCGCGCATCCGCCGAGGAGGACGACGACTAGGGTGATGCCATGCTCGTGGTCGACGCCGTGATCCTGATGGGCGGGCGCGCCGAGCGGCTCGGCGGGCGCGTCAAGGGAGACCTGCGCGTCGACGGCGACACGATCCTCGAGCGCGTCGTCGCGGCATCCGCTGCGGCGAGGCACCGGATCGTCGTCGGCGAGGCCGGAGCATCCCGGGTCCCGCCCGAGGTGCGCATCGTCCGCGAGGAGCCGCCGTTCGGCGGCCCGGCGGCCGCGGTCGCGACCGGTGTCGCCTCGTTGCCGGCCGGGTCCGATGCGGTCCTGCTGCTCGCGGGCGACCTGCCGTTCGCGGCCGAGGCGATCGAGCCGCTGCTGGCGGCGCTCGAGACGGATGCCGCGGCCGACGGCGCCCGCGCGGTGGATGCCTCTGGGCGCGCGCAGCACCTGCTCGGCGTCATCCGTCGCCCCGCCCTCGAGGCGGCGATCGCCGCGCGGGGCCCGCTGGCCGGCTCGTCGATGCGCGGACTGCTGGCGGACCTGCGGATGATCGACACTCCGGTGCCGGTCCGGGCCACGATGGATGTCGACACCTGGGCCGACGCGCGACGCGTCGGCGCGACGGGAGGAGCAGACGCATGAGCGACGAGCAGGAGACGCGGCGAGCCGTGGAGGAGTGGGCGCGACGACTCGGCGACGAGCTCGGGGTCGCGGACGCGCCGCTCGACATCGACGCCGTGCTCGGCGTCGCCGGAGTCGCCGCGCACGCGGTCGTCCGCCCGGCGGCGCCGGTGACGACCTGGCTCGCCGGGTATGCGGCGGGCCTCGCCGCGGCGGGCGGCACCGCCCCGGAGGCCGCAGCCGCCGACGCGCTCGATCGGGCGCGACGCCTCGCCCGATCGTGACGGTTCGCCCGACCGTGACGGAGGCCGTCGACTGGGCGGCCGCGCGCCGGATCGCCGCGGCCGCGGCACCGCGGCCCGCGGCGGAGCGCGTCGGCCTGGCCGATGCGCTGGGCCGGACGCTCGCGGCACCCCTGGTCACCGCCCTCGACCTGCCGCACTACGCCTCGTCGGCGATGGACGGGTGGGCCGTCCGCGGCCCCGCCCCGTGGCGACTGATCGGCCCGGCGGGAGCGCCGGGCGCGGGGGAGCCTGGGCTCGGCATCGGCATCGGCGAGGCGCAGCGCATCGTGACGGGCGGGGTCGTGCCGCGCGGGGCCGATGCGGTGCTGCGCGCCGAGGCGGGGCGGGTCGATCGGGGCACGCTAGAACCGGTCGGGGAGGTCGGTCTCCGTGACGTCCGGGAGGGCCGTCACATCCGCCTCGGCGGGTCGGAGGCACGCGCGGGGGACCGGCTGCTCGAGGCCGGGACGCCCCTCACGCCTCCCCGGATCGCGTTGGCGGCGGCCACGGGCGCCGACGTGATCGAGGTGGTGCGCCGGCCTCGGGTCGCGGTCGTGCTCACCGGCGACGAGGTGGTCGAGTCCGGCGTACCGGGGCCCGGGCGGGTGCGCGACAGTTTCCGAGTCGCCCTGCCCGCGGCCCTGCGCGCCCTCGGCGCGGAGGTCGTCGGCGTCGCCCGCGTGCCCGACGATGCGGCGGCGACCCGCGCGGCGATGACGAGCGCCGACGCCGACCTCGTCGTGTCGACCGGCGGAACGGGCCGTTCGGACGCGGACCACGTCCGTGCGGCCCTGGCCGACCTCGGCGCGGACCTGCTCGTGCCGTCGGTCGCGATCCGGCCCGGCGGGCCGACGCTGCTCGCGCGGATCGCGGATCGGCTCGTGCTCGGCCTGCCCGGCAATCCCCTCGCGGCCATGCTCGGGCTGCTCGCGGTCGGCGGGCCGTTGCTCCATGCCTGGTCGGGCGCAGGTCCGGCCGACGCGGCCGCCGGCCAGGTTCGGGCCGGCACGGCCCTCGACGGCGGGTCCGGCGTCACGGCGCTCGTCCCGGCCGTGCTCGGGCCGGATGGGAGCGCGGTGCCCACGGGGTACCACGGGGCGGGCATGCTCAGGGGACTCGCGGGGGCCGAGGTCGTGCTCGTGGTGCCGCCCGACGGGGTCGGGGCGGGCGACGCGGTCACGACGTTGCGCCTGCCCTGGGCGGGGTGATCCGGGCGGATGTCGCGGATGCCGCGACCGCTGCCCGTGCGCGGTCGACGCGGCCCGACGCCGTGGCATGATCGGGCCATGGAGCGAAGCGATCATGACGTCGACGCCTTCCTCGACAGCCTCGACGGGCCGCGCGCCGACGCGATGCGGGAACTCGACCGGGTGATCTCGGCCGAGTTCGCCGGTCTCGAGCGCGTGCTCTGGGAGGGCGTGTTCTGGGGTGGGACCGACCAGCGGATCGTCGGGTACGGCGCGATCACCCAGCCGAGGCCGAAGGGCGATCCGGTGGAGTGGTTCCTCGTCGGGCTCGCCGAGCAGGCCGCCCACGTCAGTGTCTACGTGAACGCGGCGGTCGACGGCGCCTACCTCGTCCAGCGGCGCGCGGACCGGCTGGGCCGTGTGCGCGTCGGCTCGGCCGCGATCGCGATCACGGCGCTGGACCGACTCGACATGGCGGGGTTCGTCGACCTGCTCCGCGAGGCGCGCGGGCTCGCCCCCGACGTCCGCTGAGTGCCATCGCCCCGAGCCGGCGTGCGCGTCGGTCCGGTCGCCCGCGGTTCACCGAAGCTTCACCGCGCCGTCGCGCGCAGCCAACCCGCGCAACGCGCCGGATCCGTACGGTCGTGTCATGTCCACCGAGGTGCCGCTCCACGAGCGAGTGCATGACGCACTCCGTGATCGCATCGGACGCGGCCATTGGGCGGCGGGCACGCGCCTGCCGAGCGAGGCGGCGCTGTGCAGGGAGTTCGGGACGTCGCGCGGCCCGGTACGCCGGGCGCTCGCGGTCCTGCGAGAGGAGGGCTACATCGTCGGCGGTCGCGGCCGGCCGCCGTTGGTCGGCCGGGTCGTGCCGACGCAGCCGTTCTCGACGTTCACGTCGTTCACCGAGTGGGCGCGCGCGATCGGCAAGGAGCCCGGCCAGCGGATGGTCGAGGCCGGTCCGAGACCGGCGCCCTCCGTGATCGCCGGATTCCTCGGCCTCGACGAGGGTGCGGCGGTCGTGCAGGTCGTACGCGTGCGGACGCTCGACGGCGTGCCGACCATGGTCGAACGCACGTCGTTCCCGCCCGAGATCGGCTCACTGCTGACGGATCTCGACCATGATCGCGGGTCGATGCACGCGCACCTGGTCTCGAGGGGGGTCGACCTGCGTCGTGCCAGGCACACGATCGACGCCGTCGCTGCGAACCCGCTCGACTCCGAGGTCCTCGCGGTCCACGCCGGAGCGCCGCTGCTGCGCGAGCGGCGGATCACGTTCGATTCCGGCCGGCGGCCGCTCGAGTACGCCGACGAGCGCTACCTGCCCGACCTGGCGACCTTCACCATCGAGAACGAGGCCGACCGGCGCACCCCGCTCACGCGCTCCCACCCGGAACCCGCCCCGACCGCGCGCTGAGGCGGGCGCGGCCGACACGTCGTCAGCCGACGCGCGGGCCGAGCGGCGTGCCCTGGTGGAACAGCATCCGCGGGCGGTCGCCGGTGATCCGCCAGAGCGAACTGCGACGGCTTCGCATGCCGTCGGCGTCGAGCGTGTAGGTGAGCAGCGCGAGGTCGGATGCCACGAGCTCGACGTGCTCGCCCGTGACGACGGCCGACTGCACGTCGACGGCGTCGGGCCCGGTCATCACGTCGATGAGCTCGGCGCGGGTCCAGAGGCGTCCGCTCCGGCCGATCTCTCGGAAGGACTCGTGGAGCAGATCCTCGAGGGCGGCGGGGTCGCGTCGGGTCTCGGGCTCGAGCAGGCGGCGTTCGGCTCCGGTCACGAGCACGGCGATGGACTCGTCTTCCATGGTCCGACCTTACGCCGGTCAGCCCCCTGCGGTCATCGCGCCCGCTCGAGCACAGCCTCGGCCGACGCCTCGGGTCGCAGGTCGAGCCGGCGCAGCAGCTGCGCGTTCGCAGCGACGATGATCGTCGAGAGCGACATCAGGATCGCGCCGACCGACATCGGCAGCACGAACCCGATCGGGGCGAGCACGCCGGCGGCGAGCGGGACCGAGATCAGGTTGTAACCGGCCGCCCACCACAGGTTCTGCTTCATCTTCCGGTAGGAGGCGCGAGAGAGCTCGATGACCGAGAGCACCGAACGCGGGTCGCTGGAGGCGAGGATGACGCCGGCGGAGGCGATCGCGACATCCGTGCCCGCCCCGATCGCGATGCCGACGTCGGCCTGCGCGAGGGCCGGTGCGTCGTTCACGCCGTCGCCGACCATCGCGACCGACAGGCCCTCGCGCTGGAGTTCCTGCACCTTCGCGGCCTTGTCCTCGGGGCGGACGCCCGCGAACACGCGGTCGATGCCGAGCTCGGCGGCGACCGTGCGCGCGACCGGTTCGGCGTCGCCGGTGATCATGACGACCTGCACGCCCAGGGTGTGCAGCCTGTCGATCGCCTCGCGGGATTCCGCCCGGATCTCATCGTCGAGCGCGATCGCGCCCGCGACCTCGCCGTCCACGACGACGTGCAGCACCGTCGATCCACGCTCGGCCCACTCGCGCGAGGCTGGGAGCGGGTCGAGGCCCTCGCGTTCCAGCAGCCCGGGGCCGCCGACGTGCACCGTCCGCCCGTCGACGGTCGCGGTCACGCCGATCGCGGCCGACGCGGTGAACTCCGACGCCGACCGGAGGTCGAGCCCGCGGCCGGCCGCTTCGGCGACGATGGCCTTCGCGAGCGGGTGCTCCGAGTCGTGTTCGGCGGATGCCGCGAGCGCGAGCACCTCGTCGAGATCGCGTCCGTCGGCCGCCGCGGCATCCGTCACGGCCGGCTCACCCCTGGTGAGCGTGCCGGTCTTGTCGAAGAGGACGGCGTCGACGGTGCGCATGGTCTCGAGCGCGAGTCGGTCGGTCACGAGCACACCGCCGCGCGCGGCGCGTTCGGTCGCGATCTGCACGACGAGCGGGATCGCGAGACCGAGCGCGTGCGGGCAGGCGATCACGAGCACGGTGATCGTGTGGATGACCCCCTCGTCGGGCCGCCCGGCCAGGGACCAGGCGATCGCGGTGATCGCGGCGGCGCCGAGCGCGAACCAGAACAGCCAGCCGGCTGCGCGGTCGGCGAGGCGCTGCGCGCGCGTGCTCGAGGACTGGGCCTGGGTGACGAGGCGCTGGATGCCCGCGAGCGCGGTGTCGTCGCCGACCGCTCCGACGCGCACGCGGATCGCCGTGTCGGTCGCGACGGTGCCCGCGACGACCTGGTCGCCGGGGCCGCGGCCGACGGTGCGCGACTCGCCCGTGATCATCGACTCGTCCATCGCGGCGGTGCCGTCGACGACCTCGCCGTCGGCCGGAACGCGGCCGCCGGGGCGCACGATGACGACATCGCCAACATCGAGGTCGGCGGGCGAGACCGTTTCGGTGCCCCCGTCCACCACGCGCTCCGCCTCGTCCGGGAGCAGCGCCGCGAGGGCGTCGAGCGCCGACGAGGTCGCCGCGAGCGAGCGCATCTCGAGCCAGTGGCCGAGCAGCATGATCACGATGAGGAGCGCGAGCTCCCACCAGAAGTCGAGGTCGTGGGGGAGCAGTCCGAGGGTGGCGCCGAGCGAGGCGAGGTAGGCGACCGTGATCGCGAGCCCGATGAGCAGCATCATGCCGGGCTTGCGCGCCCTGAGCTCGGACCAGGCGCCCGTGAGGAACGGCGAACCGCCCCAGAAGTACATGACCGTGCCGAGCACGGGCGGAACCCAGGCGACCCAGGCGGCGTCGGGCAGCGGGTAGCCGAGCAGGTCGGCGAACATGCCGCTGAGCGCGATCGTCGGGATCGCGATGACGAGCATGATCCAGAACAGGCGGCGGAACTGCCCGACGTGGTCGCCGTGGCCGGAGTGGCCGGAGTGGCCGGAGTGGCCGGAGTGGCCGGAATGGTCGGCGTGCCCGGCGTGCTCGTGGCCGGAGTGGCCCGCGTGCTCGTGTTCGTCGTGCTCGTCGTTGCCGTGCTCGTCGTGGCGGTGCTCGTCGTGGCGGTGCTCGTCGTGGCGGTGCTCGTCCGTCTCCGTGCCGTGCGCTCGCATGTGGTCGCCCATCGTGCCGATCCTCCTCGGTTCGATTCGTCCCGCAATACCCCCCTAGGGTATCTCCGTCATGCGGGAACGCGCAAGCCCCCGGCGATGTTCCCGACGGGAGCCGAATCGTCCGCGAGCCGTCCGGGATCGCGGACGCGCGCCGCCCCGGAGCCCGTGTGCCGCGGCATCCGCCGTTGCTATCTTCGGGCCATGAGCGCGCAGTCCCCGACCACCCCCCTCTCGCACGATCCGCTCTGGCCGCGAGCCGGTGACTGGCCGATGCTCGACGACCTGCCCGGCGACGGCCGCGCGGCGCTCGCGATCCTCGGCGTGCCGGCGTGGCGCACCTCGCTGTCGCCGACGAACGCGCACGCGACCCCCGCCGCGGTGCGCGAAGCGCTCCGCAGGTACAGCGCGGCCCTCGTGCCAGACGGGTCCCGCGGCCGCGGGCCGGTCGACCTCGCGCAGCTCGGGTTCGTCGACGCCGGCGACATCCGCGAACCCGACGGCGACGACGGCGAGGCGCGCACGCGCGCCCGCATGGCCGACGTGCTCGAACGGGCCGGATCCGTCGTGGCGCTCGGCGGCGACAACTCGGTGACGGTCGCCACCGCCCTGGGGGCCTTCGGCGACGACCTCGAGCGCGCGGGACTCGTGACGATCGACGCGCACTACGATCTCCGCGACGGCGTCTCGAACGGCTCGCCCGTGCGCCGGCTCGTCGAAGCCGGGCTCGACCCGCGTCGCATCGTGCAGATCGGCATCCAGGATTTCGCGAACTCCGCCGAGTACGCGCGTCGCGCCGACGAACTCGGGATCACCGTGATCCACCGCGACGAGCTCCACGGCCGCCGACCCGCCGACGTGATGGCCGAGGCGCTCGAGATCGCCGGCGCCGCCGGCGGCCCGATCCACCTCGACGTCGACGTCGACGCGTGCGACCGGTCGGTCGTGCCGGCATGCCCCGCATCGGTTCCCGGCGGGCTCGCGGCCTGGGAACTGCGCGGCCTCGTGCGCGCCGCGGCGACCGACGCCCGCGTCCGCAGCGCCGACCTCGTCGAGATCGACGCGACCGCCGACAGCGTCGACGGCCGCACCGTCCGCCTCGCGGCGCTGTGCGTGCTCGAGTTCGCCGCCGGGCTCGCCGAGCGTGCCCCGTCGGCGGCGTGACCGAACCGGCGTGATCCGCTGCCGCGGCGCAGGGCCCGTGACGCGGGCCCGATCCGGTGGCAGACTCGGCCCATGAAGACGCTCGTGCTCGTGCGCCACGCGAAGTCGGACTGGGGCGACCCGGGGCTGGCCGACCACGACCGGCCGCTGAACGACCGCGGCCGGCGCGACGCCCCAGCGATGGCGGAGCGCCTCGGCCGTCTCGGCACCGTGCCCGGCCTGATCGTGTCGAGCACGGCGCTGCGGGCCCGCACGACCGCCGAGGCGATGGCCGAAGGCCTCGGTCTCGACCCGTCGGCGCTCCGACTCGACGAGCGGCTCTACGGCGCGGGCCCCGCGACCATCCTCGAGATCGCCGGGCAGACGCCCGACGATGTCGACACCGTCATGCTCGTCGCCCACGACCCGGGGATGACCGACCTCGCCTACCGGCTCTCCGACGGCACGGTCGATCGCATGCCCACGTGCGCCGTCGTCCGGGTGCGCATCGCCGCCGAGTCGTGGCGCGATCTCGAGAACGCGGTCATCGTCGACGTCCACCGCGAGACCCCGCGCTGAGCCTCGAACGCGACGTCACTCGGCGGATGTCGCGAGCATCCGCCGCACGTAGGCGGTCGCCGGCCGCGCCGCGAGCTCGGCCAGCGTGCCGCGCTGGGTGACCTCGCCCGACTCGAGGACGAGGACGTGATCGGCCAGCACCGCGGCATCCGCCCTGCTGTGGGTGACGACGACCGTCGGCCCGCCGAACTCGCGCACGTGCTGGGCCAGTTCGGCGCGCATCCCCTCGCGGAGCTCGACGTCGAGCGCCGACATGGGTTCGTCGAGCAGGAGCACATCGGGCTCCGCGGCGAGCGCGCGCGCCAGCGCGACGCGCTGCGCCTGCCCGCCGGAGAGCTCGCCGGGCAGCCGGTCGGCGAGCGCCTCGAGACCGTACCGGTCGAGCCAGGGCGCGGCCCGGGCGCGCGCGGCCGCGGGCCGCAGTCCGCGCATGCGCGCCGCGAAGGCGACGTTGTCGCGCACGCTCAGGTGCGGGAAGAGCACGTAATCCTGGAAGACGACGCCGACTCGTCGTCGCTCCGGCGGAAGGTCGCCGAGGTCGCGGCGTCCGACGCGGACGCTTCCGGCCTCGAGCGGCACGAGCCCGGCGATCGTGGCGAGCAGGCTCGACTTGCCGGCGCCGTTCGGTCCGATGACGGCCAGCGGATGCCCCGGCTCGACGTCGAAGGCGGCGCTGATGCGCTGCGCACCGCGCGCGAGGGTCGCGTCGACCGCGAGGGTGGGGCGGTCGGCCCGGGTTCCGGGGTCCGGCGCGCTCACGACCGCACCGCGCTCACGACCGCACCCCCGGCAGCCACCGGTCGCGCAGCATCAGGAGCACCGCGACCGAGACGACGAGCAGCAGCAGCGCGAGCGCGATCGCCTCGTCGGGGTCGGTCTGCATCGCGAGGTAGCTCGCGATCGGCAGGGTGCGCGTGGTGCCCGGCAGCGAACCCGCGAACGTGATGGTCGCGCCGAACTCCCCGAGCGCCCGGGTGAAGCACAGCACGGCCCCCGCTGCGACGCCCGGCGCGACGAGCGGCAGCGTGACGTGGCGGAACACCTGCCATCGCGACGCACCGAGCGTGGCCGCCGCCAGTTCGGAGCGCCGGTCGGCGCTGCCGAGGGCGCCCTCGACGGCGAACACGAGGAACGGGAGGGAGACGAACACCTGGGCGAGCACGACCGCCCCCGTCGTGAACGGGACCGTGATCCCGAACAGGCCGTCGAGGACCGATCCGATGACGCCCCGGCGCCCGAGCAGTTGAAGCAGGGCGATGCCGCCGACGACGGGAGGCAGCACGAGCGGAACGGTCACGGCCGCGCGCAGCAGCCGCCGTGCGAGGGCGGGCGCATCGCCCGCGCGTGCGAGCAGTGCGGCGAGCGGGATCCCGAGCACGAGGCACACCGCGGTCGCGAGCGTCGCGGTGGCGATCGAGAGTACGAGCGCCTCGACGACCGATTCCCGGGCGAGCAACTCGGGCAGTTCGCCCCACGGCGCTCGGAGCACGAGCGCGACGAGCGGGAGCACCAGGAACGCGAGCGCGACGCCCGCGAGCGTCGCGACGGGCCACGAGAGCCCGCCGGTCCGCACCGGCGTCCGGGTCCTGGTCACGGGGCGCCGAAGCCCAGGGCGCCGAGGACGTCGGCGCCCTCGGTGCCGGTCACGAACGCCACGAACGCCGCTGCGGCGTCTGGCCGCGGCGCGCCCGCGAGCACCGAGATCGGGTACCGGTTGACGACGGATGCCGCCTCGGGCACCTCGATGCCCTCGACCGCTCCGGCGGCCGACGCGACGTCGGTGCGGTAGACGAGCGCCGCATCGACCTCGTCGAGCGACACCTTCGTCAGGACGGCCTTCACGTCCGATTCGAGCGTGTCGGGTGCCGGTGCGATGCCGGCCCGGTCGAGCAGGGCGTCGGATGCGGCGCCGCACGGAACGCTCGGATCGCACAGTGCGACCCGCAGTTCGGTGCGGGCGAGGTCGTCGAGTCCGGTGACGTCGGCGGGATTGCCGGCGGGCACGACGAGCTGGAGCGTGTTGGTCGCGAACAGGGTCGGGTCGATCGCGAGTCCGGCGCCCGCGACCACACCCATGGGCGGCTCGGCAGCCGCGGCGAACACGTCCGCGGGGGCTCCGCTGACGATCTGCTCGGCGAGGCCGCCGCTGCCGCCGAAGTTGAGGGCGACCTCGACCCCCGGGTGCTCGGCCTCGAAGCGGGTTGCGAGCTCCTCGAACGGCTCGGTGAGCGACGCGGCGGCGAACACCGTGACGGTTCCCGGCTCGAGCGCGGCACCCGCCTGGTCCGTGGTCCCGCCGGACGCTGCGGCTCCCGCAGGGGAATCCGACCCGGCCGCGCACCCGGCGAGGGCGAGTGCGGCGACGGCGAGCACCGCCGCGGGGGCGGCGTGCCGCGGCATCCGCTTCGGCCCGGCCGTGCGCGTCACTCGGCCCCCTGCGGAAGCTCGACGGTGATCATGGTCGCCTTCGCGCTCGCCGCGGCGAGCACCCCCGGCTCGAGCCCGAGGTCGTCGGCGGCCTCGCGGCTCATGAGGGAGACGATGCGGAACGGTCCGGCGCGCAGTTCCACCCGTGCCATGACGCCGTCGCGTTCGACGGCCGTCACGAGGCCGAGCATCCGGTTGCGAGCGGATGCCCGTGCGAGCGGGAACGCGTCGGCGAGCGCGCCGTCGGGTTCGTCGCCGAGGAGCCGCACGAGTTCGGTGCCCGTGACCATGCGCATGCCGTTCGGGGCTCGTTCGAGTTCGAGCCGGCCGGCGTCGGCCCACCGACGGACGGTGTCATCGCTCACCCCGAGCAGGGCGGCCGCTTCGCTGATGCGGAACGACGTCATCGAAGGATCCGCAGAATCGCCGTCATTCGACGATCGTACCCGCATCTGCGGAGGAAGCGCTAGCCCGGCCCCGACCCGGGTTCCGAGTGCAGCTCGCGGTACCGGGCCGCATCGATCGCGAAGACGCGCTCACCCTCCGCCGCGTCGACCTCGGTGAACCCGAGGCGCTCGGCCAGTGCGATCGACCCGTCGTTGCCCGGCAGCACGTGGGCCTCGACCCGCGCCGCCCCGACCCGGTCGAAGGCGAGCGCCACCATCGCGAGCCCCGCCTCGCGCGCATACCCGTGGCCCTGCCACTGCGGGGCGATGACCCAACCGACCTCGCACCGCAGGCGGGCCGGATCCCCGGCCCGCAGGTGCAGCGACGCGTCGCCGATCACACGGTCGCCGAGCAGCACCGCGAGCGCGAGGAAGTCGTCGTTCTGCTCGAGCCGCGAATGCCGGGTCCGGTTCAGCAGGTGCACGAACGACTCCGCGCGCGAGCGGAGCGGCCACGCGAGATGCTCGACCACGGTCGGGTCGGACTGGATCGCGTACCACTGGTCGGCCTCGGAGAGCCGATGGGTGCGCAGCAGCAGCCGCTCGGTCCGGATCACCGGCCTGCGGACGCCGGTGGCGATGCGCGGACCCCGCAGGAAGCGGGGCCGCTGCGGAACCAGGTCGCGCAGGAGGCGCAGCACGTCCGTCGAACGCCCCGATCCGGGCGGTGCTCCCGTCGTCGGACTCATGCGGCCCCCCTGACAACGCTCGCGCATCGCCGCGCCCGGCGCAAGGCCCGGCGTCGCGCCGGTGCTGCGAGAATCGACGCATGGCCATCGATCCCGGCTCGGCTCGCTACGCGCGTCAACGGGTCCTGCCCGGATTCGGAACCGCAGGGCAGCGCCGGCTCGCCGACGCCCACGTCGTCGTCCTCGGCGCCGGCGGACTCGGCTGCACCGTGATCCCCGCGCTCGCCGCAGCCGGGGTGGGGCGACTCACCCTCGTCGACGACGACACCGTCGAAGAGACGAACCTGCACCGCCAGACCCTTCACCACGACGCCGACATCGGGCGCGCCAAGGTCGACTCCGCAGCGGATGCCGCCGCGCTCCTGGCGCCCGGAGCCGTGATCGTCCCCAGGCCCGTCCGGTTCGACGCGGGCACCGCCGACGACCTGCTCGCCGGCGCCGACCTGGTGATCGACGGCACCGACGACATCACGACGTGCTACGTCGCCGACGCGGCAGCATCACGGGCCGGCATCCCGCTCGTCTGGGGCAGCGCGGCACGCTACTCCGGGCAGGTCGGCGTCTCGTGGGAGGCGCGGGGGATCTCGTACCGCGACCTGTTCCCCGAGCCGCCGGACGACGCGGGCCTGAGCTGCGCGATCGACGGGATCCTGCCGACCGTGTGCACCGTCACGGGCGGACTCATGGCGGGCGAGGCCCTGAAGCTGCTGACGGGCATCGGCGAACCGCTGGTCGGGCGGGTCGCGGTGTTCGACGCCCTCACCGGGCGCACCCGCGAGATCGCGTACGCCAGGGCGGATGCCGCGGAGCGCAGTTCGCGCCCCGAACACTCGAGTGCGCCGCTCGAGCCCGGCCCGCGCCCCGAACTCGGGCGTGCGCCGTCGCGCGAGCCCGGCGAGGTCGACGCCGCGACCCTCGCCGCCGAACTCGCGACGGCCGGCGCGCCCGTCCTGCTCGACGTCCGCGAACCGTGGGAGGCGGAGATCGCCGCGATCCCCGGCGCGACACTGATCCCGCTGGGCGAGCTCGAGGAGCGCGCCGCGGGACTCGACCCCGCGGCATCCGTCGTCGTGATCTGCCATCTGGGGGTGCGATCACGGCTGGCCGCCGACCGCCTGGCCGCAGCCGGCTTCGACCGGGTCCGCAACCTGACGGGCGGCATCGACGCGTGGGCGCTCGCCGTGGACCCCGACGTGATGAGGTACTGATGACGAGGATCCCGTTCGACGAGCACCGCGGATTCGTGCGGTCGCTGCTTGCGCCGCTGGGCGCACGGCCGACCGAGCACATCGCGCTCGAGGACGCGCTCGGCCGGATCACCGCCTCGCCCGTCGAGTCGGCCATCGACCTGCCGCCCTTCCGGAACTCGCAGATGGACGGCTTCGCGGTGCGCGCGGCCGATGTCGCCGAGGCACCGGTCGTCCTCCCGGTGGCGGGCGAGTCGGCGGCTGCGCCCGGGGCGCCCGCCCCGCTGGCCGAGGGCGCCGCGATGCGCATCATGACGGGCGCGCCCGTGCCCGACGGGGCCGACGCGGTCGTGCCCGTCGAAGACACCGAACCCGCCGCCGACGGGTCGGTGCGCGTGCTCCGATCGCGGCGGCCGGGCGAATACGTCCGGGAGGCGGGAACCGATCTCGTCGCCGGGGCCGACGTGCTTCCCGCCGGCATCCGACTCGAGCCCCGGCACCTGGCCGCCGCCGCCGCGGCCGGGATCACCCGGCTGGTGGTCCGCGAACGGGTGCGCGTCGCGGTCGTCAGCACCGGCAGCGAACTCGTCGCGCCCGGTGCGGAGCTCGGGCCGGGGGAGCTGCCCGACGCGAACGGTCCGGCCCTGCGCGCCGCGGTCGCCGCCTGCGGGGCCGCGGTCGTGCACACCGCCCGCGTGCGCGACGACGTCGAGCGGTTGCGCGCCGAACTCGACGCGGCGGTCGACGCGGGCGCCGAACTCATCCTCACCAGCGGCGGCGTCTCGCAGGGCGCCTACGAGGTCGTGCGCGAGCTCATCGAGCCGCTGGGGGCCTGGGTCGGCTCGGTCGCGATGCAACCGGGCGGCCCCCAGGCGGTCGGCACCCACCGTGGTGTGCCGCTCATCGGGTTCCCCGGCAACCCCGTCAGCGCGCAGCTGTCGTTCGCACTCTTCGTCGCCCCGTCGCTCCGGGCGATCGCGGCCCTGCCGGCCGCGCGGACCGAGCGGATGCCGCTCGCCGGCGCCGTGCGCTCGGTCGCGGGCAAGCGGCAGTTCCTCCGAGGGCGACGGACGCCGGAGGGGCTCGCGGAGGTCGTCGGCGGTCCCGGGTCGCACCTGGTCGCGGCACTCGCGGCGTCGGAACTGCTCATCGTCATCCCGGATGACGCCGAAGCACTCGACGCCGGCGAACAGGTCGATACCGTGTTCCTATGAGCGAGCTCACGCATCTCGACGCCGACGGTCGCGCCCGCATGGTCGACGTGGGTGGCAAGCCCATTACGCGACGCGTCGCGATCGCCGAAGGGCGACTCGACACGACGGCCGAGGTCGTCGAGCTCGTGCGCTCCGACTCGCTGAAGAAGGCGGACGTGCTGCCGACCGCGCGGATCGCCGGCATCTCCGGCGCGAAGCGCACGAGCGAACTGATCCCCCTGTGCCACATCGTGCCCCTCGACTCGGTGGCCATCGACTTCGACTTCGACGAGGCCGCCGTCACGATCCGGGCCACCGCGACCACGACCGGCCGCACGGGCGTCGAGATGGAAGCCCTCACCGCCGTCGCGGTCGCCGGACTCACCCTCCACGACATGGTCAAGGCGGTCGACCCCGCTGCGAGCCTCGGCGGCATCCGCCTCGTCGAGAAGCGCGGCGGCAAGCGCGGCGTGTGGCGGGCCGATGCCGACGCCGGTCCCCACCGGCCGACGGATGACCCGACCGAGCGCACCGCGATCGTGCTCGTCTCCTCCACACGTGCCGCCGCCGGTACCGCGACCGACACGACCGGGCCGGTGATCGCCGATTGGCTGCGCGCCCGCGGCTACGAGGTCGACGACCCGCGCGTCGTCGCCGACGCCGATATCGCCGACGCGGTCCGTGCCGCCGTGGCCGAGGCCCCCGCGATCGTCCTCACCACGGGCGGCACGGGCGTGAGCCCGACCGACCGCACACCCGAGGCGACGGCCGCGGTGATCGATCATGCCCTTCCCGGCGTGGCCGAGGCGATCCGTGCTGCGGGGCGGGCTGCGACGCCGACGGCCGCGCTGAGCCGTGCGCTCGCCGGAGTCGCGGGGAGAAGCGTCATCGTCAACCTGCCGGGGTCGCGCGGCGGCGTCGCCGACGGGCTCGCGGTGCTCGACGACCTCCTTCCGCACCTCGTCGACCAGGTTGCGGGAGGCGACCATGCCCGGAGCTGAGGAGCAGGCCGCGCCGGAGGTGTTCGCCGTCGTGACCTCCGAGGTGATCGACCGCGCTGCAATCGAGGCGTTCGTGCTGTCGCGACGCGACGGCGCGCTGGTGACGTTCGAGGGCGTCATCCGCGATCACGACCACGGCGAACCGGTCACGGCCCTCGACTACTCCGCGCACCCCGACGCCGAACGGTTCCTGCGCGACACCTGCGCTGAGGTCGCCCGAGAGACGGGACTCGCGATCGCCGCCGGTCACCGCGTCGGACCGCTCGCGATCGGAGACGTCGCGCTGGTGGCATCCGTCGCGGCCCCGCATCGCGCCGAGGCGTTCGCCGCGTGCGCGCTGCTCGTCGACCGCATCAAGGAGCGCACGCCGATCTGGAAGCGCCAGCACCTCGAGGGCGGTACGAGCGAGTGGGTGAACCTCTGACGCTCCGCCGGTTCGCGCCGGCCCGCTGAGGGCGGCCGTCAGCCGCCGGCGAAGGGCGGGAGCACGTCGACCCGGTCGCCGACGGGCGTCGCCGGGTCGCGCCGCACGACGCCGTCGAGCAGGAACGACCCGTTCGCGACGACGCGCGCCATCGGCGTGCCGTACCGTTCGACGAGGGCGTCGCGCAGCTCGCCGAGCGTGGAGCCCGCGAACTCGAGGCGCTCCTCCTCGGTGGCGGCAGCTTCCGCCGCCGCGGCGAAGTAGCGCACTTGAACCGTCGTCACGGTCGCCGTGTCAGCCACCGATGCCTCCCATCGTCCGCACCGGGCGCACGAAGTCGACGTCGTCGATGCCGTGCCCCGCCTTCTTGCCCCACATCGCGGCCCGCCACAGGTCGGCGATCTCGTCGTCGCCGGAACCGGAGCGCAGCAACCCGCGCAGGTCGGTCTCGTCGTCACCGAACAGGCACGACCTGACCGAGCCCTCGGCCGTCAGGCGCGTCCGGTCGCACGCGCCGCAGAACGGTCGTGTGACCGACGCGATGATCCCCACCGTCACCGGGCCGCCGTCGACGAGCCACTCCTCGGCCGGCGCGGCCGGATCCTCCCGGCCGACGGGGTCGAGCGAGAACCTCGTGCCCAGCACGGCGAGCAGTTCTCGCGCATCGACCATGTTGTCGCGCCGCCACGCCTCGTCGGCGTCGAGCGGCATCTGCTCGATGAACCGCAGCCGGCACCCGTGCTCGATGGCCCACGCGAGCAGGGCGGGCGCGTCGGCCAGGGTCTCCCGCATGAGCACCGCGTTGACCTTGATCGGGCCGATCCCCGCCCGATGCGCACCGGCGATCCCGGCGAGCACCGCCGGCAGCCGGTCGCGTCGCGTCAGCCGCGTGAAGTGCTCGCGATCGAGCGTGTCGAGCGAGACGTTGACGCGCGTGATCCCGGCATCGCGGAGCGCTTCGGCCCGCTTGTCGAGGCCGATGCCGTTGGTCGTGAGCGAGAGCGGGATGCCGGGCGCCGCCTCGGCGCTGCGCCTGACGATCTCGACGAGATCGCCCCGCGTCAGCGGTTCGCCGCCGGTGAACCGGACCTCGAGCACGCCGAGGTCGCGCACGGCGATGCCGACCAGTCGGCCGATCTCCTCGGCCGTCAGGAGTTCGTCGCGGGGGATGACGGGCAGGCCCTCCGCGGGCATGCAGTAGGTGCAGCGCAGCGAGCACGCCGACGTGATCGACACCCGCAGGTCGTGCGCGACCCGGCCGAACCGGTCGACGAGCCCCGGCACGTCGGGGCGGCCGCGCAGGTCGGGCGCACCGGCATCCGCCCGACGGATCGTCGGGACCCCGAGCGCGATGGCTGCCATGTCCCCACCCTACGCACCCGATGGCCCGCTGGGGCCGGTCTCGTCGCGCGGGGTCGCACGGATGCCGCGTCCGTTCAGTTCACGGTCGAGGCGAGCACGAGCCACCAGACGGGGAATGCGACCCACCCGAGCCCGCCGACCGCCGCGCCGGTGGCGAACAGCGCGGTCTGCAGCGGCGACCCGGTCGCCGCGAGCAGTCCCGTCGACGCGATCACGGCTCCGACGACGAGGACCGCGAGCATCGCGACCGCGAGCACCTGGACCAATGTCACGGGGCGAACGTCACACCGGGAACCGCACGCCTCGGCGGCGCGACTCGGGACACCGGTTGCCGCGGTGCCGATCGGCGCGCAACCTGCAGAGATGAACGAGATGCTCATCGGATACGCTCGCGTGTCCACGCACGACCAGGACCTCACGGTGCAGCGCGAGGCGCTCGAACGGCTCGGGGTCATGCCCGAGCGGATCTACACCGATCGGGGGCTCACGGGAACGAACCGCGACCGACCCGGGCTTCGACTTGCCATGGCGGCATGTCGCGACGGCGACACGTTCGTCGTCACGAAGCTCGACCGGCTCGCGCGATCGCTGCGCGACGCGCGGGACATCGTCGACGAGCTCACCGCGAAGAACGTGAAGCTCAACCTCGGCGGATCCATCCACGACCCGAACGATCCCGTGGGGCGGCTGCTGTTCAATGTTCTCGCGATGGTGGCCGAGTTCGAGTCGGACCTGATCCGCGCCCGGACGCGCGAGGGGATGCAGATCGCTCGCGCGAAGGGCAGGCTACGGGGTCGCGCCCCCAAGCTGTCGGCCGCGCAGCAGGCACTGCTCGTCCAGGTGTACCGGAGCGGGAGCCACACGATCGCGGAGCTCGGTCAGATCTTCAAGGTCTCGCGGGCCACGGTCTACCGCACGATGCAACGGCATGACGCCTGAACCCGTACCGTTCCTCACTCCTGACTCATCGCGCTGCGCGCGAGACGGCGCGGCGCGACCTGCGCGCAGGTCGTGATGCCCGGGAAGCACACTTCGACGACGCAGATGGGTGGGACAGCGTCGACGCGCGCGACTAATGGGATGCCGCTGGGAGGAGAGATCGCTCGTGCTGGAAGTGGTCAGAGCTCGAGGAAGTCGCCCAGCCACATCCGCACGGCTCCGAGACAGTCGGTCGACACCTGACCCGAGATCCTCGTGAGCCGGTCACGCGAGAGGGTCCGCGGTTGTTCGGTCATGATCCATGAGGGCCGATCGAGACCGCTGTGCCCGTCGACCGGGACGTGGTTGGGCCATCCGCGGTCGGTGGTAGTGATCGGCAGCACGATCGCGAGGGTCGTGACCGCGTCCAGATATCCGGAGGAGGCGATGACCAGCACCGGACGGTGGCCACCCTGCTCCCGACCGCGAACGGGCTCGAGCGATGCCCATGCGATGACCCCGGGCGCGAGTTCCGGCTCGGTCACGACTGGGCGTCAGCCAACTCGGTGCGCTCCCAGTCCGCCGACTCCCGAGCGTGCGAGTCGGCCTGCGTGGCCGTCGATGCTGAGACCGCCGCCTTCAAGGTGCTCAGTCGCCACCTGCGGTCCTCTGCGTCCGCGAGGTGCGCGAGGTGCGCGCCGAGCGTCAGCCCGTCGCGTGCCGCCTGCTCTTTGAGCCGGTCCCGGAGCTCATCGCTCACCTTGATCGTCGTGGTCATACTCGAAGTATACCGGCGGGCTGGCACGCGGCCGATCCCTCAGCGACTCAGAGATCGCCGGTGTCCGTTCCGTCACGTTCGTTCAGTTGGGGGGAAGGGGGCCTCGCCAGCAGCGATCACCGCAGAGTCGCTCGGAGCGTGTCAAGTCCTTCGTACTCGCGCGCGATGAAGGCGAACGCCCTATTGCGGGGTGCGAGGTTGAACACCGTCTTCCTGTATGCGCGGCGGAGCGGAATGCCGAGTTCGACGAGGTTGTGGGAGCGAAGCGGGATGGACGCTCTGCGCGCAACGAATCGGGGTGCGCTCGAGGACGATCCCGAGCGGCGAGACCTCGAGGCGCTCGTCCTGGCCTGGCGTAGAGGGCTGACCAAGATCGTGACGATCCCGTGCCGAGGTGAGTGGAACCGAAGGATCGGCCCCAACGCTTTGCTGGTCACAGCCGACACGCGCGCCGACAGTGACGCCTACCGGCTCGCCCTGACGTCGTTCGCGTGACCCTGCGCCGCGGATGGCTCAGTCGGGGATCGCCGCAGAGCGCGTGGTAGATCCCTGCGTTATGTACATCAAGACACGAGAGATGTACAATTACGGCATGTCCAGTGTCAGCGTCGCAGACGCCCGCAGTCACCTGTCCGACGTGATCGCGCGTTCTCGGCAGGAGGCCGTCTTCATCGAACGGCGCGGCCAGCGCGCTGCGGTCGTGGTGAGCCCGGAGCGGTACGAGCGCATGCTCGACGCGCTCGAAGACGCCGAGGATGCCGCCGCCTTCGATGAAGCCATGGCCGAAGAAGGCGAGAACATCCCCTGGGATCAGGTCAAGAAGGACCTGGGCTGGGAGTGAGCTACCGGATCGAACTCCGACCAGCCGCCCTCCGAGCGCTCAAACGCATCGACCACCAGGACCGCGACCGCATCCGCGGCGCGATCGCGCTGCTCGGACAAGATCCGCGCCCGCCCGGGGCCAAGGCGCTTCAGGGCCGCGACGGACTCAGGGTGCGCGTCGGCGACTACCGAATCATCTACACGGTCCGAGACCACGTCTTGCTGGTGGTCGTCGTGACGCTCGGGCATCGCCGCGACGTCTACGGTCGCTGAGCGGCGGCGGTCGCGGTAGGGGATCGTCAGCGAGTCGACAGTGTGGTCGCGGCTCAGATGCCCATACCGAGGCGAATGCCGTTGGCGATCTTGGTCTGAACGTAGCTCGGGAGGTGCCCGACCGGGAACGCGTCGAGGAACTCCCGGCTGACCGGTCCGACTTGCGACACGACCGCCACCGAGTCCTTCTCGAGGCCGGAAGCCTCGACGGGTATGAGTACGTTGCCGGGGAACGCTTCCAGCGCAACGTTCGATGTCAACGGCACGACCAGGACGGTGGCGATCTGCGTGGCGAGCAGCCAGTCCTCCTGCATCACGACGGCAGGACGCCTCTTCGCCGGTTCCGATCCGCGCGGTGACCCGAGGTCGACCCAGACGACGTCGCCGTGGGCGATCACCACTCAGTCGCCTCGAGCATGCGGCGCTCGGACTCCGAGAGGAACGGGCTGTCGACTGAGGGCTGCCCGACGCGTTCAATGACCGCGTCGGCCAGGGCGGTCAGCTCTGCCTCGCCCTCGAGTTCCTCGACGAAGCGGCGGCCGGCGCGTCGAAAGAACTCCGAGCGGTTCATGCCGTGCCGGGCGGCGACGCGTTCGAAGCGCTCGAAGTCGCCATCCGGGATGGAGATCGCGGTCTTCATGGCCAAAGTATAACCGGTCATACTGGCTGTGTCGCTGAGGGAGGGGCAGCGGTCGGCGTCTCGTTCGACGCGGCAGCCGCTCTGACGTGGGAGCATTCGGCCAGGGCATCCCCCTGCAAGATCGCCTCGCTCGCCGGCACCACGCTGTCCTCGTGCCGACAGGATGCATCGACTCGGGATCAGGCTTCGCCGTCCTGGAGCGTGACGCCGTGGCCGCCGACGCGCTCCCAGCAGACCTCCCGAGTACGCTGACGACGAATTGGAGCCATCGAGCAGCCGGTACGTTGGCGAGCACGACGGCAACATGCTCTTCCTAGCCAAGGGCAAGGAGCCCGGGACTGTCTGCCTCGCGGTCTACCCGAACGCTACGGACTGGGTGATTGGCTGTGGTGGTGGCGGCGCCGAGTTCGGCGTCGGCGGTCCCAGTGGTGGGTACATCGTCCGGCCCGATGGTGCTCCGGCGCCCGAGTTGCACCGCGAAGTCGCGACCAACGTATTCGCTCGCGGATAGCTCACGTCGCCGCCGAGCCATCGGGAAGGACCAGAGGATCGTCGCCACTGAGGGATCATCGGTGCGCCGCCGGCCGCCCTTGGCCGAGCGGCGCACCCTGAGGGTCGGTCGGGTGCCGCTATGCGAACAGCTGTACCGACCCGACATCCGACTTATATAGTGGTATATATAGAACCGAGGGAGGCGCCATGGCCATCACATCCATCGACATCGATCCCGACGAGCTGAAGCAGGCCAAGGAGTTGGCCGGCACTTCCTCCAATCGCGAGACCGTTGACCTCGCGTTGCGCACGCTTATCGCCGTTCGCCGTCAACCGGCAGCCGTCGAGCGCATCATCGGGCGCAGGTTCGAGCCCGACCAGATCGACGCGCCGACCATCACGCCGACGGTGACGCCAGCGTGACGACGTACCTCGTCGACAACAGCATCTGGCAGAGGGCCGGGACGAGCGCGGCGATCGCCGACAGGCTCAGAGCACTGTCGCCGAATCACCTCATCATCACCTGCCCTCCCCAGGTGCTCGAATACTGCCACTCCGCAAGAGGCCCCCGCGAGTACGCCGAGCTGCGAGAGGACATAGAAGAGCTGCTCCCGGCGTGGGAGCACCCGGATGAGCAGGACGCCCTCGACATCCAACAGGCGCTCTGGAACAAGGGACTCATCCGCGCCGCAGCGGCATTCGACTGCCTGATCGCCGCCTACGCAGTCGCCAATGACGCCGTGATCCTGAACTCCGACCGAGACTTCGGGTACATCGAACTCGCTACCGACGGCAGAGTACGACAGGAGTATGTCCCCGCCTGATCGATAGCCCAGGGCTATCAGGCGGCGTCGCAGGGATCGGCAGGGAGCGCCTAGTAGTCGGCGCCGAGTTCCGCTCGGAGCCCGTCGATCAAGTGATCCAGTCGTGCGACGACAACCAGGTCGTCAGCGCCTCCGTCGTCTGTTGGCTCGACGCTCATGAGCCTTGTCCGCAGGGTGTTCACCGCGGCGGGGTCGAGCCGTCCGGAGAGGGTCATCACGCGGGTCGCGTCGCAGAGCCGGGCAAGCGCTCGAAGATCGGCGGCAGTGAGGTTCGGCGAGTCAGGCATAGCTCGATCCTGCACGAGGCCCCGACGCGGCGCATTCGCGCTGAGGGTCGGGCGCGAGTCGTCAACACGTGCGCGAGCGGCCGGGTTGATCCGCGAGGTTGCAGACGTTAGGTCGCTTTGTCAGAAAGCCGCCGACGTCGCACGAGTGCTCCACCGCGAGTCCAACCAAGTCCCTCCCACACGTGCCGAGCTCATCGAGATGGGCCTGCTGTACACGCCCGAACATGGCTACGCCGCATTCACCGTGCCGGACTTCGACAAGTTCATGCTCCGCGCAGTTCCCGAGCTCGTCGTGCCCGAGATCCAACGTCGACGGAAGAAGAAGTAGCGACCACGGTCGCAGACCACGATTGGCGTTGAGGGATCGGTCCTGGCGCTCAGGACCGATCAGCTTGCGCTGCTGCATTCGCTGATGGAGCGCAGGGTGATGCGTGCCTGGGCTGGGTCGCCGCGCGCGATGATGTCGATCACGAGCAGGTCGCGGCCGACGACGCGGATCTCGAGGTTGTCGCGGGATTCAAGCGCCTTGGTGCGAACCACCCACCCGTCTGCCTCGGCGAACTCTTGGGCCAGAGTCCTGGCCCAGGTCACTCGATCGAGCACGGGGTCGACGTCGAACACTCGCAGAATCCGTGCCTGTTCCCCTCGCCCTTCGAGAGGACACGCTTCTACTGCAATCGTCTCCGAACGATCGATCACGGATCCTTCGGGGAGGGTTCCTTCGATCCGGTCCAGCCGCGCCGTCACCTCTGCAGCTGCCGCATCAACCGTCATCGGCTGCGTGCTCGGCATGAGAAGAGTGGCAACCCAAATGCCGATCACCAGAAGCCCAACGCTCACGGCGAGCACACTCGTGGTCTTGACAGAGCTCCATCCGGGGCGGGTCGTCATCTAGGCAGACTATGGCTCCGGCACACCGATGAATCCGCTTACGGCGCGCTTTGACTAGGTTCCAGCGGCAAGTCGCGTCACAACTGCGCGCGCCTCGACCTCGGCCGCAGCGGAAATCACGGCGACCTCGCCATCGTGGGGCAAATCGATGATCAGGCGTATGTCGAGGCCTCGTATAGCCGCGGCGCGAGCGTCACCTTCCTTGTCCGATAGGCGGAAGTTCACTGGTGGCTTCCTCGATAGTTGCCAGATCAGCGCTCCACCATCGCTTCCGCTCTGCAACTTCAACGCATGGCGTCGGAACTGGTCCGGCGTCATGAGCAGGTCCATCCGGACGAAGCGAACCGCTACATCTTCCACGAAGCCCGTCTCGGACTCGTTGACTGGGACCCGCACGCTGCGCCAGTCCCAGCCGACGGCAGCATGGTCTTCAAGGATCACGAACTCGAGCCCGGGGTTCAACGCCGCTGCGAGTGAGCTCAAATGGCCGGGCCAGACCGCCACAGTCCACCAGCCGTCGCCACGTGCCTCAGGGCTACCGACGTTCACGTCCGCAAACCTAGCCGACGGAGCTTCGCAACACCGGCATGGGCTGCGTTCGCCCGATGACGGTTCCACGCGCGGCAGAATGCGTGTGTGAAGGATGTAGCCAGACTCCTGCAGGACCTGCATGAGACACGCAACGCGATTGACGTCGGCGAGCGAACTCTGTCCTATGAGAGGAAGGGCGACGTTCGCGCCCACAGCAAGCGGATGGATGCGCACCAGGCGGCGCTCAACAAACTCGCAGTACGCCCAGAAGGGAGGTTGGCGCTCGAGACCCTACTGCGAGACTCGCCAATCACGTCGCTGAGGATCTCGATCGCCAATGTCGTGATGCGCTGGGACAGCTTCTCCGCCCGAGACGTGCTCGAAGAGATCGTCACTAGTGCTGGCGGTCGCGTCACGAGGCCTATGACGATGACCGCGGCGCTTCATGCGCCAGACGGTACAGCGACGAATGCGGCACTCAGTTTGCTCAATCTCGCGCGCACCCAACAAGGAATGTGAGACGTCCGTAGCTCTAATGCCCGCAAGCCGGGTCCCTCGGCGAGGTGACAGCCATCCCGAGTGGTACACTATTCCGTACCACAAATTCGAAGAGGTGAACATGTCGGCAATCACCGCGACCGAGGCGCGCAAGAGCCTGTTCGGCCTGATCCAGCAGGTCAACGACGATCACACCGCAGTCGAGGTCGTCTCTCGACACGGCAACGCCGTGATCATGTCGAAGGACGACTACGACGCGATCACGGAGACCGCTCACTTGCTGCGCAACCCTGCCAACGCCGAGCGGCTCCTCGACGCGATCGAGCGGGCGCGTCGCGGCGAGTTCGAGCAGCACGACCTCCTCGAAGCGTGACCCGCGCGCTCGCGTTCGATCAGAACGGCTGGGAGGACTACGTCTACTGGCAGACGCAAGACCGCAAGACGCTCAGACGGATCAACGTCCTGATCGCCGACGTGCTCCGTGACCCGTTCGCCGGCATCGGGAAGCCGGAGCCGCTCAAGCACATCCTTTCGGGTGCGTGGTCTCGCCGCATCGACGAGACGAATCGGCTCGTCTACTACGTCACGGACGACCACATCGTCATCCTGCAAGCCCGCGACCACTATTGAGGTGGGCGACCGCGCCCGCGCGGAACCGCAGCGCCCACGGAAGGTCGTCGACCGGACAGCCGCAAGCGGATCGGCTAGTGCGGAGTGCGCCGCGTGCGACCACGGAGACCGGGCCGGCGTGAGTCGGTGTGCGGGCGTAAGTCGTCTACCCCAGGTCGTTGTCAGCCAGCATCTCGCTGACGGCTTCCGCGAACTTCGGAGCCCCGCTGCAGGCCAGTCTCGCCAACAGCACCTCCGCAGCGACGGGGGGATGTGTCATCGCCGCTGCTTGCTCAGTGATGACCTGGCACGTGGCGGACGGTCCGAGGTCGAACTGATCCAGCAGGAAGTCATCCAGCCGGATGGCGGCCAGGCCGAAGTGCCGCAGCGCAGCCTCGGGGAAGTCGCTGACGTTCTCGGTGACGATCACATCAGCACGACCCCAAATCGCTGCGGCAACAACGTGGCGATCGTCAGGGTCCGGAAGCTCGATCCCTCCCTCGAGTGCTTCCCACCCTTCGACGAGAGCATCGTCGAAGGCCTCATCCATCGAGCGAAAGCGGCTCTGGAACCTGCTTGGGTCAATGTCGGGATGGATGCGCTCAAGTGCACGCAGCGCCTCATCAACGACCCGTCGTGACCACAACGGCCGGAACGCGCCGGAGTCGGCCATCCGCAGCATCGTGTCGCACGGCGCGATCGGAACCAGCACGCAAGCATCGAGAAACGCCGTGAACAGCGCCACCGCCTACGACTTCCTCGCTTCGGCGAGGGCGTTCCGGTACGCCCCGGCGTCGACGTCGTACATGCCGTCCTCGCTCGCCTGGCGGGTCAGCTCATCAAGACGACTGCGACGATCGATCCGCTTCCGCTCACGGTACGCAAGCACGTCCTGCAGACGAAGACGCCGATGCCGGGAGGCCCCGAGGCGTTCGAAGGGCAGCTCATGCTCGTCGAGCAGCCGGACCAAGGTGTTCCGGCTCACGCCCAGCAAGTTCGCCGCCTGCTGGGTCGTCAATTGACGGTCGATCGGCTCGACACTGACGGACGCACCGTTACCCATTGCATTCACGACCTGCCGCAGTACCTCGTAGACCTCGAGAGGCAAGGGGATCTGCTCGCCGTCAGGCCCGAGCAGCATCGCGGGGGCGGAGTGGCTTTCGAGCAGCCGCGCAAGGTTGAGCATCTCCTGCAGGTCGTCCGGCGGAGCGACCACGCGTGGCTCACGGGACGGGCTGGGAACTGGAGTACTCATGTCTCGATTATCGCCCAAAACGTTCAAAACGTCCATATCACCCACGATACTGGACTTCCTGGGTTCCGACCTCTGTCGCTCTGCGGCGATCCCTGACTGAGCCATCCGCGGCGCAGGGTCACGCGAACGACGTCAGGGCGAGCCGGTAGGCGTCGCTGTCGGCGCGCGTGTCGGCTGTGACCAGCAAAGCGTTGGGGCCGATCCTTCGGTTCCACTCACCTCGGCACGGGATCGTCACGATCTTGGTCAGCCCTCTACGCCAGGCCAGGACGAGCGCCTCGAGGTCTCGCCGCTCGGGATCGTCCTCGAGCGCACCCCGATTCGTTGCGCGCAGAGCGTCCATCCCGCTTCGCTCCCACTCGAGGTACGAGGGATCCTGGAACACGCTCGCATCGAACCGATCGCTCCAGCTCGGTCCGACCAATTCGCGAAGGAGCGACTCCCGCTCTGGTGATCCATCGGCTGTGGCGCGGATGCGTTCGAAGAGACGAAGATCGTGCTCGCGGCCCGCATGCTCGACGACCTCCCGCCAGACTCCCGCCCACGCACCCTCCCACTCCGCCCGGGTCACGTCATCCGCAACGGCCGCCGCAGGCGCGGGAGTCGCCACGAGAGGCGGAGGCAGGTCGTCACCCCGCGGATGCAATGCATGGGCCTCGCGCAGCCACAGCAACTCGAGGACCTGCATCGGCCGATCCTCGACCGTGATGGTCATCTCGTGCGGCCATGGGTTGCCCGGGATCGGCTCAACGGATCGCATTGCACCAGTTCAGCGGATCTCGCGCTGCCCCGCGAGGAGCGAAACCGCAAGGCTCTCGAATCCGATGCACGGACGATCCCTCAGCGGGACTGGCGACTACTCTCGCAGGTATTTCGTATTACACTATTGCCATGAGCAAGCGGGAGACGATCAAAGGCGTGCCCGTCACCGAAGAGCAGATCTCCGAGTGGGTCGCTGAAGCCGAAGCCGGCTATGACGTAGTAGCCCTGAAGAAGCGCGGTCGCGGCCGGCCAGGGCGTGGTGCTGAGCCATCGCAGGTGGTTGCTCTGCGGTTGACCAGTGACGAACTCGCAGCGCTGGATGCCCGCGCTGCCCGCGAGCACAAGACACGGTCTGAGCTCATCAGGGACGCGCTGGCCGCGTACGCCGCGTGAAGGTTCACGATTCGGCACTCAAGCACGGCATCAGCCCCGAGGATGCGACGCAAGCCGCTTCATGGCCGACCTGGATCGAAGACCTCTACGACGACTCGCCCGCCCGGCAGCTCCGACTCGGATTCGACGCCCGAGGTCGACTGCTCGAGACGGTCGTGTTGGTCTTCGACAGCGGGAACGAACTCGTGATCCACGCGATGAAGGCACTACCGCAGATGCTCGATCTTCTGCCGTAGGCCGCCAACCGGGGATCCATAGACGGACAGTTGATCGCGTGGCGTTAGAGAATGTTCAGACCTTGCAGGATTACGAGCGCGCCGATGACGATCGCTCCAATGCCGGGCCCCGTCATGTGGTCAGGTTTCCCGGCAGCGGCGACAGACTCACCAACTTCTCCGACACTCCGCCGAAGGTGCTTCTGACTCCAGCGCAACACTCGTTCCCGGTCGATGAGAACGAAGACGCCGACGCCAACCCACACAGCGCCAAGCGCGAGCAGCCAGAAGTTCATCGGCACCATTCTCGTACACCTACTCAGAGCCCCGGTGACGCCTAGTCGTGCGAAGTCCGGATGCGGATCCGCTTGCGCAGTGCGGGTGCACTGGAGTTGACCACGCTGCGACCGCCGTCGATCAGGTCAATGCTCCGCATCGTGCCACGGCACAACGGTCGCGCCGACCGGCGCAATCGCGATTTCGCGGTCATCGGACTGCACGAGGCAAATCAAGCGGCCGCCGAGTAATGCGGCGCCTCGCGACGTATCAGCCATGATCTCAAGGAGAAGTTGTGCCGATCCGGGGTCGGCCTCCACGAAGGCGTCGTATCGATCGAGTACGACGACAAGTCCAGTCGCCTTCGGGTCCCACCCGTAGTCGTGCTCGACGACGTCCCTCAGGCAGTCGGCGAGTGCATCGAAGTTCCGTCCGTAGTAGTCCGGGAACTCAAACCCAGCCGCGAGCTGATCGTGCATTGCCGCGAGCTGACTCCAAGTCGTGGCGTCGAACTCCAGCACTTGATAGCGGAGCTTCCTCAGCTCCTCAAGCGTCGATGCCATCCGGTCGGCCCTATGGAAGAGCGTGACGGGCGAATTGGCCAGCAGTCGATATGCGGGGTCTTGACCGAGATCGGTCTGCAGATCGAAGGACGCCATGGGGCGAGCCTAACTGGACGGCCGCTGCGCTCTCAGAGGGCACGGGCCCGCCCGGTTGCCGATCCACTAGTGCGAACCCCGCGTGGTCCTAGAATCCGGTCGTGACCATCACCATTCCACGCATGGCAGCCACGATCGAGCGCCGTCTGCTCGTGAACTACCGGGTCGAGCCGGACGCGATCGCACCCACGTTGCCCGGCGGGCTTCGCCCTCAACTCGTCGACGGAAGCGCGGTCGCGGGCGTCTGCCTGATCCGGCTAGGCGACTTCCGGCCGGCGTGGTTCGCCCCCAAGGTGGGCCACCGAAGCGAAAGCGCCGCGCACCGAGTAGCTGTCGAATGGGATGGCCCCGACGGTGTCCGGACCGGGGTGTTCATCCCGCGTCGGCACAGCGCGTCACGGCTCGCCCAGCTCGCCGGCGGCCGGGTCTTCCCCGGCGTGCACGAGCACGCCCGGGTCACGTCAGTCGAGTCCGACGACAACCTGCATGTGACCGTCGACGCGGTCGACCTGCGGGTCGACGTCGACGTCGACGTCGTTCCGGCCGAACAGTTCGAAAGCTCGTTATTCGCCGACCTGGCCGAGGCTTCCGACTTCTTCCGAAAGGACGCCATCGGCTGGTCCCCGACCCGTGGCGGCGAACTCGAAGCCCTTCGACTCGACACGGACGACTGGCGCGTGCAGCCGGGTCACGCGACGCGCGTCGAGTCCAGCTTCTTCGACGCACTTCCTCCAGGCGCCGCAGAGTTCGACCACGTACTCGTCATGCGCGATGTGCCGGTGGTCTGGAGCAGTCCTGCTACCCGCCTGGCCGCATGAGGTCGAGATCGCGAGGGCGCAACGTCGTCCTCACGTTGCTCTGCCTCTCGGTGATGTTCGGCACCGTCGGATGCACCGGATTCTTCGCGGTGTATCCGCACGCGGAAGAGCCCGCTGATGTCGTCGGGACTTGGGTGCACGGATCGGGCCGGCTCGTTCTGAAGGCGGACGGCACGTTCGAGATGGCTGACATGCCGAAGCGGATCATCGACGGTCATGGGCCTCGGTCGAAGTCGACCGAGACGGCCGGCTGCGCCGGGAGCTGGACCCTCTACGCAGAGACGCAGAGCATCTATCTGACCGCGACGTCGGGTGACTGTCGCGGCGGTCAGCTCTTGGCGACCGGCCGAAACGGTGAGATGACCATCGCATTCGGCATCGGCGGAGGCACCGACGACCCCCGATGCTTCGAGCTCGTCCGGAGTCGTTCGAATCTCGAGCCGCGAGACACGGATGAATGCCTGTGGTACTGACCGCTTCCAAGCGAACGCGCCTCACGCCTCGTCAGCCCGACACGACACCGTACGATGACCGGTCGCCCTGCTCGCCGAAGGATCCCTCATTGCGATCACCGAGGCGCCGCAGGCACGGGCGTTGGGGCGCGTGATTGCTCGCGACGCTTCTTGGCGATGTCAACTTCATTCAGGACCGGCATGACGGTCCGATTCAGGCCCAGCGAGCCGATCCTGTCCCGGCTGCCAGCTTCGTGTAACACCGCGGCGGTGTCTGGCAACAACCAGAGTGAGCCGCCAAGGGCTCCGACACGGGCCTCACCGCTGAGGCCCTGATCGATCGCACGAAACGACAGGAGTGAGAGATGACGTTGATGACCAAGCGCAAGCGCGCCGGATTTGGAACGGTCGTGGCCGTGGCGCTCGCGATGATGGGGAGCGTTGTAGTTGCTGCCCCAGCGCAGGCGGTGTGCTCTGGGGCATACCTCTCGGTGAACACAGCCGCTCAGGCCTCCGCCAAGGTGTCGTCGAACTGCACCAACGGTTCGACGATCCGGGCGCGCAAGAACTGGTACTACACCGATAGCTCCAACTCGCCGGTCGACGCGTCGTATGGTCCGTGGATCGGCACGACCGCGCTCACTTCTACCGTCTACCTTCCGAGCGGCCGTTACCACAAATCGAACGTCATCGAGTCGCGCTGATCATGGCGTCAGTGGGTAGGCGCGCCGTACGTGTGGCTGGCCGCGCTGGACGTGTTGCTGGTGCTGTCGGCGCGCTCCTGCTGATCGCCGGGCTAACAGCATGCTCGCCGGAGACATCCGGTAACGGAAGCGGACCGTATGCAGCCGAGTTCGAGCAGGCGCGCCGGAACGCGGTGACGGATTTTCAACGTGAGGTGCTCAGCGACGATCAGATCACGGATGCGGAGTTCCGTGAGGTTCGGCAGCGGTATGTCGACTGTGTCGCGGACGCGGGGATGTATGTTGTGGCACAGCCGAACGGGCAGTACGACTTCTCGCCCGGACCGGCCAACGCGGAGCAGGTCGCGGCGGAGCGGCGGTGCTCTGATGAGACCACGTACGTGATCGAGCCGCTCTACTACCAGCTTCAGGTGAATCCTGACAATGAGGATTTCAGTGCGTTGATCGTGGAGTGTCTGCGGCAGCAGGGTGTGGTCGATGACGCTTTCACCAAGGAGGATTGGGATCGCTTCGTGAACGCGTTCGCAGCCCAGTTCAATGCGGCGGACGGTGCGGCGGCTGGGGAGGCGACGGTGCCGCCGTCGGATCTGCCGACGCTTCCGGGAGGGGTTGCGATGGATGACCCCCGCGTGCAGCAGTGCTCGAGCAACCCGCTGGCACTGTGAGCAGGGGTCTGAGGTGGGGGGTCCTCCTCACAGTTCTTGCCCTCGCGGTCGGTGGGCTGGTCGGGGCGTTGTTGCTGCCGCCGCTGCTGCCGCCGTCCGCGGAGGGGGTGGAGGGGCCCCGTGCGGTGCCGGTGACCGAGCGGGTGTTCGATGATGCGCACACGGTCGCGGCCGTGCCGGAGTTGTCGCGTGAGGTGTCGGTGGTGCTCAGCGGTCCCGGCGGCATGGTCACGGCCTCGTCGTGCGCGCCGGGTGCGGTGGTGAAGGCCGGTGATCATCTGCTCAGCGTGGATGGTGTGGTTCGCATCGCGGTCGTGACGGATGTGCCGCTCTGGCGGGATCTGGGCTTCGGGATGGAAGGCGCGGATGTCGAGGGGTTGCAGCGGGCGCTGGTCGAGCAGGGCAATGAGCTGAGCGTTTCAGGCAGGTACGGGTGGGATACCGTCGCCGCGGTCGAGGCGATGCAGGACGCGGCACGTGTGGAACCGACCGGGCGAATCGCTCTGGATCGGGTGCAGTGGGTTCCGGCCGGCGTGGGAGCGGTCGCATCGTGCGAGGTGGGTGTGGGCCTGGCCATCGGCTCTGGCAGTCCGGTGCTGGTCGCCGGCGGGACGCTGGTCGGGTTGTCGCTTCCGGGCGCGGAGGGTGAGCTGCCGGGGCGGTCCTATGTGGCGGTGGCTGGCGAGGTCGTCGTGCCGATCGGGGCGGATCGGCGGGTGACCGATCCGGCGCTGATGAGCGCGGTGGCCGCGACGACCGCGTTCGCCGAGTGGGTGAAGGATCCGGTTGGTGGGGTGGCTGTCCTGGTTCGTCTGGCTGAGCCGATCGCCGCGATCGGGATACCGCCTTCGGCGGTGGTGGTCAGCGATGCCAGGACCGGTTGCGTGGTCCTCGGCGGCGAGCAGACGGTGGCGGTCGAGGTCCTCGCCAGCGAGCTCGGCACCGTCTTCGCGGTGCCCGAGCGCCCGGTGGATCGCGTCATCGTTCCGGCTGCGAAAGTGACAGCTTCGTGCGGGTGAGGGCTGTTGATCTCGCCTTCGCCCACCCCGGTGCCGCGACCCTGTACGAGGGGTTGAGTTTCGAGGCGGCCGGTGGTGAGTTGATCGCGCTGACCGGCCCATCCGGGTCCGGCAAGTCGACCCTGCTGTCCATCCTCGGCGGCTGGCTGGAACCGACCCACGGCGTCCTCGAGACCACAGGTGTGCAGCGGCTCGCGCTCGTCCCGCAGAACCCGTACGGGGTGCCGGGCCGTACCGCTGTGGATCACGTCAGCCTTCCGCTGGTCGCTCGCGGGTCGACGAGATCCGACGCGACCCGGATCGCGCGTGAGTATCTCGGGTTGCTGAAGCTGGAGCACGCCGCGGACCGGCCGTACCGGATGCTGTCCGGCGGTGAGCGTCAGCGGATGCTGCTCGCTCGTGCGCTCGCCTCGAAGCCGGACCTGCTGCTCGTCGACGAACCCACCGCGCAACTGGACGCGACGGCCGCCGCCGAGGTGTGCGACGCGCTGGCCGGACTGCAACATCACGGGGTGCTCATCTTCGTCGCCACGCACGACACCCGCGTCGTCACCGTGTGCTCGAGCGTCGTCGACCTGCTCACGGTAGCGCCCGCCGCGCCCCCAGCCGGCCGGATCGGAAGGAAGAGGTGCGGGCGTGAGGTTGCGTGAGGTGTGGCGGGAAGCCGCCCACAACTTCGGGTCCGGAGCGAGCCACGGACTGGTGTCCACGTTCGCGTTCCTCGCCATCGCGGTCTGCCTCGGCAGTGTGGCCAGCCGTGGGGTCGTGGATGTCACGGCGGATGCCGTCGCGTTCCGCGACTCCGGCGCGTCGGTGTTCCGCATCGACGCGCCCGACGACATCGACGGTCAGGCATGCGACGCGCTCGCACAGGTCGACGGTGTCGACGCTGCCGGAGCCACCCGCACGGGTTCGCCCCTGAGGTTCGCCCTGCTGCCAGACCTTCCTACGCCGTACTACGACGCCACGCAGGGGATGGCGCGCCTGCTCGATCTCCGCAACCGCGCGGCAGGTCTGTTCGTAGATGCCGAACTCGCTGAATCGCTCGGCCTCGGCGACGCCCCGAGCAGCTCGTTCCTCGTCGGGCAGGAGGCATCGACGGCGATCGCAGCCACGTTCGACCACCCCGATGACGGCCGGGACTCCACCCTGAGCGGCGCGGCGATCGGCGTCACCGCCGACGGCGAACCATTCGATGCGTGTTGGGTGCGCTTCTGGCCCCCCAACGACAACCCGCTCGAGATCATGGGCACCGTCATCGCGACTCCCGGCGGAACAGCGGAAGCCGCGCAATGGAACCCAACACTCGGACGCACCCTCGACCCCCGCGAAACGTTCACCGCGCTGCCCAACACCGCCCTCACGATCGCCGCAGCGCTCATCGCCGCGGCCCTCGCCTTCGTCGGCGTGCGGCTGCGCCGCCTCGAACTCGCATCCGCCCGCCACGTCGGGGTCTCGCGTGCGTCACTGATCGGCATCGCCCTCGCCGAAGTCGCGATCTGGCTGATCCCCGCATGCGTGCTCACGCTCACCGCACTGGCCTTCACCGCGACCTGGCACAACCCAGACCCACCGGCAGCGGCATGGCTCGCCGGCGCCCGCATCGTCATCGCCGCATCCGCCGCATGGCTGCTCACCACCGCCCTCACCACGGCCGCCGTTCGGGAAACCCACCTCGTCCGCTACTTCCAACAACGCTGACCCCGCTGGCCGGTAACGTTCGGCGGGCGTGCGGAAACAGTTGAGAATGTGAGGGTGATCTCCGCAGCCGTGTCGACGTCGGGTCGACATGGTTGACGGCGCGTTCCAGGAGCTGTTCCGTACGTATCATCCGGTGATCGTGGCGGCGGCGTTCAACCGGTTGAACGACCTGTCCGACGCCCAGGACGCGGCCGCGGAGGTGTTCGCCCAGGCATGGCGGCGGCGGGACGCGGCCGACCACGTGTTCACGATCGAATGGTTGTACATCACCCTCCGCAACGTCGTGGGCAACCACTACCGGAGCCGCACCCGACACCACAGGCGCGTCGAACGAGCGGGCCGACATCACCCCACCCCGGTGGATGCGGCTACGGATGCGGTGTTGGATGTGCGGGCGGCGGTGAACCGGTTGGGGCCGGCGGATCGGGAGTTGATCTGGATGGCGTACTGGGAGGACCTGTCCCGGGAGGAGATCGCCCGGATCCTCGGCTGCACCCCGGCGACGTTGCGGGTTCGGTTGCATCGGGCCCGGAAGAAACTGCAGGACGCCCTCAGCGAGGACGCAACGAACCCGGAGGAGGTGTCATGGACGAGTTCGAACTGACCAAGCGCCTCGAGCAGGCCCGCCCGGCCCTGCCCCGCCGCGGCGACCCGCTCACCCCGGCGGCAGCATCGACCATGCAGGAGATCATGACGGGCCGTGTGCAGCCGCAGCGGCCGCGGCGGTCACCGATCTACCTCTCCGTCGCCGCAGCACTCGCGGTGCTCCTGACCGTCGCGGTGGGGATGCTCACGGCGCGGCCGGCGCCGGTCTATGCCACCGCGACGCCGCCGCTGCTCACGGTCACCCCGGTTGAGGGAACGTCGAAGGATCTGCTCATGCGGCTCAGCGAGGAACTGCCCGACACCCCGGCGGCCGAGTCGATCCGGTTCCAGTCCTGGGCCCTCGCCCTGACCATCGGGGACGAAGGGGTGGTCGAGTCGGTTGCCGTCGAACCCGAGGTCCGCGTCGTCGAGCACCGGCCGGAGGGCTCCCGGATCGAGGTGCGCCGCGGCGAACCCTACGACTCGGACGGCAACAAGATCCGAGTCGATGGGTACCAGGTCGGGGAGCTGATTTGGGAGCAGGACTTCCCGCCCGGGGAGTTCCCGTACGTGTTTGCCGAACCCCCGACGGATGCTGCCGCCTACCCCGAGTTCCTCCAGGCCGGCTCGGGTGTGCCCGATCCGACCACCGGGGACTACCTGAACCTCGTACATGACCTGCTCGGTGAGCGTGCGCTGACCGGAGCGCAGACCCGGGCGGTACTCGAGTTCCTCGCCACCCTGCCCGACCTCGAGGTCGAAGGACGTGTGGCCGATCGGCTCGAACGGACCGGGATCTCCTTCACCACCGACAGCCGAGCCCCCGGCGAGTACGTCGAACGGATCATCATCTCCGACACCGGACTGGGCATCCTCTCCTCCGAGACCACCTATGTGGGAAACGACCGCACGGACATCCAGGCCCCCGCGGTCGTCAGCTACACAGCCTGGGAATGAAAGGCTCTCCCCTGCACGCAACCCGAATCGTCGCAGCGTTGGTCTTCGCTGCGGCGTTGACCATCCCACCCGCTCAGTCCGCGACGGCCTCCGAGTCAGATGTTCAGGCGCGCATCGACCAAGTCATGGCCGACTACCCGGACGGCGTCCAAACCGCGCCCAACGAAGTGAGCTGGGAAGACGGACAAGTCATCCTGACCGTCGTCGATCCCGACGCCCCGACCACGCGCGCGATCGGCAGCTGCGTTACAGGCACGCACTGCGTCTACTCGGGAAGCAACCTGACCGGTTCGAAGCTCACCTTCAGCACATGCACCACCCAATCCGTCGCTCCTCTGGGCGGGCCGGTGAAGTCGATCGCAAACGCACGGTCCTCCGTCACCGTCCGCGCCTATAGCGACCTCGGCGCGCTCGGCTCAGTGGCCGGGACTGTCAGAGAAACGGTGGATCTGGGTTCTGGCCTGACCGAAAGGTGAGGCAGTGAGTCAGACAAGCGAGATGATCGATCCCGTGACGGGAGAGATCATCGATCAGCAGGAAATCGCGGAGCAGTTGCTCGCGCAGGCGAGGGAGCAGGGCGTGAGCCTGGTCGGCCCGGACGGGCTGTTGGCCGGGTTGACGAAGACAGTGCTGGAGACCGCGCTCGAGGCGGAGATGACCGAGCACCTCGGGTACGAGAAGCACGGGTCCGGCTCGGGTGAGAACGCACGCAACGGCACGAGGTCGAAGACGGTGCTGACCGAGGTCGGTCCGGTCCAGATCGAGGTACCCCGGGATCGCGACGGGTCGTTCACGCCGGCGATCGTGCGTAAGCGTCAGCGCCGGCTGGACGGGATCGATGAGATCGTGCTCTCGTTGACCGCACGCGGTCTGACGACGGGTGAGGTCGCCGCGCACTTCGCCGACGTGTACGGCGCGTCGGTGTCGAAGGACACGATCTCGAAGATCACGGACAAGGTGATCGAGGAGATGACGGAGTGGTCCAACCGGCCGCTGGATCGGTTCTACCCGGTGGTCTTCATCGATGCGCTGGTCGTGAAGGTCCGGGACGGGCAGGTGCGGAACAAGCCGTTCTACATCGCGATCGGCGTCAGTGTGAACGGGGAGCGTGACATCCTCGGGATCTGGGCCGGCGCTGACGGCGGCGGCGAGGGTGCGAAGTTCTGGCTCGGTGTGCTGACCGAGATCAAGAACCGGGGTGCCGAGGACGTCGGCATCGTGGTGTGCGACGGGCTGAAGGGCCTGCCGGAATCGATCACGACGTGCTGGACCGAAGCGACCGTGCAGACGTGCGTGATCCATCTGATCCGCAACACGTTCCGGTACGCGTCGCGGGCGCACTGGGAGGAGCTCGCCCGCGACCTGCGTCCGGTGTACACCGCCTCGACAGTGGACGCGGCGTGGGCGAGGTTCGAGGAGTTCGAGCAGAAGTGGGACCGGTACCCCGCGATCGGCAAGCTCTGGCGCAACGCGTGGACCGAGTTCATCCCGTTCCTGGACTGGGACCTCGAGATCCGCAAGGTGATCTGCACGACGAACGCGATCGAGTCGCTCAACGCCCGCTACCGGCGAGCCGTCCGAGCGCGCGGGCACTTCCCGAACGACGCCGCCGCGCTGAAGTGTCTCTACCTCGTCACCCGGTCGCTTGACCCGACGGGCAAGGGCAGGGCACGCTGGATCACCAGGTGGAAGCCCGCACTGAACGCCTTCGCGATCGCATTCGAAGGCCGAATCAACTAATGCGCCAGACCAGATCCACCGTTAATCTGACAGACCCTCACCTGGATAGTTGACCACATCGGTCGATCCGAATCCGACGGTCGTGGCGAGGGGCCGGCACGAGCGGTCGCTCCCCGCCCGGTAGCCGGTCGGTCGGCGACGCACCAGCGATCGCGTTCTGCTCACGAGTGCAGGCGACTTCGGGAAGATCCGTGCACTTGACCTCAGGCACCGAAACAAGCCGCGCGGGACCACAGTTGGGCGAATTCGCAGATGACCCGCCCGATGAGATTCGCAATGAGGGTGCGTCAACTGCGACGCGTCGACGAGGCATCCGGCGATGCGGTGACGGCCGGTGTTCGCGGGCGCGAGTCGGTTTCGATCAGGGCCCGACGATCGGGCCTCGTGGGGCGCGCGAGCGAGGATGATGGATCCATGCCTGCGGTCCATCGTCCCGGCCTTCGGGTCGGCTCGGCGCTCACGATTCCCGAGTCCGAGCTGACCTGGCGGTTCTCGCGGTCCTCCGGGCCCGGCGGGCAGGGCGTGAACACCGCCGACTCCCGGGCCGAACTCGTGTGGGATGCGGCCGGCTCCGCAGCCCTCTCCCCGGTGCAGCGCGAGCGACTCCTCGCACGACTGGGCCCCCGCCTGGTCGACGGGGTGCTCACGATCACGGCCTACGAGCACCGCTCGCAGCTGCGCAACCGGGAAGCTGCTCGTGCGCGGCTCGCCGACGTGGTGGCCGACGCGCTGCAACCGCCGTCGCCGACGCGACGCCCGACGAAGCCGGGTCGCGGTGCCCGGGAACGGCGGCTGGAGGCGAAGAAGCGGCGCACCGACGTCAAGCGCCTGCGCCGCCCGCCCGACGACTGACTTCGCCGGGGGCACGCCCGCGTGCGAGGCTTGCCCCATGTGGATCGGGTGGATCGAGTTCGACCTGCTCCTCGGCGACGTGCATTCCCTGAAACAGAAACGGGGTGTGCTGCGCCCGGTGCTCGCGGAGCTGAGACGGGTCACCGAGGCATCCGTCGCCGAAGTCGGCGAGCACGACCTGCATCGGCGCGCCGTCATCGGCCTGGGCGTGGTCGCAGCGGATGCCGGTCACGCGACCGACGTGCTCGACCGCGCCGAACGGCTCGTCGCGGCGCGGCCCGAGCTCACCTTGCTCTCCGCCCGGCGGAGGCTTCGCACGAGCGACGACGACTGACGAGCGACGACGAGTAGCGGATGCCGCGGCTCACGCCACGCGGACGCCGTCCTTCCACGTCTCCGCGATGAGCGGGACGCCCGGCCGGTAGGCCACGTGCACATGGCTCGGTGCGTCGAGCACCGCGAAGTCGGCGCGTGCGCCGACGCGGAGCGCACCGACATCCGTTCGCCTGAGCGCGGCGGCGCCGCCCGCGGTCGACGCCCACACCGCCTCGGCGGGCGTCATGCCCATCTCGCGCACCGCGACCGCGATGCAGAACGGCATCGAACTCGTGAAGCTCGACCCGGGGTTGCAGTCGCTCGCGAGGGCGACGGTGACGCCCGCGTCGATCAGGCGTCGCGCGTCGGGGTAGGGCTGCCGGGTCGAGAACTCGACGCCGGGCAGGAGCGTCGCGACGGTGGAAGAGCCGGCGAGGGCCGCGACATCCTCGTCGGACAGGTAGGTGCAGTGGTCGACGGATGCCGCGTCGAGCTCGACGGCCAGCCGGACTCCCGGCCCCTCGCCGAGCTGGTTGCCGTGCACACGCACGCCGAGTCCCACGGCGCGGCCCGCCTCGAGCACCCGGCGCGACTGCTCGGCGGTGAACGCGCCGCGCTCGCAGAACGCGTCGACCCAGCGCGAGTGCGGCGCGCACGCCGCCAGCATCTCGCCGACGACGAGGTCGACGTACGCGTCGGCGCCCGGGCCGTCGGGCTCGCGGAACTCGAAGGGCACCACATGCGCGCCGAGGAATGTGACCTCGTCGGTGACCTCCGCCGCGAGCCGTGCCAGCCTGGCCTCGTCGGTCACGCTCAGCCCGTAGCCGGTCTTGACCTCGAAGGTCGTCGTGCCCTGCCGGCGCAGCTCGGCGAGGAAGCCCGCGAGCCGGGCGCGCAGTTCGTCGTCGGTCGCCCCGCGCGTCGCCGAGACGGTCGAGCGGATGCCGCCGGCCTCGTATGCGCGTCCGGCCATACGTGCCGCGAACTCGTCGGCCCGGTCCCCGCCGAACACCAGGTGCGTGTGGCTGTCGACGAAGCCGGGGATCACGGCCCGCCCGCCGAGATCGACGATCTCGACATCGGCGTCCCACGCGGCGCGGTGCTCCTCGCCCTCGCGGCGGTCCTCGCGCTCGTGTCGCGCGGCGTCGCCGGCGGTGGCAGCAGCGCCGGAGGGGGCATGGACCGCCGGGCCGACCCACGCGACGCGGCCGTCCTCGATGAGGACGGCCGCGTCGCGTACGATGCCGAGCTCGTCGCCCTCCCGGTCGTCGCCCGGGTCGTTGGTGACGAGCTCCCCGATGTTCGTCAGAAGCATCCGCCGCACCGCACCGTTGTCCGTCATGCGTCCATCATGGGCACGTTCAGTCCGCGTTCGCGAGCGACCTCGACGGCCCGGTCGTATCCGGCGTCGACGTGGCGCATCACACCCGTGCCGGGGTCGTTGACGAGCACCCGCGCGATCTTCTCGGCCGCGAGGTCGGTGCCGTCGGCGACCACGACCTGGCCGGCGTGGATGGAACGGCCGATGCCGACGCCGCCGCCGTGGTGGATCGACACCCAGGTCGCGCCCGACGCGGTGTTCAGCAGCGCGTTCAGCAGCGGCCAGTCGGCGATCGCGTCGGAACCGTCGGCCATCGACTCGGTCTCGCGGTAGGGCGAGGCGACCGAGCCCGAGTCGAGGTGGTCGCGGCCGATGACGACGGGCGCGGAGAGCTCGCCGGAGGCGACCATCTCGTTGAACTTCAGGCCCGCGAGGTGGCGCTCCTGATAGCCGAGCCAGCAGATGCGCGCGGGCAGCCCCTCGAAGTGCACCTTCTCGCCGGCCTGCTCGATCCAGCGGCGCAGGTGCGCGTCGTCGGGGAAGAGCTCGAGGATCGCGCGGTCGGTCGCGGCGATGTCGGCCGGGTCGCCCGAGAGCGCCGCCCAGCGGAACGGCCCCTTGCCCTCGGCGAAGAGCGGCCGGATGTAGGCGGGCACGAAGCCGGGGAAGTCGAACGCGTGCTCGTAGCCGCCGAGCTCGGCCTCGCGGCGGATCGAGTTGCCGTAGTCGAACACCTCGGCGCCACGCGCCTGGAAGCCGACCATGGCCTCGACGTGCCTGGCCATCGACCTCCGTGACCGCTCCGTGAACTCGTCGGGGTCGGATGTCGCGAGGGCGTGCCACTCGGCGACCGACACCCCCTCCGGAAGGTACGACAGCGGGTCGTGGGCGCTCGTCTGGTCGGTCACGATGTCGATCGCGACGCCGCGCTCGAGCAGCTCGGGGAAGACGGATGCCGCGTTGCCGACGACGCCGACGCTCAGCGCGCGGCCGTCGGCCTTCGCGGCGAGCACGCGCTCGACCGCGGTGTCGAGCGAGGGCGCGACCTCGTCGAGGTAGCCGTGCTCGACGCGGCGGGCGAGGCGCGTCTCGTCGACATCGACGATGAGCACGGCGCCGCCGTTCAGCGTCACGGCGAGGGGCTGTGCGCCGCCCATGCCGCCGCAGCCCGCGGTGAGCGTGAGGGTTCCGGCGAGGCTCGCGCGCGCGGCATCCGCTTCGCTCAGGCCACGCTTGGCCGCGAGCGACCGGGCGACTGCGCCGAAGGTCTCGTACGTGCCCTGCAGGATGCCCTGCGTGCCGATGTAGATCCACGACCCGGCGGTCATCTGGCCGTACATCGTCAGCCCCAGCTGCTCGAGGCGACGGAACTCCGGCCACGTGGCCCAGTCGCCGACGAGGTTCGAGTTCGCGATGAGCACGCGCGGCGCCCACTCGTGCGTGCGGAACACGCCGACCGGCTTGCCGGACTGCACGAGCAGGGTCTCGTCGGGTTCGAGCTCGCGGAGGGTGCGGGTGATCGCGTCGAACGCCTCCCAGTTGCGGGCGGCCTTGCCGGTGCCGCCGTAGACGATGAGGTCCTCCGGACGTTCGGCGACCTCGGGGTCGAGGTTGTTCATGAGCATGCGCAGCGGCGCCTCGGTCTGCCAGCTCTTCGCGGAGAGCTCGGTGCCGTGCGCGGCGCGGACGGTGCGGGGGCCGGCGACGGCGTCGGCCCGGGTGGATGCGGCGGTGGTCATACTCCGATCCCACACCCTTCCGATGCATGCGACAACGGATGCCACAGGCCCGGCGTCCGGGATCCCGGACGCGCCCCGCAGGGTGCTCGTGTCGCCGCGGCTACCCGAGGTCGACGCCGCGCGCCGCCATGAACGGCATCGCGTCGGTCGCGGCACCATCGAGGCGGACCTCGAAGTGCAGGTGGCAGCCGGTCGACGCGCCCGTGCTGCCGATGGCCCCGATGAGTTCGCCCGCGGCGACCGACTGGCCGACGTCGACGAGGACGCCGCCGTCGCGCAGGTGCGCGTACCCGGTCGAGACGCCGTCGCCGTGGTCGATGAGGATCCAGTTGCCGTACGAGCCGTTCGGTCCGGCCGCCACGACCCTGCCGTCGGTGGCCGCGAAGACGCCGGTGCCGCACTGGGCCGCGAGGTCGGTTCCGCGGTGGAACTCGTTCACGCCCGGAAGCGGCTTGTCCGGGCGCGGCCCGAATCCGTCGGTGACCGACCCGAACACCGGCCCAGCCCAGCCCTGATCGCTCAGCTGACCGGCGTCGGTCGGGATGTTCTCGAACGCGATGAGGTCTTCGGACGCGAGTCGCGTCTGCGCGCCGTTGAGTGAGGCACGGGCGGCGGTCACCGCGCCCTTGGCCTTCACGACATCGTTCTCGAACCGTTCGATCGGGATCGCGTCGACGGCCGCCCAGGCGGCGTCGGCGCGCTCATCGGCGGCGTCGGCGTCGGCGGCACGGCGTTCGGCGATCGTGCGGAGCCGTTCGGAGTCGCCCGTGAGCCTCTGGACGCGGTCCATGCCGGCGAGGCCCGCGAGCAGGTCGTGGCCCGAGCCGAGGGCGGCACCGAGCGAATTCAAGGCCGCGCCGTCGCCCTCGACGGCATCGAGGTAGACGCTCGCCGCGGTCTCCGCGATGCGGCGGGAGTCGGCTGCGCGCTCGTCGAGGCGCTCGGCGACCTCGCGAGCGACGGCCTTCGTCGACCGCGCGGACTGCAGCGCCGACTCGGCCGTCCGGAGCTCGGCCATCGCACGCTGGAGCTTGATGCGCAGGCCCGACATCGCCGACGAGCCGGTGCCGGCGCCACTGCTCGGGGTGCTCACGATCCGGGCGACCGGTCCGTCGCCGACGAGGACGAATGGCGCGGTGACACCTGGCGTGGGTGCCGGGGTGGGTGCGGGAGCCGGTGTCGGTGTGGGCGTCGGCGTGGGCGTCGGCGTGGGCGTGGGCGTGGGCGTGGGGGTCGGCGTGGGTGTCGGTGTCGGTGTCGGTGTCGGCGTGGGCGTCGGCGTCGGTGTCGGCTCGGGCGTCGGCGTCGGTTCCGGCGTCGGTTCCGGGCTGGGCTCGGTCGTCGGAGGGGGCTCGGGAGTCGGGTCCGGCGCCGGAGGATCGGGAGTGGATGTCGGGTCGGTGGGCCCGGAGGTCGTGCCATCCGCTTCGGTCGCGACCGTCGTCGTGTCGACCTCTGACGCCGTCGCCGGAGCGATCGACGAGACGCTCAGGAGCAACGCTCCCGCGAACATCGCGAGCGCGAAGGAGCACCTCCGGGCGGGTCTCGCTCGGAACGGGTCTCGCTCGTCTGCGTCTCGACTTTGGAACATAGGGCTTCCTGTTGCCGGCAGCGGCGCCGGCACTCCCCAAGTCTGCCCGCCCGTGGCGCGCGCGCACAACCTCCGGCGCGGATTCACCGCCCCCCGTTCGGGGCGCAGCGCGCCCGACCGCTCAGGAGAGCGTCGCGCTCTCCGAAGCGAGCGCGGCGATCCTGCCCGAGCGCACGGACTCCACGAGCGCCTCGATCTCGGGCGAGAGGAACCGGTCCGGGCCCGGGACCGCGCCGGAATCGGCGACGTGCCGCGCGACCGCACCGGTGGCCGGGCCGGCTTCCAGCGGGGCCCTGAGGGCCAGGCCCCGCGCGGACGTCATGACCTCGATCGCGAGGACGCGCGTCAGGCCATCGAGGGCGCGGCGGAGCTTGCGCGCAGCCGCCCAGCCCATCGACACGTGATCCTCCTGCATGGCCGACGACGGGATCGAGTCGACCGACGCGGGCGCCGCGAGGCGCTTGAGCTCCGAGACGATCCCGGCGGCGGTGTACTGCGCGATCATGAGCCCCGAATCGACGCCCACCTCGTGCGCCAGGAACGGCGGCAGGCCGTGGTTGCGCGCCTGGTCGAGGAACCGGTCGGTGCGGCGCTCGCTCATCGAGGCGACATCCGCCACCGCGATCGCGAGGAAGTCGAGGACGTACGCGACGGGTGCGCCGTGGAAGTTGCCGTTCGACTCGACGCGCCCGTCGGGCGTGAGGACCGGGTTGTCGACCGCGCTCGCCAGCTCGGCGTCGGCGACGGATGCCGCGTGCGCGAGCGTGTCGCGGGCCGCGCCGTGCACCTGGGGCGCGCAGCGCAGCGAGTACGCGTCCTGCACGCGCGTGCACTCGGGCCCCTTGTGGCTCGCGACGATCGGGGAGCCGGAGAGCAGGTTCCGCAGGTTCGCCGCGGACACCGCCTGGCCGCGCTGCGGCCGGAGCGCGTGCAGGTCTGCTGCGAAGACGGCGTCGGTGCCCAGGAGCCCTTCGACGCTCATCGCCGCGGCGACGTCGGCCGTGGTCATCAGCATCCGGAGGTCGTGGACGGCGAGTGCGAGCATGCCGAGCATGCCGTCGGTGCCGTTGATGAGGGCCAGGCCCTCCTTCTCGCCGAGGTGGAGGGGCGCGATGCCGGCCGCGGCGAGGGCCGAAGCGGCATCCGTCGCCGGGGTGTGGCCGGCTTCGGAATCGGTGCCGCGCACGCGCACCTCTCCCTCGCCCATCGCGACGAGCGCGCAGTGCGCGAGCGGAGCGAGGTCGCCCGAACAGCCGAGCGAGCCGTACTCGCGGACGACCGGGGTGATCCCGGCGTTCAGGATCGCGGCGTACGTCTCGGCGGTTTCGCGGCGCACGCCCGTGCGCCCGGTCATGAGCGTCGACAGGCGCAGCAGCATGAGCGCGCGCACCACCTCCCGCTCGACCTCGGGGCCGGACCCGGCGGCGTGCGAACGCACCAGGCTCGCCTGGAGCTGCGCGCGGCGATCCTCGGCGATGAACGTCGTCGCGAGCGCTCCGAACCCGGTGGAGATGCCGTAGTGGGGCTCGGGGTCGGCGGCGAGCCCGTCGACGATCGCGCGGCTCGCGGCGACCGCCTCGAGCGCGGCGGGGTCCAGGTCGACGCGGGCGTCGTGGCGGGCGACGGCGACGACATCGTCGATCGTGAGCGGTCCGGTGCCGACGGTGACGGATGCCGCGGTGCGTGCGGGCGCGATCATGCTCATGTTCCGATTCCACCGCGCATCCGGCCGCGGCGGAACTCGGGAGAGTACGCTTCCGTCCGGGATGCCGGACGGAGGGCGTGCATGAGCGAGGCGAGCAAGGTGCCGGCCGCCGACCAGACGCTGCGGATCCTCACGCACCTCGCGTCCCAGCGCGGCCCCGTCCCCGCTGCATCGATCGCGAGCGCGCTCGGGCTGCCCCGCTCGACGACGTACCAGCTGCTCGCGGTGCTCCAGGAGCGCGGGTTCGTCGTGCACCTGCCGGAGGAGCGCAGGTACGGGCTCGGCGTGGCCGCGTTCGAGCTCTCGAGCGGGTTCAGCCGCCAGCAGCCGCTCACGCGGCTCGGCCGACCGCTCGTCGCCGCACTCGTCGACCGGCTCGGCGAGTCCGGTCACCTCGCGGTGCTGCACGGCCGCGACGTGCTCTACCTCGTCGAGGAGCGCGCCCCGCGCCGGCCGTCGCTCGTCTCGGACGTCGGCGTGCGGCTGCCCGCCCACCTCACGGCGTCCGGTCGCGCGATGCTCCAGGCGCTGCCGCCCGCGCAACTGCGCGCGCTCTACCCCGATCGCGCCGCGTTCGCCGAGCGGGCGTCGTCCGAAGCCGCGTGGAGCTACTCGCGCCTGAAGGCCGTGCTCGCCGAAGCGCGGGCGTCGGGCGTCGCGGGCGAGCACGGCGAGGTCACCGACGGGCTCGCGTCCGTCGGGGCACCCGTGCTCGACCACCTCGGATGGCCCGCGGCCGCCATCGCCGTGACGTTCGCCGAGGGATCGCCGAGCGACCTCGTCGAGGCGGCGACCGATGCGGTGCGGGATGCGGCGTCGACCCTGTCGCGCCGGATCGGCGCGCGCTGACCGGCGCACGCTGACCGGCGCACTCTGACCCGCGCGCTCAGCCCGGCGCGCTCAGCCGGGATTCGGTGCGAGCCAGCCGCGGAGCATGCGCGTGACCCAGGGGAGCACCCAGTAGGTCATGATCGGCGTGAGCACGAGCGTCGTGGCCAGCACACGTGCGGCGAGCGGCACGCCGTCCCACCACGGCAGGAGCGCGACGAGCAGCGAGAACGCGAGGTTCACCGGGAAGAACCCGAGCCAGATCGCGACCGCCTGCTTCCACCGCGGCGGAGCCGCCGGCACGGGCGCCGAGCCCGAGGCATCCGTCACGGTCGGCGTCGAACCCGTGGCCGGGTCGTCGAACCAGCCCTCGATCCCCGTGCGGCGCTTCGCGCGCTCCGCGCGCACGAACCCGCGCCCCATCTCGAGCCACCACGTGCGCTCGGGCGAACGCTCCCAGGCGTCGAGCGTCTGCTCGTCGGCGAACCGGTACAGCATGTGCCAGACGTCCGAGCCCTCGCCCGCCCGCACCCAGCCCGACCCGAGGAAGCCCGGGTAGCGGTTCGCGAGATTGACGCCGGTCTGCGCCCACACGGTCGCCTCGGCGATCCGGTCGGGGTCGACCTCGCGCCGGATCGACACGGTGATCGGTTCGCTGCCCATGCCTCAATGCAAGCGCATCCCCGCTGCGAGGAGGCTGCGCGGGAGCCGGGCCTCAGCCGAGGTGCTCGTGGAGGAACGCGGCGACCCGCTCCCGAAGCGGCGCGTCGAGGATGCCGATCGAGTGGTGCCCGCCCGGCACGACCACGAGTTCGGCATCGACCGCGGACGCGGCCAGCGTCGCCGCGAGCCGCTCCGACTGGGCGAGGGGGATGATCTCGGATTCCGCGTGGGCGACGAGGAACGGCGGGTCGGTCGGGTCGACCCAGGCGGTCGGGGAGGCCTCGATCGCCTGCGGGCACGCGTCGTCGGGCGTGCCGGGGGCGCAGCCGAGGAAGTCGCCGACGATGCCCCGCAACCAGTCGGAGGCGCCGTCGGCGTCGAGTTCGGGAAGGCCCAGGCCGACCGGTCCGGACAGCTCGACGACCGCGGCCACGCGCGATCCGGCGTCCAGCGGCCCCTCGCCGAGCGTCCCCACGAGCGCGGCGAGGTGCCCGCCCGCGGAACCGCCGAAGACCCCGATGCGTGCCGGGTCGACTCCGAACCGCTCGAGCTGCTCGGGCTCGCGCAGCCACCCGATCGCCGCCGCGACGTCGTCGACCTGGGCCGGGTGGAGTGCGTCGGGCACGAGGCGGTAGTTGACGGATGCCGCGACGAAGCCCTCACTCGCCAGCCACAGGCAGACGTTCCGCCAGTCGTCGTTGGCCTTGTCGCCGCGAGCCCAGCTTCCCCCGTGGACGGAGACGACGGCGGGCTGCGCCCCGATCGGGGTGACCGCCGGGCGGCACACGTCGAGTGCGAGGAGCGTCCCGTCCGGCGCGACGCCGTACTCGAGGTCGGCGTCGACCCGCAGCCCTGCGGGCGCCTCGAAGGTGCGGATGCCGATGCGCTCGGTGCCCGCGACCTCGCTCGCTGCCTTCCGTGCGGACGGGTCGAGCTCGCGCACCGGCTGGTGGAACGCGGAGACGGCGACGGCGACCGCGATGGCGGCGGCCACGGCGAGCGCGATCCGCACCGGCCGGCGCCGCCTGACGCCGCGACCGTCGGGTTCAGGGGACATGGGTGGGGGCTCCGGGTCGGGGGTGAGGGCGATGCTACCCCACGGGTGCCCGCCCCGCGTCACCGGATGGAACGGTGTCGGTGCAGCCCGGAAGCTCCGCGTCAACCCCTTCGGGCGCCATCGTCCGGCGCGTAGCATGAGCCGCATCGGGGCGCGTCGCTCGAAGAGCGGCGACGCGAGACGAGAGGGGGCCGCATGCCGGGCGATCGACGTGGTGGGAACTCGCTGAAGGACCCGGAACTCTACGAGGAGCTCCGCGACGACGGCGCGTCGAAGGAGAAGGCCGCTCGCATCTCGAACGCGGCCGCAGCCCGGGGCCGGAGCGCCGTCGGCCGCACGGGCGGCCAGTCCGGCAGCTACGACGACTGGACCGTCCCCGAGCTGAGGAAGCGCGCCAAGGAGCTGGGACTGACCGGATACAGCGGCATGCGCAAGGGCGAGCTGATCGACGCCCTCAGGAACCACTGAGGGCGACGAGCACCGAGGGCGACGGATGCCGCGACTGCGACGCGTCGAACCGTACGCGTCCCCAGGGCTCATCCGCCGGCGCAGCGGCCGGGGATTCACCTATCGACGCGCCGACGGGACGGTCGTCGGGCGTACGGAACGCGCCCGGATCGAGGATCTCGCGATCCCGCCCGCGTGGACGGACGTGTGGATCTCGTCGGCCGCGAACGCCCACATCCTCGCGGTCGGCGTCGATGCGGCGGGGCGGAGGCAGTACCTCTACCACCCGATCTGGCGGGAGCGCCAGGATGCCGAGAAGTTCGAGCGGATGGTCGCGCTCGCCGAGGTGCTCCCCGGGGCGCGTCGCAGCGTTCGCCGCGACCTCGTGCTCGACGAGTTGCTTCGCGACCGCGTGCTCGCGGCGGCGTTCCGGACGCTCGACCTCGGCGCCATCCGCATCGGTTCGGAGGAGTCGCTCGCATCCGCGCGCAGCCGGGGCCTCACGACCCTCCTCGTGCGCAACGCACGGCTGCACGGCGTCGACACGATCCGGCTGCGGTTCCGCGCGAAGGGCGGGATCGCGCAGGACGTCGTCCTCGAAGACGCCGCACTCGCCTCCTTCGTGGACGGCATGGCCGGGCGCTCACCGGCCGCTCGCCTCTACGCGTTCGCCGACGGGCGGCGCATGCGGCCGCTCGGGCCGGCCGACGTGAACGAGGACATCCGGGCCCGCACCGGCGGCGAGTTCACCGCGAAGGACTTCCGGACCCTCCGCGGCACGATCGCCGCCGCCGACCGGCTCGCCGAGATCGGCATCGCGGAGACGGCTCGTGCGGCTGATGGACGACGCCACGGGCTGACCCGGCGGTGCGACGCCGCGCGACGCCGTCTCACCAGCGGATCGAATGGGTCCAGCCCGCGAGGTACGCGCGCTCGTTCTCGGTCAGCCGCACGGGCCGCAACGGGATCTCCCGCTCGATCTCGCACAGGTCGAAGATCCGCCGCACGACGACCCGACGCAGCGGAGCCGAGACGTCCTCGAGCACCTCCGACTGCAACGGTCGCTCGAGCATCGGCCACCACTCGCCGATCGGCGGAAGCTCGGAGGATTCGGACGGCAGGTCGTCGACAGGATCCGGGAACGTCTTCACCGCTCGACCTCCGATCCGGCGCCGCACTGCGCGCCTCCGTGCGCTCGAGGCGCTTCGGTTGCGCTCGAGCCAACCGTACGCACGCTCGCCGCGGACGGGTAGGGGGTTGACAGGTTCCGCGGGCGCGCTACTCGCCGACGGCGAGGGGGAGGTCGGTGAGCGGCGCCGCACCGAAGCCCAGCAGCGACTTCGCCATGCACACGCTCGCGGGGACCCCGACGTACCGACCGAACGGATCCACACGCCGGTAGCCGTGCTTGGCGTACAACGCCTGCGCGGCGAGGTGCGCCGTACCGGTCTGCAGCACGAGCTCGCGGACACCGCGCGCCATGGCATCCGTCTCGGCCCGCATGAGCAGCAGCGCCGCGATCCCGCGCCCGCGGAACGCCTCGTCGACGAACAGCCGCGCGAGTTCGGCACGGCCCGCACCGTGCTCGACGTCCTCGATGAGGGCCACCAGGCCGATTGCCGCTCCGTCGTCGGCGCGGGCGACGTAGATGCTCACGCCGGTCCGGTCGAGTTCGCTGAGCTCGAGCTGCACGTTCGTCTCGCCGGCCGGGTACAGCGAATGCGCGTACGCGGCACCGCGCTCGAGCAGCTGCGGGATACCGGCCGCATGAGGCGATTCGACGGAGATCGACGGCGTTGTGGTCACGTCGAAATCGTACGCGATCCGCGTTACCGCTCCGTTACGTTCCGGGCGGGGAATGCGCGCTGTCAGGCGGATTCACAGGGCGCCTCCGGTATCGTCGACGAGTCGGTTCAGGACACCGCGCCGTGCGCGGTTCTCATGTAGTCCAGTGGGCCGGTCCTCCACGCGAGGTGCGCGGAGGAGATCACACCGTATGTGAACGGCCCCGGATGCCTCCGGGTTCCCAGTCGTGCCGCGCGTGACGCGCAGCCGGTTGCCACGTACTCGCAACCAGGAAGCAGAACACCCATGTCAAAGAACCGGAAGCCCGCAGGCGGGCGCGTCGCCAGAGATTTCGACCCCGCCCGAGGCGGGAGCGGCGGGCGCCGCGGACCCGGACGCACGGGCGCGAGCTCGCAGAAGTCGGGGTCGCAGAAGGCCGGCTCGCGCAGCCCGAAGCACCGCGGATACCGCCCCGAGGACGCCGAATCCACCAAGGCGCCGCGCTGGTCGCGCGACGAGCGGGTCGCGAAGGGGCGTTCGCCGCACCGCGCTGACCGCCCCGGCCGCGACGAGCGCCCGAACCGCGACGACCGCGCGGGCCGGTACGACCGCCCGAACCGCGACGACCGCGCGAACCGCGACGACCGCGCGGGCCGGTACGACCGTGACGAGCGTGCCCCGCGCCGGTTCGATCGCGACGAGCGCGCGCCCAGGAACGAAGGCCGGTACTCCCGCGATGAGCGCTCGCCGCGCGGCGAGCGCGGGCACGGCCGGGACGAGCGCGCCCCGCGTCGTGACCGTGACGAGCGTGCCCCGCGCCGGTTCGAGCGCGACGAGCGCGCCCCGCGCCGCGACCGCGACGAGCGCGCGCCGCGCCGCGACCGGGATGAGCGTGCGCCGCGTCGCGACCGGGAGTTCGATCGCCCCGGCTTCCGCGACAGCGGCCGTCGTCCGTCGACGTTCTTCCCCGAGCAGCGGCACGCGAACGAGCAGCGCCGCACCCACGAGCAGCCCCGCACCCAGCGCTTCGAGCCGGGCGATGACGTCGTGCTCGACCGGCTCCAGGCCGAGGCGATCACCGCAGACGCGGTCGACGGGGTCGGGTTCGCCGACCTCGGACTCGGCCGCAACGTCGTCGACGCGCTCGCCGGGCTCGGTGCGGCGACCCCGTTCCCGATCCAGGCCGCGACGATCCCCGTCGTCCTCGAGGGGCGCGACGTGCTCGGCCGCGGACGCACCGGTTCCGGCAAGACCATCGCGTTCGGTGCGCCGACCGTCGAGCGCCTCATGCAGGACTGGGCCGCGACCGGCAAGGCGGGCGGCAAGCGCCAGGTGGGCAGGAAGCCCCGCGCCCTGATCCTCGCGCCGACGCGCGAGCTCGCCCTGCAGATCGACCGCACCGTCCAGCCCATCGCGCAGAGCGTCGGCCTCTTCACGACCCAGATCTACGGCGGCGTCCCGCAGGGCCGCCAGGTCGGCGCGCTGCAGCGGGGCGTCGACATCGTCATCGGCACCCCGGGCCGCATCGAGGACCTCATCGAGCAGGGTCGCCTCGACCTCTCCGAGATCAGGATCACGGTGCTCGACGAGGCCGACCACATGTGCGACCTCGGGTTCCTCGAGCCGGTGCAGCGCATCCTCCGCCGCACCGCCGAGGGCAGCCAGAAGCTGCTGTTCTCCGCGACCCTCGACACGGGCGTGGCCGCGCTCGTCGACGAGTTCCTGGTCGACCCGGCCGTGCACGAGGTCGCGGGCGAAGACCAGGCCTCGAGCACGATCGAGCACCGGGTGTTCGTCATCGACAACCGCGACAAGCGCGACATCGTGGCGAGCCTCGCCGACCGCAACGGCAAGACGCTGATCTTCTCGCGCACCCGCGCGTTCGCCGAGGAGCTCGCCCTGCACCTCGAGGACGCCGGCGTCTTCGCCGTCGCCCTGCACGGCGACCTGAACCAGGCCAAGCGCACGCGCAACCTGCAGCAGCTGACGAGCGGCCGGGTCGATGTGCTCGTCGCGACGGACGTCGCCGCCCGCGGCATCCACGTCGACGACATCGACCTCGTGATCCAGGCCGACGCGCCCGACGAGTACAAGACCTACCTGCACCGCTCGGGCCGCACCGGTCGCGCGGGGCGCGAGGGCCGTGTCGTGACGCTCACGACCCGGCACCGCCAGCGCCGGCTCTCGGAGCTGCTCGGTCGCGCCGAGATCGAGGTCGAGTTCGAGGATGTCAGGCTCGGCGACGAGGTGCTCTCGAACCTCTGATCGCCGACCTCGGGGGTCAGCGCCGCCGCGGCGACTGCGGAAGCGCCGCGGCGGTCGCTCCACCCGACTCGTCGAACCGATTCATCCTGCGTCCTCGGTGAGCATGCGCATGAGGAGGAAGCAATATGCACTTTCTGCATATTGCTTGCGGCATCGACCTCCTGATCGGCGAAGACGTTCCGCACGTGCCGGGAGACACTCGACTGGCGGGCGCGCCATCCGTTTGCCATACTTACTTTCTGAACGTTCGGTTGGTAAATCGGTACCGCGAGTCGGGGCCGCCATCCGAGGCATGACGACGCAGTCAGGAGGCGGCATGGCGGAGGCCTACCTCGTCGGCGGGGTTCGCACCCCGGTCGGGCGCTACGGGGGTGCGCTCGCGAGCGTTCGACCCGACGATCTCGCGAGCCTCGTCGTCGGCGAAGCCGTCCGACGCGCCGGGCTCGACCGGGCCGCGATCGAAGCGGGCGCGATCGACGAGATCATCCTCGGCGCCGCCAACCAGGCCGGCGAAGACAACCGGAACGTCGCGCGGATGTCGGTGCTGCTCGCCGGGCTGCCCGACTCGGTCCCCGGCATCACCGTCAACCGGCTCTGCGCTTCGGGCATGTCGGCGATCACGATGGCCGCACAGGCGATCCGCGCGGGCGACGCCGACCTCATCATCGCCGGCGGCGTCGAGTCGATGACCCGCGCGCCCTGGGTCCAGGCCAAGCCCGAACGTCCCTGGGCGAAGCCGGGCGACGCGTACGACACGTCGATCGGATGGCGCTTCGCCAACCCCGCACTCCTGGCGCGCGACAAGGCGACCTTCTCGATGCCCGAGACCGCCGAGGAGGTCGCACGCGTCGACGGCATCACGCGTGAGGACGCCGACGCATTCGCCCTGCGCAGCCAGCAGCGGGCCGCCGCCGCGATCGACGCCGGCCGCTTCGAAGCCGAGATCGTCGGCGTGCCGACCCCGAAGGGCGAGGTGCTCGTCGACGAGGGGCCCCGGCGTGACACCACGCTCGAGGTGCTCGCCGGACTCCGGCCGGTCGTGAAGGGCGGCAGCGTCGTCACCGCGGGCAACGCGAGCTCGCTCAACGACGGCGCGAGCGCGATCGTCGTCGCGAGCGAAGCCGCGATCGAGCGCTACGGGCTCACGCCGCGCGCCCGCGTCGTCGTCGGCGCCTCGGCCGGCCTCGCCCCCGAGATCATGGGCCTCGGGCCCGTGCCCGCGACCGAGAAGGCGCTCGCACGATCCGGCGTCGCGCTCGACGAGATCGGCTCGGTCGAGCTCAACGAGGCGTTCGCGACGCAGTCGCTCGCGAGCATCCGCCGACTCGGACTCGACCCCGACCGCGTCAACGCCGACGGCGGCGCGATCGCGCTCGGCCACCCGCTCGGCTCCTCCGGCGCGAGGCTCGTCGTGACCCTCCTCGGCCGCATGGAACGCGAGGGCTCGCGCTACGGACTCGCGACGATGTGCGTGGGCGTCGGGCAGGGCAGCGCCATGATCGTCGAGGGGGTGCGATGAGCGAGGCGGATGCCGCGGGGGTGCTCCGCGTCGAGCGAGGCGCCGACCGCGTGGTCGCCGTGCTCGATCGCCCGGAGAAGCGCAACGCCATCGACCAGGCCACGATCGACGCGATCCACGCGCTCTGCGCGGAGCTCGAGGCCGAACCGCGCACGCTCATCCTCACGGGCGCCGGCCGGGTGTTCGCCTCCGGGGCCGACATCGCGCAGTTGCGCGAACGACGCGCCGCCGACGCGCTCGCGGGCATCAACGCCAACGCGTTCGTGCGCGTCAACGAGCTACCGATGCCCGTCATCGCCGCGATCGACGGTTGGGCGCTCGGCGGCGGCGCGGAGCTCGCCTACGCCGCCGACATCCGCATCGCCACGCCCGACGCGAAGTTCGGCAACCCCGAGACCGGGCTCGGCATCATCCCCGCCGCCGGTGCGACCTGGCGGCTGAAGGAGATCGTGGGCGAGGCGCGCGCGAGCGAACTGCTGCTCACCGGCCGGATCATCGACGCCGCCGAGGCGCTCTCGATCGGCCTCGTCACGGGCGTGCACCCGGCCGCAGACCTGCTCGCCGGCGCGCACGCGATCGCCGATCGCATCGCGAGGAACGATCCCGCGGCGACCATCGCGACCAAGCGCGTGCTGCGCGCACCGCGCAGCGAGCACCCGCAGGTCGACCTCGAGGAGCAGTCGGTGCTCTTCGAGAGCCCGGAGAAGCACCGACGCATGACCGAATTCCTGGAGAGGCGCGCGAAGTGAGCACGCGAGATCGGGGCGGAGCACGCCCGGCAGCACCTGCGCGAGTCGGGGTCCTCGGCGGCGGACGAATGGGCGCGGGCATCGCGCATGCGTTCCTGCTCGCCGGGTCGGAGGTCACGGTCGTCGAACGCGACGACGCGGCCGCCGATGCCGCCCGCGCCCGCGTGCTCGACTCGGTGGCGGCATCCGTCGCCCGTGGCACGACCGACGAACCCGCCGACACGCTCGCCGCACGCCTGCGCACCGCCACCGAGGTCGCCGCCTTCGGCGGCGCCGACCTCGTCGTCGAGGCCGTCCCGGAAGACCTCGACCTCAAGCTCGACGCGCTCACGCGCGTCGAGGCGGTGCTCGGGGCGGATGCCGCACTCGCGAGCAACACGTCCTCGATCTCGATCGACGTGCTCGCCGACCGTCTCGAACGACCCCGGCGGTTCCTCGGCATGCACTTCTTCAACCCGGTCCCGGCGTCGACGCTCGTCGAGGTCGTGCGCGGCACCGCGACCGACGGCACGCTCGTCGAGGAGGCGCGCGGCTGGGTCGACGCGATCGGCAAGACGCCGATCGTCGTGCACGATGCGCCGGGGTTCGCGTCGAGTCGGCTCGGCGTCGCGCTCGGGCTCGAGGCGATCCGCATGCTCGAGGAGGGCGTGGCATCCGCCGAGGACATCGACACCGCGATGGTGCTCGGCTACAAGCACCCGATCGGCCCCCTGCGGCTGACCGACCTGGTCGGGCTCGACGTTCGCCTCGGCATCGCCGAGTACCTGGCGGGCGAGCTCGGCGAGCGCTTCGAACCGCCCGCCCTGCTGCGCCGCATGGTCGCCGAGGGCAAGCTCGGCCGGAAGACCGGCGAGGGGTTCCACGTCTGGGACGCGCAGTGAGGCTGCGGCGGCCCCATGGTGTGCGCCGACCCCGCGGTCTGCGCCGGTTCGGCGGCGACTGCGCCAACCGTACTGGCGCGGGCCGCGCGAAGTGGTGCAGCGGCGCGGCGCGAACCGCATGACGCGAACCGCATGACGCGTACGGCACGACCGAACAAGGAGAGAGAACCGATGACCGAGATCCTGCCCAGCTACGTGCGCGACGCCTGGTGGACCCCCGATGCGTCGGCCGCGGCATCCGCTGCCGAGGTCCGCGACGCGTCGACCGGCGACGTCGTCGCGCGGGTCTCGACCGAGGGACTCGATCTCGCCGCGGTGCTCGAACACGCACGCACCGTCGGGCAGCGCAGCCTCGGCGAGCTGACCTTCCACCAGCGCGCCGTGCTGCTCAAGCAGATGGCGCTCGTGCTCACCGAGCGCAAGGCCGAACTGTACGAGCTGTCGGCCCGCACCGGTGCGACCAAGCGCGACTCGTGGATCGACATCGACGGCGGCATCGGCGTGCTGTTCACCTACTCCTCGAAGGGCCGCCGCGAACTGCCCAACGGCAAGGTCGTCATCGACGGGCCCGTCGAACCGCTCTCGAAGGACGGCTCGTTCATCGGCCGGCACGTCTCGACCCGGCTGCCCGGTGTCGCCGTGCAGATCAACGCGTTCAACTTCCCGGTGTGGGGCTCGCTCGAGAAGTTCGCGCCCGCCTTCCTCGCGGGCATGCCCACCGTGGTCAAGCCCGCGACGCCGACCGGGTACCTCGCCGAGGCGTTCGTGCGGATCCTGGTCGAGTCGGGACTGCTGCCCGCGGGTTCGCTGCAACTCGTGTCGGGCGGCATCCCCGGGCTGTTCGACCACCTGCGGCTCGGCGACCTCGTCGGCTTCACCGGGTCGGCGTCGACCGCCGAGCGCCTGCGCTCGCACGAGAGCGTGCAGACCGGCGGCGTGCGGTTCACGAGCGAGACCGACTCGATCAACGCGTCGGTGCTCGGCACCGACGCCGTGCCCGGCACGCCCGAGTTCGACGCGTACATCGCGCAGCTCGTCCTCGAGATGACCTCGAAGGCCGGCCAGAAGTGCACGGCGATCCGCCGGGCGATCGTGCCCGAGGCATCCGTCGACGCCGTCATCGACGCCGTCCGCGACCGCCTCGCCGCGAAGGTGGTCCTCGGCGACCCGCGTGCCGAGGGCGTGACCATGGGCCCGCTCGCCTCGCTCGCGCAGCGCGACGAGGTGCTCCGGCAGGTCGCGCGGCTCCAGGGCGCCGGCGGCGAGGTCGTCGTCGGCTCGACCGAGCGCCCGGAGGTGGTTCGCGCCGACGGATCGACGGGTGATGCGGGCGACGGCGCGTTCGTCTCGCCCGTGCTGCTGAAGTTCACGGATGCCACGGCCGAGGCGGTGCACGATGTCGAGGCGTTCGGCCCCGTGGCATCCGTCATCGGCTACGGCTCGCTCGACCAGGCGGTCGACCTCGTCGCACGCGGAGGCGGCTCGCTCGTGACGAGCGTCGCCACGCACGATCCGGACGTCGCGGTCGCACTCGCGTCCGGGATCGCCGCGATGAACGGCCGCCTCCTCTTCCTCGACCGCGACGACGCCAAGACCTCGACCGGTCACGGCTCGCCCGTGCCGCACCTCGTGCACGGGGGACCGGGGCGCGCCGGCGGCGGCGAGGAGCTCGGCGGCATGCGTTCGGTGATGCACCACATGCAGCGCACGGCCGTGCAGGGCTCGCCCGCGATGCTGACCGCGCTCACGGGTGTGTGGCACTCGGGCGCTGCGGCCCGGCCGTACGCGGAGTCGGGCGACGTGCATCCGTTCCGCAAGTCGCTCGCGGAGCTGCGCATCGGCGACCAGGTGGCGTCGCCGTCGCGCACCGTCACGCTCGAGGACATCGAGACGTTCGCGAACTTCACGGGCGACACCTTCTATGCGCACATGGACGAGGCGGCGGCCGCCGCGAACCCGTTCTTCCCGGGCCGGGTCGCGCACGGGTACCTGCTCGTGTCGTGGGCCGCTGGGCTGTTCGTGGATGCCGCGCCCGGCCCGGTGCTCGCGAACTCCGGCCTCGAGAACCTGCGCTTCATCACGCCGGTCTCGCCGGGCGACGAGATCCGCGTCGAGCTGACCGCGAAGCAGATCACTCCGCGCGAGACCGACGAGTACGGCGAGGTGCGCTGGGATGCCGTGCTGAGGAACCAGGACGACGAACTCGTCGCGACGTACGACGTGCTGACGCTGGTCGCGAAGCAGCAGGCGGCGTAGAGCGCGCCGGACCCGGCCGGTCGCGGTCGCGGGGCCGCGACGCGCGCCCGTCCTTCGTTTCAGGAGCCTCGCGAAGCGGAGGTCGAAGCGAAGGTCGAACCGGAGCCCGAAGGCCGGCTCAACCGCGGAGCGCGAGTACGAACGGGAGCACGTCGCTCGCGCCGGCTCGACGCAGCTCGCGTGCGGCGACGGTGAGGGTCCACCGGCTGTCGGCCTGGTCGTCGACGAGGAGCACGCCGCCGGCGGGCACGTCGAGGCCGGCGGCCGAGAAGCGGTTCCACACGCCCGCGAGCCGGAACGCGCTGTTGCCGCCCGGCGCACCGGTCGGGCCGCCGTCGACCGGCTCGAGCGCACCGAGGTAGTGCAGCCGGCCGACGCCCGCGAGCCCGCGCGCGAGCGAGTCGACGAGCTGCGGCCGCGAGCGCGAGGGAACGGATGCCACGGCGACGGGCCGCTCGGCCCACCCCCACTCGGCGAGCACGCGCACGCACGCGTCGAGCACTCCGGGCGGAACCGGCGCGTCCGGCGCGTTCGGCGCGAAGAGCTCGCGCAGCGTCGACCCCCAGCCGAGGTCGGTGAGGCGCGCGAGCGCGCGCCCCTCGCCCGCCTGCTCGTCGCCCGGGATCCGGCCCTTCACGGGCAGGCCGAGACGGTCGGCCCCGGTCGGCCACGCCTTCCGCGGCTCGATCGGCACGCCGACCCGGTCGAGGGCAGCGGATGCCGCGGCGCTCGCCTCGGCGCCGATCTCGCCCGGGTACCACGCCCCCGCGCACGTGTCGCAGCGACCGCACGGCGCGGCCGTGTCGTCGTCGAGGGAGCGCTGCAGGAACGCCATGCGGCATCCGTCGGTCTGCTCGTACTCGAGCATGTGCCGCTGCTCGGCCTCGCGCTCCTCGGCGATACGGCGGTAGCGCTCGGCGTCGTACGACCACGGTTCGCCCGTGGTGACCCAACCGCCGCGCTCGCGGCGCACCGCACCGTCGACGTCGAGCACCTTGAGCAGCAGCTCGAGCGGGGTGCGGCGGATGTCGACGCGCGCCTCGAGCGCGGGGGTCGACAGCGGCACGTCCGAGAGTTCGCCGATGACGCGCCGTGCACGCTCTTCATCGGGCATCGAGGCGGTCGCGAAGTAGTGCCAGATCGCCGGGTCCTCCCGCCCGGGAAGCAGGAGCACGTCGGCGTTCTCGGTCGCGCGCCCGGCGCGGCCGACCTGCTGGTAGTACGCGACCGGGGAGGACGGTGCGCCCAGGTGCAGCACGAACCCGAGATCGGGCTTGTCGAAGCCCATGCCGAGCGCGCTCGTCGCCACGAGCGCCTTGAGTTCGTTGCGCTTGAGCATGCCCTCCGACTCCTCGCGCTCGTCGGGGTCGGTCTGGCCCGTGTACGCGCGCACGTCGTACCCGCGTTCGCGGAGCACGCGTGCGGTGTCGGTCGCCGCAGACACGGTGAGCGCGTAGATGATCCCGGAGCCCGGCAGGTCGCCCAGGTGCTCGACGATCCACGCGAGGCGGCTCTCGGAATCCGGCAGCCGCAGCACGCCGAGCCGGAGCGAGGAGCGGGCCAGCGGCCCTCGGATCGTCAGCACGTCGGTGCCGAGCTGCTCGGCGACGTCGGCCACGACCCGGCTGTTCGCGGTCGCGGTCGTCGCGAGCACGGGCACGTCGGTGGGGATCTCGGCGATGAGGTCGCGCAGTCGTCGGTAGTCGGGCCGGAAGTCGTGGCCCCAGTCGCTGATGCAGTGCGCCTCGTCGATCACGAGCATGCCGAGCCGTCGCACGAGTGCGGGCAGTTGCTCGTCGCGGAAGGCCGGGTTGTTCAGCCGCTCGGGGGAGACCAGGAGCACGTCGACCTCATCGGCGTCGAGGCGCTGCATGATCTCGCTCCACTCGTGCGCGTTGGCGGAGTTGATCGAGACGGCCCGAACGCCGGCGCGCGCCGCGGCGGCGACCTGGTCGCGCATGAGCGCGAGCAGGGGTGAGACGAGCACGGTCGGCCCGGCGCCGCGTCGACGCAACAGCAGGGTCGAGACGAAGTAGACGGCCGATTTGCCCCAGCCGGTGCGCTGCACGACGAGTGCGCGGTTGCGCCCGGCGACGAGCGCCTCGACCGCCTCGAACTGGCCGTCGTGGAACTCGGCGTCGTCGCGGCCGACGAGGTCGCGGAGCGCGCGGAGCGCGTCGGGGCGCAGTTCTGGAGCGGTGTCGAGGGAGGGCATACACCCACTCTGGCGGAGGCGGCCGACATCCGGTGCCGTTCTGCGCACACCCCGCCGCAGCGCGGCGCTCGACCGCAGTCCGCTCGAAAACGGAGAGGACGATCGCAGTTGTGGACCGTGGGCCGATGCGCAACACTATGCCGCGAAACCGCGAGAGGCAGTGATTCGATGTCGAAGACGATAGCCATTCTGACGATCTCGTCGCTCCTGACCGCCCTGGGCATGGCCGGCTCGGTCGTCCCGGCGCAGGCGGCGCCAGCCCAGGGAGCCGCTGGGATGGATCGCGGCGGCACCAAGGGGAAGCCGCCCAGTCCGCCCGCGGCCGGCCGGCTCACGACACCGGCCTACGCCCTGCCCGGGTGGGGAGACGGGCAGTGGTCCGAACCGGCCGACTGGGGCACGATCCAGACCGCGGACCTCGACGGAGACGGGAGTGCCGAGCTCCTCGGCAGGTCGTCCCTCGGGCTCGAGGCATGGGACTTCGACCTCGATGCCGGTCAGTGGCACCCGATGGTGGTCGCCGGCGGGCTCGGCTGGACCGATGAGAACGGGTGGGATCTCAAGCGCCGCTACGAGACGATCGGCGCGGCCGACCTCGATCGCGACGGGCGCGATGAGGTGTACGCCCGGGCCGAGAGCGGCATCGTCGTCGCCGAGCTGGGCGGGAACGGCAGATCATGGATCGGCGTGGATGCCGTCGACCAGCCCTTCGCGGACGACGACCCGCTCGACACTGCGGCGTTCTACCCGGTGATCCAGCCCGGGGATGTCGACGGCGACGGGAGCGCGGAACTGATCGGATTCGGCCTGACGGGACTCGTGACCGCCTCCTTCGAGGGCGATGAGTGGCAGGTCGTCGAGACGGGCGCCTTCGCGGCCGATGAATGGCGCGAGCCCGAGCACTACCTCACGATCCACACGGGCGATCTCGACCGCGACGGGCGTGACGAGGTGTTCGCGCGCGGGGCGAACGGCCTGGAGGTATGGGGGCTCGAATCCGGTGGATGGATCCGCCAGGGCCGCGCGGGCCTGTTCGCGGGCGACCAGTGGTCGGAGCCGTCCCGATACCTGACCATCGGCACGGCCGACATCGACGGCGACGGTGATGTCGAGGTGTACGGGCGAGACAGCGGCGGCATCCGGGTGCTCGACTTCACCGATCCCGGCGGGGCGGAAGACGCGGGCGAGTGGGCGGACATCGGCACGATCTCGGCGTTCTCCGATGCTGCGGGCTGGGATGCCGCCTACCGGTACGCCACGATCCACGCAGCCGATGTCGACGGCGACGGGCGAGACGAGTTCCTCGGCCGGGACTCGACCGGGATGACGGTGTGGGGCACGACGCCGTCGGCCTCGACGACGTGGACCTCCGAGCAGCGGGTCGACGGTCCGGCGTTCACCGACGCGCTCGGATGGCGCCATGCGCGGTACTACGGCACGATCCAGGCGGCGGATGTCGACGGGTTCGCGCCGATCGGGTCACCGGGTTCCGCGAAGGCGGGACGGGCCGAATTGATCGGCCGGGGGCCGACCGGCATCCAGACGTACCGGTTCGACGCGAAGGCCGGTGCGTGGGTGTCGCCGTCCGTGCAGTTCCCGGCCTTCACCGGCGGCGCGCTCAAGGCGTACAGTTCGATGAGCCGGACGATCACCTGCCCCGCGGCGGACTCGGCCTACTGCACCGACGACATCAGGTCGCACTACGACGTCGACGCCTCCGACTACCTCGAGCCCTGGATGTCGGACCTCGAGAAGCTCCCGCCGGCGAAGGGAGTCTCGAAGAAGACCTGGGATGCCGTCCGGACCCAGGTCGTCACCGAACTCGGGTGGGCGATCTGGGTGAAGAAGGCGATGAACGCGCAGTCGGCACTGGTCGGGGACATCGGGCAGGCGCGGAACGAGAACAGCACGTTCGCGTACCTGCACTACGAGAAGCCCAACGACACACCCCCGAACGTCATCTCGTCGGTCGTCTCCGCGCTGGCCGGCACCGTCGTGGCGGTGGCCAACGCGGCCGACCCCGAGTGGCAGATCCTCGCCGGCGGGATCGACGTGGCCGTGTCCTTCGCGGGGAGCCTCGGATCCTCGACGAATGCGTCGGGCACGTACGACGAGATGTTCGGGGCCGGCACGCCGACCTACGTGTCGAACTGGACGCAGCAGGCCCAGGCCGGTCTGGTGTCCGGCGTGACGACGGTGGTCACCGACTACGGGCTGCTCGCAACGGTCGGCGGGCTGTACGCCGATGAGGAATGGGTCATCCTCGACAGCACCGCGCCTGGATGGCACCAGTCCGTGGTCGCCGCCGACCGTGCGTACTCGGTCTTCCTCTGGCAGGCCCTCACACCCACCCTGACCGTGGGGTGCGAGAGCCCGGAAGCGTGCACCGGCTGGGGTGTCTACGGCCTCGACGATGACAAGTCCGGCTATCCGTACACGATCGGGGACTTCGCGTACCTGCCGTCCGTGCTTCCCGCGGGCGACTCGCTGGAATCGAGATGGAAGCAGCTGTTCAGGGACGTCGACACCGACTGCGCCCAGACGAATTGGGACCCGACCACGTGCGGGTACGGCGTCGACCCCGACGACTTCTTCCTCGGGCTGGGTGGGTGGGCCCTCCCGTGCGTGGACTTCGTGGCCGGAGCGTGCCTCGCGCTCGAGTCGGAGGCTGCGACCTACGGCACCCGCTCCATCGACGGGTTGCTCGCCGGCTGAGGTGCGAGTGGCGAATGCGTCGGGCGTGACCTCTCCCACGCCCGGGGTCGGACGGACGCGCGGCGATGGGCGGGTCTTGACGGCGAAAATGTGAGTAACTAACATTCTGGGGTGACCACCGCCGCCGACCGCAGAACCTCCAAGCGCGAGCGCACGCTCGCCGCGCTCATCGAGCACGGTCTCGACCTGTTCGAGCGCCAGGGGTATGAAGCGACCACCGTCGCCCAGATCGCGCGCGCCGCGGGGGTGACCGAGATGACCTTCTTCCGGTACTTCCCGGCGAAGGAGCACCTCCTCCTCGACGACCCGTACGACCCGCAGCTCAGCGCAGCGGTCGCCGACCAGCCGCGCGACCTGCCCCCGTTCCTGCGGGCCGCACGAGGCATCCGCGAAGCCTGGCGGGCGCTGCCCGAACCCGAGACGCCGATCATCAGGCGGCGCGTCCGCATCATCGCGCGGACCCCGGCCCTCCGCGGCGCCATGTGGCGCACCACGGGCAACACCGAGCGCGCGCTCGCCGGGCAGCTCGTGGCCGACGGTGCGAGCCCCGAGGTGGCGCGCGTGGCCGCGGCATCCGTTCTCGCGGCGCTCGTCGCCGGCCTCTACCTCTGGGCCGACGACGAGCGGGTCACGCTCGCCGACGCGATCGAGCGGGCGCTCGACGTGATCGAGACGCGCGCATGACCGGCGCGGCCCGCTTCGAGGCCCGCGCCCTCGCGCGCGCATTCCGCGGCGGAGCCGGCCTCCACGGCGTCGACCTCGACGTCGCCGCCGGCGAGATCCACGCGCTCGTCGGCCTGAACGGCGCGGGCAAGACCACGCTCATGCGGCTGCTCGTCGGCATGCTCCGCGCCGACGCGGGCTCCGTGCGCGTGCGCGGCGTCGACGTCGATCGAGCGGATGTCACGACCTGGGCGCGCGTCGGCCACCTCATCGAGCACCCGCTCGCCTACCCCGAGCTCACCGGGCGCGCGAACCTCGAGGTCGCGGCGCGCCTGCACGGACTCGGGGGTGGCCGGGCGAGGGAAGCCGTCGACCGCGCGATCGATGAGTTCGACCTCGGGCGCTACGCCCGCGTGCGCGCGAGCCGGCTCTCGCTCGGCAACCGCCAGCGGGTCGGCCTCGCCGGCGCGCTCCTGCACGAACCCGACGCGATCGTGCTCGACGAGCCGACCAACGGGCTCGACCCGGCCGGGGTGATCGTCCTGCGCGAGGCACTGCTGCGGCGCGCGGCGGCCGGTGCGGGCATCCTCGTCTCGAGCCACCACCTCGACGAGGTCGCGCGCGTGGCCCACCGGATCACGGTCGTCAACGCCGGACGCGTCATCGGCTCGCTCGACCCCGGCGGCGTCGACCTCGAGCGCGCCTTCTTCGCGCTCGTCCACGGCGACGACGCGGCACGGAGCGCGGCGGCATGAGCGGCATCCGGGTGCACGCTGCGGGCCTCCGCGCCGCGATCGTCGTCGAGACGCGCAAGGCGCTCGCATCGCGCGTGATGGCGTCGACCACCGTGATCCTCGTCGTCGGGGTCGGCGTGCTCGCCCTCGGCATGCTCGGCGCGGCGGCCTCCGGCGACGACCAGGTGCTCGCCAAGCTCGGTCCGCTCGCGGGCGTGCCCGGCTGGGCGGGCCTCGTCGGCATCGTGCTGCAGATCACCTCGGCGGGTGGCGTGCTCGCCTTCGGCGTCGCACTCAGCTGGCTGTTCGGCCGCGAGTTCGCCGACGGTACGGTCGCGGCCCTGTTCGGGCTGCCGGTGCCGCGACGGTCGATCGCGCTCGGCAAACTCGCCGTGTTCCTCGCCTGGTCGGCGCTGGTCGCGATCGCCCTGACCGGCGTCGTCGCGTTCGTCGGCCTCGTACTGGGCTACGGCGAGACGGATGCCGCCGGCTTCCGCGAACTCGCCCGCATCCCCGTGCTCGTGGTGCTCTCGGCGCTCATCGCGGTGCCGGCGGCGTGGGTCGCGACGATCGGTCGCGGCCTGCTGCCCGGCATCGCCGCGACCGTCGGGATCATCGTGGTCGCCCAGGTGGCGGCGCTCGCCGAGGTCGGCGCGTGGGTTCCGTTCGTCGCCCCGGCGCTCTGGGCGATCGCGCCCGAGACCGTGCCGATGATGGCACTGCTCGGAGTTCCGGCCGTGCCGATCCTGTTCGGCGCGCTGTGCGCGTTCGCGTGGTCGCGGCTGCAACTCGACCGGTGAGGCACGGCTGTGGCCGACTTGACCGGGCACCGGCGGGCCGTCACGCTGGAGCGCATGCCCCACCAGCATCCGCTCCACGCCGATGTCGACGTGCCGTGCCTCTGCTGCGGGAGCGTGCAGCGCTTCCGGTTCGCCTCGCCGTCCGACCAGGTGGTGTGCGCGCACTGCCGGTCGCATCTCGGGCCGGAGCGGGCCGAGCAGCGCGATCGCGACCACATCGCGCTCTGGCGCGGCATCCTCGAGGCGCACGACGACGGGGCTCGGGGGGCGGCGGCGGCCGCCGCGGCATCCGCTTCGGAGTCGGCCGACCTCGTCGCCCGCCTCACCGCCGAGCGCGACCAGTTGCGCGCGGGGGTGCTCGACGGCGCGACCGAGGCGGGCGCGGCGTTGCGCGACGGGCTCAGGGACGACCGCGTCCGGCGCGCCGAGCGCGCGACGCGGCTCACCGCGAAGCGGGTCGACACGGCGATGGTCGCGCTGTGGCGACTCCAGGCGTTCCACCACCCGGATCCGAAGCGGACCGGGTCGTGCACGTGCGGCCGGACGCTGCCCGCGTGCGGCGAGAGCCGGATCCTCGAGGGCGTGCGCCAGGAGATGCTCGACTGGGAGCGACGCAACCTCGACCTGCTCCGCGCGGGTGAGCGCCACGGGCTGCCGCCCGAGCACCCCGACGTCGCTTCGGGTTCGCCCGCCCGCTGACGCACCGTCGCTCGCGCACCGACGCGCTCGCGCACCGACTCGCTCGCGCGCGGCCGAACCGCGCGCGGCCCGGGTCAGCGCGCGGCGGGGGCCGGCACGCGGAGTCCGTCGAGGGCGACGGCGATGACGTCGTCGGCCAGGCGCGTCGCATCCTCCCGGCCGCCGGGCCGGTACCACTCGACGATCGAGTTGATCATGCCGAACAGCAGCCGCTCGACGACGCGCACGTCGATGTCGGAGCGCAGCGACCCCTCGGCCTGCGCCTCGGCCACGAGCGCGGTCACGCGCCGGTCGAACGCGCGCCGCCGCGCGAGGGCACGCCGCTCGACCTCGGTGTTGCCGCGAACGCGCAACAGGAGCGTGACCGACGGCAACTGCTCGACCAGCACGCGGACCGCGCCGCGCAGCACGTGGTCGAGTCGGTCGGCCGCGCTGCCGACGGATGCCTCGGGCTCGTCGAGCACGCCCTCGAGCGAGCCCAGCGCCTCGTCGAGCGCCCGGTCGAGGATCTCGTCCTTCGACGCGAAGTGGTGGTAGATCGCCGACTTCGACAGCCCGAGCCGGTCGGCGAGCACGCCCATCGACGTCGCGTCGTACCCATGCTCGATGAACGCCGCGACGGCGACCCGGAGGATGCCCTGCTGGTCGTACCCGGGTCGTCCCCGTCGCTGCGATGCGTTCACGTTCTCCGGCATCCGCTCAGTCTTCCATCCAGCGCGGAGCCGGATCAGCTCGGCTCGCGCAGGTCGTAGACGCGCCGGTACTTGCCCTCGCTGCGCGGCAGCGTGCCGGGCTCCTCGAGCCGCACGGTCACCGACGAGCCGATGAACTCCTTGATGCGCCCGGCGAGCACGACGGTCGCGGCCCGGCAGACCTCGACGTCGAGGTCGGGGTGGCGCTCGATGCGGACCGTGAGGTCGTCCATGTGCCCGGTGCGCGTGAGCTCGAGGATGAAGTGCGGCGTCAGGTGCTCGATGCCGAGCACGAGCTCCTCGATCTGCGTCGGGAAGAGGTTCACGCCGCGCAGGATGATCATGTCGTCGTTGCGGCCGGTGATCTTCTCGATGCGGCGCATGCCCGGGCGGGCGGTGCCCGGCAGCAGCCGGGTCAGGTCGCGCGTGCGGTAGCGGATGACCGGGAAGGCCTCCTTCGTCAGTGAGGTGAAGACCAGCTCGCCGCGCTCGCCGTCGGGCAGCTGCTCGCCGGTCTCGCCGTCGATGACCTCGGGCAGGAAGTGGTCTTCCCAGACGTGCGGGCCGTCCTTGGTCTCGACGCACTCGTTGGCGACGCCGGGGCCCATGACCTCGCTGAGGCCGAAGATGTCGACCGCGTCGATGGCCATGCGCTCCTCGATGCGGCGGCGCATCTCGTTGGTCCACGGCTCGGCGCCGAGGATCGCGACCTTGAGCGAGGTCGAGCGCGGGTCGATGCCCGCCTCCTCCATCGCGTCGGCGATCGTGAGGAGGTAGCTCGGCGTGCACATGATCGCGTCGGGCTCGAAGTCGCGGATGAGCTGCACCTGGCGGGCGGTCTGCCCGCCCGACATGGGGATGACGGTCGCGCCGAGCTTCTCGATGCCGGCGTGCGCGCCGAGGCCGCCCGTGAACAGGCCGTAGCCGTAGGCGTTGTGCACCTTCATGCCGGGGCGCACGCCGCTCGCGCGGAGGCAGCGCGCGACGAGCGTCGCCCAGCGGTCGAGGTCGTCGTGCGTGTACCCGACGACGGTCGGGCGGCCGGTCGTGCCCGACGAGGCGTGGATGCGCGCGACCTGCTCCATGGGCACGGCGAACATGCCGAACGGGTAGGTCTCGCGCAGGTCGGCCTTGGTCGTGAAGGGGAGCTTCGCGACATCCGCCAGCGTCCGGATGTCATCGGGGTGCACGCCGTGCTCGTCGAACTTGCGGCGGTACAGCGGCACGTTCTCGTAGGCGTGCCGCACGGTCCACTGCAGCCGCTCGAGCTGGAGGGTCTCGATCTCGGCGCGCGGCATGCGCTCCTCGGGGTCGAGCTCGTCGGGGGCGGCGGGGGCGAGCCCGGACACGGTCGGGTGGGCGGTGGTCGTCGTCGACACGGGGACTCCCGGATTCAGATGGTGCGGTTGGTGGAGATCGAGCGGCCGCGGAACTCGGCGACGGCGTCGCCGGTCTCGTCGACGACGCTCACGTCGTACAGGCCCGTGCGGCCGCTGCGCGTGCGCCGGACCGCGGTCGCGGTGAGCGTCTGGCCGGCGGTCGTGGACTTCAGGAAGGTGATGTCGGCGCCCGCGGCCACGGTGACGCGGTCGTCCTCGTTGCAGGCGATGGCGAAGGCCGTGTCGGCCAGGGTGAACACGAGTCCGCCGTGGGTGATGGCGAATCCGTTGGTCATGTCGTGGCGCACGCGCATGGAGACGACGGCGTGACCGGGTTCGTCGCGTTCGACGACCATGCCGAGCGAGGCGGACGCCAGGTCGCGCTGCATCATCGGGCGAGCGGATGCCGCGGCATCCGTCGTCTGCTCGTGCGCGCGGTCGGTGGCGGTCCGGTCGGTCGCGGCATCCGTCATTCGCTGCTCCTCGTCGAGTGCGTGGGCGCGCGGACCCTCGTTGCCGCGGCGTCGGGAATCAGCATATACTAACTGAACGATCGGTTGGTAAAGCGGGTGCCGGAGGGCACCGCCCGGCCGACTGGACCACGGAGGAGTCGACGATGACCGCACCTGCAGACCCGCGCGTCGCGCAGCTCGACGAGCACCGCGACGACGACGGACAGGCCCGCTTCGAAGAGCTCATCGCGCAGGACTCGCGCGTCGAACCGCGCGACTGGATGCCCGAGGCCTACCGCAAGACGCTGATCCGGCAGATCAGCCAGCACGCGCACTCCGAGATCATCGGCATGCAGCCCGAGTCGAACTGGATCTCGCGCGCCCCGAGCCTCAAGCGCAAGGCCATCCTCATGGCCAAGGTGCAAGACGAGGCGGGCCACGGCCTCTACCTCTACTCGGCCGCGCAGACGCTCGGCATCGGGCGCGACGAGATGATGCAGCAGCTCATCGAGGGCAAGGCCAAGTACTCCTCGATCTTCAACTACACGACCCCGACCTGGGCCGACATGGGCGCCATCGGCTGGCTCGTCGACGGCGCCGCCATCTGCAACCAGGTGCCGCTGTGCCGCGCCTCGTACGGCCCCTACGGGCGTGCGATGGTGCGCATCTGCAAGGAGGAGTCCTTCCACCAGCGGCAGGGCTTCGAGATCCTGCTCGAACTCATGCAGGGAACCGACGACCAGAAGCGGATGGCGCAGGACGCCGTCGACCGCTGGTACTGGCCGAGCCTCATGATGTTCGGGCCGCCCGACGACGAGTCGCCGAACTCGGCGCAGTCGATGGCGTGGAACATCAAGCGCTTCTCCAACGACGACCTCCGCCAGCGCTTCGTCGGCATGCTCGTGCCGCAGGCAGAGGTGCTCGGCGTCACCCTGCCCGACCCGAACCTCGCATGGAACGAGGAGCGGCAGGCGTACGACATCAGCGAGATCGACTGGACCGAGTTCCACGAGGTGCTCGCCGGCCGCGGGCCGGCCAACGCCGAGCGCCTGCGCCGCCGGCGCGAAGCACACGAGGAAGGCGCCTGGGTCCGCGAGGCCGCCGCCGAGTACGCCCGCAAGCAGGCCGCGAACGCGGCCGCGGCATGAACGTCGAAGGAGACGAGATGAGCACCCCCGGCGAGACCGGCACCGAGACCTGGCCCCTGTGGGAGGTCTTCGTGCGCGCCAACCGCGGCCTCAGCCACGTGCACGTCGGCTCGCTGCACGCGCCCGACGCCGACATGGCCGTCCGCAACGCCCGCGACCTCTACACGCGCCGCAACGAGGGCGTGTCGATCTGGGTCGTCCCGGCCGACGCGATCACGACGAGCGACCCCGACGCCAAGGGCGCCTTCTTCGAGAGCCCGGCCGGCAAGAACTACCGGCACGCGGTGTACTACACGAAGTCCGAGGGGGTGAAGCACCTGTGAGCGTCGAGCACCCGGGAGCCGACCTCGATCCGCACGGCGACGTCACGGTCGACCGGGTCGCGCTCGCCGACGAACTCGCCGGCGGCGGTGCGTCGGTCGCGGCATCCGCCGACGTCGCCGAACTCGCCCTCCGCATCGGCGACGACGCGCTCGTGCTCAGCCAGCGCCTCGGCGACTGGATCACCCGCGCCCCCGAGCTCGAGGAGGACGTCGCGCTCGGCAACATCGCCCTCGACCTGCTCGGGCACGCGCGATCGCTGCTGCACTACGCGGGCACCATCGACGGCCGCAGCGAGGACGACCTCGCCTACTTCCGCGACGAGCCCGACTTCCGCAACGCCTGGCTCTTCGAGCAGCCCAACGGCGACTTCGCGCACACCATCGCCCGGCAGCTCTTCGCGTCGACCTACCTCGTCGAGCTGCACCGGGGCCTCGAGTCCTCGACGGATGCCACGATCGCGGCGATCGCCGCGAAGGCGTCGAAGGAGGTCGACTACCACCGCGACCACGCGATCCAGTGGACGCTCCGGCTCGCGGGGGGCACCGAGGAGTCGCGGCGCCGCATGATCCGGGCCGTCGAGCAGACCTGGCCGTACGTCGGGGAGCTGTTCGTCGACGACGAGCTCGCGACCCGGCTCGCAGACGACGGCATCGCGCCGCTGCCCTCGTCGCTGCGGCCCGCGTTCGACGACGTGATCGACGCCGTGTTCGCCGAAGCCGACCTGGCCCGGCCCGAGGGCCGGCTCGCGTTCGTCGTCGGCGGTCGCGGTCGATCCGGCGGGCACACCGAGCACCTCGGGCCGCTGCTGGCCGAGATGCAGGTGCTCGCCCGTGCGCACCCGGGGGCGTCGTGGTGACCCGGGCGGCGACCGTCGCGCGCCCCGTGCCGGCCGACGCTGCATCGCGCGCCGCGTGGGACGTCGCGGCGACCGTGACCGACCCCGAGGTGCCGGTGCTGACCATCGAAGACCTCGGCGTGCTGCGCTCGGTCGCGGTCGACGACGACGGCGCCGTGCACGTCGAACTCACCCCGACCTACAGCGGCTGCCCCGCGATGGACGCCATGCGCGACGACGTGCTGCTCGCGCTCACGCACGCCGGCTACGACCGGGTCGACGTCCGCATGGTGCTCGCGCCCGCGTGGACGACCGACTGGATGAGCGACGCCGGCCGCGACAAGCTCCGCGCCTACGGCATCGCGCCGCCGTCCGGCAGCGCGCCCGTCCGCGATGCCGGGCCGATCCGCGTGCGGCTCGCGGTGAAGTGCCCGCGATGCGGCTCGCTGAACACACGCGAACTCGCCCGCTTCGGCTCGACCTCGTGCAAGGCGCTCTTCGAGTGCCGCGACTGCCTCGAGCCCTTCGACTCCTTCAAGGTGCTCTGATGGCCGCGATCAACCTGGGCTCCACGGGAGCCCCGCCCGCCGGTGCCGGCTCGCTCGAGACGGATGCCGCGGTCGCCGACGCGTTCCTCGCGAGCGCGGTCGGCGGCGACACCCCGCCCAAGCGGCGGCGCGCCCGGTTCCACTCGCTCGAGGTCGCCGAGGTGCGCCCGCTGACCGACGACTCGGTCGAGGTCACGTTCGCCGTGCCCGACGAGCTCGCCGACGACTACACGTACCTGCCCGGCCAGTACGTCGCGCTTCGCCGCGGGTTCGACGGGCACGAGCTGCGCCGGTCGTACTCGATCTGCCGGCCGCCCGCGCGCGGCAGCGTCTCGGTCGCGATCAAGCGCGACCTCGGCGGGCGCTTCTCGACGTGGGCGAACAGCGAGCTCGCCGCCGGCGACGTGATCGACGTGATGAGCCCGCAGGGCACGTTCACCTCGGGGCTCGACTCGCTCGACGGCAAGCACGTGGTCGGCATCGCGGCGGGATCGGGCATCACCCCGCTCATGGCGCTCGCGCACACCGTGCTCGCACGCTCCGACGACGCGCGGTTCACGCTCGTCTACACGAACCGGTCGACACGCGACGTGATGTTCCTCGAGGAGCTCGCCGAGCTCAAGGACCGCTACCCGGCCCGGCTCGCACTGCACCACGTGCTCTCGCGCGAGCAGCGCACCGCGCCGTTGCTCTCCGGTCGCATCGACGCCGACAAGCTCGAGCGCATGTTCGACGGCCTGATCCCGCTCGCCACGGTCGACGAGTGGTTCCTGTGCGGGCCCTTCGAGCTCGTGCAGCTGGCACGTGACACGCTCGAGGCGCGCGGCGTGGCATCCGCTCGGGTTCGCTACGAGCTGTTCACGACCGACGCGGACCGCGCGACCGAGCCTCGGCACGGCCGCCCGGTCTCCGTCGAGCGCGGTGAGCAGACGGTCGCGATCGAGTTCACGCTCGACGGGTTGTCGGCCACGGTCGAGTCCCCGGTGAGCGCGAACGAGTCGATCCTGAACGCGGCGCTGCGCGTGCGCGGCGACGTGCCGTTCGCGTGCGCGGGCGGCGTGTGCGGCACGTGCCGTGCACGCGTCGTCGAGGGCAGCGTCAACATGACCGAGAACTACGCGCTCGAACCCGACGAGCTCGAGCGCGGGTACGTGCTCACCTGCCAGTCGCACCCGACCTCCGACCGTGTCGTGGTCGACTACGACGTGTGATCATTCCGCCGAGTGATACCGCCCCCGCCGAGTGATAGTGCTGCAGCGGCGACACTCGGCGAGGGCGGCATCACTCGACGGAGAGGGAGAGAAGGAGCGAAGCGGATGATCGAGATCGAGATCACGGACGGCGTGGCCGAGGTCGTGCTGAACGCACCGGAGAAGCTCAACGCGCTCGACCCGGCGGCGCTCGCCGAGCTCGGCGCGGCGTACGACGAGGCCGAGGCGGCGGGCGTGCGCGCCCTCGTGCTGCGCGGCGAAGGGCGCGCGTTCTGCGCCGGCCGCGACATCGCGGGCGTCGACCCGCTCGAGGACGACGTGCAGGGCTACCTCGGCGGCCTCGTCGAGCCCCTCCTGAAGCGGATGTCGCAGCTGCCCGCTCCCACGTTCGCCGTCGCCCACGGTGCGTGCCTGGGGGTGGGCCTCGGCCTGCTCATCGCGAGCGACATCGTCTACGTCGCCGACACCGCGAAGATCGGCTCGCCATTCAAGAACCTCGGTGCGACGCTCGACTCGGGCGGGCACGCGCTGTTCGTCGAACGGCTCGGCGCGCACCGCACCATGGACCTCATCGTGACCGGGCGGCTCATGACCGGCGCCGAAGCCGTCGCATCCGGGCTGTTCTCGCAGGTGCACCCGGCCGACGACGTGCTCGACGCGGCGCGGGCCGCGGCTCGGACCGCGGCATCCGGCCCGACGCAGGCCTTCGTCGCATCGAAGCGGCTCGTGGCGTCGTTGCGCGATGAACGCCTCGGGCTGTGGGACTCGATGGCCGAGGAGAACCGGGCGCAGGCGGCGCTCTGCGACACCGACGACTACCGCGAGGGGTTCGCCGCGTTCCAGGCCAAGCGCGCGCCCGAGTTCACGGGGCGGGCGTAGCAGCGGCGAGTCAGCGCTCGTCGACGTCGCGACCGAGGTCGTCGCGGATCAGGAGGTCGCGCCGCAGCGAGTCCGAGCGGTACGACGCGCGCCCGAGCATGTGCGCGGTCATCGGCTGGGTCAGCAGCTGGAACGTCATGATGAGCACGATCGTCGACACCACGCCCCAGCTCGGCACGCGCAGCACGATCGACAGCAGCACGACCGCGAGGCCGAGCACCTGCGGCTTGGTCGCCGCGTGCAGCCGGCTCAGCACGTCGGGGAAGCGCAGCGCGCCGATGCCCGCGGCCATCGACAAGAACCCGCTCAGCAGGATCAGCGCGCCGACCAGGAGCTCACCGACGTCCATGCTCGTCCTCCTTCCCGATGAACCGCGCGATCGCGATCGAGCCGACGATCGCGAACAGCGCGAGCACGAGCAGCACCACGAGCGTGTCGGTGTGGCGGTTGATCGCCATCTCGGCCGCGAGGGCGCACATCGCGATCGCCAGCACCACGTCGGTCGCGAGTGCGCGGTCGAGCATCGTCGGGCCTCGCACGATCCGCACGATCGCGGCGATCGCGCCGATGCCGAACATCACGCCCGCGACGAGGCCGAGGACCTGGAGCATGCTCATCGTTCCTCCTCGCGGGCCTCGAGTTCGACGGCTTCGGGCGTCGTCGGATCCGTGCGGGTGAGCCGCCGCCGTCGGCGCGCCTCGCGCACCGCGGCCGCCTGCTCGCGGGTCCCGATGGCGAGCACGATGCGCTCCTCGGTTCCGAGCACCTCCCGGCGAACCCGATCGAGGTCCGACTCGGTGCGCGTGCCCAGCGCGTGCAGGTAGAGCAGTCCGCGCTCGCGGTCGATGTCGACGACGAGCGTGCCCGGGACCACCGTGATCGCCTCGGCCGTCAGGGTCGTCACGAGGTCCGACCGCGTGAGCAGCTGCACCGCGATGATCGCGTTGGTCGGCTGCCAGCCCGGCTGCACGGCGCGAAGCGAGACCTGAACGGATGCCACGGCCACGTCGAACATCATCCGGAGCCCGAGCAGCAGCCCGCGCCACGGGTCGAATCGCCCGCTCAGGAGCACCGGCGGCAGGTAGAACGTGCGGGTCACGGCGATCGCGAGGATGACGCCCGTCGTGATCGTGAGCACGTCGACGTGATCCCACAGGAACAGCCACAGCGCGATCAGGCCGGCGAGCAGCGGCAGTTGCCGCCACACCGCCTGCCAGCGCGTGAGCTCGGGGACCGACGGGTCCGCCGGGTCCGGCGGCGGCGAGGCATCGGCGCGGCGAGGGTCCGCGGCATCCGTCACGAGGCACCACCCCCCGGGAAGACGAGCGAGACGTACACGCTCGCATCGCGCAGGTTCTCGGCCGCGCGACTCGACAGCTCGAACAGCGGACCGGCGAAGACCGTCAGCGCCAGCGTCAGCGCGACCAGCGCGACCGTCGCCGCGAGCATCAGCACGGGCGTCGACTTCGTCGCGACGACGGTCGCACCAGCCGGCGCCTCCTGGACCGACTCGATCATGCGCGAACGGTACCCCTCGAGCTCTGACTTCGGGCGCCAGAAGGCGAGGTTCCAGAACCGCGTGAGGGCGTACAGCGTCACGAGCGAGGTCGCGGCGCCGATCCCGATCACGGCCCAGATCAGCCACGCCGGCCCGGGCGAGGACGTGCCGAGGGTCTCGGCCGCCGTGGCGCCGCCGCCCGCGGCATCCGCTCCCGAGGTGAACAGGCCCACCTTGCCGAGGAACCCGGAGAACGGCGGGATGCCGCCGAGGTTCATCGCCGGCACGAAGAACAGCACCGCGAGCAGCGGCGACGCACGGCGCAGGCCGCCGAGGCGCGTGATCGAGGTCGCACCGCCGAAGCGTTCGATGAGGCCGGTCGTGAGGAAGAGCGTCGTCTGCACGCTGATGTGGTGGATGACGTAGTAGATCGTCGAAGCGAGTCCCGCGACGCTCGCGAGCCCGATGCCGAAGATCATGTAGCCGATGTGGCTCACGAGCGTGAACGACAGCAGGCGCTTGATATCGGCCTGCGTGAGCGCGCCCAGGATGCCCACCGCGAGCGTGAGCCCGCCGATGACGAGGAACAGCGTCGACAGGTCGGACTCGGGGAAGAGCACCGTCTCGGTGCGGATGATCGCGTAGACGCCGACCTTGGTGAGCAGGCCGGCGAACACCGCCGTGACCGGTGCGGGCGCGGTCGGGTACGAGTCGGGCAGCCAGAACGAGAGCGGGAAGACCGCGGCCTTGATGCCGAACGCGATGAGCAGCAGCAGGTGCAGGATGAGCTGCACGTCCTGCGGCAGCTCGGCGATGCGCACCGAGAGCTGGGCGATGTTCGCGGTGCCCGTCGCGCCGTAGACGAGCGCGATCGCACTGAGGAAGAACAGCGACGACACGAGGCTCACGATGATGTACGTCACGCCGGCCCGGATGCGCTCGCCCGTTCCGCCGAGCGTGAGCAGCACGTAGCTCGCCGAGAGCAGGATCTCGAACCCGACGTACAGGTTGAAGAGGTCGCCCGCGATGAAGGCGTTGAAGACGCCCGCCGACAGGATCAGGTAGGTCGGGTGGAAGATCGACACCGGCGTCTCGCGGTGCTGGTCGGCGATGCCCTGGCCCACGGCGTAGACGAGGACGCCGAGCAGCATGAGCGCCGAGATGATGATCATGATGGCGGCGAGCCGGTCGACGACGAGCACGATGCCGTACGGCGGCGGCCACGCGCCGACCGAGACCGCGATGCCCGCACCCACCGCGTCGACCTCGGCGAGCAGCACGGCGGCGATCGCCGCGACGGCGGCCAGCACGAGCGTGCTCACTGCCATCTGCGCGCGCGTCCGGCGGCCGAGCATGAGCGCGGTCGCGGCGCCGAGCAGCGGCAGCAGCACCATCAGGGGCACGAGCGCGTCGGTCACGGGCGATCACGCTCCTCGTCGCTCGCGTCGAGCACTTCCTGGACCGCCAGGTCGTCCGCCTCGGAGCTGCGGTAGAGGTCCGCGGTCTCCTCGGCGTCCTCGACGATCTCCTCCTCGTCGCCGATCAGGTCGCCGGTCTCGCCGAGTTGCGCGAGCCACCAGCTGCGGTAGATGAGGGCGAGCATGAACGCGGTGATGCCGAGGTTGATCACGATCGCGGTCAGCACGAACGCCTGGGGGAGCGGATCGGAGAATTCGGCCGGGTCGCCCGTGCCGAGGATGGGTGCGAGGCCCGGTGCGCCGCCCATCGCGAACAGGAACAGGTTGACGCCGTTGCCCACGAGCAGGAACCCGATGAGCACGCGCGTGAGGCTGCGTTCGAGCATCACGGTGAGGCCGGTGCCGAACAGCACGGCTGCGACGACGACGAGGGTCAGCGATGCGGTCATCGGGTCGCCTCCGCGGGGTCCGCGGGCACGGCGTCCGGTCCGGCCTCGTCGATCTGCCGGTCGATCTCGGCGCCGAGCGTGCGCAGGATGTCGAGCACGAGCCCCACGACGACGAGGTACACGCCGATGTCGAACAGCGTGGACGTGCCGATCGAGAGGGTTCCGAGCACGGGGACGTCGAATTCGAACCAGGTCGACTCGAAGACGGCCAGGCCGAAGACCAGAGCGGATGCCGCGGTGCCGGCTGCCACGAACAGGCCCGTGCCGAGCAGCATCCCCGCGTCGACGGGCGCCGCCTCCCCGAGTTCGTACCTGCCGCCCGCGAGGTAGCGCGCCACGAGCGCGAGCCCCGCGACGAGCCCGCCGGCGAATCCGCCGCCCGGCGCGTTGTGCCCGACGAAGAGCAGGTACACCGACACGACGATCGCCGGGTGGAACAGCAGGCGGACCAGTACCTCGACGAGGATCGACCGGTTGCGCGGCGACAGCGTGCGCCCGGCGAGCAGCCACGTCTGCCTGGTCGAGGCCGCCTCCGCCGCGGCATCCGTCTCATCGGGCCGGTCGGCGAGCCGGCGGCGCGGCGCGCGCATGCTGTCGGCCTGCTCGGGGACCGGGCGCAGGCGGCTGCGCCGCCTGGGCGCGTCGAGCCTGGGCGCGCCGCCCATGCGCCCCGACACGAAGATGAGGCTCGCCACGCCGGTCGCGACCGCGACGAGCACCGAGATCTCGCCCAGCGTGTCCCACGCGCGGATGTCGACCAGGAGCGCGTTGACGAGGTTCTTCGCGTGCGCCTCCTCTGCGAGCGGCGGAAGGCCCTCGGAGACGGACGGCTGCGTTCGGGCACCGAGCGCGACGACGCCGACGACGGCCATCACGATTCCCGCGAGCGCCCCGATCGCGATGCGCACCGGCGCGCGCACGACCGCGCGACGTTCGGTGATCCGCTTGGGCAGCCGGCGCAGCACGAGCACGATCACGACGATCGTGATGGTCTCGACGAGTGCCTGCGTGAGGGCCAGGTCGGGGGCGCCTGCGGTGCCGAAGAGCATCATCATGCCGTAGCCGGTGGCGCCGACGAGCAGCACCGCGGTCAGGCGCTGACGGACCACGACCGCGGCCGAGGCCGCGAGGATCATCACGAGCCCGATGACCGGCTGCGCCGCGTCGTCGGCGAGTCGGATGCCGTCCGGCCACGTGCCGTTGACTGCGGCCGCACCGCCGAGACCGAGGACGAACACGGCGACGATCACGGCCAGGTACCCGGGCAGCCCGCGCGACTGGATGAACGTCGTGAGCCTCGCGGCGCCGCGATCGACCGCGCTGACGATGTGCAGGTAGCCGCGGCCCGCATCGACGGTGTCGGGCACCGCGGCCTGGAACCGCGCGACGGGGTCGCGCTGCCAGACGAGCAGCGCACCGAGCGCCACGACGACCGCGGAGATCGCGAGCGCGGGCTCGAACCCGTGCCAGAGCGCCAGGTGGTAGTCGGCCGGGCCGGGAAGCAGCGCCGCGTACGCATCGAGCAGGGGCTCGATCGCGACGGTCGTGAACGCGAGCACGAGCGATGCGACCGCGAGCAGGCCGGGCGCGAAGGACATGAGCGCGGGCTGGGGCCGCACCGGCGTCGGTTCGGCTCCGCGGCGCGTGCCGAACGCGCCGAGCACGAACCTCGCGCTGTACGCGAAGGTGAGGACGGACCCGACGGCCGCCGCGCCGAGCCCGACCCACGCCCACGGCGATCCCGCGGCACCGGCCTCGAGCTGGGCGGTGAACACCGCCTCCTTCGCGACGAAGCCGAACATCGGCGGCAGGCCGGCCATCGACGCCGCGGCGAGGGTCGCGAACCCGGCGAGCCACGGCATCCGTCGCCAGAGTCCCGAGAGCCTGCGCTTGTCGCGCGTGCCCGCCGCATGGTCGACGATGCCGACCGTGAGGAAGAGTGCGGCCTTGAACAGTGCGTGCGCGAGCAGCATCGCGACGCCCGCGAGTGCGGCGTCGCGCGTGCCCTGCCCCACGACGAGGATCAGGAACCCGAGCTGGCTCACCGTGCCGTAGGCGAGCACCAGCTTCAGGTCGGTCTGGCGGAGCGCGCGCCATCCGCCCACCAGCATCGTCAGGCCGCCGATCCCGATGACCATCGGATGCCACACCGCGAGACTCGCGTACCCGGGGGCGAGCAGCGCAACGAGGTACACGCCGGCCTTGACCATCGCGGCCGCGTGCAGGTACGCCGAGACCGGCGTCGGCGCGGCCATCGCCGCGGGCAGCCAGAAGTGGAAGGGCACGAGCGCGCTCTTGGACACCGCGCCGACCAGCACGAGTGCGACCGCGACCTCGGCGACCGTGCCCGTCACCGGTCGCGACACGAGTTCGCTCAGCGAGGTCGTCCCGCCCGCGACCGTGAGGGCGACCAGGCCGACGAGCATCGCGAGCCCGCCGAACGTGGTGACCGTGAGGGCCTGCAGCGCCGCGCCGCGGGCCTCGCGCCTGCTGGCTGCGTGCCCGATCAGCAGGTAGGAGAGCACGCTCGTGGCCTCCCAGAACGTGAACATCACGAACACGTCGTCGGAGGCGACCAGACCCAGCATGACGCCCGCGAACGCGAGGAGCAGGGCTGCGAAGCGGTCGAGCGACGGCTCGTCGTCGCGGAAGTACCACGTGCAGTACAGCAGCACGAGCGCGCCGACGCCCGTCACGATGAGGGCGAGCAGCAGCGAGAGCGCGTCGAGCCGGAACGACAGGGCGATGCCGAGGGTCGGGATCCATTCGACGCGCTCGGTGATGATCTCGCCGCCGGAGACCGCGGGCACGAGCGTGAGCAGCCAGGCGAACACGGCCGTCGGCACGATCGCGATGACCGGGAACACGTGCCGACCGAGGAATCTCACGAGGAGCGGCGTGACCAGGGCCACGGCGGCGAAGGCCACGAGCGAGATGATCATCCGCGCTCCCCTCGCCGTGTCGCCGGCGCCAGTCTACCGACGCCGCGGTCGGGGACTGGGAGGATGAGGGGATGGCGATCCTCATCGGGGCAGACGAACTGGCCGAACGGCTCGAGGCCGAGCGCGACGCGCGCGCGAGTCGGCCGCGAACCGTGGTGCTCGACGTGCGCTGGACCCTCGCGCGGCCCGACGGACGCGACGCATACCGGGCCGGGCATGTCCCCACCGCGGTGTACGTCGACCTCGACACCGAGCTCGCCGATCATGCGGCGACCGGCGAGGGGCGGCATCCGCTTCCGGCCGAGGCCGACTTCACCGCGGCGATGCGCCGCTGGGGGCTGCGCACCGGCGACACCGCGGTCGTCGTCGACGACGCGTCGGGGACGTCGGCCGCCCGCGGGTGGTGGCTGCTGCGCCACGCGGGCTTCGGCGACGTGCGGCTGCTCGACGGCGGCCTCGCCGCCTGGCGCGCCGCCGGGCTGCCGCTCGAGACGGGGGAGGTCGTTCCGGAACCGGGAGATGCCGAGGCGCGCTTCGGGGCGATGCCCGTCATCGACCTCGACGAGGCCGACGCGCTCGGTTCGGTCGCGGGCGGCGTGCTGCTCGACGCGCGCGCCGGCGAACGCTACCGCGGCGAGGTCGAGCCGATCGACCCGCGCGCGGGCCACATCCCCGGCGCGGTGTCCGCGCCGACCGCGGAGCACCTCGACGACGACGGGCGCTTCCTTCCCGCGCCCGGACTTCGCGCGCGCTTCGCCGCACTCGGCGTCGACGGCGCCGAACCCGTGGCCGCCTACTGCGGGTCGGGGGTCACCGCCGCGCACCTGGTCGCGGCGCTCGCGATCGCGGGCATCGACGCCGCGCTCTACCCCGGCTCGTTCAGCCAGTGGGCGAACCGGCCCGAACGTCCGGTCGTCACCGGCGCGGCGCCGGGCGGCACGCGGGCGTAGCGCTCAGGCGTCGGCATCCGCTCTGGCGTCGGCGGTCTCCGCGTCGGGTGCGGTCGTGGCCGCCTCGGGCCTGCGGCCCACGGCGATCAGGGTGCTGATGTCGATGGATGTCACATCCCGCTCCTCGAGCGCAGCCAGGAACCGCGTCCGCACGCGCTCGACCTGCTCGTCGTCGAGGTCGCCCAGCAGCGCCCGGAGTCCGGTCCCGGCGACCAGCCGCCACGCCACATCCGGATCGAGGTCGAGGCGACGCGGCACGAGCTCGGCGCGCACGTCGACCGCTCCTCGGTCGGCCAACCACTGGGCGAAGCCACCCGCCGACTCCGCGCCGGGAAGCACCGGGCTGAGGTCCTCAGGGCGGGTGGGCGGTCGCCCCTCGTCGGCGAGCGCCGAAGCGAGGACCTCGGGGAGCGGATCGAGCGCTCCCGGCGGCCAGATCGTGAGCGCGATCCGCCCGCCCGGCCGTGCGCACTGCACGAGATGCCCGACCCCTCCGGCGACGTCCTCGAAGAAGAACACGCCCAGCACGCACTGCACGAGGTCGTACCCGGTCCAGGGCCACGTCGTGGCATCCGCCGCATGCACCCGCAGCCAGGTCAGGTGATCGCCTGCCCGCTCACGAATGAGCGCGGCCATCTCATCGGAACGGTCCACCGCGTCGACCAGCCCGCCCGGGCCGACCAGCGACGCACTCGGCACCGCCGAGGCGCCGTCGCCGGCGCACACGTCGAGCACGCGCTCGCCGAACTGCGGCGCCGAGCGCAGCAGCGTCGCCCGCGAGATCGGATCCCACAAGACCTCGTCGAGCTCCGTGAACGTCGCCGACGCCGCGCCGAACACGGCCCCGGCATCGGACTCCACCTTCGATTCCCCCATGTGCACATTGTCGCCCCGACCTGCGGATCCGTGAAGACTCAGGGAATCGATACCTCCGGCGTGCAGACTGGTCCGCGATCTGCTTCCCCGATTCGAATCGAGTCTCCCCATGAACCGTGCCCTGCGCCGAGGTGCGCCCATCGCGCTCGCCTCCGTCTCCGCCCTCCTGCTCGTCGGCTGCGCGGGCGGCGACGAGCCGGAGCCCACCGAGTCGGCGACCTCCGCCGCGTGCCTCGAGGTCGGCGCCGGCGAGCAGAGCGACGCGATCGAGGTCGGCGGCGAATTCGGCGCCGAGCCCACCGCGACCTTCGACGCCCCGCTCGAGGCGGAGGAGCTGCAGCGCACGATCGTGATCGAGGGCGACGGCGAGGCGACCGCGCCCGGCGACACCATCAGCGCCCAGGTCACCGCGTTCTCCGGCAGCACGGGCGAGCAGATCTTCTCGCAGCCCGCGACCCTCGAACTCGAGGAGGGCACGCTGTACGACGGCTTCCGCGCGGGCGCCGACTGCGTGGCCATCGGCTCGCGCGTCGTGACCGTCGCCCCGGCCTCGTCGATCTACGGCGACGAGGGCAACGAGGGGATCGGCGTCGCGCCCGGCGAGACCCTCGTGATCGTGACCGACGTCGAGGAGCTCGTCGAACTGCCCACCCCGGGCGAGTGGACCGAGGACATCCCGACCGTCGAGTACGACGACGCCGGCACGCCGACCGTCACGATCCCGGACGCCGAACCGTCCGACGAGCTGCTCGTCGCGGTGCTCGAGGAGGGCGACGGCGAGGTCGTCACCGAGGACGACGTGGTCACGGTCGACTACCAGGGCGTCGTGTGGGAGACCGGCGAGGTCTTCGACCAGAGCTTCGGCAACACCCCGGCTCCGTTCGCGATCTCGGGCGTCATCCCCGGGTTCGGTGCGGCGCTCGTCGACCAGCCGGTCGGCACCAAGCTCATGGTGACCATCCCGCCGGCGCTCGGCTACGGCGAGGAGGAGTCCGCCAACGGGCTCGGCGGCCAGACGCTCGTCTTCTACGTCGAGATCGTCGAGACGCGCGCCGACGGCTGAACCCGGACCGGCACCGTCCGGTAGCCGGCCACCGGCGGCAGTTCGCGCTCGGGCGGGGCGCCCTCGACGAACTCGACGGCGCCCCCCGCGAGCACGGCCCGCACCACCACGCGCAGTTCGCGCGTCGCCAGCGGGCGGCCCGGGCACACGTGCGGCCCCGTGCCGTAGACGAGGTTCGCAGCCGCGTTCCCGACCGGATCGAACGCGTCCGGGTCCGCGAACACGGCCGGGTCGCGGTTCGCGAGCCGCCAGTCGAGCACGACCGTGTCGCCCGCCGCCACGGGGCATCCGTCGATGACCGTGTCCCGCACCGCCACCCGGCGATTCGAGACGAACGGGTCGTCCGCACGCAGGATCTCGTCGATCGCGGCGTCGAGGGCGGGGCCGTCGGCGTCGACCAGGTGCGCGCGGTGCCGCGGATTCGCGGCGAGCCAGTGCACGAGGACCCCGGTGCACAGCGCGATCGACGAGAGGTCGCCCGCAGTCCAGTTGCGCAGCACCGAGACGAGCTCGGCGTCCTCCAGCGGGTCGCCGTCCTCCCAGTGCAGCCCGAGCAGTCGGGTGGTCACGTCGTCGACCGGGCGTGCGCGCCGTCGGTCGAGGATGCGGCGGATGATCGCGTCGAACCTCCGGGCCACTTCGCTCGTGCGCTCCGGGTCGCCGGAGCGCGTCGCGCTGCGATTGTCCTCGACCCAGCCGAGCAGTTCCTCCTCGAGTTCCGGGCGCCAGCCGAGCCAGGCCGACTGCGCGCGGACCGCGAACCGGGCCCCGAGGTCGGTCACCGCGTCGAACGGCCGGTCGCCGAGCGCGGCGACGATCTCCGCGGCGATGCGCTCGAGGCTCGGGGTCAGCGCCTCGACCTCGGCGTCGTCGAAGAACGGGTCGAGGAGGCGTCTCGCCTCGGCGTGCGCGTCGCCGTCGAGGCCGTTCGGAACCTGCAGGTGCCGCGACACCGCGCTCGAGAAGGTGGTCGGGTCCTGTGCGACCGCGACGACCGCGGCGTGATCGCCCACGACGACCCGCCCCGACTCGTCGCGGACGATGCGACCCGGTGCTGCGCTCTCCGACATCCGATCGACCCCCGACCATCGGGCGGCCCCGGGTGCGCCCGGGGCGCGGGCTACGTGCAGGGTCAGGATATCCGCGGTTCCGCCGGCGTTCTCGAGAAATCCGCAGCCGGCGTTCGGGTCGCACTCAGACGGAGCGCGCACGCTGGGGAATGCCCCGGTCAGCCCGGATGTTGTACCTGTATCCGGGCGCGGAGCCCCCGCCCCGGTCGAATGGAGGACGAGTGGGCATCAGCTACGTCGAGTTCGAAGACGACGCCGGAATCCTGCGCCGCTACCGCAAGCACGTCAACGGCCGCGGCCTCGTGGCCACGACCGCGAAGGTGGACGCCACGGCGTTCGTCGACCCGACCGCGTACGTCGACCCCGGAGCCGAGGTGCAGCGCGGCGCGACCCTCGCGCACGGCGCCTGGGTGGAGCAGGGCGCGATCGTCGCCGAGAACGCGACGATCGGCGTCAACGCGCACATCGGGCGGGGCGCGGTCGTCGGACGGTTCGCCGTCGTCGGGCCGTACGCCGCCGTCGGGGCGGGAGCCCGCGTGCAGAACGCGGCGCGCGTCCCGCGCGAGGAGAACGTCGCCGAGGGCGCCGAGTACCGCGCCTCGGGCGACGACCTGCGCCGTCTCGGCCTCGCCGCCTGAGGCCCCGCCTCGCAGCCTGAGGCCCCGCCTCAGCCCCGCAGCATCCCGCGCCGTCAGGCGGTGAGCGCGCCCGCCAGGAGCTCGAGGGTGCGCTCGCGACCCGGCGCGGCATCCGCCGGCCCACCCGCTCGCGACCCGGCGACGGGCGCGATCATGACCTCGTCGATGCCGTGGCGCGACGCGAGGTCGCGCACTCGGCCGGCCGCGGCATCCGCCTCATCGACGACCCAGCCCACCCGCATGCGCGCGATGACCTCGTCGACATCGCCGTCGCGCGGTGCGTCGAGGGCCTCCTCGACCGTCTCGAGCACGCGCATCGGCCGATTCAGCCGCAGCCGAGCCATCGCCCGCAGGTTCGGCAGGGCCAGAGCGGATGCCTCGTCGGCGCTCTCCGCGACGACCGCGTTCAGCGTCAGGATCGTCTGCGGTTCCCGGTGGCGCTCGTTCGCCCGGAATCCCGTCCGGTACAGCTCGAGGGCGCGCTCGAGCCCCTCGCCCGAGAAGTGGTTCGCGAACACGTAGGGCAGCCCGAGCTCGGCCGCCAGCCGCGCCGAGTAGTCGCTCGACCCGAGCAGCCAGACCTCGGGCACCGACGCCGCGACGGGGGTCGCCTGGATCGGGTACTCCCGACCGCTGGTCAGGCGAAGCGTCGCCCCCTCGGCCGAGAGCAGGCTCAGGATGTCGGCGACGTGCTCGGGGAACCGGTCGACGTCGGCCGTCGGCCCCGACATGCGCAGCAACTGCGTGATCACCGGGTCGCTGCCCGGCGCGCGACCGATGCCGAGGTCGATGCGGCCGGGCGCGAGGGCCTCGAGTGCGGCGAATTGCTCGGCGACGACCAGTGGAGCGTGGTTCGGCAGCATGACCCCGCCGGAACCGACCCTTATGCCCTGCGTGCGCGCCGCGATCGCGGCGACCAGGACCGGCGGCGTCGTCGACGCGACCGAGGGCATGTTGTGGTGCTCGGCGAACCAGTACCTCGTGAACCCGAGGCGGTCGGCGGCCTGCGCCAGGGCGACGGATGCCGCCAGCGCCTGCGCCGAGGACTGGCCGCTGTGCACGGGGACGAGGTCGAGGACGGAGAGCCGGGGCGTGGGAGACATCCCCACCTGCAACGGGTGCTCGACCGGAGCTATTCCGCCGAGGCCGCGTTCGGGGATCGGCGCGGGTTATCCCTGACGCGAACCGGGGGAGGATCCTGATCCCGGCGAGTGCGATCGCGCATTGGATGGTCGTCGTCGTCGTGCGCGCCACCCGGTGGACCGGGGCGGCCGTCGGAGCGGGCCCTGCCGCCGCCGTCCGGCCCACGACCGCTCGAACCTTCGAAAGGAACCACCAGTGAACCCGCTCACCGATGTCACCGCGACCGTCGCGACCGCCCCCGCAGCACGGGAGGCCGCGGAGGACGCAGCGCCCGCTGCAGCGCCCGCTGCGCCCGACGCCGCGCCCGATCTCTCGCTCCGCGAGTCGTTCGCGATCCTCGCCGACCAGCTCGACGGCCGACTCACCCTCCCCGGCGACGCCGAGTACGACCGGGACCGGCTCGCCTGGAACCTCGCCGTCGACCAGCGGCCCGCAGCCGTCGTCGTCGCGGCCTCCGCGGCGGACGTCGCGCGGACCGTGCGCGCCGCACGCGGCCTGGGACTCGCGGTCGCCCCGCAGGCGACCGGGCACAACGCCGGCCCGCTCGCCGAGGCGCACGGCCTCGCCGACGCCATCCTCCTGCGCACGCACGAACTGCGCGCGGTCGAGGTGCGCCCCACGCAACGGCTGGCCCGCGTCGAGGCCGGCGCGCTCTGGAGCGACGTGGTCGCGGCCGCCGCCCCGTACGAGCTCGCCGCGCTGGCCGGCTCGAGCCATGACGTCGGCGTCGTCGGCTACACGCTCGGCGGCGGGGTGTCCTTCCTCGGGCGCGCCCACGGCCTCGCAGCCAATCACGTGCTCGCGGTCGAACTCGTCACGGCCGACGGCGAGTTCCGCCGGGTCGATGCGACGCACGACCCCGAGCTGTTCTGGGCGGTCCGCGGCGGCGGCGGCGACTTCGGCGTGGTCACCGCGATCGAGTTCGGACTGCTCGAACTCCCGCAGGTCGTCGCCGGTGCGCTGTTCTTCCCGATCGAACGCACGGAGGAGGTGCTGCAGGCGTGGGCGGACTGGACCCGGGCCGTGCCCGACACCGTGACCTCGGTCGGGCGCGTCCTGCGGTTCCCGCCGCTGCCCGAGCTGCCGCAGTCCCTGTCCGGCCAGTCGTTCGTCCTCGTCGAGGCGGTCGTCCAGGAGGCGCCCGAACGCGCGGACGAGCTCCTCGAACCGCTGCGCCGCCTGGCTCCGGCGATGGACTCGATCCGCCCGCAGGGCCCGGCCGAGCTGCTCGAGCTGCACATGGATCCGCCCGGGCCCGTTCCGGGACATGGCGACGGCATGCTGCTGAAGGAGCTTCCCGCCGAGGCCGTCCGTGCGTTCGTCGCCGCGGTCGGGCCGGAGGCCGACACGGCGCTCATGTCGGTCGAGATCCGCCAGCTCGGCGGGGCGTTCGCACCCGGTGCGGCGGTCGAACTCGCGACCGAGCGCGGGCTGCCGCTGCCCGGCGCGACCGCCGGCCTCGAGGCCGAGTACCTCGTGTACGCGGTCGCGGTCGCGGCACCCGGAACGCAGGAGACCGTCGCCTCCTCGCTCGGCCGGTTGTTCGCCCGGGTGGAGCCGTGGCGTGCGGGCGTCGAGTACCTCAACTTCGCCGAGCGCGCCGTTCCCGGCTCGCGGTTCTTCGCCGACGAGGGGCGGTTGGCGAGGCTTCGTGCCCTGAAGCATGCGATCGACCCCACGGGAGTCATCCGCTCGAATCATCCGGTCGGTCGCTGACCCGGGTGAGCGGATGCCGCGTCCGCGCGCTCCGGCGGACGCGGATCGGGTCGCATCTCACGCATCTCACGAGCGGGGGTCTGTCGCTTCCGCTCCGACCTTCCTAGGCTGGGGTGCATGCGATGACGATGTCGCACGACCTTGGGGGAGGGACGAATGACCGTTCACCACGAATTGCCCACGCCGACCGATTTCGCGACGCTGGCGGGCGAGCACCATCCCGCCGTCAGCATCTACCTCTCGACGTCTCCGGTCGTCAGCGAGCGCGAGCGTGCGGAGGTCGCCGTCAAGAGCGCGTTCGACGACGCGCTCGACCGGCTCCGCGCCGACGGCGCCGAGTCGGGCGAGCTCGACGCGCTGAAAGCCGAGCGCGACGGCGTGCTCCGGGACCGCACCGTCTGGGCCGGGCTCTCCCGGTCGCTGGCGATCTTCGTCGCCCCGGGCTTCTCCGACGTCTACGTGCTGCCGAACCGGCTCGACGACGCCGTCCAGGTCGGATCGCACTTCGCGCTCGGGCAGCTGCTCCGGGCGCCGAGCCAGGACCAGGAGGCGTTCGCGGTCACGCTCTCGTCGAACGGGTGGGCGCTGTGGCACGCGCTGCCGACCTCGCGAGCCGAGCAGATGCCGCTCGACCCGGACCTGCCTCGCAATCTCGACGACGCCGCCAACCGGGAGCCGGGCGAAGGCGTGCGCCGCCGCGGCGGCGGGCACGGCGACCGCGCGACGAACGACGGCGACCGCCGGCCCGAGATCCACGACATCTACGCCAAGCGCGTCGCGGATGCCGTCTGGCACGAGCTGCAGGAACACGACCCCGACTCGCGCGTGCCGTTGTTCGTGCTCGCGGCCGAGCCCCTGCTGAGCTCCTTCCTCGACCGCGCGCACAACGGGCGTCGTGTCGTCGCCGTGCCCGGCGGGCCGGACCGCCTGGGGCCGGCGGAGATCGACGGAGAGCTCCGCCAGCATCTCGCCCAGCTGAACGTCGACGAGGCGAGGACGACGCTGTCGGGGCTCGCCGACGGCAGCGCGGGGCGCGTCGAGCGCGACCTCGCCGCGATCGGCAGGCTCGCCGCCGACGGTGCGGTCGAGCGGCTCTGGTTCGACTTCACGACCTCGGTCAACGGCACGCTCGACCACGACTCCGGCGCGATCGAGTTCGCCGTCGACCACGGAAGCGGGCGAGCGCTCGCCGACGGGACGCACGCCGGCGACCTGCTCCCGCAGCTCGCGATGCTCGTGATCGCGCGCGGCGGGAAGGTCGTCACGGTCCGCGGCGACGACGTGGCGGATGCCTCGTGGTCCGGGCCCGCGATGGCGGAACTGCGGTTCGCGCTGGCGTAGCGGCGCGGACCGGATCGCGGGCGCGGCTCAGATCGCGAACGCGGGGCGCATCGGCCGGGCCAGGTGCGGCGTGCGCTGCTTCGCGCCCGACCCGAACGAGTTGTCGGCCTCGACGACGGGCAGGATGATCGCGGGCTGGCACTCGAGGCGCACCTCGAGCTCCTCGGTCCGGCCGTCCTCGATGATGGCCTCGAACGGGACGGTGACCGCGCGGAAGCGGCCCCGCCGCCGCGGCGGGGCCGACCGGAGTTCGAGGGCCAGGCGCGCGCCGCGGCCGCCGCCGGCCGGAGGTCGGCACGGGAGGACGTCGACCCGCCACAGCTCGCTCGGGCACGAGGCCGTGCCGGTCAGGCGGATGACCCGGACGCCGCCCGTCGAGATGGCGACCGCGGAGAGATCCCCGACGTGGATGTGCGCGTGGTCGATGGTGTGGGTCATGTTCGCCGACGCTACGGGCCGCGCTGCCCGGTGGCATCAGTGCTGGCGCTGAATCACCGGCAATAGGCTTGCGCCATGCGCTTCGGAACCTTCATCCCCCAGGGCTGGCGTCACGACCTGGTCGGCATCGAGCCCGCGGAGCACTGGGCCACGATGCACGGCCTGGCGGCGTACGTCGACCGCGTCGGCTCCCCGTGGGAGTCGATCTGGGTGTACGACCACTTCCACACCGTGCCCGTGCCGAGCGAGTCGGAGGCGACCCACGAGGCGTGGTCGCTCATGGCTGCGTACGCCGCCTCGACCTCGCGCGTGCGCCTGGGGCAGATGTGCACCTGCCTGCCGTACCGCAACCCCGTCTACCTCGCGAAGGTCGCGGCCACCGTCGACGTCGTCTCGGGGGGACGCCTCGAGATGGGCATCGGCGCCGGATGGTACGAGCACGAGTGGCGCGCGTACGGGTACGGGTTCCCGCACGCGCCCGAGCGGCTCCGCATGCTCCGCGAAGGCGTGGAGATCATGCACCAGGCGTGGACGACGGGCACCGCGAGCCTGGACGGCGAGTTCTTCCGCGTCGAGGGTGCGATCGTGCAGCCGCAGCCGTTGCAGGCCGGAGGGATCCCGATGTGGGTCGCCGGCGGCGGTGAGAAGGTCACGCTGAAGATCGCGGCGAAGTACGCGGCGTACACCAACTTCTACGGCGGCCCGGAGGAGTTCAGCCGCAAGAGCGAGGTGCTGCGCGGGCACACCGATCGGCTCGGCCGCGATTTCGGGTCGATCGTGCGGAGCGCGAACTTCAACACCGTGGTCGGCGAGGACGCCGCCGACGTGGACCGGCGTCTCGTCGCGATCGAGGAGCGGGTCGCCCGGTACGCCGGTCGCGCCGCGGCCGCCAAGTTCATCCACGAGTTCCGGTCTGACATCGCGATCGCGGTCGGCACGCCGGAGCAGGTGGTCGAACGGCTCCTCGAGATGCGCGAGCGCGGCCTCGGCTATGCGATCCACTACTTCCCGGAGCTCGCGTACGACCGGTCCGGGTTCGAGTTGTTCGAGCGCGAGGTCATGCCGGCGCTCGCGTAGCCGCAGACGAGGGACGGGGCCCGCATCCGGGCCCCGCCGGGCTCAGGCCGCTGCGGCCTCGTCGAGCTTCGCGCTGAGCTCGGCGTCGCTGGGCTCGGTGAAGTGGGTGCCGTCGGGGAAGACGACGACGGGGATGTTCGTGCGACCCGAGATGGCCTTCGCGCGGTCGGCGCCGTCGGCGACGACCGCGAGGTCGACGTACTCGTAGTCCACGCCGCGTCGGTCGAGCAGTGCCTTCGAGCGGCGGCAGTCGCCGCACCACTCGGCGCCGTACATGGTGATGCGGGCGGGGTTCAGGTCGGTTGCGGGGGTCGTCATACGGATAACCTACGCGGGTATCCTGTGCGAGGCTCCCAGCCGCGGCGCCCCCGTGCCGGGCGCCGCGCGGCTGGGCCCGTCCTCGTGCGGTGCCGCCGCGCCGGGCCCGCCCGGGTCGGGGAGCTCGGCGTTCACCAACCGTGCGAAGGCGCTGAGCTGCGCGACGCCCTGCGGGGTGCGCGGGAGCGCGTCGAGCAGTCCGGGCGAATGCACGACGTACGCGGCGACCTGGCCGCGCGACACGGCCACATTCAGCCGGTTCTTCAGCAGCAGGAACTCCACACCGCGCGGCGCCACCGCTGCGGAGGATGCGGCGAGCGACACGATCACGATCGCGGCCTCCTGGCCCTGGAACTTGTCGACGGTGCCGACGGGCACCTCGGTGAGGCCCGCCCGGTCGAGCGCGTCGCGCACGACGGCCAGCTGCGCGTTGTACGGCGTGACGACGATCAGGTCGCGTTGGTCGATCGGGCGAGGGGCTGCCACTGCGGGTTCGCCCGCCCCGGAGTGGAGATCGGTGAACGCACGCCCCATGAGCGAGGTCGCGAGCCGCACGACCTCGGCGGCCTCTTCGACCGACTCGGTCGTGTTGCCCTCGTGCGCGACCGGCACCGGGACGAGTCCGGGATCGACGCCCTCGACCGAGCGCAGCGCCGCGCCGGGGTGCGATGCGAGCTCGCCCTCGTACGAGAGCTCCGAGACGGATGCCGCCAGCGCCGGGTGCATGCGCCGGCTCTCCGCGAGGAAGTAGCCGTACTCGCGGGGGAGCACGTCGTGGCCGTCGGCGATCCATCCGAGGGCGGACATGTCGACGGGTTCCGGGTGCGTGCCCTGGCTGACCTGGGGCAGCTGCTGCGGATCGCCGAGCAGCAGCAGCCGCTGGGCGGCGACCGATGCGGCGATCGTCGAGGCGAGCGAGAACTGGCCGGCCTCGTCGACGACCAGGAGGTCGAGCTCGCGGCGACCGACCCGGTCGGTGTTGGCGAAGTCCCAGGCGGTGCCGCCGAACACGAACCCGCGGTCGCGGTTCGCGGCGATGTACGCGGCGGCGCCGGTCTTCTCGATGGCCGTCCAGCCGTGCGCGGTGCCGTCGCCACGCTCCTTGGGGGCCTTCGCGACCCGGGCGGGATCGAGCCCTGCCGCGATCACCGCGTCGAGGAGGTGCTCGACGACGGCGTGCGACTGCGCGACGACCCCGACCCGCCACCCGTGATGGCCGACCAGTCGCGCGATGACGCGGGAGGCGACGTAGGTCTTGCCGGTGCCGGGCGGACCCTGGACGGCCAGGTAGGAGCGGTCGAGGTCGCCGAGGGACCTGACGAGCGCTCCGATGTAGTCGTGCTCGGCGAGGGGTGCGAGCGCACCGGACCGGGTTCGGGGCGGGAGCCTGCGCAACAGGTCGGTCGCGGGATCGTGCGGCCGGCGCGGATGCAGGTCGACCAGCGGCTTCGCCCACTCGGCGATCGCCGACTTCTGCCTGCCGGCCGGCGGCGGGTTGCCCGGCACGAGCGCGAAGGGGAGGTCGCGCCAGGTCTGCTCGACGGTCGCGCGCTCCTCGATGCGGACGCCGTCGGGCGTGGACTCGAGCACGACGGCCTTCGCCCACGCGCGGGAACCCGGACGCCGGGTGAACGAGGGGAACGGGGCGGGCCAGTCGTAGAGCAGGTAGAGCTCGGCGCCCGGACCGAATCGCGAGCCCGGCGCCACTCGCCCGCGCAGGAGCAGCTCGCGACGATCGAACTGCTGCCTGCCCTCGCGGTACCAGTCATGCAGGACGACGGTGCGCTGCGGGTCGACGACGAGCACGTCGCGGTGGTCCTCCCACGCCTCGAGCGGTTGCTCGACGCGGAAGAAGTGACCCCACCAGAACGTCTTGAGTTCGCGGTCGTGGTAATCGATCGCGGCAGAGGCGAGGGCGAGCGCCGTGCGGTCGTCATCGCCGCGCCGGTCGTCGGCGGAGCCGGCCAGTCGCGCGAGTTCGCCCGCGAGGGGACTCGATTCGTACTGCTTTCCCGTGGGCTCGGCGAGCAGCAGCGCGGGGACCGGGGCGACCCCGTGACGGCCCGCGAGTGCGAGGAGCCAGTCGCGCAGCCGGAGCGTGGAGACGCAGTCGTAGCGGTTGTACTCCGCGAGGTCGTCGAGCACGAGCTGCGCCGCGGCGGCGCCCTCGAGGCCGGACTCCGGGTCGATCCCGCCCGTCGCGCGCAGCTCGCAGGCCCGGACGTACTCGAGGATCGAGTCGCCGCCCGACTTCACGTCGGCCTCTCGGAGTTCGTCGCCCATGTAGAGCGGCTCGAGCTTCTTGATCGAGTAGGACCGGCTGCCGACGCGCACTGCACGCTTGACGATCGGGTAGAGGTCGACGAGCACGCCGTCGGCGAGCAGTTGGTCGACCTCGGCCTCGCCGACGCCGTGTCGGGCGGCGATCGAGGTCAGGTGGGTGCGTTCGTAGCTGGCGTAGTGGTAGATGTGCAGGTCGGGGAATCGCCGGCGGCGCTCCCGCACGAGGTCGAGGAAGGCCAGGAGCGCATCGCGCTCTTCGGCGAACGAGTGCGCCCAGATCGGCGTGAAGCCCTCATCGACGTCGATCATGCCGAACAGGTAGTCGAGCCCCCACTCGGTCGCGGCGCCCTCGGTGTAGAGCGGATCGCCCTCGAAGTCGAAGAACAGGTCGCCGGCCGACGGCTCGGGGATGGCGGCGAGCGCTCCCGGTTCGCGCACCTCGACCGGCGGCGGCAGCGGCGGGTCGTCGGGGGACCGGGCGCCCGACGCCTCGGCCTCGCGTTCCGCCGCCTCGGCGGCGAGCTGCAGGCGGGCCTGCACGCGCAGCCCGTCGAGCGTGGCCTCCATGACGCCGTCGACGGCACCCGTCGAGGCGGCGAGGTCGTCGATGGTCGTGATGCCCGCGTCGTGGAAGTGCGCGCGCTGGGTGATGCGGAGCCCGGCGACGAGTAGGAGGTCGCGGTTGGCCTGCACCTCGAGGTCGCACGTCGGGCAGCGACCGTCGACCAGGTAGCGCGGATCGCCCCACTCGACCGGAGCGTCGTCGGCGAGACGCTCCGCCACGATCCGGCGCAGGCGCTCGCGCCGGAGCAGGAACACGGGCTCGATGTCGGCGAGCGGGTGGGAGCTCGTCGTCCCGTCGCCGAGCAGCAGCTCGACCGTGTCGGCGCAGGCCACGCCCATGCGGCGCAACTGCCCCGCATAGGCGGCGAGCTGCAGCAGGGCCGTCACGCGGGCCCGCCGGGCGAGCTTCGAATCCTGCACCAGGTACCGGCCGTCGGGCTGGCGCACGATGAAGTCGGCGAAGCCCACGAAGCCGTCGTCGACGAACGTCGCCTGGAACACGACCGGGGCCTCCGACGCGAACGCGGCGCGCGTGGCGGCGACGGCGGCCTCGAGCTGCGCGGCGTCGCGCAGGTCGGGTCGCTCGATCTCGACGACGCCGTCGCCGAACTCGGCCCGGTACCGCTCGAGCACGCGCAGTTCGTGCGCATCGCCCATCCGCCCGGCGCGTTCGAGCATGGCGTCGGCCACGGGTTCGAACCGGGTCTCGCGACCGAGCTTGACGTCGAGTTCGCGCAGGAACGCGAACTCGCACTCGGATGCCTTCTTCAGGTCGCTCGCACTCGTGATCACCGTGCCGCCGGACAGGTACATCGGGCTCCTTCCGCGTCGTCGTGCTGCAACGCTAGTCGCGGCATCCGACATCGCGGGCCGCGCGAGTCCCGGCGGAGCCGGATGGGATCACCGCCCGGTGCCGAGCGCCCCGGGTTCGAGGCCGAGCATGCCCTCGACCGCGCCGTGGATCATCGAGCCGCGCGCGCCCGCGTCGCCCCAGCGCACGAGCGCCTGCGCGTTGAGCCCGTCGATCATGCCGAGCAGCTGCCATGCGGCCGCCGCGGCGTCGGCGGTCCGGAACCCGGCCTCGAGGACGCCGGCGTCGATGACGTCGCGGATGAGCGACTGCCAGGCGTCCATCTGAGCGCGGACGGATGCCGCGAGCACCTCGTTCGCCCGCCCGATCGCGTACGCCTCGACCCAGATGACCGTGACGTCGTCGCGCGTGCCGTCGAGCAGCGTGTCCAGGAGCGCACCGAGTCGTTCCGCCGGGCCAGGGTGCGCGGCGAGCAGGTCCGCGAGCTCGGCGAGCTCGGCGGCGACGACGGCCTCGAACGTCTCGGCGACCAGGGCCTCCATGCTGGGGCGGTAGTGCGCGACGAGTGCGGGCGTGACGCCCGCGCGCGCAGCGACGGCGCGCAACGTGACCGCCCCGAGCCCGTTCTCGAGCGCGATCCGGCGCGCGGCGTCGGCGATCTCGGCGGATCGCTCGGCGGGGCTCTTGCGCGACGCGCGCGTGCGGACGGGTGTTGACATGGTGCCGCCAGTCTATGTACTCTCGCCTCCTATTGATCGTGTGATCAATACACGATCGGCTCCGACGATCGATACGGCACCAGCGCGAACGATGAGGTTCCCATGACCAGCACCGCCCCGAACCCGGCCCGGCAGCACGCGGACGACCGCGACCGCGTCGGCCGCGTCGAGACCCACGGCACCGAGCACATCCCGGCGTCCGAACGCCACGGCCGCCCGTCCGGCCTGTTCTGGGTGTGGATGTCGGCCAACGTCGGCTACCTCTACTTCGTCGTGGGCGGCGTCCTGGTGCTGCTCGGCCTCCCGCTGCGCGACGCGCTCGTGATCACCGTCGTCGGCAACCTGTGGTGGGCGCTCGTCGGCTGGCTCGCCGTGAGCGGGCCCGCCTCGGGATCGCCCAGCGTGTCGATCATGCGCGCCATGTTCGGCATCCGCGGCAACAAGGTCTTCGGCGCCGGGCTGGGTGTGCTCATCGGGGTCTTCTACGAGATCATCAACGTCGCCTTCGCGACGCTCGCGGCGATCGCGCTGCTCGGCCATGTCGGCATCACCCTGCCGCCCGGAGGTGAATGGGTCGCCCTCGCCGTCATCGGCGTGCTCAGCTTCGTGATCGGCGTGTACGGCCACGCGACGATCCTCGCCCTCGCACCGTGGTTCTCGGCCGCGCTCGCCGTGGTCTTCGTGCTCCTGGCGGTGTTCGTGTTCGGCGCAGCCGACTGGGCCCACGCCCCCGAGCCGCTGCCCGTCGCCGAGCACTGGGCACTCGTCATGCTCGGGTTCGCGATCGTCGCATCCAGCCCGCTGAGCTGGGGCACGGGCGCCGACTACGCCCGATACCTCCCCGCGGACGTCTCGAAGCGCGCCGTCGCCTGGTGCACCGCACTCGGCGGATTCCTCCCGGCCGTCCTCATCGGCGGCCTCGGCGTCATCGCCGGCACCGCCATCGACATGACCGACCCGCAGCTGACGATCGGCGAGATCGTGCCCGGGTGGTTCACGCCGGTCTTCCTCGGCATGATCGTGCTCTCGAGCATCACCAACAACGTCCTGGTCGCCTACTCCACGGGCTTCTACGCGCAGGCCCTCGCAGCACGCGTCTCGCGGGCCGCGACCACCGTCGTCACCGGGGTGGCCTCGACGGCGATCGCCGGCTGGGTGCTCTTCCTCACCCCGAGCTTCCTCGACACGCTCAGCGCGTCGCTCGAACTGTCCGTGACCGTGTTCGGCCCGCTCGTCTCGATCTACGCGATCGACATCGTCCTCCGACGCAACCGCTACGACGGCGCCTCCCTCGACGACACCCGGCCCGGCAGCCCGTTCTGGTACCGCCGCGGCGTCTTCCCGGCGGGCGTGATCGCCATGGTCGCCGCGATGACGGTGGCCGTGCTCTCGGCGAACACCACCCTCTTCGTCGGCCCGATCTCGACCGCGCTCGGCGGTGCCGACCTCTCGGCGCTCGTCGGTCCGGTGCTCGGCGCGGGCATCTACGCGGCGCTCTGGCTGACCACCGACCCGTACCGCGACCGGGCGAAGCGCCCCGTCGCGGCATCCGCTGCCATCATCGAGGCGGAGGCGGACGCACCCGCCGTCCGCGAGGAGGTTCCCGCATGAGCTGGCGCATGCCCGCCGAGACCGACCGGCACGAGCGCACCTGGATGGCGTTCCCGCGCGAGGGCACGACCCTCGGCGACGGCACGGCGCACCGCGAGGAGGGCTACGCGGCCTGGACCGCGGTCGCCCACACCGTCGCCGAGTTCGAACCCGTGACGATGGTCGTCGACCCGACCGAACTCGCCCGTGCGCGGCGCATGCTCGGCAGCGACTCCGGCATCGAGATCGTCGAAGCCCCGCTCGACGAGTTCTGGATGCGCGACTTCGGCCCCACCTTCGTCGTCGACGACGAGCGCCCCGGCGTGCTCGGCGCGGTCGACTGGGTCTTCAACGGCTGGGGCGCGTCGGAGTGGGCCGAGTGGCGGGTGTCGGCCGAGATCGGCCGGTTCGCGGCCGCGCACGTCGACGCCGAACTCGTGAGCTCGGTGCTCGTCAACGAGGGCGGCGGCATCCACGTCGACGGCGAGGGCACCGTGCTGCTGACCGAGACCGTGCAGCTCGACCCGCGCCGGAACCCCTACGCCGACCGTGCCCGCGTCGAGGCCGAGATGGCCCGCACCATCGGCGCCTCGAAGGCGATCTGGCTGCCGCGCGGGCTCACGCGCGACTACGACGACTTCGGCACGAACGGGCACGTCGACATCGTCGCGACGTTCGCCGCGCCCGGGCGGGTGCTGCTGCACCACCAGGCCGACCCGGCGCACCCGGACCACGAGGTGACGCAGGCGCTGCGTGCGCAATTCGAGGCCGAGACGGATGCCGCGGGCCGCCCGCTCGAGATCGTCGACCTTCCGGCACCCGCGACGTTGCGAGACGACGAGGGGTTCGTCGACTGGAGCTACGTCAACCACCTCGTCGTGAACGACGGCGTCGTCGCCTGCGGCTTCGGCGAGCCGTCGGCCGATGCGCGCGCCGCCGAGATCCTCGCCGAGGCGTACCCCGGGAGTCGCGTGGTGAGCGTCGACGCTCGCCCGATCTTCGCGCGCGGGGGCGGCATCCACTGCATCACGCAGCAGCAGCCGGAGGTGGCGCGATGAGCGGGTTCGACGTCGTCGAGGCCTCGATCGCCGACCTGCGCGCCGCGCTCGAGGCCGGCCGCACGACCGCGGTCGAGCTCGTCGAGGCGTACCTCGCGCGCATCGACGCGTACGACGTGCCGGGCACCGAGACGGCGCTGAACGCCGTCGTCGTCCGCAACCCCGAGGCGCTCGCCGAGGCGCGCGCCTCCGACGCGCGCCGCGAGCGCGGCGAGGTGCTCGGGCCGCTCGACGGCATCCCGTACACCGCGAAGGACTCGTACCTCGTGCGGGGGCTCACCGCGGCATCCGGCAGCCCGGCGTTCGCCGACCTCGTCGCGCAGCACGATGCGTTCACGATCGAGCGGCTGCGCGGCTCGGGCGCGATCTGCCTCGGGCTGACGAACATGCCGCCCATGGCGAACGGCGGCATGCAGCGCGGGGTCTACGGTCGCGCCGAGAGCCCGTACAACGCCGATTTCCTGACGGCGGCGTTCGGCTCGGGTTCGTCGAACGGGTCGGGCACCGCGACCGCGGCGTCGTTCGCGGCGTTCGGGCTCGGGGAGGAGACGTGGTCGTCGGGCCGCGCGCCCGCGTCGAACAACTCGCTGTGCGCGTACACGCCCTCGCGCGGCGTCATCTCGACGCGCGGCAACTGGCCGCTCGTGCCGACCATGGACGTGGTCGTGCCGCAGACGCGCACGATGGCCGACCTGCTCGAGGTGCTCGACGTGATCGTCGCCGACGACGCCGAGACGCGTGGCGACTTCTGGCGCGCGCAGCCGTGGGTCGACGTGCCCGCGGCGTCCGCCGTGCGCCCCGCGTCGTACCCGGCCCTGGCGACGGATGCCGCCGGAGCCGCCGCCGCACTCGCCGGGAAGCGCGTCGGCGTGCCGTGCATGTACGTCAACGCCGATCCCGAAGCCGGCACGGCCGCGCCGGGGGAGACGGTCGGCATCGGCGGCGCGACCGGGCAGCGCATCGAGACGCGCGCGTCGGTGATCGACCTCTGGGAGTCCGCGCGTCGCGACCTCGAGGCGGCCGGTGCGGAGGTCGTGCTCGTCGACTTCCCGGTCGTGACGAACTACGAGGGCGACCGACCCGGCGCGCCGACCATCGCGACGCGCGGGCTCGTCGGCCCCGCGTACCTGAAGCGCGAGATCGTGGATCTCTCGGCGTGGGCGTGGGAGGACTTCCTGCAGGCCAACGGCGACCCCGCGCTCTCGACGCTCGCCGCGGTCGACGGCGCGCGGATCTTCCCGCGCCCCGAGGGCGCCCTGCCAGACCGGTACGCGGGTTTCGACGACGACATCGCCGAGTACCCCGGCTGGGTCCGCGCGCACCCGCGCGCGACGTGGGACGACATGCCCGAGCTCGAGGAGGGCCTGCGCGGTCTCGAGGAGACACGCCGCGTCGACCTCGAGCAGTGGATGGACGACCTCGGCCTCGACGCGGTCGCCTTCCCCGCGGTCGCCGACGTCGGCCCGGCCGACATGGATGTCGACCCGGCCTCAGCCGACCTCGGCTGGCGCAACGGGGTCTGGGTCGCCAACGGCAACCTCGTGCCGCGCCACCTCGGCATCCCGACGGTGACGGTGCCGATGGGCCTCATGGCCGACATCGGGATGCCGGTGGGCCTCACGTTCGCCGGCCGCGCCTACGACGACTCGGCCCTCCTGCGCCTGGCGTCCGCGTTCGAGGCGCTCGCGCCCCGTCGCGTCGCGCCTCCGCGCACGCCGCGACTGCTCTGATCGGGCGACGGCCGGGCCTCGCGCGACGGGTCAGAGCGGGCGCGACTGGTCGAGCGCGCCGCGGAGGCCGGGCCGGTCGAAGAGTTCGAGCATGGTCGTCGAGATCACTTCGACGTGCGCGCCCAGGAGCATCGATGCGACGCGTGAGAGGTCGTAGGCTGCCCTGCCGCCCTCGAGCAGATCGGTCTCGGCGAGCAGCACGATGTCGGCCGAGCCGGGCGTGACGAACTCGGGGTCGAGCAGGCGGATGTCACCTGCCTCGTGCTTCGCGAACGCCCTGGCGAGTTCCTTGCGCCGGAGTGCGAGCCGTTCGAGCGGTGCGAGGTCGAGCAGCGTTCCGGTGCCGGCGTGCGCGGCCGCCGGATCGAGGTACCGATCACGCTGCTCGACGTAGTCGGCGACCGCGATCGCGACGACGTGCTTCTTCGTGGTCCGCAGGAAGAACGCGAGTTCCGAGACCGTCCGGTCCGTCGCCGCATCCGCCTTGATCGACTTCTCGCTCATCGCGCCGTCGCCGTTGCCGCCGAAGCCTCCGAAGCCTCCGAGGCCTCCGTCTCGTCGGTCACCGCGCCCTGGTCCATCTCCGCCACCTCGTCGGTTCCTGTCGTCTCGTCGATCCTTGTCATCTCAACCATCTCCGCTCTCTCATCGGTCTCTGCCTTCTCGTCCATCTCCGGCATCTCATCGATTCCTGTCATCTCGTCCATCGCCGCGGTCTCGTCGGCCTCTGTCGTCTCGTCGATTTCCGCCTTCTCGTCGATCTCGTGCCGCTCTCCCATCACCTCCGCGCCCGGAGGGTGCGTTCGACCCAGGCACCCGGTAGCGATGAACCGGAACCCCGGTACCGAAGTACCGGGAATCCCGGTACCGAAGCACTGGCATCCCGGTAGCGATGTACCGGGAATCCCGGTACCGAAGCACTGGCATCCCGGTAGCGATGTACCGGAACTCCGGTACCGAAGCACTGGCATCCCGGGAGCGATGTACCGGATCCCCGGTACCGAAGTACCGGGGACCCCGTACCGAACCAACGGGCGGCCGATACCGAAGTCCCGGATACCGAAGTACCGGAACCCCGGTACCGAAGTACCGGGAATCCTGGTACCGAAGCACTGGAATCCCAGTACCGAAGTACCGGGGACCCCGTACCGAACCAACGGGAGGCCGGTACCGAAGTCCCGTAAGGCCGGTACCGAAGTCCCGTAAGGCCGGTACCGAAGTCCCGGAGGTTTCCGGACGGGTTCAGCCTGCCGTCGGAGGCGTCGGCGCGCGGCCGCATCGCCGATTCGCCGAAGACCGGGCGTTCGCCTCGCCGGTGGAGGACGGGACGCTTCCGGACCATTGGGCGTCAGCCCGAGCGAGCGAGCGAGCGAACCGGGCCGACCCGGCGACCCGGCGCGACCCGGGGACCCGGCGATCCGGCGCGCCGCGGCCCGGCGCGCCGCGGCCCGGTCCGGCGCGGCCCGGCCCGGCCCGGCCCGGCGCGACCCGGCCCGGCGGGGTCGATCAGCGAACGTCGAACGAGCGTTCGTGCAGGCCCGTCGCACCGTCGGGCGCGACCGGAGCGCGATCGGCGGTCTGCACCTCGCCGTCGGCCGAGATCGCGCGGACCCTGACCGTGTGCCGGCCGGGCGCGGCATCCCAGTCGAAGCGCCACTGCACCCAGGTGTCGGCCGAGATCGCCGTCGCGAGGGTCGCGGGCTCCCACGCACCGTCGTCGACCTGCACCTCGACCGCTTCGACGCCCGTGTGCTGCTGCCAGGCGACGCCCGCGACGACGACCGTGCCGGCCTCGACCGACGCGCCCGCGCGCGGCACGTCGATCCGCGACGACAGCTTGATCGGGCCGCGTTCGCTCCAGCCCCGGTCCGACCAGTACGCCCGGTCGCGATCGAAGCGCGTGACCAGGAGTTCGGTCACCCACTTGGTGGCGGAGACGTAGCCGTACAGGCCCGGCACCACCATCCGCACCGGGAAGCCGTGCTCGACGGGCAGGGGATCGCCGTTCATGCCGACCGCGAGCACGGCCTCTCGACCGGGATCGGTGAGCGCCTCGAGCGGTGTCGACGCCGTGAACCCGTCGATGCTGCGCGAGAGCACCATGTCGGCGTCCGCCGTCGGCGCGGCGCGCGCGAGCAGCTCGCGGATCGGGTACCCCAGCCACACGGCCGTGCCGATGAGCGAGCCGCCGACCTCGTTCGACACGCAGGCGAGCGTCGTGACGCTCTCGCCCATCGGCAGCGCGAGCAGATCATCCCACGTGAGCTCGACCTCGCGGTCGAGCATGCCGTGGATCCGCAGCCGCCAGTCGGCAGGGTCGACCTGCGGCACGCTGAGCGCCGTGTCGATCCGGTAGAACTCGCGGTTCGGCGTGATCACCGGGGCGAGCCCGTCGATGCCGAGCTCGGCGGATGCCGGAACCGACGCGGTCGTCGCAGGCTCAGGCAGTCGCAGGGCCTCGCGAACGGTCATGACCGCGCGCGAACCGGCCGACAGCGCGGTCGATGCGATCGCGGCGAGGACGCCGACCGCCGCGGTGCCGCCCGCCCACGCCAGGAAGCGGCGCCGATCGACGTCGGCGACCGAAGCCCGGTCGGCCTCGGCGGGCACCCGGGCGAGCAGCATCGAGAGCGCGGCCATCGCCGCGAGCGCGCCGATCGCCGCGGGCAGGATCGCGAGCAGCGACGCATTCGCGCGTGTCGCCGCGGCGACCGAGCCGAACACCCCGAGGAGCGCGAAGAGCCCGCGGCCCCAGCGTCGACGCCGCGCCTCGAGGATGCCGGCGAGCGCACCCACCGCGACGAGCACCACGGCGACGCCGACGAGCAGGGCGACCTTGTCGCCGGTGCCGAACAGGGCGATCGCGGCATCCTTCGCCCATGGCGGCGCGAGGTCGATCAGCAGGCCCCCGATCGACGTGAACGGCGACGCGGTCGGGGCGATGATCGCCGCCGCGAGCTCACCGGCGCCGGCTCCGAACGTCGCGGCCGCGACTCCCGCCACGGCGGGACGCAGCCGCCGGTTGCGCGCGCGATCGGCCGACATGGCCTCAGGCTACGTCGCCCGCGTCGAGTGCGCGGGCCGCCCCCATCGGTCGTAAGCGGTTCGTAAGGGCCCGGGCAGGCCGGGAAAACGCCGCAAGGCCTGCGCCGGCCGGCGTCGTGTGCGTACGGTGGGGAGGGAACCGCAACCGAAGGAGAGAGGGCACCATGGCCACCTACGACGTATCGGAACGCTCCGCGATCGTGACCGGAGCCGGAAGCGGGATCGGTCGCTCGATCGCGATGCTGCTCGCCGCGAACGGCGCATCCGTGATCGTGAACGACCTCGACGGCGACCACGCCGCGGCGGTCGTCGATGAGATCCGGGCCGCGGGCGGCACCGCCGAGGCATCCGTCGGCGACGTCACCGACTCCGACTGGGTCGAGGCATCCGTCGACGCCGCGAACGCGCTCGCACCGTTGCGCATCGCGGTGAACAACGCCGGGATCGGCGGCGCCTCCGCGCAGGTCGGCGACTACCCCGTCGACAGCTGGGACGCGGTCATCGCCGTGAACCTCAGCTCGATCTTCCTCGGGATGCGCGCCCAACTGCCGGCGATCGTCGCGAACGGCGGCGGATCGATCGTGAACATCGCGTCGATCCTCGGCTCGGTCGGGTTCGCGAGCTCGTCGGCATACGTGAGCGCGAAGCACGGCGTGGTCGGTCTCACCAAGAACGCGGCGATCGAGTACGCGCCCCAGGGCGTGCGCGTGAACTCCGTCGGCCCGGGCTTCATCAAGACCCCGCTCATCGATGCCAACCTCGACGCCGAGACTCAGGAGTTCCTGGTCGGCAAGCACCCGATCGGCCGCCTCGGCGAGCCCGACGAGGTCGCCGCGCTCGTGGCGTTCCTGGCCAGCGACGCAGCGAGCTTCATCACCGGCAGCTACCACCTCGTCGACGGCGGCTACACCGCGGTCTGAGCTCCCCGCGCCGCGAGGAAGTCCGCGACGCCCGGGGCGAGCCCCGCGCCGATCTCGACCGCGGGGCGCTTGGCGCCCGCGATCTCGAACGAGTGGTTCGCGCCGTCGATCCATTCGAGCACCGCCGACGGCGCGAGGCCGGCGACGAGCCGGTCGAGCTGCTCGTTCGGGATCGCGAACGGATCCTTCCGACCCTGCAGGAAGAGCATCGGCACGCCCGCCAGCTGCGGGAAGTGCTCGTCGCGCGACTTCTCAGGGCGGCCGGGCGGATGCAACGGGTACCCGAGGAACACGAGCCCCGCGACATCCATGCCCTCGGCGACGGCCATCGACGCCATCCGCCCCCCGAACGACTTGCCCGACGCCCACACCGGTTCGCCGTCCGCGGCCCCGGCGCGGGCGGCGTCCATGACCGCGCGCCAGACGGCGATCGCGACCGGCGGCCGGTCCGGGAAGCGCCGACCGGCGGCGCGGTAGGGGAAGTCGAAGCGCAGCGTGGCGACGCCGTGGCCGGCGAGCGCGCGGCAGAACCCGGCGAGGAACGGATGCTCCTTGCCCGCTCCGGCGCCGTGCGCGACGACGAGCGTCGCGGTCGGATCGTCGGGCCGGAGCAGCAGGGCGGGAACCGCGTCGAGCTCGCCGCCGACCTCGATCACCAGGGGCAGTTCCTCGTCGTTCATGCCTCCATCGTGCCCCGGGTGGAGCGCATCGCCCAGACCCGCGCGACGAGCGTGACCACGAGGACGAGCACAGCGGCCACCGCGGCCGCGATGCCCGTCGACGTCGAATCGGGCTCGTCGGTCAGCCGGCCCACCGCGACCCACGAGAGCCCCCAGGCCAGCGACAGCGCGGGAGCGATCCGGCCGCGGCCCCACCAGGCCAGGCCGATGCCCACCGCCGCGGCCGCGCCGATCACGAGGATCGCCCACGCCTCGGCCGGAAGCCCCCACCCGTCGAAGCCCGCGGCCTGCAGCACGGCGGTGGCGTTCGCGGCCGTCGCGACGACGACCCAGCCGAGGTACAGCCCGATCGACCCGTCCGTCACGATCGCATCCACGATGCCGCGCGGCGGAAGCCGTCGCAGCTGGACGAACAGCCAGGCGAGCACCGCCACCAGGGCGACGATGACCGGCAGGCTCGCCCACAGCAGGTCGAGCTGAACGACGCCGATCCAGGCCGCGTTCAGCACGAGTGACGCCGCGACGGGGTATCCGATCCGGCGGTGGCGGGCGCTCGCACGCTGTGCGGGCAGGGCCTGGAAGATCGCGTAGGCGAGCATGCCCGTGTAGATGACGCTCCAGATGCCGAAGGCGGGCCGCGCCGGCGCGATGAGCGTCGAGTCGGCGTCGAGCCAGCCTCCCGCGGCCTCCTGCACGGGCGTGCCCCCCGTCACGCCCGAGCCGATGAACGCGGCCGCGATCGCGAGGAGCGAGGTCGCCAGGACCACGACCTGCCGTGCCGTGTCCGCGGCGCTTCCGTCGGCGCCCTTCCGGGCACCGCTTCGAATGTCGGTGGATGTCACCCCGCACCTCCCGTCGTGCCGCCAGCGTAGGTGGGCCGGCCGCCGCCGGCGTCATCCGTTCGATTGATCCGCGCCCGCGGTGCGGCGATGCCCGGTTGGGCGGTGATCGTCGCGGCGAACAGCCGTCGCAGGCCTGCGATCCCGGACCGGTTCCACGCGTCGAGTTGGCGCGCCGCTCCGGTGCCGTCGCGCAGGAGCCGTTCGAGCAGTCGGTGGACGAGGTCGCGGTCGCCCGTGCGCTCGAGCGGTTCGGCGAGGTGCCGTTCGAGCCTCCGGACCAGCTCCGTCGCGGGTGCGAGCCGGCCGCTCGCGGGGTCGAACGCCCCGCCCGAGAGGCCCTCGTGCGCTGCGTGCAGCGTGGCGGCGCTCAGCAGCTCGGGCGGGAGGTCCGGGTCGGGCTCGTCCAGTGAACGCACCCCGCGAACGGCGGTCGGGTCGGCGCCGAACCGGTCGTGCTCGTCGACGGCCCTGTCCACGAGCGCCCGGCACAGCGCGGCGACCAGGAGCGTGTCGTCGACCGTGAGCTGGGCGTCCGCCATCCGGAACTCGATCGTCGGCAGGTGCTCCGAGAGCCGGACGTTCCAGGCGATGAGAGCGAGGTCGCCGAGTCCGCCGACGCCGAGCATCCCCCGCGTCCTGCGGTCGTAGTCGTCCGCGTTCGCGAACCGGGGCGGGCAGCCCGAGGTGCTCCAGCGACGCATCTGCACCGTGCGCCAGCTCTCGTAGCCGGTCACGTTGCCCCGCCAGAGCGGCGAATTGCCGGTCATCGCGGTGAGCAGCGGCAGCCACGGCCGGACGGCGTTCAGCGTCGCGACCCCGTGTTCCCGGCTCGGCACTTCCACGTGGACGTGCAGGCCGCTCATCTGGTGGTCCGCGATGATGCCGGCCACCTCGCGCGCGATCCGGTGGTAGCGATCCGCGTCGGTGATCGAGGGGAACGGGTGCGCGTCGGGCGGCGTGCCGACGCTCGCGACGCACACCGCGTGCCGGGCGGCGTCGGCGTCGACCTCGCGACGGAACGCCGCCAGCTGCTCCGCGGCCACGGCCATGTTCTCGAAGACCGGCGTCGCGAACTCGACCTGCGACGCGAGGAACTCGGGGTGGACGTGCTCGCCCCATCGGGGGTCGTCGGCGAGGCGACGGCGGACGTCGGCGGCGACACCCACGGCAAGCATGGTCTGGGGGTCCAGGAAGAAGAACTCCTCCTCGATGCCGAACGTCGCCATCGTCGCTCCTGCCGTGGGGCGGGCCTTCCGGAGGGATTCCGGATGCCTCGTGGACGCAGCGTGCGTCGTTCGCCGGGCAGTGTCAAGGGGGTGTCGGTGGCCTCCCGAGGTGTGCTTCGAGCATCGCGACGAAGAAGTCGGCGCTCGACGCCGGACTGCCGCCCGCCGACGAGGAGAAGTACCCGCCGGCGCGGTCGATCCCCGTGCCGTTCGTCCGCCGGGCGGGCGACGCGCGGGCCGGCTGCAGCGGATGTCGGTGGCCGCTCGTACCGTGATGGCCATGACGAACCAGCCGCTTCCGACGCTCGAGCCCGACGTGCTCGACGAGCCCTGCCTGCGCTGCGGCTCCGCCGCGGTGCGGGTCATCGTGTACGGCCCGCTCGATCTCGAGGTCGAGGCGAGTGCCGCGGCCGCCGGTCTCTCCGGCGAGGCCCCGATCTTCGACTGCCGCGACTGCGGCTTCGAGTGGGGCGAGGCGATCCGCGACCTGCTCGCCTGACATCCAGGCGGGCGTCGCGCGGTCGTCACCGGGTCGTGGGCGACCACGGCTCGCGCACGTGCGCGAGCCACACCTCTCGCGGCTCGAGGGAGCGGACGAGTCGCTGGCCCTCGGTGCCGGGGTCGTCGAGTTCGCCGAACCACACCGCGGTGTCGCCGACGAGGACGATCGGGCCCTCGCCGGTGTCGACGACGACGATCTGGGAGCCTGGCGTGTGGCCGGGTGCGGGCACGAGTCGGAGCCCGGGGAGGAGCTCGACCTCGCCGTCGAGCGGGGCGTACGTCACGCCGGGCCCGTCGACCCAGTCGCGGATCGTGTACCCGTCCTCGGTGCGCGCATCGGCGAGCTCCCGGCGCTGGACGTGGATCGGTACGCCGGGGAAGAGCCGGTTGCCGCCGCAGTGATCGGCATGCAGGTGGGTGTTCACCACGAGGTCGATGCCGCCGACGTCGAGCTGTGCGTCGAGCGGCATGACGCGTTCGACGAACTCGGCGTGGTCCGGGTGGATCTCGGTCATCCCGGTGTCGACGAGCACGCGCCCGTCGGGGTGGTCGATGACGTGCACCATGACCGGCATCGACTCGCCCTCGATCGCGAGGTCGGCGACATGGAACGGGGTGACCGTCGGCGTGCGCGGTCCCGGTTCGGTTTCGTTCACAGTGTTTCCTTCCATCACGCGCTCGCAGCGGCGGGCGGCGCGTCGTCGACGAGCAGTTCCTCGCGGATGCGGCGCAGGTCCTCCATGAGGGAGCCGATGAGGATCCAGTGGTCCGACCTCGGCGGGGCGATCTGCAGTGGGGCGGTCAGGGCCGGGATCACCGAGGTCAGCGGCTCGGGGTCGACCTCGGCGAGGTGCACCGCCAGGCGGATGTCGTGCGCGACCCGGTGCAGCTGCTCGGCGATCGCACGCACCGTGGGCTCGGTCGCGAGCCCGTCGTCGTAGTGGTCGACGAAGGCGCGCGTCATTCCGCCGACCTGGGTCACGATCGGGCTGAGCCGGTCGAGCAGGCGGCGCTGCTCGGCGAGTTCGGCGCGGTGCGCCGACCGGCGCGGATTGAGCGTGAGCGACTCCTCGGCGTCGGTGATCGCCTCGACGGCGGCATCCCGCATCGGTCGCATGAGCCGGCCCTCGAGCAGGAGCTCGGTGAGGTCGGCGGGGCGTTGCGGTGTCAGCAGGGCCGCGGCGAGGCGGTCGACGGATGCCGCGAGCTCGCGCCCCAGCCGCGCGAGCTGGTCGCGCGACGGGCCGGTGAGCACGGGCGGGACGATCAGCGCGTTCACGACGATGCCGATCACGGCCCCGATCAACGTCTCGAGGATGCGGTCGAGTGCGTACTCGGCCGACGTGCCGCCGAGTGCGAGCACGAGCATCGCGCTGATCGCGACCTGGTTCGAGGTGGGCGCGGTCATCCGGGCGGCCCAGGCCGCGAGCAGCGCGATGAGGATCGCGACGAGGATCACCCAGCTCGTCGGGCCGAAGACGAGCCCGAGGCCCGACGCGATCACGACGCCCGCGATCACGCCGATGCTGCGCTCGAGCGCCTTGCCGAGCGACTGGTTCACGCTCGGCTGCACGACCAGCAGCGCCGCGATCGCCGCGAACACGGGCAACGGCCCGGGGATCAGCCACCCCGCGATCAGCCACGCGGCCACCGTGGCGACCGCGGACTTCAGCACCTGCAGGAGCGGAGCCCGCTTCGTGGAGCGGAACTGCTGGGCGAACCGCATGCGCTCCACGTTAGCGGCCCCGGGTGGCCGGGGGGGTCAGCCGGCGGCGGCCGAGTCGGTGGCCGAGTCGGCGGCGGCGTCGCGCTTCGGCAGGCGCCATCCGGGGCGCACGAAGTGGCAGGTGTACCCCCACGGGATGCGCTGCAGGTAGTCCTGGTGCTCGGGCTCGGCCTCCCAGAACGCGCCTGCGGGCGCGACCTCGGTCACGACCGGGCCCGGCCAGATGCCCGACGCGTCCACGTCGGCGATGGTGTCGATCGCGGTGTCGTACTGGGCGTCGCTCGTCGGGAAGATCGCCGAACGGTAGCTCGTCCCGACGTCGTTGCCCTGGCGGTTCCTCGTCGTCGGGTCGTGCACCTGGAAGAAGAACTCGAGCAGGTCGCGATAGCTGAGCTTCGACGGGTCGAAGACGACCTCGAGCGCCTCGGCGTGCGAGCCGTGGTTGCGGTAGGTCGCGTTCTCGACGTCGCCGCCGCTGTAGCCGACGCGCGTGTCGATCACGCCCGGGAGCTTGCGGACGAGGTCCTCCATGCCCCAGAAGCAGCCGCCCGCGAGGACGGCGGTCTCGGCTCCGGGGACGGTGGTGATGGCGCCTGGGGTGGTCATGCGGATCTCCTCGCTGGTGGTCTCGTTCCGACGGAGCCGGCTGCGCCGACTCGGACCGGGGCGCCGGCTCCACCGGTCGCCTGTGCGTCCATGGGGGAGAACGCCGCCGACGCCGCCGATGTTCCGCAGGATGCTCCCGCGGGCTGGGGGGTCGCTGTGAGCGGATGGCGCGTGCGCCACGTCGCCCGGTGGTGGGAGGATCGGCGCATGGCCGATCGACTCATGCTGCTGGATACCGCCTCGCTGTACTTCCGAGCGTTCTACGGCGTGCCGGATTCGCTGAAGCGCGCCGACGGCACGCCCGTCAACGCGGTGCGCGGCCTGCTCGACATGATCGCGCGTCTCGTCGGCGAGTTCGAGCCGTCGTATGTCGTGGCCTGCTGGGATGACGACTGGCGCCCGCACTGGCGGGTCGAGCTCATCCCGAGCTACAAGGCGCACCGCGTCGAGCAGGTCGTCGCCGCCGGACCGGACGTCGAGGAGGTGCCGGACCCGCTCGAAGCGCAGATCCCGATGATCCGCGAGACCCTGGGGCTCGCCGGCATCCCCATCGTGGGCGTCGCCGAGCACGAGGCCGACGACGTCATCGGCACGCTCGCCACGCACGCGACCATGGCCGTCGACGTCGTCACGGGTGATCGCGACCTGTTCCAGCTCGTCGACGACGACCGTGCGGTGCGGGTGATCTACACGGCGCGCGGCATGAACCGCCTCGAGCTCGTCACGAACGAGTGGGTCGTGGCCAAGTACGGCGTCGAGGCCTCGCAGTACGCCGACTTCGCGACGCTCCGCGGCGACTCGTCGGACGGCCTGCCCGGCGTCGCCGGAATCGGCGAGAAGACCGCGGCCGGCCTGCTCGGCGACTTCGGTTCGCTCGACGCGATGCTCGCGGTCGCGTCGGGCGATGCGGATGCCGCGGCGGCCGCACCCGCGACGATGTCGGCGTCGATGCGCGCGCGGCTCACCGGAGCCCACGACTACCTCGCGGTCGCGCCGACGGTCGTGAACGTGGCGCGCGACCTCGACCTGCCGTCGGCGGAGGATCTCGGCGCGCGCCTGGCACCCGTCACGGGTGCGCGCCGCGAGGCGCTGGAAGACCTCGTCGACGAGTGGAACCTCGGCGGTTCCGTCGCCCGACTGCTCGCGTCGCTGGATCGTCCGGAATCGGCGTGAGGTCGGGGCGCGCCCCGAGGCGCGCCGTCGACCTGCCGGGTAGCCTCGCGTCCATGCGCTCACCCACCAGCCGCGCGGCATCCGTCGCCCTCGTCTCGACCGCGGTCGCCATCGCGGCGCTCCTGACCGGGTGCGCGCCCGGCGGCCCGCTGAACCCGCCGGCGTCCGAGGCGCCCGCGACCACGACACCGGCGCCCGCATCCCCGACGAGCGAGGCCCCGGCGGCATCCGACGAACCGGCCCCGACCGGTGCCGATCGCCCCCTCGACGCACTCGACGCGTACGCCCTGTGCCGGGCGCAGACCACCGGGTTCTACGCGGGCGACTTCGCGCTCGTGGAGTACGCCCCGTACTCCGACGCGAGCGTGCTGCTCCGCGACGACGGCCTCTGGTTCGTCTACATCGAGGTCGAGGACGGCAATCGCTCGGCCGACCTGGTCGACGTCGCCGCGAGCAACTGCATCGTCGGCGGCACGGTCGCCGAGCCGCGGTGGGAGCTCTTCGGCGTCGTGACTCGCGGGCAGGAGGTCATCGACGGCTACGACGCGCCGCTGCCGACGCCCTGATCCGGCCCCGGGTCGGCACCCGGCCGACCCGACGGCTCAGGTGGGAACGCCCGGACTCGGGCTCGGCGCGGGAGCGAGCCAGTAGCCCGGAGCCGGCAGTTCGACGCCGCTGCTCGCCGCGAAGATGACGGTGAACGCGTAGGCCGCCACGATGATCGCGAGTGCGCCGAGGCCCATCGCGACGGGCACCGCCTTGGAGACCCGCACGCCGGACCGGCGGTAGCGAGGCGGGGCCATCCAGGCGACCCACATCGCCGCGGCCCCGAAGCCGGCGATCCACACGGTGCGCAGCGCCTGCCCGGCCAGCGGCGCGAACAGTGCGATGGCGAGCGCGCCGACGCCGAGCAGCAGGCCGCCCCAGGCGAACAGCCGCCCCATGCCGAGCCCGCCGACGTCGTACGCGTCGCCGAACCACGGCGCGGGAACGGGGTCGCGACGGTCGTCGGGGTCGGCTGGCTCGCGCTCGGGATCGCTCATGTCGTCGATGGTACGGCGGACGGCCCCGAGCTCAGCCGGCGCCGGACGCGGGCGTTGACATGAGCAGTGCGGGCAGCACCGAGATCGCGACGATCGCGAGCGCGCCGACGCCGATCCACACCGCCGCGATCGCCGAGGTCGACCTGCGATCGCCGCGCCGCGCGCGCGCGTGCGCGACGAGACCGAGGGCGGAAGCGGATGCCGCGAGCCCGGCGAGGACGGCAGATGCCCCCATGCCCCGGTTCGGCGTGGCGAACGCGAGCACGACGGCCGCGATGCCGACCGCGAGCGCGACGGGTCCGATCACGGACCTCGATTCCCGCCATTCGGCCGCCGACATGTTCGTCCTCCGAAGTGCTCGCCTGGTGTCGTCCCCCACCGACATCCTCCCCCGCCATCAGCGGCCGCGGCGGCGTTTCGGCGCTCGGTGACGTCTCGATCCGGTCACGTCGATCTCGATCCGGTCACGACGGGCCGCAGGAGGGTCAGCGCGGGACCAGGCCGAGGTCGACCAGGCTGCGCGCCGACGCGAGGACGGCCTCCTCGCGGGGGCGGGGGACCCACCCGAGCATGCGCGTCGCCTTCTCGTGCGAGGCGTCGTGCCGTCGCCCGAGCTCGGTCGCCATCGACCGCAGCTCGCGGCTGAACGGCGCACCGGCGCGCACGAGCCAGTCCGGGATCACGCGCGTCGGCGCGCGCCGTGCGCGCTCGCCGAGCTCGTCGCGCAGCAGCCGGGCGAGCTCGATGTACTCGAACGCGTCGCCCGAGACGGCGAGGAAACGTTCGCCCGCGGCATCCGGATGCCGCATGGCTCGCACGTGCAGGTCGGCGACGTCGCGGACGTCGACCGCGCTGACGGTGCCGCGCGGCACCATCGGGTAGCCGCCGGAGAGCAGCTGCCGCAGCAGCTCGAGCGATGACGACAGGTCGGTGCCGATCGCGGGGCCGAAGACGCCGACCGGGTTGACCGTCGCGAGTTCCAGACCCGCGCCCTCGCGCTCGACGAAGTCCCACGCGGCCCGCTCCGCGAGCGTCTTCGACCGGACGTAGGCGCTCACGCCGCGCCCGTCCGGGTCGGTCCAGTCGGACTCGGTGTACGGACGGCCCGGGTGCGCCCGCCCGTACCCGATCGCCGCGAACGAGGACGTCTGCACGACCCGCCGGACGCCGGCGTCGCGCGCGGCCCGCAGGACGCGGAGCGCGCCGTCCCGGGCGGGCGCGATCAGCTCGGCGTCGTGGCGCGGTTGGCGTACCGGGAAGGGCGACGCGACGTGCAGGACGTGGCCGACGCCGTCGACCGCGGCATCCCAGCCGGCGTCGTCGAGGAGGTCCGCGGCGACGACCTCGACGGCATCCGGATCGCCTCCGCCGAGCCCGACCAGCCTGCGGAGGTCGTCGGTGCGCCCGAGGTCGCGCACCGTCACCCGGACGCGCGCGCCGTCGGCCAGCAGTGCGATGACGCACGCGATGCCGACGAAGCCCGTGCCTCCGGTGACGAGGGTCGGCTGGTCGTCCATGGCCCGGACTCTACCCGTCCCGTGCCGACCCGCCCAGTGTGCGAGATCCTTGCGCCCCGTGGCATCCTTGCCATGGAGCAAGGGAGGAACGGATGCCGGCACCGCACCGCGTCGCCGTGCTGGTGCTCGACGGCGCCAAGCCGCTCGACGTCGGAATCCCGGCGCAGATCTTCACCGCCCGCGCGAGCATGCCCTACGAGGTGCGCGTGTGCGGCGCGCACCCCGGGCTCGTGACCGGCGGCGACGGGCTCTCGTACCACCTCGAGCACGGACTCGAGGCGTTCGAGTGGGCCGAGACGATCTTCATCCCCGGGTATCGCACGCCCGACCTCGACGACCCGCCCGCCGCGGTCGTCGACGCCCTGCGCGCCGCGCACCGCCGCGGCGCACGGCTCGCGGCGATCTCCACCGGGGCGTTCGCGCTCGCCGCGACCGGTCTGCTCGACGGACGCCGGGCCACGACGCACTGGCACTACGCGCGCGCGCTGCGGGCGCGGCATCCGCTCGTGCACGTCGACGAGAACGTGCTGTTCGTCGACGAGGGGCAGGTGCTCACCTCGGCCGGGGCGGCATCCGGCATCGACCTCTGCCTGCATCTCGTGCGGCGCGACCACGGCGTCGCCGTCTCGAACCACGCGGCGCGGCGCCTCGTCGCCGCCCCCTACCGCAGCGGCGGGCAGGCGCAGTACGTGCCCCGGGCGCTGCCCGAACCGCTCGGAGAGGTGTTCGCGGCCACCCGGCAGTGGGCCGTGGAGCACCTGCACGAGCCGCTCACGCTCGCAGACCTGGCGCGCAACGCGAACGTCTCAGCGCGCACGTTCTCGCGGCGCTTCGTCGAGGACACCGGGTACACGCCCATGCAGTGGATCCTGCGCGCGCGCATCGATCTCGCGCGGGAACTGCTCGAACGCACCGACCTCGGCGTCGAACAGGTCGCCGATCGGGTCGGCCTCGGCACGGGTGCGAACCTGCGGCTGCACTTCCAGCGCATCCTCGGCACGTCGCCGAGCGAGTACCGGCACACCTTCGCCGCCTGAGCCGGTGCGCCGGTGCGCGCGGAGCCTCGCCGGAATGCCGGCGATCGCGTCGGACGTGCGCGCGATCGCGACGCCGATCACCGCGCCGAGGCCGTTCGCGACGAGGTCGCGCGGGTCGGAGATGCGGTCGTCGAGCGGGAGTTGCGCGACCTCGATCATGAGCGCGAAGCCGCCGGCCACGAGCGCGGGCAGGGCGGCCGGGATGCCGCGCAGGGCGAACGCGAGCAACGCGCCGAACGGCACGAACAGCAGCACGTTGAGGGCGAACTCGGTCGGCGAGCCGGTGCGCCAGGTGTCGGCGGCGAGCCAGGTCCGCGGATCGAGCACCCCGCCCGGAGCCTCGTTGCCGAGGACCGCTCCGGGCGCGTGCCCGAGCGTCGCCCACAGCACCGCTGCGGCGTACGCGATGAGCAGTACGGCGGCGGAGCGGGACGGGCGCATGCCCCGATCGTCCCGGCCGAGGCTATGAGTCGGCTGGGGGCGAGGCTTGAGGCTTGAGGCTTGAGGCTTGGCGAGATCCTTTCGGATGCTGACGCCCCGGCCACTGGTCGAGGGGCGCATCGGCGGTCAGGGTGGATGCGGCAACAAGAAAGGACCCCGGAATGACTCGCATCGCCGTCAACGGATTCGGCCGCATCGGCCGCAACGTCGTCCGCGCCCTCATCGAGCGCGACGCCGACCTCGAACTCGTCGCGGTCAACGACCTCACCGAGCCCGCAGCGCTGGCACGCCTGCTCAAGTACGACACCGTCGGCGGCCGCTTCGGTCGCGACATCCAGGTCGACGGCGACGTCCTGGTCATCGACGGCACGCCCGTCAAGGTGCTCGCCGAGCGCGACCCCGCCAAGCTCCCCTGGGGCGAGCTCGGCGTCGACATCGTGCTCGAGGCGACCGGTCGCTTCACCGACGCCGAGGCCGCACGCGCGCACCTCGCAGCGGGCGCGAAGAAGGTGCTCGTGAGCGCTCCGTCGAAGGGCGCCGACGTCACCCTCGCCTTCGGCGTGAACACCGACGCCTACGACGCCGCCTCGCACGAGATCGTCTCCAACGCGTCCTGCACGACCAACGCCCTCGCACCGCTCGCGAAGGTCCTCGACGACCTCGCCGGCATCGAGCACGGCTTCATGACCACCGTGCACGCCTACACGCAGGACCAGAACCTGCAGGACTCGCCGCACTCCGACGCGCGCCGCGCGCGAGCGGCCGCGGAGAACATCGTCCCCAGCTCGACCGGCGCGGCCAAGGCCATCGGCCTCGTGCTGCCGAACCTCGACGGCAAGCTCAACGGCGACGCCATGCGCGTGCCCGTGCCGGTGGGCTCGATCGTCGAGCTCAACGCGACCGTCTCGAACGACGTCACGCTCGATCAGGTGCTGGCCGCGTACCGCGCCGCCGCCGAGGGGCCGCTGAAGGGCGTCCTCGAGTACTCCGAGGAGCCGCTCGTCTCGAGCGACATCGTCGGCAACCCGCACTCGTCGATCTTCGACGCCGCACTCACGCGCGTCGACGGCAAGCACGTCAAGGTCGTCGCCTGGTACGACAACGAGTGGGGCTTCTCGAACCGCGTCATCGACTCGCTCGGCCTCCTGGCCGCGTAGCGGGGAACACGAACGCCGACCGGTCAGGCATCGCCTGCCCTGGGGCCGGTCGGAACCGACATCGCGTCGGCGGGTGTGTGGAGCGCCCGCCGACGCGATTCGTGCGTTCCGGCTCAGCTCGGCGACCAGCGGGTCCCGGGAGGGAGCTTCTCGCGCGCCTGGCGCAGCATCGGCCGCGGCATCCGCTCGTGGTTGGCGTCGAGGAACGCGACGAGCCCGTCGGGGTCGACCGCGCCGACGTGTCTCAGGGCGATCCCGACGGGCTTGCCCACGACCGGGTCCGGATCGCCCATGAGCGCCGCGGCGAGGCGGTACAGGTCTGCCCGGGCGTCGTCGTCGCCGCGGCGGAGGAACCCCAGCGGTGCGGTCATCGCCGTTCGGCGCCTCAACGGATCCGTGCTCGCGGCGAGCTCGAACAGCGGGTCGCGCGGCCGGGCGGCGAGGTACTCGCCGACCACGCGCGGAGCGGCCCGATCGACCATGTCCCACGAATCGATGCGGTCGTGCCGACGCAGGTACAGCTCGAAGCGCTCGTGACGGAGGTCGTCGCCGACGCGACCGCGCACCGAGAAGTCCATGACGCAGAACGCCGCCAGGCGGGATTCGTACTCGGCCTCGTCGAGCAGGGACTCGATCTCCGGTCGCGGCAGCGCGGAGTATCGCTTCGCGATCTCGAACAGCGAGCCCATCCGCACGCCGAGGACCGCCGCGCCCCCGCGGTAGTGCGTCTGGGGGCGCTGGTCGCGCCGACCCGCTTCCCGGAGCTCCGTGAGCAGGTCGGCTGCGGTGGTGGCCATGGACTCAGGCTACGTCCCGTCACCCTGAGTGTGGCGTGTCGACCCGCTGGGAGAACGTCGTGTATCCGACTTCGAACGCCGTCTCGGTCGTAGCCTGAAGGAAGGCAGGCTCGGTCGAGCCGGAGACACCGACCTCGGGTCCGCCCACGCACCATGTCGTGCGGGGAAGCAGGTCGTCATGACCGAGAACATCCAGGTCGCGACCACGTCCCACGACGCACGCCGCACCAACAGCGACTTCACCGAACTCGCCCGCCGCGTCAGGAGCGCCGGGTTCATGCGGCGCCGCTACGGCTACTACTGGACGAAGCTCGTCTCGGTGCCCGTGGCGTTCGCCGCCGCGATCACGGTCTTCATCTGGATCGGCGACACCTGGTGGCAGATGTTCACCGCGGTCGGATTCGCGGTGCTGTTCACCCAGACCGCGTTCCTCGGCCACGACGCCGCCCACCGCCAGATCTTCCGCTCGGGTCGCTGGAACGACTGGATCAGCCTCATCGTCGGCGACCTCTTCATCGGCATGAGCTACGGATGGTGGCAGCACAAGCACACCCGCCACCACGCGGCGCCCAACCAACTCGGGGCGGACCCCGACATCGACCTCCCGGTCGTCGCCGTCACGCCGGATCGTGCGGCACGCACCCGCACACGGCCGATGCGCTGGATCATGGCGCACCAGGGCGTCTTCTTCTTCCCGATCCTGCTCCTCGAGGGCCTGTCGCTGCACGCCTCGAGCGTGCGCCGCGTCCTCGTCCGCCAGAAGGTGTCCCGACGCCCGGTCGAGATCGCATTCCTCGCGCTGCGCATCGGCGGGTTCGCCGCCCTCGTCTTCCTGGTGCTCTCGCCCGGGGTCGCCGCCGCGTTCCTCGCCGTGGAGCTCGGCGTGTTCGGCGTGTACATGGGCATGTCGTTCGCACCCAACCACAAGGGGATGCCGCTCGTGCCGAAGGGCATGAAGCTGGACTTCCTGCGCCGCCAGGTGCTCATGAGCCGGAACATCCGCGGCAGCCGGTTCCTGGATGTCGTGATGGGCGGCCTCAACTACCAGGTCGAGCACCACCTGTTCCCGTCGATGCCCCGCCCCCACCTGCGTGCGGCCGCGGAGGTCATCGCCGGGTACTGCCGCGAGCAGGGCGTGCGGTACACCTCGACCGGCCTCTTGGAGAGCTACGGCATCGTGCTGCGGTACATCAACCGCGTCGGGCTCGGCGAGCGCGACCCGTTCGTCTGCCCGCTCGCGGAGCAGCGCGCGAGCCTGACCGTGTGACGGCGGCCGCGGCATCCGCTCTGGAACGACCCCTCCTCCGTGTCGATCGCGCTCGCGCCCGTTCGACGTCCAGAATGAGAGGCGACCTCACGCCTCGCCGGAACCAGCGAAGGACGACCCATGCGCACCCTCATCGTGACCGAGTTCATGACCCTCGACGGCATCGTCGACTCGCCCGGCGGGGGCGACCACCCCCGTGCCGGCTGGACCTTCACGGAAGTCCCGTTCGTCGAGGAGGCCTACGAGATCAAGGGGCGCGAGCAGGCCGAGGCCGGCGCGATGCTCATGGGCCGGGTCACCTACGACGAGTTCGCGCCCGTCTGGCCGGGCATGACCGAGGAGTTCGCCGGGTACAACGCGATGCCCAAGTACGTGGTCTCCTCGACCCTCACCGACCCCGAGTGGCACGACACGACGGTGCTGCGCTCGCTCGACGAGGTCGCCGAGCTCAAGCGCGGCGAGGGTGCGCCGATCATCGTGCACGCCAGCGCCACGCTCGCGAAGGGGCTCGCGGCCGCCGGGCTCGTCGATCGCTACCACCTGCTGGTGTTCCCGGTCGTACTGGGCGAGGGCAAGCGCCTGTTCGACGGACACGAGCAGGGCTCGCTGAAGCTCGTCGAACACGAGGCCTACGCCAACGGCGTCGTCAAGAACGTGTTCGACGTGGTGCGCTGAGACGGTGGTGGCCGGCGCACGACGGCGGTAGCCTGCGCGCGTGGACGCGCAGACGACCCTCACCGACGATCCGCCCGGCCGCGACGATCCGCCCGGCCGCGACGATCCGCGCGGCCGCGCGCGGATCGATGCGATCCGCGACGCACCCCTCGTCCGCCGCATCCGCGACTCGGTCATCGGCGACGACCAGGTCCTGCCGGGGCCGTACGGCCCGCGGCGGGTGACCTACGCCGACTACACGGCATCCGGTCGGGCCCTGACCTTCATCGAGGACTTCATCCGCGATGAGGTGCTGCCGAGGTACGCCAACACGCACACCGAGTCCAGCGGCACGGGCCTGCAGACCACCCGCCTGCGCGAGGACGCCCGCGCGCGCATCCGCGACGAGGTCGGCGGCGACGACGACACGGTCGTGATCTTCACCGGGTCGGGGTCGACCGGCGCGATCGACAAGCTCGTCGGCATGCTCGGACTGCGGATCCCGTCGGCGCTCGAGGACCGGTACGGGTTGGATGCCGCGATCCCGGCCGAGCAACGCCCGGTCGTGTTCATCGGACCGTTCGAGCATCACTCGAATGAGCTCCCGTGGCGCGAGTCGATCGCCGACGTCGTGACGATCCCGCAGGACGCCGACGGGCACGTCGACCTCGACGTGCTCGAGGCGGAGTTGCTCAGGCACGAGGCCCGGCCGCTGCGGATCGGGTCGTTCTCGGCCGCCAGCAACGTCACGGGCATCGTCAGCGACACCGCCCGGATCTCCGCGATGCTGCACGCGCACGGCGCGTTGTCGTTCTGGGACTTCGCCGCGGCTGCGCCCTACGTCGACATCGAGATGTACCACGGCGAGCCGTCGGCGGCGTTCGCCTCGGGTGCGTACAAGGACGCGATCTTCCTCAGCCCGCACAAGTTCATCGGCGGACCCTCGACCCCTGGCGTGCTCGTCGTGCGGCGCGAACTCGCCGTGAACCGCGTGCCGGACGTTCCGGGCGGCGGCACCGTCGCGTTCGTCAATCCGACCGAGCACGACTACCTCGTCGACATCGCCCAGCGCGAGGAGGGCGGCACGCCCGCGATCGTCGAGGCGATCCGCGCGGGGCTCGTCTTCGGGCTCAAGGGCGCCGTGGGCGTGCCGACGATCCGCGCGCTCGAGGAGGACTTCCTGCACCGGGCGGTCACGGCATGGCACGAGGAGCCCGCGATCGAGGTGCTCGGCAACCTCGATGCGGAACGGCTGTCGATCGTGTCGTTCGTCGTGCGGGCTCCGAGCGGGCGCTACCTGCACCACAACTTCGTGGTCGCGCTGCTGAACGACCTGTTCGGCATCCAGTCGCGCGGCGGGTGCTCGTGCGCGGGCCCCTACGGCCACGACCTGCTCGGCATCGGCATCGAGCGCTCGCACGAGTTCGAGCGCGAGATCTCCCGCGGGTGCGAGGGCATCAAGCCCGGCTGGGTGCGCATCAACTTCAACTACTTCATCTCCGACGCGGTGTTCGAATACCTCGTCGAGGCCGTGCGCATGGTGGCCCGGGACGGATGGCGGCTCCTGGCGGACTACACGTTCGAGCCGGAGTCGGGGCTCTGGCGGCACCGCCGCGGGCCGGCCGAGCCGCCGCTGCGGCTCTCGCACGTGACGTACGACGGCGAGGGGCGGCTGAGCTATCCGCACCACGACGACCGGGCGCCCGAGGCCGCGCTCGCCGGGTATCTCCGCGACGCGGAGGCCGTCTTCGCGGCGGCGAGACCAGCAGCGGTCGGGGGGCGCGAGCCCATGACGGATGCCGCAGCGCTCGGGCTCTCCGAGGACTTCGAGCACCTCCGGTGGTTCGAGCTACCCGCGGTGTGCCTGGCGGCGAGTCCTCCTGCATGAGATTCCGCCCGATGCCTCGCCAGGAGGGGGCATCGGGCGGAATCTCATGCGTTCCGGGTGTCGACCGGGCGCGCGAGCGCGGCACCGATGATGCCGAGGGCCGCGGTCGCGATCATGAGCACCGCGATCGGCCACCAGTGGCCGGTCGACGCGAGCAGAGCGGTCGCGGCGAGCGGTGCGAGCCCGCCGCCGACGATCCCGGCGGCCTCGCGGCCGATCGTGATGCCCGAGTATCGCACGGGCGCCGGGAACAGCGACGCGAACCAGGCCGGCTGCACGCCGTCGGCCGCGGCGTTGACGAACCCGATCGCGAGGGTCACGACGGTGATGACGAGCATCGCCTCACCGGTGTCGAGCACCGCGAACAGCGGTACGGCGAGCAGCCCGAGCCCGGCGAGCGACCCGATCGCGACGCGGCGGGCGCCCAGCCGGTCGCCGAGCGCACCCCAGATCGGGCAGAGGACGGCCGCGACGCTCGCGCCCGCGAGCAGCGCCGTGAGCGTGACCCACCGTTCCATGCCGAGCACGGTCGAGGCGTACCCGAGGCAGAACACCGAGATGACGTAGAAGTTCGTGTTCTGGCCGACGCGCACGAGGAAGACGGCGATCACGTTCCGCGGTTCGCGGAGCGCCGCCGCGAGGGGTTGGCGTGCTCGGCGGCCCTCGCGGACGACCGCGAGGAACTCGGGCGACTCGTCGACCTTCGCGCGAAGGTAGAGGCCGACCCCGATGAGCACGACGCTCGCGACGAACGGCACCCGCCATCCCCACGCCAGCAGGCTCTCCTCGTCGAGCGCGGCGACGAGCACGATGAACGCGAGGTTGCCGAGGATCAGGCCGAGGTAGACCGCGCTCGAGACGAGCCCGCCCGCGATGCCGCGCCGGGTGCCCGCGTGCTCGAGCGCGAGCAGCACGGCCCCGCTCCATTCGCCGCCGGTCGCGGCACCCTGCACGAAGCGCAGTGCGACGAGGAGCACGGGCGCGAGCGCGCCGACCTGCTCGTAGGTCGGCAGCAGGCCGATGAGCGCCGTCGCGACGCCCATGACGACGAGCGTCGCGAGCAGGGTGCGCCGCCTGCCGACACGGTCGCCGAAGTACCCCGAGACGAGCCCGCCGAGCGGGCGCGCGACGAACCCGGTCGCGTACACGGCGAACGAGAGCAGCACGCCTGTGAGCGGGTCCTCGCCGGGGAAGAACAGGGCAGGGAAGACGAGTGCCGCGGCCGTTCCGTAGAGGAAGAAGTCGTACCACTCGAGCACCGTGCCGACGGATGCCGCGGTCACGGCGCGGCGCGCGCCGCGCCGGTCGTTCGGGGTGGGGGCGTCGGGGGTGCCGGGCGCAGCGGTCTCGGCGGACGCGACGGCCGCCCCGTTCGCGGCGCTCACGCGCGGGCCTCGGCGGTCGCTGCGGCGGCATCCGCTTCGGCGGCATCGGGTTCGCCGGCGGCATCCGCTCTCGCGCCGTCGGGCTCGGCGGCCGCCCGCGCCACCGCTTCGGCCCGCTCGATCGGTGCGGCGAAGAAGGCGAGCTCGTGCTCGGATGAGACGCGGAACGCCCGCCACATCCGTTCGCGCGTCTCGGGCGTCGCGCGCGAGGCGACCTCGGTCACCGTCTCGATCGCGGTGCGCGTCGCCTGGGCGAAGGCCGGGTCGCCGTAGGTCTCCAGCCACGACGCGTACGGGTGCGCCGGGTCGATCGCCCACTCCCCGAACCGGCCCGCGGCGAGGCGTTCGCCGAGGTCGGAGTAGAGCCAGTAGCAGGGCAGGATCGCGGCGACGAGCACGGCGTAGTCGCCGCGTGCGGCGCACGCCAGCAGGTGGTCGAGGTAGGCGACGGTGGCCGGCCCCGGCTCGATGGCGTCGTTCGCGACGGCCGTGTCGCCGAGCCAGGACTCGTGCAGTTCGAGCTCTCCGACGATCGCGCCGTTCGCGCCCTGCGCCCAGAATCCCTGCGCGGCGGTGTCGGGCGCGAGCTGGGCGGCGGCGGCGAGCACGCGCGCGTAGTCGTGCAGGTAGAGCGCGTCCTGCCCGAGGTAGTCGAGGAAGGGTGCGCGTTCGAGCGTGCCATCGGCGAGGGCGCGGATGAACGGGAGCTCGTCGATGCCGAGCCGCAGGTCTTCGATGCGCGCCCACCAGTCGGCCGCGATCTCGTCGGCGGTGGGCGCGGTCTCGAGGCCCCCGCGGGTGCGCAGGCCGGCGAAGTGGTCGACGGGGCCGTGGCCGCCGCCGACCTCGAGGGCCTCGCCGTGACGCAGGGACTCGCGCAGCCACCGCCGCGCTTCGCGGATCGCGGGCTCCCAGTCGCCCGTGCGGGCGCGCAGGGTCGCGATGGCCGAGGACAGCGAGCATCCGGTGCCGTGGGTCGCGGTGGTCTCGATGCGTTCGCCGGCGAACTCGACGACCGAAGCGGATGTCGCGTCGACGAGCGCGTCGGGCGCGGTCGCGCCGCCGAGGTGTCCGCCCTTGGCGAGCACGCGCACACCGAACGTCGCGGAGACGGTCTCCGCCTGGCCGATGGCCCCGGCCCAGGTCGTCGCGGGTGCGGGCGCGCCCGCGAGCACCGCGAGTTCGGCGAGGTTCGGGGTGATCAGGTCGGCGTGCGGGATGAGCGCTGCGAGCGCGGCCTCGGCGTCGGCGTCGAGCAGCCGGTCGCCGCTCGTGGCGACCATGACGGGGTCGAGCACGACGACGGGGGGTCGCGTGCGGCCGAGCCAGTCGGCGACGACGCGGATGACGTCGGCGGTGCCGAGCATGCCGATCTTGACGGCGTCGATCTCGATGTCGTCGGCGATCGCGTCGAGCTGGTCGGCGAGGAACGCGGCGGGCGGCACGTGCACGCCGCGCACGCCGCGCGTGTTCTGCGCGGTGAGCGCGGTGATCGCGGCCATGCCGTAGCCGCCGGTCGCGGCGATGGACTTGAGATCGGCCTGGATGCCGGCGCCGCCGGACGGGTCGCTGCCGGCGATGCTGAGGACGCGGGGCACGGTGCTCATCGGGTGCTCTCCCGGAGGGTCGTGACGGATGCCGCGGCCCACGCGGCGACGAACGCGGCGGTCGCCGCGCGGGGGTCGGGGGCGGCGCAGATCGCGCTGACGACCGCGATCCCGGCAGCGCCCCCGGCGCGCAGCGGCGCGGCATCGGCGACGCCGACCCCGCCGATCGCGACGCAGGGCGCTTCGGCGGCCGCGGCGATGCGGGCGAACCCGTCGACGCCGAGTGCCGGCGGGTGGTCGGCCTTGGTGGCGGTGGGGCGGATGACGCCGACGCCGAGGTAGTCGACGGTGCGGCGAGGCATCCGCGCGACCGCGTCGACGTGCGCCCGGGTGTTCGCGGTGAGCCCCACGATCGCGTCGGGGCCGAGCAGGTCGCGGGCGCGCAGCACGGCGGCATCGCCCTGGCCGAGGTGCACGCCGTCGACGGGGATCCCGCGTTCACGCGCCGCGAGCACGACGTCGAGCCGGTCGTTCACGACGAGGGTCGCGCGCCCGTCGACCGCCGCGGCGACGCGTTCGAGTTCGCGCAGCACGTCGGCGTCGGGCGCGTGCTTCTCGCGGAGCTGCACGATGCCCGCGCCGCCCGCGACGGCGTCGGCGACGACGGATGCCACGCCCCGCGCGCCGCACAGCGCGGCGTCGGTGACGAGGTAGACGGACAGGTCGGGTGCGCGGCGCGCGCTCACCGGGCGGCCCCGGTCGCGCCGGCCGCCTGGACCGCGAGCGTGCCGACCTCGACGCGGGCGCGCGCCGCGAGGTCGTTCGCGTCGACCGAGGCGAGCGCGTCGAGGAACGCCACCGCGAACGAGCCGGGCCCGTCGGCCCCGGCGGCGGCGAGCTCCGCGGCGACCGTGTACACGAGCGTCGCGGCGGCGGTCGCGCCGAGGTCGTCGAGTCCGGCATCCGTTGCGCGTGCGGCCGCGAGGAACGCGGCCGTCACCGCTCCGAGCGCGCACCCGCCCCCGGTGACGCGGGTCAGCAGCGCGTCGCCGTTGGCGATGCGCACGCACCGCACGCCGTCGGTGACGAGGTCGACCGGGCCCGACACGGCCACGGTCGAGCCGAACCCGTCGGCCAGGCGTGCCGCGGCGGCGCCGGCGGCATCCGTCTCATCGGACGCGTCGACGCCGCGCCCGCCCGCACCGGCCCCGGCGAGCGCGAGCACCTCCGAGGCGTTGCCGCGGATCGCGGTCGGCCGGAACTCGAGCAGTTCGCGGGCGAGCGCCGTGCGGATCGGCAGCGCCCCGACCGCGACGGGGTCGAGCACCCACGGCGTTCCGGCGCCGTGGGCCGCCGGCGCGGCCTCGCGCGCCGCGTCGCGCTGCTCGGGATTCGGCGTGCCGAGGTTCACGAGCATGCCGTTCGCGGCCCCCGCGAACAGGCCCGCCTCGCCGACGATGTCGACCATCGCGGGCGCGGCGCCGAGCGCCAGCAGCGCGTTGGCGGTGAAGTTGGTCACGACGCTGTTGGTGATGCAGTGCACCAGCGGCGAGGTGGCGCGGAGGTGTTCGAGCAGCGCGCCGCTCGCCTCCGTCAGGTGGGCAGGGTCGATGGACAGACGTTCGCTCATTCGCGACATCCCTTCGCTCGGATGATCGAGATCAGGTTCGACGGGTGTGATCTCAGCCGCGCGGTGACCGCACGGCACCCCGTGTCAACGATGGCGAGCCTAGCCGATGACCGAGACGCCGAGCGACGCGATGACCCCGCACACCACACCCCACAGGAGGATCGAGATCACCTGCCACATGATGACCGCGTTGCGCGAGGCGCCGAAGGACACCATCGCGGCGGACGTGATCTGGCTCGGCAGGATGGTCTGGCCCACGAGGCTCACCCCGGCGACGCCGTAGCGGTCGAACGCGCGGCGCAGCTTCTGCCGGCGGGGCGAGGCCTCGACCGGTTCGCGGCCGGCGACGATGCGGGTGCGCGCGCGGTGCGCGCCGAGCACCACGACGAGCATCGAGATGACGTTGCCGAGCACGGCGGCGGTGATCGCGACCGCCGGCGGGAGGCCGAGCACGACGCCGATCGTCGCACCGAAGTACGACTCGACGAACGGGATCGCCGCGATGAGCGCGATGCCGAGGCCCTGGAGGGCGGCGGGGAGGGAGGCGACGAAGTCCTGGAGCGTTTCGATCATGCTTCGATGCTCCCGGGAGCGCGGGCGAGGCGGCAGTGTCGCGCGGTCACGACCTGTTCGTGCGGGTCGGCACACGCGGACCGTGACAGATGTCACTGCCCTACGCTCGGGTGCATGGTTCCGGATCAGGTCCGCGGCGTGCACGCGACGTGGGTGTACACGCTCGGATCGATCGTGTTCCTCGTGCTGTTCCTCGACGCGATCACGATGCTCTCCGTCGCCGAGCGCGTCGCCGCGACCGGGGACCGGATGCTCGTCGTGCTGGTCGTGTCGATGCTCGCCGCGATGGTGGTCCAGGTGCGCTACTGCTGGTTCCTGCGGGTCGGCCGCGGCGGTGGGCTGCCCGCCGCACGGTGGACGGTGGCGCTGCTCGCGACCGGCGGCCTCGCCTGGGTCGTCGGGCTGTTCGCCGAGGGTGCGGCGCTTTCCGGCGCCATCCTGCTGTGGGTCGCGGCCTGCCTCATCGCGCCGCTGCTCACGGGCACGGCCCGATGGGGCATCCTCGCCGGGGGTGCGGCCATCACGCTCGCCCACGTGGCGCTCGCCGCACCCGGACGCGAGGCGCTCGAAGCCCTCGGGCCGGGCGGGTGGGCACTCGTGCTCTACGCGGTCATGCTGCCGTTCATGATCCTCACGAGCCTGTGGTTCTGGTGGGTCGTCCAGGAGCTCGACCGGCACCGCCGCGCCTCCGCGGAGCTCGCGGTCACGCGCGAACGACTCAGGTTCGCCTCCGACCTGCACGACATCCAGGGCCACCACCTCCAGGTCATCTCGCTCAAGGCCGAACTCGCCGAACGGCTCCTCGCGATCGACCCGGATGCCGCGCGCGAGCACCTGCACGAGACCCGCCTCATCGCGCAGCAGGCCCTCGAGGAGACGCGCCACCTCGTCGCCGGATACCGCGAGATCGCCCTCGACGACGAACTCGAGAACGCCCGCGAGGTGCTCGCCGCGGCCGGTGCGCGCTGCGAACTGCGGGTCGCCGCGCTGCCCGAGGACGCCGCGGTGCGGGGCGCGCTCGGCGCGGTCGTCCGCGAGGCGACGACGAACATCCTGCGCCATGCGGAGGCGAGCGAGGTGCGGATCGAGGTCGAGTCGGGAGCGGATGGCGCGAGTCTCGTGATCGTCAACGACGGGGTGCGCGTCGAGGGCGCGCGCGAGGCCGGGGCCGGGGCCGGTGCCGGGTCGGGCCGGGTTCCCGGGAGCGGGCTCGCGGGGCTCCGCGAGCGACTCGCGGCGGTCGGCGGCCGGCTCGACACGCGCGTCGCGGGCCGGTCGGGGGACCGGTTCGAGGTGCGGGCGGGCGTGCCCGCACGTGCGGGGCGGCCGGATGCGACGGCCGGATCCGCGGCATCCGTCTCGCCCGCAGCGGGCGGCGCACGGTGACCGCCCGGGCAGCGGATGCCGGCGGCATCCGCTTGCTCATCGCCGACGACGAGCACCTGATCCGCGGCGCACTCGTCGCCCTCCTCGGCCTCGAGGCCGACATCGAGGTCGTCGCGAGCGTCGACGACGGTGCCGCGGCGATCGACGCGGCGCGCGAGACCCGGCCCGACGTGTGCCTGCTCGACCTCGAGATGCCGAACGTCGACGGGGTCGAGGCCGCCGCGCGCATCCTCGCGGACGTGCCCACGCGCGTGGTCATCGTGACCCGCCACGCCCGCCCCGGCGTGCTGCGCCGCGCGCTCGCCGCTCGCGTCTCGGGCTTCGTGCCGAAGTCGACCCCGGCCGAGGAACTCGCGCACGTCATCCGCGACGTCGCCGCCGGGCGGCGCTACATCGACCCCGAGATCGCCGCGACCGCGCTCACCGCCGAACGCTGCCCGCTCACCGAACGCGAACTCGACGCGCTCCGGCTCTCGCGCACGAACCTCAGCGTGCAGCAGATCGCCGACCGCCTGCATCTCGCGCACGGCACCGTGCGCAACTACCTGTCGTCGGCGATGACCAAGCTCGACGCGGGCTCGCGCCACGAGGCGGCCGAGACGGCCTGGCAGCACGGCTGGATCTGAGCGCGCCGCGCGCGTGCCGCGGCATGCTCGTGGCATCCGCTCGGTCGAAGACGCATGAGATTCCGGCAGATGCCCGCCCCACGGGACGCATCTGCCGGAATCTCATGCGTTCCGAGGAACTCGGGGTTGCGGTTGCGAGTTCGGCATTGGGCCCTGGTGTGGTTCCCCGCGCCATCGCGGGCGGAACCCGGCGCCGATGCGGGCGTCTCAGCCTGAACGCCGCGCGCCGCAGTTCCAGCAGGTGCCGCCTTCGACCAGCGCTCCGCACGAGTCGCACGTCGCGGCGAGCCAGCAGACGGCGTCGGGCATCCCGTCCTGCTCGTCGTCGGGCGCGGGCGCGTCGGGCGCGTTCGCGTCGGGCGCGTTCGCGTCGTGGGGCGTCGCCTGCGGGTCATCCACGGGCCCATTCTGGCGCGTCGCGCCAGGCGCCGGCCCACGCGCCCGGCGGAGGTCGGTCGGCCGGCACGGGTGGGGGCTGGAACGGCCCGGCCACACAGGAGTGCATGAGATTCCGCCTGATGTCCCTGTCAGGCCGGGCATCGGGCGGATTCTCATGCGTTTTCTGCGCTCGGTGGCAAGCGGATGCGCCGGGCCGCCGCGCTTCGCCCGCCCCCTCCCGTAGAGGAGTACGCTCGCGCTCACCGAGTGCAACTCACCGATGAGCGGCGCGGGCCGCGGCGAGGAGGCGGAGATGATCATCCCCGAGATCAACTACTGGGCGGTGCTGCTGGCCACGGTGTCGAGCCTGGTCGTCGGGTCGATCTGGTACGCGCGTGGCGTGTTCGGCAGGCGGTGGGCCGAACTCGCGAAGGTCGACCTGGACCGCGAGGGCATGAGCGCGACCATGCCGATCATCGTGACGGTGATCGTGAGCTTCGTCACGGCGTGGGTGCTCGCCGGGGCCTCGACGATCGCGTGGCACTTCTACGGCGGCGGGTACCTGCTTGCGGCGCTGCTGACGGCGGTGATCCTCTGGGCGGGCTTCACGGCCGCGCGGTTCATCACGCACGACGCGTTCGAGGGCCGCCCGTCGTCGCTGACGGTCATGAACATCGCACACGAACTGGTGACCCTCGTCGTGATGGGCCTCATCATCGGGGTGTGGCCGCCGGCCGGCACCGTCTGAGCGGGCGTCCGCTCGACGGGCGTCGGGCGGGCGACGCGCGCCCCGGCATGAGGCGCCATGGCGGCGCCGGCGCACCGAACGTAGGATCGTGCCATGGCCGGGTTCAGGGCCGTGCGCCGACGCGGCGCGCGGGAACTCGAGGCCCGCGGCGCCGACGCGGTGAGGCGGGCCGGGTCGGCCCTGTTCGCGGTCGACGAGCGCATCCGGAACGCCGTCGAGGAGCTCGCGTTCGCCGAGGCGGAGCTGGGCGACGACCCGGCGGTGGTGCGCCTCGGGGAGGCGATCGCCACCGCCCGCACGCTGGTCGCGCACGCCTTCCGGGTGAACGGGCCGGAGCGGATGGCGCCGCCGGGGGCGACGGATGCCGCGCCCGCGCGCTCGGAGTTCGTGCTCGCCGTGTGCGCCCGGGTCGATCGGCTCCTCGACGCGCAGACGTCGGCGCTCGCGGCCAGAATCGCGCGGGTCCGGCGTCGACCGGAGCTGATCGCGGGCGTGCTGGCCGAGATCGGGCGCGTGCGCGCGCGTGCGCCCGCCGCCCGCGAGGCCGTGGACCGCCTCGCGGTGCGGTACCCGCGTGAGACTCCGATCGGGGTCTCGGCGTACCCGGCCGAGGCGGAGCGGCTGCTCGCCATCGCCGAGCAGGGTGCGCAGGTCGGCGAGCGGCTGCATGCCGAGGGGCGGCATGAGCCGTCGAACGTGGCGCTCGCGGCATCCGCTGCGTCGGTGCTCCGCGCCGAAGGGCTGCTCGATGCGGTGGAGGCGTTCGAGGTCGAGTCGTTGCTGGCCGAGGCCGGGCTGGTGGGCGGCGCCGGTCGCACCGGCTCCACGGCTCGCACGGTCGGTACCGGGACCACCGCGCCGCGCGACCGGGCGGCCGGCGCGCACCCGACGGCGGCCCAGGTGCGGCACGCGGTCGAGGCCGCCGATCGCCGGATCGTCGTCGCGCGCGAGGTGTACGACGGCAGTCCCGGTCGGTTCGGTGCCGAGGCGCGCGTGCGCCTCGCGGAGTCCGAGCACATCCGCAGCGACCTCGGCCACTACCTGGGCAGCGCGTCCGCCGAGACGGCGGTCAGCGACGAGGGGTACCGGGCGCGGGCGATCGAGCTGGCCGAGCGTGCCGCCGGTCTCGCGGCGGAGTCCGTGCGGCTCGCACGCGAAGCTGCCGGACGACGAGCATCGCGCCTGCGAATGCCCGCCCGTCTGGGCTGACCCCTGCGGCGCGGCGGCGGTTCGAGTGCGCCGCCGGGTGGCGTTGCGCGGCACCGCTCCCAGCGGGCACTCGGCCGGCGCGGAGCATCGTCCCAGTGGCGCGCGCTACCTTTGGTAGTGGGACGTTCGACCCACATCCCTGAGTGGGAGGTCCCCGGGCCGACGCTTCGGAGCGAGCCCGCTCGCACCTCCCCCCGGCGAGCGGCACCCCCTTCGCCCGACGTCGGCCCGTGACGCGTCGCACGCCGGATCCGAGCCCTATGCGGATCCGGCGTGCGCTCGTCACCCGGTGCTGCGAGCCGGGGCGCGGGCGCGGGACGCGGACTCGGGGCGCGGGCGCGGCGCCGCCGAGGCGCGCATCCGACCCTAGGATCGAGGGCATGGCCGGGTTCTGGGGCAGACGCAAACGCGACGAGCAGGAGCTCGCGGCGCACGACGCCGACCTCGCACAGCGAGCCCGATCGGCGCTCGTGGCCGCCGACGAGCGAATCCGCGTGACGACCGACGAACTCGCGTTCGCCGAGGCCGAGCTCGGCCCGGAGGCGACCACGTCGCTCTCCGACGCGCTCGCCGCGGTGCGCACGCACCTGGGCGAGGCGTTCCGGTTGCACCAGCTCAACCACGACCACCTCCCGGACACCCCCGACGAGTTGCGCACGCGCAACGCGCGCATCGTGCAGCTCTGCGAATGGGCCGAAGACGTGCTCGACGAGCAGACCGTCGCGCTCGCCGACCGCATCGCCCGCGCGCGTCGCGCCCCCGAGATCATCGACGGCATCAGAGCGGATGTCGCGCGCCTGCGCGCACGCATCCCGCACGCCCGCGAGACGATCGACCGCCTGGCGATGCGGTACGCCCGCGAGGCGCTCGCCCAGGTCGACCGCAACCCGGCCGAGGCCGACCAGCTGCTCGGGTTCGCCGAGCACGGTGCGGGCGTCGCCGAGCGGCGGCGCGAAGCGGGGCAGCGCGAGCAGGCGAACCTCGCACTCGAGGCATCCGCTGAATCGGTGCGTCGGGCCAGGACACTGCTCGACGCGGTGGAGACGTTCGAGGTCGAGGCGCTGCGCGCCGAGTCGACGCTCACGGCGATCGTCGAGGACTCGCGCGGCGACCTCGTCGTCGCGCGGAAGGAGCCGCCGTCGGCCGGCGTCGCGGCGGCGGTCGCCGAACTGCAGGCCGCGCTCGCGGCCCTTCCGGCCGCCGGCGTCACCACCGACCCGTTCACCCAGCTCGACCGGCTGCGCACCGCGAACGCCGGGTTGGACGCCGCGATCGCCGCCGCTCGCGAGCGTGCGGCACGCCCCGTGCCGCCCCTCGACCACGTGCACCACGCGATCGACGATGCCGACCGGCAACTCGCCGTCGCGGGCGACGTGATCGCCGGCCACCGCGGCTGGATCGGCGCCGACGCCCGCACCCGGCTCGCCGAGGCCGAGCGCACTCGGCGCGAACTCGACCACTTCCTCGGGCTGCCCGCCTCGACCGTCACGGTGATCGCCGAGGACCACCGCGAGCAGGCGATGGCGATCGCCCGGCGTGCGGCATCCCTCGCGGGTGACGCGCTGCACCTGGCCCGTCGCGACATCGACGCGTCGCGGCCGCAGGAGCCGGGGCAGTGGGGTGGCTGGGGCGGCCCAGGCGGGCCCGCGGGCCCCGGCGGGCCCGGCTGGGGTGGTGGGCGTCGCGGTGGCGGCGGCGACGTCATGGGCGGCATCCTCGGCGGGCTCGTGATCGGCAGCATCCTGGACGGCATCTTCGACTGATCGACGGCGACCGAGCACCCCTCCACACGCGCGGCGAGGGTCCGGTGATCCACATCGTCGCGAAGGCCGGCTCGACCGGCCCTCAGCCTGCCTAGCGTGGACGCGCAATTGGGGCCGACCGCGAGGGTCGAGCGCCGACGGGCGGATGGAGTGGATGCATGGGTGAGACCGCGGATCAGGGCGTGGAGTCCTCGAGGACGGCACCGATACGGCGCTGGCTGACCTGGGCGGTGGTGCTCGGAGTTCTGCTGTACGCACTCGTGTTGGCGCTGGTGGTTCCCCGTGCGCTGGCCGTCATCGAGCAGACGCGTGCGATCGCGGAGGAACGCGGGGCAGACGCCGAGGCGTCGGCGGTGTCGCCGTCCGGGTCGCCCTCGGAGGGCGCATCGGAGACGTCGAATACCCCGTCGGGCGGTGCGGATGCCTCGATGCCGACCGACCTGCCCTGGGATGTCCCGCTCCCCGAGGGATTGACGAGCGCGGTCATGACCGACCTGTCGGGAGCCGGTGGATGGCAGGCGACGACGGACGCGATCGGGTTCGGTACCGGACTCGAGCAGCCCGCGACGGGCTGCACCGTCTCGTACTGGAACGGCGGCATGACCGAATCGGTCCCGGCAGACCAGGGGGACCGTGTCGCGAGCGTCGCTGAACTGGAGCGCATCGTCGGCCCGTTCGACGATGCCGGGCGGGCATCAGACACTGCGCTGAACGTCGGGGGAGGCGATCTCGTCGATCTGGTGGGCTTCCGCGGAACGCTCATCGAACAGACCGGGGAGGTGCTCGTGGTGACGCGCGCGTTCACCGGCATCCGCCAGACCGTGTCGATCGTCATCGCGTGCCCCGCCATCGACGCAGTGGACGACGTGTACACGGACGAGCTCTCCGGACTGATCTGGGTCGGTGTGGCGCCGATGCCGCAGTGATCGCAGCGCAGGTGAGTGCGGCGGACTCGGTGAGAGCGGCGGACTCGCTCGCGTGGGGTGACCGCGCGCGAGTCATCACCTCGCTACGCTCGTCCTTCGTGACGCTCGCTCGAGTCGGCTCCGCGCAGCCCGCACCGTTCCTCGTCTCGATCGGCAACATCCACGCGACGCAGTACCACGTCGTGACGCCGGCGGGAACCTGGCCCATCGCCGAGGTGAACGTCTCGACGAACGATCAGACGTCGACGACGACCCACACGCCCGCATGGGCGATCGTGATGGTGGTCCTGTTCATCTGGTTCTTCCTGCTGAGCCTCCTGTTTCTGCTCGCCCGCGAGACCCGGGTACAGGGGTACATCGCCGTCACCATCTCCGGCGAAGGGCCCTGACGGTCGGGGCGCACGCGCGGTCGGGCCCGCCCGCGCGCCGGCCCGACCGCCCGCCCGCCGGAGCGCCCGTCCGCCCGCGCGCACTGCGGCGCTGCCCGCTCACGCGGCCGACCTCGTCGCGGTCGGCGTGAAGCGCGCGCGCCCGCCGAGCCGTGGCACCTGGTCGGGGTCGACGTGCGGAGGTGGGATGAACCACACCTCGGATCGGGTCGCGCGGATGCCCCACCCCTCGCGGTGGATGCGATGGTGGCAGAACGAGCAGAGCATCGCGCCGTTGGCGAGGTCGGTCGGGCCGGCGTCGCGTTCCCACCATCTGATGTGGTGGGCGTCGACGTAGGTGATGTTCTGGCCGCATGAGGCGCACCCGCCGTCGCGTTCGGCGAGCGCGAGCCGTTGGGCGCGGCTGAAGAGCCGGGCAGAGCGGCCGAGGTCGAGCGGGAGGCCTTCGCCACCGAGCACCATGGGGATGAGCTCGGCATCGGCCGCCATGCGGCGTGCGGTGGTTGCGGAGACGGGCTGATCGATGCCGTCGATGTGCGCGGCGCCGAGCCCGTCGACGAGTGCGTCGTGGTCGAGGCGCACGACCACGGTGGCCTTGGCGAGCGGGGTGAGGGTCTGCTCGCACCCCAGGCTGTGTCGTGCGATCGCGGCGAGCGCATCGGCCTGGATCTGGGGGATCGAGCGCTGGTCGTCGACGACGGGCCCGGTGCCGGATGCGGCTGGCTCGCGGCGGCGCAGTGCGTCGCGGACGAGCGCCTCGACGGCCGTCTTGATCGGTGCTGCGGTCTCGGGGTCGAGCCGGGCGTGGAGGTGCACCATGCCGGCCGCGTCTTCGCGGATCGTGAGCGATCGCTCACCGCGCAATCGCTCTTCACGACGCTCGATGCCGTCGCGGTCGAGCCTCGCCTCGGCTTCGCGGATGCCGCGCATGAGCAGGTCGAGCGGTACCCGAGCGGCGAGCTCGACCAGGGATGCCTCGACCGTGTCGGCCCACTCGGGGTCGGCGCGCCACCGGACCCGCTCGAGCATCGTGGTGATCGCCGACGCCGCATCGACGCCGATCGCGGTCGACTCGAGCGCTGCGGCGACGTGCGGATGCCGCGACGGCAGCCGCGCGCCGCCGAAGCCCTGCCGTTCGGCGGTCGCGGTGCCGACCGCGATGAGCCTCGCCGCGTCGCTTCGAGAGGCTCCGGTCGACGCGGCGATAAGCCGCACCGGGTTGTGGAAGCCGCGGGCCCTGGCCAGGCTCGCTTCGCCGCGTTCGGTGCTCGACCGCTTCGACACCTCGCCCGCCACGCGCGCGAGGAGCATCTCGGCATCTCGCCGGACCTGCGCGAGCGCGTCGGCCACACGCACCAGCCCGTCATCGCTCATCTCGGCGATCTCGGTCTGGGTCGCGGCATCCGTCACCGTCGGGAACTGCGGCATCGCATCGCTCCACGCCGCGCGCAACGCCGCGACGTCGCGGTCGAGGGTGCTGAGGGGCGATTCCATGTCTCGATTCTGTGGTGACCCACCGACATCCGCTCACCCATGGAAAACAGGCCTGACCTGCCAAATCCCCTGTGAAAAGATGCTGTCGAATCGGCCCTGTGGAGGACAGGTCGAACGAGGGCGCCCAAGGCCGAGCGGATGTCACCGGCTCCCGCTACGCTCGGCGCAGGTTCACGAGTGGCAGCTGTCGGTACCTGGCCGGCTGCCCGGCAACCCTTCCGTCGAGCGGGTGCCTCAGGGGAAGAGCCGGCCCGCGGCATCCGTCTCGGGCAAGTCGACGGAGCTGAAGCGCCTCCGAGCAGCAGGAGGACTTCCACCATGCCCGCAGACGAGTATTTCGAGGACGCCGTTGCGCGCCTGATCGCGATGCCGCCCGGCGACCCGGTCAATGATCGGAGCCCGTGGGGCGACGTTCCCGAGGCGGAGCGCCTGGCCTGGTGCCGCGCGCTCCTGGACTTTCCGACCTCGTTCCCCGGGCCGGCGATCATGGGCTTCGTCGCGCAGCGGATCCGGGCGGGCGGCGTGGTGGGCGTGCATCGCTGGGCCTGGCAGGCGGCCGCCTTCCACCGGCTCGGCTTCGCGGCCTCCGACTGGTACCTCCTGCGGCTCTGCATCGAGCAACGGCGCGACGCGCTGCTCGCGCGAACGGGCGGCCGCTTCGTAGTCGACACCCAGCGGGTCGGCTACCCCTCCATCGCGCTGATCGCCGAAGACTGGACCGACTGGCTCCCGCTCCTGAGATCCGGCATCACGCCGCTGCGTGCGCTCGACGGCGACGGCGATGGCAACCCCGTGCTGCCTGCCTGAGCGGATGCCGCGCCCGGGAGCGCCGGAACGCGACTGAGCAGCTGCGTGCGCGATCGCACGGAATCCTGTGCGATCCACCACCGGCGCCGCGACCTGCTCGGGGCGCTCGTCGCGAAGGCGGCGGCGGTGATCATTCCGGACGGCGTTCGGGGGCAGCGTCATATGTGCGACTTCTGCGACCTCGCGCCGCTCGTCGGCGCCCGCGATCTTCGCGGACTTGGGTCGAAACCACGAATGCGCTGCAGACCGTCCGGTCCGCGGACGTCGCGCAATGCCCTCGCCCGCGCTCCTAGGATCGATTCGGAGCACAGCCACTTTTTGCATTCAAGGGAGTCGAATGAAGATGTCTGTCCGGAGCGTGGCCGCTTCCGCAATGATCTGCGCCGTCTTCGTTCTCGGGGGCTGCGCGGTGGCGGACAGCGACGGGTCCGTCGGGGTGGTCGACTCGACTGATGGTCCCATCGAGGTGGAGGAGAATCTGGCGACCGTCGACGTGAGGGTCGCGCGGTCCCTGCTCGATCCCGAGGACTCGATGTCGGACGAGGAGATCGTTTCCGCCGCTGCGGAGAACGGCATGACGGCTGCTGTCGACGGCGACGCCGTTGTCTACACCATGACCAAGTCGCAGCGCGACGAGATGCTCGACGAGTTGCGATCGTCCGCGCAGGACGCCGTGGACGGCATCGTCGCGGACGACTCGAACTCCATTACCGAGGTGGAGGTCGACGATGCGATGACCGCATTCACGGTGTCGGTCGACGCCGAGCGGTTCTCACCCCTCGAGAGCCTTCTCGTGATCGGCTTCTACCTCCAGGGTGCGCTCTACCAGCAGTTCGCGGGCACCCCGGCAGGCGAGCTCGATGTGGTCGTCGAATTCGTCGATGACGCAACGGGCGAGGTGCTCGAAAGCGGCTCGTATCAGGACTGGCGCAAGAACCTCGAGGGATGAGGGTCGCGGTCCCGTTCGGGCCGCACACGCGAACGCCGCCCCCGAACTGGGGCCTGTGACTGTTCATTGCTCGGCGGAAACGTATTGTTGGATGCCCCTCCCCGTTCGACCTGTCCGAAGGTTCCTTGCGTGAGTTCCCTTTTCGCGCTGCCCAGCAGCCCCGTCGGCGCGATGCTTGTCATCCTGCTGTGGTGGCCCATCGCCCTTCTGATCGTCGTCCTGATCGCGGCCTACACCGCGATCACGCAGATCGGAATGCAGCGCGAGCTCCCACAGCGCAAGGGGTTGTTCATGCTTCTCGGCGCTGTCGTTGTGATGGCCGGGTGCGCGAGAATCGCACTCGAATCGGTGGCAACCGTTCGCGGCGCCGGTGAAGATCCGTACATTGCCGCTGCGATGTCCTGGCTTGGCTTCGTGCTGGTCATCGCTCTTGGCCTGATGGCGATCCTCGGCATCCGACGCATCGTGTCGAGACGGCGGACGATGACCGAGGACGAGCATCGCCGCTTCTACGCGTCGCAGCACCTGAAGCCGGAATGGCTGTATTGGCCAGGCCAGACCGTCCCTCGAAGGGAGCCGCAACGACTCCGCGAGCTTCCGCTGATGCGCCTGTACGAGCGGCGACCGAAGTCCACGCTCGCCGCGGTTGGAGCGGGTCTCGTGCTCGTCACGACAGCGGGAAGCCTGAGCCTCGCGGCCGTTCCGACGTGGGCACAAGACGCTCGTGTGGTCCGTGTGGTCGATGGAGACACCGTCGTCGTCCGGGTCGGCGATCACGAGGAATACGTTCGGATCCTGAATATGAATGCACCTGAGGACAACGCGGTCACGGGCGAGTCGGAGTGCCTGGGACAGGAGGCGACCGCCGCGCTCGAGCAGTTTCTCCCGAAGGGGCGGAGCGTGACCCTCGCGTACGACGAGGTTCGCCGCGATCGCTTTGGCCGCCTGCTCGCGAAAGTGACCACCGAGGACGGAGTCTCAGCGGCGACCGTCCTGATCGCGCAGGGCCTGGCTGCGCCGGCCGAGTACGGGGACAACATGCGCTTCTTCGCCGAATCGACGAGCGCCATGGCCGATGCAGAAGCGGTCGGGGCGGGGATCTTCTCGCCGTCTGTGGAGTGCGGGCCGCTCGCGGCGATCGAGTCACTTGCGGCGGGAGCTGCCGAGGTGACATCGCCCACGGACCAGCTGCCATCGTCCGAGCTTGCGAGTGCAGAGGCTGCGGCGATCGCCGTGCTGACGACGGTTCCGGCAGCGAAAGCGGCGGCCAACGCGATCGCCTGGGTAACGCCGGATGTTCGCGATCGGTGGTTGCTCGAGGTCACGCGTATCGAGGCCCAGATGACGACCTACCGCGATGATGCGATGGCATTCGCGCCTGTTGCTGCCGCGCGCGAAGCCGAGGCGGATCGGCAGGCTGCGGCGGACGCAGCCCGTCAAGCTGAAGCCGAACGCATCGCGGCCGAGGCCGAGGCCGCTCGGCTCGCCGAGGAACAACGTCAGGCCGCAGCAGCAGATGCAGACCAGCAGTCCGACTCAGGGGCTGCCAGTGGTGGATCGGGCTCGACCGGCGGATACGACGGCTACACGGGCTGCCGGGCATACGGACCGGGCGGAACGTCGGTCGACGAGCAGGGTCGTCGGTACACCAAAATCGATTGCACTACGAAGCTCCCGCTCTGACCTCTGGGCAGCCGCCAGGTCAGCGTTCGAGCAGCGGTCCCACAGTCGACCACCACATCCCGAACATCGCCGATGCCGTGGCGCCGCTGGCCGCGAGCTGCCAGAGCACCCGCCGACGGCTCGCAAGACCGACCTCCACCTGAAGCCGCTCGAACGCGGCGTGATCGACGACCGCGGTCACCGGCATCCGCTGCCAGGCCGACGGCCGCGCCGCGACTGCGGCGAGGCGCTGCACCTGCTCCGGCGCCAGCACCACGCGCCGCCGTCGCAGCCAGCGGATGAGCTCGGTGTCATGCAGCACGACGACCTCCGACGGGCGCTCGCGCACCGTCATCCGCTTCGCTCCCACGATCGCGACGATCGGCGTGACCTCGACGGGCACACCCGCGGTCGCCGACAGCAGCTTCGCCGTGCGCTTCGCCTCGTACGTGGCGTTGCGCAGGTGGTCGGTGCGCTGGCCGCTCACGAGGATGCGCTTCGCGCCGACCCACACGTGCTGGCCGCGGTGGTGCTTCGTGTTGATCGTGAACACGCCCGCGGGCCCGATCACGACATGGTCGAGGTCGCTCGACCCGGTACCGATCGGTACCGAGTGCAGCACGACCCACCCCGGTCCGAGCGCCTCGAGGCGGCGCGCGACCTCGAGCTCGCCGAGCGCGCCGACATACCAGGGCTCGGCGTCGCGTCCGAGCGGCGAGACGCCGAAGAACCGCTGCACAGCGGTGTTCGGCGGCACGGTCGCCTGCACGCGCAGGCATTCGGCGATGACGGATGCCGCGGGGCGGCGGTTCGCGAGGGATGGTGTCGCGACGTGTTCGGTGCTCATGGGGTCCTCCCGGCGGTAGGGTCGCTCGATCCTGACAGCCGTGTCGGGGTGCGGGGGAGCCCCACGATCGGGTCGTCGTCTGGTCTGGCCGCGTAGTCCTCGATTGCGGCGCATGCGGCGAGGACGTCGCCGAGGCGAGCACGTGACGAGCGGCTCACACTGGGATCGCTTCGCGCAGCACGGTCTCGACGACATCCGCCTTCAGGCTCGACGCCGGCACGATGTCGACCGGGGCGTCGAGGATCCGCTCCGCCGCGCTGCGCATCGTGCCGAGGCCGAACAGCCCGACGTCGTCGGCGAGGTCGACGAGCAGGTCGATGTCGCTGGTGGCCGACTCGTCGCCGCGGGCGACGCTCCCGAAGACGCGGATGTTCGAGGCGCCGAGTTCTTCGAGCGCGGAGACGAGTTCTTCGCGCTGGGTGTTGAGACGCGCGCGGAGCGGGCGAAGGCCTGCGTGTAGTGGTTCCGTGCTGGGGCTCGCCAAGCGGTCGGCCGTCGCGGTGACGCCGGCAGTGAGTTCCGCCTGGTGGGTCTCGATGAACTCGCGGATGGCGGCGGCGACGATGTCCTTCTTCGTTCGCCCGAGCACGTGCGCAGCGTCGCCGACCAGCCGGTCGGTCGCCGGATCGATCTTGATCGGGGTGAACGGCGCCATCTGTCCTCCTCGGTACCAGAGTACCATCTGGTACCGAGGCGAAGGAGACCCGTCCATTCGTCTGGTATGAACCCGTCCGTTTGTCAGATAGGAAACCGTCCGTTTGCCTGACCGGCGGCCTGCGCGGACTCGAACCCACGGATTCGCGGCTCCAGAGTCACGGATTCGCACGGGGCGGATGCCACGAAACCCGCCATTGACCCCACCCCCGCACCACCGCTATCGTCGCAAGGCTGCGCACCCGCGCAGCATCCGCATCCCGGACCCCTGCACGAGGAAGGACGAGCCGTGTACCTGCAGCGCACGAATCGCCAGTCCTTCATCGAGCCCGCGAACGCTCGCCAAGCGAGCGTCCTTCGCGAACTCGAGCAGGTGCTCGAACCGGCACGCTGACGCCGCCGCGGCCCGATGGCCGCGAGCAACCGCGTCACCCCGTGCCATCCGAGGCCCGGGGTCTTCTTCCGTCTGCGCGCGACGGGAGCCCTCGGGCTCCGCGATCCGCACCGCACGCGCGACGCCGCAGCCGCGACGCGCGCACCAAGCAGACAGGAAAGGACCATGGAGAAGCTCTCCACACGGCTCGTGTCGTGGGCGAGCCTGATCGACGAGAAGACCGTCGAGCAGGCCCGCACGTCGTCGACGATGCCGTTCATCTACCCGCACCTCGCGCTGATGCCCGACGCGCACCTGGGCCTCGGCGCCACGGTGGGGTCGGTCATCCCGACGCTCGGCGCGATCATGCCGGCCGCGGTCGGAGTCGACATCGGCTGCGGCATGATCGCCGTGAAGACGCAGTTCGCGGCTTCCGACCTGCCCTCCGACCGGAGGGAGGTCCGGGAGCACATCGAGCGCGCCATCCCGCTGTCGGCCGGTCACGCGAACCGCAAGGTCGTCGCGACCGCCGAGCCGCGGATCGCCGAGCTCGAGGCCCTCGCCGAGGCGAAGGGGTTCGACCCGGCTCGCTACCGGGGCGATTGGCGGCTGCAGCTGGGGTCGCTCGGCAGCGGCAACCACTTCATCGAGGTCTCGCTCGATGAGACGGATGCCGTGTGGCTGTTCCTGCACTCCGGAAGCCGGGGCGTGGGCAACAAGATCGCGCAGCACCACATCCGGGTCGCGCAGGAGCTCTGCCGGAGGTGGTGGATCGACCTGCCCGACCGGGATCTCGCGTACCTCGTGGAGGGCACGCCGGAGTTCTCGCGGTACATCGCGGAGCTGCGGTGGGCGCAGCACTTCGCGCTGCTGAACCGGGAGGAGATGATGGACCGGGTCATCCGGCAGGTCTCGGAGTGGGTCGGCGTGCCGGTGGAGGAGCGGGAGCGGGTCAACTGCCACCACAACTTCACCGAGAGCGAGGAGCACTTCGGCAAGCGGGTGTGGGTGTCGCGGAAGGGTGCGATCCGGGCCGATGCCGGCCGGCCGGGCCTGATCCCGGGTTCGATGGGCACCGCGTCGTACGTGGTCGAGGGCCTGGGTGATCGGATGTCGCTGAACTCCTCGCCGCACGGCGCAGGCCGGACGTACTCGCGCTCCGCCGCCCGCCGGACCTTCACGCGTGATCAGCTGCGGGAGGCGATGGCCGGCATCGAGTTCCGCGACACCGACGCGTTCATCGACGAGATCCCGGCGGCCTACAAGCCGATCGACCGGGTGATGGCGGATGCCGCGTCGCTCGTGCGGGTGCGGCACACGCTGCGGCAGGTGGTGAACGTGAAGGGGGACTGAGGGGGTCGCGCGCAGCTGCTCAAGCGGTGACGGATGCCGCGGCTCGCGCCCGCCCGGAGACGGGCGGGTGCGGGTCGCGATCAGTCGCGCGATCGGCCAGGCGACACATGGGTATCGATATTGCTACCCTTGTGTCATGCCATATGGGGTTGCTGAATACGCCGCGAAGCTCGGGGTGTCCCGAGCAGCGGCGTACAAGCGCGTCCGGAGCGGCGCCGTCGGGGCATATCGGGTGGGTTCGCAGTGGGTCGTGCCCGAACAGGCCTTGGCTGCGCCGCGACCGTCGGCGCGGCCGATGTCCGCTGCGAATGCCCAGATCCTGCTCGCGGCAATCTCGAGCGGTCGCGTCGCCGCCTCCGACCCGGTGGTCCGGCGGAGGATCGCCGAGAAGGTGGGCCTCGTGCGGGCGGGCGACGTCGACGCGCAGCGGTTCTGGAGCTGGGTCAGGGCGCGCTCGCCCCGCCTGGCGCTCAGCGCGAGCGCGGCGGACCTGCACGACCTGCTCGGCGACGCACGTCTGGTCCGGTCGGGGGTCGCCGACCCGCGCGCCGGCCTCGCGGCATCCGCTGTCGCCGAAGGCTACGTGTCGCACGCGGATGTCGACCCCCTCGTGAAGGACTACCTGCTCGTCGAGAGCGACCGCCCGAACGTCTGGGTGCACGTGGCCGATATCGCGCTCGACGATGAGGGCCATGTTCCGATCGGCTTCGTCATCGCCGACCTGCTCGACCACAGCGGAGCGCGCGAGCGCGGGCAGGCGGAGCAGCTGTTGAAGGAGCTGCGCCGGTGAGCGACGACCCGCCCCTGATCGTCCTTCCACCGCTGGCCGGCGCCGCGGACGAGTCCTGGGCCGGGATCCTCGATCTCGCCGACGAGGTGCCCGACGGGTGGTGCCTGATCGGCGGGTTCATGGTGTTGCTGCACTGCCTCGAGCGTGGCGTGGTGTCGACCCGGCCCACCGATGACGGGGATGCAGTCGTCGACGTCCGCGCGCGTCCGACGATGCTGCGGGACCTCACCGGGGCGCTGGTACGTCTCGGATTCGCGGCGGACGGGATCACCGCCGACGGGCACCAGCACCGATGGATGCGCGGGGCTGCGTCGATTGACGTCCTGCTTCCCGACGGGATCGGTGAGCGGGCCGGACGGGCGACCGGCGTCGGTGGCGCCACCACCCTGCAGGCACCGGGAACCACGCAGGCGCTCGATCGCTCGAATCTCGTCCGCGTCCAGCACGGGGATCGCGTGGGCAGGATCCGGCGCCCCGACCTGCTCGGGGCGCTCGTCGCGAAGGCGGCGGCGGTGAGCATTCCCGATGGCATTCGCGGGCAGCGTCACATCAGCGACTTCTGCAATCTCGCGCCGCTCGTCGGCGCCCGCGATCTTCGCGGACTGACGGTCAAGGATCGCCGACGGCTTCGAATCATGCTCGCGAAGACCGAGGAGCATCCGGAGCTCGTCGTCGCCGTCGATGGCGCGGTCGAGGGCCTGCGGCGAATCGCGCTCGCGATCGAGTAGCGGGAGCGGCGAACGCGGGGCCCGATGTCGGGGTCAGGGCGTGATCACGCCGCGACCCGGCGTCGGAGGGAGTGCCCGGAGGTGGGATCAGTCCGCGCGGTGGATCCAGTCATGAGCGTTGACCCCGACGCCTAGTTGAGGCCGTGGATCATGAGCGTCTTCGCTCGCCCGTTCATACCGTGGAGCTCGCCCAGCTCGGCGCTGTACAGGAATAGAGCGATGCCGGAGCGGTCCGCGAACTCGATCGCACCGGACGCATAGCCGGTGCTCGTGAAGAACAGTGGACTGCGCCCGTCAGCGGACGCAACTCCGGCGATCTCACGGATCGGGGCGACGCCGACGTTAGCCGCATAGTGCTTGACCTGGGCGATGTACTTGCGCCCGCCCACGTCGACTCCTCCATCACCTCGGTAACTCGTGACCTCCGCGTCGGTCTCGCCAAGATGTCGCATCCACTGAGCAACAAGCTCCTCGGCGCCCCGCGGCGTAACCCCAAGACGCGCCGGGTCCGGTCTGAGCGAGTTCCTCGTCACGTGGAGCGCCAAATCGCGGTCAAGCGGCATTCCCTGTTTCGCCCTGCGCTTCTCGAGGGCGACCTTCGCGCCCTCGAATCCAGATTGGATCAGCGCCCTGACCGACGCCCTGTGGCGGTCCCGGGCGGCTTGCCGCGCGCGTCTTATAACGAGACCAGTACCGACACTCAGCAATACCAGTGCGATGGAGACGAGAGTGAGCAACGGGCTCCAAGGGTTCAGAGCACGAATGACTCCTTGAATCGATTCTGGGAACGGGGAGAGCACCAACTCGGGCAGCAGAGAAAGTACCAACAGGGAACCGGTGAGAAAAGCTAAGCCCAGCATCGCCGTGAACGTCGTCGACCATCCCTCGGCGGCGTGGTCTTGCGCGCTTCTCTGAAGCTTGATCTGCGGTCGGATATGCGAACGGACAACCTGCATCAAAATCTCATCCGGGACCCAAACATCAGGGTAAGAGCGACCAATTCTTGTGCCGGCGTCCCTTGCCGAATTGACGGACCTCATCGACGAATTCTGGCAGATCGAGCGTTCAGCCTGTCACCCTGCTCCGTGTGGCTGTTCCTGCACTCCGGAAGCCGGGGCGTGGGCAACAAGATCGCGCAGCATCACATCCGGGTCGCGCAGGAGCTCTGCCGGAAGTGGTGGATCGACCTGCCCGACCGGGATCTCGCGTACCTGGTCGAGGGCACGCCGGAGTTCTCGCGGTACATCGCGGAGCTGCGGTGGGCGCAGCACTTCGCGCTGCTGAACCGGGAGGAGATGATGGACCGGGTCATCCGGCAGGTCTCGGAGTGGGTCGGCGTGCCGGTGGAGGAGCGGGAGCGGATCAACTGCCACCACAACTTCACCGAGAGCGAGGAGCACTTCGGCAAGCGGGTGTGGGTGTCGCGGAAGGGTGCGATCCGGGCCGATGCCGGCCGGCCGGGCCTGATCCCGGGTTCGATGGGTACCGCGTCGTACGTGGTCGAGGGCCTGGGGGATCGGATGTCGCTGAACTCCTCGCCGCACGGTGCGGGCCGGACGTACTCGCGCTCCGCCGCCCGGCGGACCTTCACGCAGGATCGGTCAAGTCCCTGGTGGTGGTGTAGCGCGGTCTCCTTCGATGTGGATGGTTAGGTGCGGAGTTCGAGGACGGTGTTGGGGTTCGCCTCGCTTCCGGTGTCGGGGACGAGGGTGAGGCGGCTTCTGGCGAGGATGTCCAGGCCGAGGTAGCGGCGGCCTTCGGCCCGTTCGTCGGTCTGCTCGGCGAGGACGGCTCCGACGAGGCGGATGATCGCGTCGCGGTTCGGGAAGATCCCGACGCTGTCGGTGCGGCGGCGGATCTCACGGTTGAGCCGCTCGTTGGGATTGTTGGACCAGATCTGCGCCCAGAGCCCTTCGGGGAACCCGGTGAAGGCGAGGATGTCGGCGCGTGCGGCATCGAGGTGCTCGAACGCGGCGGGCAGTTTCCCGTCGACGTCGTCCAGGAGCCGGTCGAACTGGGCGTGCACGGCCTCGGCGTCGGGCTGGTCGTAGACCGAGTGCAGCATCGCCTTGACCGCCGGCCACATACTCTTCGGGGTCGCGGACATCAGGTTCGCGGCGTAGTGGGTGCGACACCTCTGCCAGGTCGCGCCGGGCAGGTTCGCCGCGATCGCTTCGACCAGGCCGGCGTGCGCGTCGGAGGTGACCAGTCGCACGCCCGTCAGGCCGCGCGCGACGAGGTCGGCGAAGAAGCTGTTCCACGCCGCACCGGGCTCTGATGTGGCGACGCGGAGCCCGAGGACCTCACGCCGCCCGTCGGCGTTCACGCCGGTCGCGACGAGCACGACGGCGTTGATCACCCGGCCGCCTTCGCGGACCTTCATCGTCAGCGCGTCCGCGGCGACGAACGTGAACGGGCCCGCCTCATCGAGCGGACGGTGCCGGAACTGCTCGACGTGCTCGTCGAGTTCGGCCGCCATCCTGGACACCTGCGACTTGGACAGCGAGTGGATCCCGAGGGTCTTGACCAGCTTGTCCATCCGGCGCGTGGACACACCGGCGAGGTAGCAGTCCGCGACGACCGTGATCAGGGCGGACTCGGCCCGTTTGCGGCGCTCGAGCAGCCAGTCCGGGAAGTACGTGCCCTGCCGCAGCTTCGGGACGGCGATATCGATCGTGCCGACCCGGGTGTCCAGGTCCCGGTGCCGGTACCCGTTGCGCTGCGTCGTGCGGGTGGGGCTCGGTTTGCCCCACTCAGCGCCGACCACGGCATCCGCGTCGGCGGACAGGAGCGCGTTGATCATCGTCTGCAGCAGCTGCCGCATCAGATCCGGGGACGCTCGGCCAAGGCTTCACCGAGCAGGCCGGCAGGGTCGAGAATGTGAGGTGCGGTATCGTGTTGATTCCGTTCGAGTGGGTTGTAGGAGATTCCTCGAAGGAACACACGGTGACCGCGCTCACGTCAGTAGCGACGAGCCCGATCACCGCGCTACACCACTATGCGGGACTCAACTGCGGCTCATAGGCTTCCGTTCATGGCCTCCAGATCCGAGAGTGAAGAGCCTGATGTGCTGAACGCGCTACGTGATTTCGTGGCCGAACGCGATTGGCGACAGTTCCATACGCCAGCGAATCTCGCAAAGGGCATCAGCATCGAGGCGGGCGAACTCCTCGAGTGCTTCCAGTGGGATGAGGCGGCGGCGGAACGTGAGCGTGTCGTCGAGGAACTCGCTGATGTGCTGACCTACTGCTACCTGCTCGCCGACCGGCTCGGCGTCGACCCGGGCCGCATCATTCTTGACAAGCTCGCGCAGACGCGAAGCAAGTACCCCGTCGATCGATCCCGTGGCAGGAGCGCGAAGTATGACCAGCTTTAGGGTCGAGCACTTTCCGTTCTCTAAGCAGGCGGTGCGGACCTGGGCTGAACCCGATGGGCGACACGCGAACTGGCCTGTCGTGTACACGATCAGCGACCACGGCGAGGTCTACGTCGGTGAGACGCTGAACGCGGCGGGTCGGCTCCGGCAGCACCTCGACAACGAAGGCAAGCAGCATCTCAAGGCTGTTCGCATCGTGATCGACGAGACCTTCAACAAGTCCGCTTGCCTCGACCTCGAGTCCTACCTGATCCGGCTCTTCGCAGGCGACGGACAACTCAAGGTGATCAACCGCAACGAGGGAATTACGGACGCTGACTATTACGACCGCGTGAGGTATCGCAACACCTTCGACGAGATCTTCGAAGAGCTGCGGGCGGCTGGCATGTTCACGCGAGACATCCCGGAGATCGAGAACAGCGACCTGTTCAAGCTGTCGCCATTCAAATCCCTCAACCAGGAGCAGGCCGTCGCCATGGAGGGCATCCTTGAAGGGCTCTTCGAGGACCTGGAGCAAGGTGCTCGAAGCACCGTGGTGGTTCAAGGCGACCCCGGTACCGGCAAGACGATCGTCGGCGTGTTCCTCATGAAGCTCCTGCGAGACATCCAAGCCGCGAATCCGAACGATCGGCCTGAGACCGATTCGCTCTTCTCCGACTTCTTCGTCGAGGGCCATTCGGAGTTGCTGCACGACTTCCGGATCGGCATCGTGGTGCCACAGCAGTCGCTCCGCAGGTCGATCCAGAAGGTCTTCGCGAAGACCCCAGGTCTCGACCGGAGTATGGTGCTCACTCCCTTCGAGGTCGGCGCGTCGGATCATGATTTCGATCTGCTCGTGGTCGACGAGACCCATCGGCTGAATCAGCGTGCCAACCAGCCGACTGGTGTGCTCAACAAGAAGTTCCGAGCAATCAACGGCGCCTTGTATGGCGACGATGACCTGACCAAGACCCAACTCGACTGGATCCGTTCGAAGAGCCGCCATCAGGTCTTCCTTCTGGATGAAGGGCAGGCCGTCCGGCCGGCGGATCTTCCGCGGCCCGTGCTCGGTGCGCTCGTACGTGAGGCGAAGGAAGCCAATCGTTTCTATCCATTGGCGTCGCAGATGCGCGTCGCCGGCGGTGCGGACTACATCGACTTCATTCGGCGTCTACTACGTGGTGAGGCTTCCGATGCCGGAGGTTTCGCAAGCTACGACCTGCGGCTGTTCCAGAATCTCGGTGAGATGCACGATGCGATCCGTGCTCGGGACGAAGAGCATGGTCTTGCGCGCCTGGTGGCTGGCTACGCTTGGCCGTGGAAGTCACGCAAGGACGCTTCGGAATTCGACATCGAGCTCGACGGGGTGGCCTTGCACTGGAACCGTACGGCGGTCGACTGGATCAACTCCGAGGGGTCAATCGATGACGTTGGCTCGATCCACACCGTGCAGGGCTACGACCTGAACTACGCCGGAGTGATCATCGGCGAAGACCTGAGACTCGACCCGTTGACAGGCAAGGTGCGCGCCCATCGCGCCTCCTATTACGACGCAAAGGGCAAGGAGAACAACCCGACCCTAGGCATCACTTACGACGACGACGCCCTGCTCGAATTCATCTTGAATATCTACGCGGTACTACTCACCCGTGGGATACGCGGGACGTACATCTATGTGTGTGATCCGAGACTTCGGTCGTACTTCGAATCATTGCTGGCTACTGGAACCCAAGCCCGGCCACACGCGACCCACTCCCGCGGGCGCTCGGAAGCAGCACAGCCACGATTCTAGGAACGCGGCGCGCCGGGCGAAGACCGAGCCACGAGATAGTCATACAGACTTGTTTCGATCGGCGAATCCATGTTCAGTTTCATCATGACAACGTCCAATTGTTCACGGTTCCCAACTGGCATTTGCTCCTGGCGGGCTTCCGCCGAATGTGCTCGGCCCAGATAGTAGAAGTCGGAGCCTTCGGCGTCATCCTTCTTCGCGAAGAGATGCAGAGGAACTCGGTTCTCAACGATTGCCCGAACCTCATTGCTTCGCAGCGTCCTGCGACTTCGAGTGAACCAGGTAATCGCCGATTCGCTTATGAACTCATCTTCATATCTGGTGCTTTCGGAGATACCATCGGCCTTGTGATAAGTAATGAAGATTGGACACGTATTTGAGGTGTAGTCGACCTTGTAGCCATAGATCGTGCTCTGTTCATTCGACTCCCAGTTGAGAAGCCGGCAGGCGTCCTTTCGTGAGTATCGTCGACCGACCTCGAGAGTTCCGACCCACCGATAGTGGTGCCGAGCGAGGTACAAACCGGTCTCAATAAGGTCCCAGACGTGGGCGGCGAAAGTTTGGCTCGAGCGCATGAGTTCGCGAAGGCGAGGATCGAGGTTGAACACTCCATCGACGAGCGTGACCAGAGGTCGACCGCCGTACTTGCGGCGCTCAGCCTCCGTGAAGAACTCCAGCGACAGAACCCTACTCACAGAACGCACGGTGGAGGACTCCGAACCACACCGTTCACGTTCGAGGAGCCGAACGTAGTCTTTGTGTGTGACAGAACCCTCGTCAGCGAGAAGCGACTGCAGCAAGAGCAATTCGTGGGGACGCTTGCCGTTCAGCAACTCGGCGGACAGGAATGTCAGGACCGCGTCTTCAGCCTCTGTGGGAGCGCTATCGACGCGCTTCAATGCGACGAGGAGGCTCCAGTAGCTGCCTCGCTTCGCAGCGACAACCGTTGGATCGGCCGCGTCGAAGCGGGCAAAGTCCATTAGGCGCGGTGTGTGGCCAAGCCGGTTCTCCAGCTCGACAAGAGTCCGCTTCAAGTTCTGCATGCTGTCGAGCGGGGTATTTGCGAGCGACTCAAAAACGCGATCGCGTGAAATTGCATCGAAGTTGACGCTGGACAGCCCGGATATTGCACCCGCTTCCTGGGCGTCGATCAAGCGCTTGCGGATCGAGTCCTTGTTGAGACTGTTGTCGCCAAACAATGCGATGGGGATCAAGTAGTTGTTGGCGTAGTTCCCAATGAAATCGATCACAACTAGGTGGTCCTTCCCGGCGGCCTTCCGCAGCCCGCGGCCAAGCTGCTGCGTGAAGATGATGCTCGACTGTGTTTGTCTCACCATCACAACCTGATTGACGGTGGGGATATCGATGCCTTCGTTGAATACATCGACCGTCAGTATGTAGTCCAGCTCGCCGCGCTCGAGCTGCTCGATCGCGGACTCCCGCGTTCCGACTGAGTCGTCGCCGGTGAGCGCGACGGTGCGAAGACGCCTTCCGTGGACCTGCCGGTCGTTGAGTAGGTTCGAAAGTTCGATCGCCTCGTGCTTGCGGCTGCAGAAGATCAGGCCCCGGACGGACACTCCGGCATGTCCATAGGTTGCAACGGCGCGCACAATGTGGTCCGCGCGCTCAGGTGCTACTAGCTGAGACAACCTAGAGGTATCGTCGATGATGTCGCCCTCCGCCGTCTGGAAATCGGTCACCCCGTAGTAGTGGAACGGAGCGAGCATGTCTTCCTCCAGCGCTTTTTGGAGGCGAATCTCGTACGGCACATTAAAGTCGAAGAGCTCGAAGATATTGAAGTCGTCTGTACGCTCGGGTGTGGCTGTGATTCCCAGAATAAACTTGGGCTGCAGGTAGTCGATCATGCGCCGGTAGGTGCCGGCCCCAGCGCGATGGACCTCATCGATGAGCACGTAGTCGAATGCATCGGGGCGGATGAGGCGCAGATTTTCTGGGCGTGAAAGAGACTGGACGGTCGCGAACACATAGCGCCGATCGACGTCGCGGGAACTTCCGACGAACTTGCCGAAGTCGTCTATGGGCGCATCTAGTACTCGACGAAACTCGTCGATTGCCCGATCCAGAATCTGCTCGCGGTGGGCGATGAACAGTACCCGAGCGGGATCGACCGAACGCACATCGAGCGCCGAGAGAATCGTCTTTCCGGTTCCGGTCGCGGAGATCACCACTGCACGCTGCTCGCCGGCGTCGCGTACACGCTGGATCTCCGCGAGCGCCTCCTTTTGCATCGCATTTGGAACGACGGCCCCCTGAGAAATCGGGTCGGCGTCTTCCGGCGTCAAGGGCGTGTGTCGAGGAGGCGAAACGTACGAAGCCTCGTACGAATCGATCCACCCTGGGGATAGTGGTGTGCACTCCGCGAGTTGAGCGGTCAGCGCACCACGAATTTGATGGACGATGTCGCCGTCCGGTAGCGCGGAGAACCGCAGGTTCCACTCATGATTCGTCAGCAGCGCTGTCTCAGTTAGATTTGAGCTACCGATTATCGCGGTCATACTCTCGTCGTGCTCGAAGACGTACCCCTTCGCATGGAAGGCACCGTTTGCAGCTTGGTGAATATAGACCTCGACTCGAGCGAGGTTCAACAGCTCCCTGAACGCAGCAGGGGAATTGAACCCGAGGTAGGTCGACGTAACTATCGTACCTTCGCCCTCAAAGTCAAGCAGCGCCTGCTTGAGCATCGCGATTGCGCTGGGCGTGACGAAAGCGACTGAGAATGTGAACCTCCTAGAGCGACGTAGCTCATCGCGGATCGACCGCAGCATTGTGTTTGTGCCTTGGTTCGAGACCAGCAAAGGGTGGTAGCGGTGATCGGCGTCAAGGGCCGAGCTGTCAAAGCCGAACGCGTTGTCACGGCGAACTTGCCCTGAGACGGAGCTCACGAACCGCGGCCCATCACGCGGCACCTGCAGCGTGGTCCTGCATGACCTTCTGGACGGCAGGCACGTCCGCGGGCGCCCACTCCACGCTGTCGAGAACGGGTATGGGAATCCAACGAATCGCGGAGTGTTCGGTCAACTGAGGCTCGTCGCCGATCAATGTCGCATAGTAGGTCGTAAGCGTAACGACGCCAAACGGGTACTCATGACTGGTGGTCTCGACGTGATCACCGATCTGCACTGTGCAGAGAAGTTCTTCGTCCATTTCGCGCGCGAGCGCCTCCTGTGGCGTCTCGTCCGCTTCGACCTTTCCGCCCGGGAACTCCCACAGCCCCGGGAGGGACATCGCTGCGCTACGTTGAGCTGCCAGGACAGTGTCTTCCCTAACGACTACGGCACCGACAACGTTGATTTGCTTCTTCACAGGCATACTCCGCGCAGCTCCTGGATTGGTGTTTGTATGCAGCTTAGAGTCTCCTTCGGCTGGTCCAATGGCAAGGCCCGGGGATCCTGCGGATGATCGACGACAGGGTGACATCGGCCGGTCAAGTCCCTGGTAGTGGTGTAGCGCGGTCTCCTTCGATGTGGATGGTTAGGCGCTGAGTTCGAGGACGGTGTCGGGGTTCACCTCGCTTCCGGTGTCGGGGACGAGGGTGAGGCGGCTTCTGGCGAGGATGTCCAAGCCGAGGTAGCGGCGGCCTTCGGCCCATTCGTCGGTCTGCTCGGCGAGGACGGCTCCGACGAGGCGGATGATCGCGTCGCGGTTCGGGAAGATTCCGACGCTGTCGGTGCGGCGGCGGATCTCACGGTTGAGCCGCTCGTTGGGATTGTTTGACCAGATCTGCGCCCAGAGCCCTTCGGGGAACCCGGTGAAGGCGAGGATGTCGGCGCGTGCGGCATCGAGGTGCTCGAACGCGTCGGGGAGCTTGCCGTCGACGTAGTCCAGGAGCCGATCGAACTGGGCGTGCACGGCATCGGCGTCGGGTTGGTCGTAGACCGAGTGCAGCATCGCCTTGACCGCCGGCCACATGCTCTTCGGGGTCGCGGACATCAGGTTCGCGGCGTAGTGGGTGCGACACCTCTGCCAGGTCGCGCCGGCCAGGTTCGCCGCGATCGCTTCGACCAGGCCGGCGTGCGCGTCGGACGTGACCAGTCGCACGCCCGTCAGGCCGCGCGCGACGAGGTCGGCGAAGAAGCTGTTCCACGCCGCACCGGTCTCACTGGTCGCGACGCGGAGCCCGAGGACCTCACGCCGCCCGTCGGCGTTCACGCCGGTCGCGACGAGCACGACGGCGTTGATCACCCGGCCGCCTTCGCGGACCTTCATCGTCAGCGCGTCCGCGGCGACGAACGTGAACGGGCCCGCCTCATCGAGCGGACGGTGCCGGAACTGCTCGACGTGCTCGTCGAGTTCGGCCGCCATCCTGGACACCTGCGACTTGGACAGCGAGTGGATCCCGAGGGTCTTGACCAGCTTGTCCATCCGGCGCGTGGACACACCGGCGAGGTAGCAATCCGCGACGACGGTGATCATCGCCGACTCGGCCCGCTTGCGCCGCTCGAGCAACCACTCCGGGAAGTACGTGCCCGCCCGAAGCTTCGGGATCTGCACGTCGATCGTGCCGACCCGGGTGTCCAGGTCGCGGTGCCGGTACCCGTTGCGCTGCGTCGTGCGGGTGGGGCTGGGTTTGCCCCACTCAGCGCCGACCACGGCATCCGCGTCAGCGGACAGGAGCGCGTTGATCATCGTCTGCAGCAGTTGCCGCATCAGATCCGGTGAGGCATCGGCCAGGGCTTCACCGAGCACGCCGGCAGGGTCGAGAATGTGAGGTGCGGTCATCGTGTTGATTCCGTTCGAGTGGGTTGTAGGAGATTCCTCGAAGGATCACACGGTGACCGCGCTCACGTCAGTAGCGACGAGCCCGATCACCGCGCTACACCACTATGCGGGACTCAACTCATCGGCCGGATTCTCATGCGTTCGACTCACACCTCCGGCGCCTCCTGCAGCGCGCGCACCTCGATCGGGGTCCGCAGCGCGCGCGAGGCGCGCGTCGCCCACTCGAGTGCGGCAGTCTCGTCGGGCGCCTCGATCACCCAGAATCCGCCGACGTAGAGCGGAGCCTCGACGAACGGCTCGTCGAGCACGCGCGGCTCGGCGCCCGCGGCATCCACCGTCTTCGCCGTCGACGGCGGGTGCAGGCCGCCGGCGAAGCGGAACGCGCCGGACTCGACGAGCGCGGTGTTGAACTCGTCGACCGCGGCCATCACGGCGGCGAGCTCGGCCGGGTCCATCGCCTGCATGGACTCCATCGTCGGCTCGTCGGTCGAGTCGTGCGGCATGGTCAGGAAGTACTGGGTCACCGGTCTGTCCTCTCGTGACGGGCGGATGTCGCCCTCACTCACGACGTCGAACGCCGGCCCGCCCGATCGACATCGCAGCCGACATCCGGTTCGCTGGGTCGCGATCGAATTCGGCGCGCCCGCGCCACGGCCACCCTCAGCGCCGCGCGCCGCCCGGCGCGGTGCTCCACAGCGCCCACGCCACGAGCACCGGCTGCAGGAACAGGCGCAGGAACCGCGCCCGATCGGTGCGCATCAGCGGCACCGAGCGGCCGGTGCGCCAGTGGTGGACGTTGCCCGGGAACACCGCCACGAAGAACGCCGCGATCGCGAGCCCGACGCGCCGCCGCTCGCGCGGCAGCGCCACCGCGGCCGTGCCGAGCATGATCTCGGCCGCGCCCGACGCGATCACGACGGCGTCCTTGTCGGCCGGCTCGGTCGCCACCCAGTCGGGCACGGCGATGCGGAACCCCTTCCGCGCCCAGAACAGGTGCGAGAGCCCGGCGAACACGAGCATGCCCGCGAGCAGCCAGCGCGCGACCGAGCGGATGACGGTGAGCGGGCCGGGTCGGCGGGGGCGGCGGGTTCGCGCGGGGCGTCGGGTGCGGGTCGGCATCGGGCCAGTCTCGCAGGCGCGGCTTCGCGGGAGCAGGACGGCCCGGCCGGGCACCCGCGCGCCGCGGGCGCCCGATCCGTCGCGCCGGCGCGCCGTGCCGCGCCGACCGCGACGCCGCTACCCGCCCGTCTCGTCGTGCAGCACCACCCGGCACAGTTCCACGAGTCCGTCCTCCAGCACCCAGTAGTGCAGCCGCCGCGCCGACGGCGTGTTGCGTTCGATCGCGCAGCGCATGGCGTGGGCGCCGTCGGCGCGCACCCGGTACGGCGATCCGCCGGCGTCGGACTCGCGGAGGCGGTGCACCTCGCGGCCGTCCATGCGTTCGGCGCGACCGGTGAGCACGTCGACGACGGCCTTCATGGCCTTCGCGAACTTCTCGGCGTCGAGGCGTTCGAGCGAGTCCGCAAACTCGGGCCCGACGCGGTACGGCGCGAGCGGCAGCGCCGCCTTCTCGTACGACGGGATGCGTTCGACCCACGCGCAGCCGATCTCGTGGCGCACCCACGACTCGGCGTCGGGGAAGTCGGCGCGGCGGTCGGCGACCGGGCGCGCGGTGCCGTCCGCGGCAGCGGCAGCGGATGCCTCGCGGCGGGCGTCGCGCAACAGCTTGCCCGATTCCGTGCGGTCGGTGCGCAGCGCGGCGACCTGGTGCTTGAGTTCGGCGTTCTCGATGAGCAGTTCGCGCACCTGCTGCCGGTCGAGGTCGGCCTGGGTGCGCCGGCGCGCGAGCTGGGAGTCGGCGAGCCCCGCCTCGGCGAGGCGCCGCTCGGCGGCGATGCGGCGGGCGCGTTCGGCGTCGAGTTCGAGCTGCGTGGACTGCAGGGCCGAACGAGCGGATGCCGCGTGCACTCGCCCGCCGTCCCCGCCCTCGTCGAAGGATGGGGCAGGGGCCGGACCCGCATCCGGCGCCGGCGCCGGCGCCACGGACCGGACACCCGGGCCGGGCACCGGTCGGGCCGGCGCGGGCGCGGGCACGTCGACCACCGGAGCAGCCGGCGCCCCGGACACCGCGACGAGGCCCTCAGCCACGTAGCCTTCAGCCACGTCGACGTCCACCACACGGGCATCCGCCACACCGGGCCGCGCCCCGTCGCCATCCGCTCCGTCGACCTCGGTCACCGCGGCATGCGCCCGCCCCGAGTCATCCGCCCCGGCCCCAGCGATCGGAAGCGGCCGCCCCTCCCGCAGCCACGACGTCCCGCCGGCGATGAGCGCGAGCGGTGCCACGACCGGCTCGTCGTCGTCGACGTCGCTGAGCCGGAGGTGCAGCGCCCCCGTCGAGAGGTGCACCACGCGCACCGGCACGACCTCGCCCTCGCTGAGCAGCAGGTCGACGCGGTCGAGCGGGTTGGGCGAGACATCCGTTCGCAGGACCCGGATGCGATGCGACGGATGCAGCGCGAGCTCGGCCGCGTCGGCCGAGACGGAGGTCACGAGCGCGAGCGTGACCGATCCGTGCGGGAACGCCTCGGCGAGCGTGGCATCCGTCGCCCCGACGAGGTCGAGCGTCAGCCGGTTGGCGTCCTCGTCGACGATGCCGGTGACGCGGCATCCGTCGCAGATCAGCCAGTCGAGCGGCGTCTGCGGGGCGGTCAGCTCCGACCAGACCGTCGCCATGCCGCCGCCGTCGAGCATCACGAGCGCGCGCGAGCCGCCCGCGATGAACCCGCGCACCTCGCCCGACGCCGGGCGCGCCCGTGCCGGCGCCCGCTCGAAGAGTCCGGCCGCCTGGGCGTGCGCGATCGCGTCGGACACGAGCAGGTCGACCGCCCTGGCCGGGTTGTGCGGGAACCGCAGCGGCGAGCGTCGCCAGTCCGGATCTGCCGCGAGCCCCACCGGGTACGAGCGCCCGGCGCCGCCGTACACCTGCAGCATGTCGGGCAGCAGGTCGTCGACCCGGCGGCTGAGCTCGCCCGTGGGGAGCACGACCACGTCGGCGACGTCGCCGACCTCGTCGAGCACGCGCTCTGGGTCGAGCGGTGGGGATGCCTCGGCATCCGATCCCGTCGAGGCGTGCGGGGTCGACACGACGACCAACGGGCGCGTGCGCCCCGGGTCGAGGATCCGGGCCGCGAGGTGCTCGGCCTGGTCGGGCGTCGCGACGCGTTCGACCGTGCGCTCGGACGCGCGCGGCTCGCGGGATCGGGTCGAGGTCGAGGTGGTGCTCGTCATCGGGTCAAACCTCCGGCCGGGGAACCTGAGCCTCACGGTAGTGGGGACCGGTGACACGCGGTGGCGGCGCCACGGAGGGTGCCGGAACCTCCCGCCGAGCGTGGTGACCCCACCGCGGCGTCGACGGGTGTCGGATCGTGGACCCGGTACCGGAGTACCGGAGGGCCGGGCTACCTCGGTACCGCGTTCGGAGATCGCATACCCCGGTCGAGTGCAGAGCGGGGCGACCGCGACGCCCGCCGGGGCGGCCGGAAGCCCGAGGTCCGCAACGGATTCTTCCGTGTCGGCGCCCCCACATACCATGGATCGCGCATCGGGGCGCCCACCGTGCGCAGAAGAGGAGGAGCGGATGTCGGTCACGACGACGACCTTCTCCCTGTCGCGCCTGCTCGAGGACGACGCGAGCTGGCGGCTGCTCCGCGCCGACAACGCGCCCGTCATCGCGGCGCTGCTGTCGGCGCACCTCGGCGGCGAGCAGATCAGGATTCCCGCCGACGAACTCTTCGAGGTGCTCGACCACGACCTCGACCGGCTCCGCGAAGCCGGGTTCGCCCTGCCGCGCACCGCGCAGGGCTACTGCGCCGAGTGGCGCGAAGCCGGCTACCTCGTGCGGCGTGCAGCCGAGGGCGCACGCGGAGAGACCTATGAGCTCTCGCAGGGCGCACTGCGCGGCATCCGCTACCTCGATCGACTCGCCGAGCCCAGGCAGACCGCGACCGAGTCCCGACTCTCGAGCATCACCGCCCAGCTCGCGCGCCTCGCCGTCGACACCGACCCCGACACGACGCGCCGACTCGCGCAGCTGCACGCCGAGCGCGATCGCATCGAGGAGCAGATCGAGCGCGTCGCCGCGGGCGAGGTCGACACGCTCGACCCCGCGCGGGCCGTCGAGCGCGTCCGCGACATCCTCGCGCAGGCCGAGGAGATCCCGGCCGACTTCGCGCGCGTGCGCGCCGAGTTCGAGGTGCTCAACCGGTCGCTGCGCACCGGGATCCTCGAGTCCGAGGCGTCGCAGCGGAACGTGCTCGACGAGATCTTCCGCGGCGTCGACCTCATCGCCGAATCCGACGAGGGCCGCAGCTTCGCCGGCTTCTCGGCGCTCGTGCTCGACGCCGAGGTCGGGGCCGCCTTCGACGACCACGTCGCACAGGTGCTCGAACGCGAGTTCGCCGAGACGCTCGGGCCGGCGCAGCGGCGGTTCCTGCGCAGGTACGTCACGACGCTCAAGGACCGCAGCGCCGAGATCCACGAGGTCATCACCTCGTTCGCGCGGGGGTTGCGCCGGTACGTGCAGTCCCACGACTTCGAGCGCGACCGCCTCCTCAAGGCGGCGATCCGCGAGGCGCTCGCCGCGGGCGTGCCCGCATCCGCCGAGATCAAGCCGTACCGACAGACCGAGATCTCGCTCGCGCTCTCGAGCGTGCCCATGGGCTCGGTCGGGCAGGTTCGCCTGCACGACCCGTCTGAACTCGACGCCACCGCGCCCGTCGTCCGGCATGAGACGGCCGTCGCGAACCTCGAAGCGCTGCGCGCGCTCGCGCGCGAGACCGAGATCGACTTCGACGAACTGCGCGACCAGGTCAACGACGTGCTGGACGGTGCGGGCGAGTGCACGGTTGCCGAGGTGCTCGCCGCGCACCCGGCAACGCAGGGCGTCGCGAGCGTGGTCGGGCTCATCGCGCTCGCCGCAGCACAGGGCGTCGTCGCGCGCGAGACCGAACGGGTCCGCTGGTACGGCGTCGACGGGGTCGGGCGAGCCGCGAACGTGCCCGTGCATCGATTCACCGGGAGGGTGCTGTGAACGAGATCAAAGACGCGAGCGACGCGGGCGGCGCGCTGGCGCACGACGGCGAGGCCCTGGCCTCCGTGCCCGAGACCTCCGCCGGCCTCTGGCGGGGGGATGCCGGCACGCTCGGGCTCGATTCCCGCCGTGCGCTCCTCGACCTCGTCAAGGGGCCCTACCTGTCGGCTCGCGCCAACCCCGGGCTGTGGGCGGCACTGCTCGCCGACGAGCGCGAGATCGGCAGCCGGCTCAACGACCTGTTCCTCGAACTCGTGCTCGACCGCGTCGGCGAGGTCGCGTTCGCGCGCAACGTCGACGCGGGCGAGATCACGGTGCCGCGCACGGTTCGCACCGAAACGCTCACGTTCCTCGATACTGCGATGCTGCTCGTGCTGCGCCAGATCCTGCTCGCCCGCGAGGGCGAGGGGCGCGTCATCGTCGGCCGCGACGAGGTCTTCGAGCAGCTCTCCGCATACCGCCCTGCCGACCACGACGAGAAGTTGTTCGCGTCGCGCATGAACTCCTCCTGGATGAACATGAAGAACAAGCTCCGCGTCATCCACCAGGCCGGCGCCGCCGACGACGGCGAACGCGCCGAGATCTCGCCCGTGCTGCGACTCATCGTCGACGCCGACCAGGTGCGGCAGATCGAACGCGAGTACCGCCGCATCGCCGGCGGCGATGCGGTGGGCGAAGGCCGCCCGGGCGACGCCCTCGAGACCGAAGCGGATGCCGCGGATGCCGCCGACGCCGCCGACCACGCGGAAGAGGCCAGCGCGTGACCCTGCTCGAGTTCCCCGCGGAGCGGGTCGCGACCCCGCCCGAGGCCGCAGAGGGCCAGTGGCGGCTCGCCCGCATCGAGCTCGTGAACTGGGGCACGTTCGACGGCCATCACCGCATCGACGTCGCACGCCGCGGCCACCTGTTCACCGGCGCGTCCGGCTCGGGCAAGTCGTCGCTGCTCGACGCGATCGCGTGCGTGCTCACCCCCGACAAGTGGCTGAGGTTCAACGCCGCCGCACAGGACGCCGCGAGCCGCGCCGACGACCGCAGCCTCGTCAGCTACATCCGCGGCGCCTGGAGCAACGAGGCCGACGAGACCTACGACCGCGCCGTCTCGGCCTACCTGCGGCGAGGGGCGACCTGGAGCGGCGTGCTGCTGCGCTACGAGAACCTGCGCGACGCGCCCGTCACGCTCGTGCGCCTCTTCCACCTGCGCGGCGTGTCGGCCGACAAGTCCGACCTTCGCGACCTGTGCATGATCGACCGGTCCGAACTCGGCCTCGACGACCTGCGCGAGTTCGTCGCGGGCGGCATCGAAGCGCGACGGGTGAAGAGCGCCCGCCCCGAGGCATCCGTCACCACCAACTTCTCGCACGGCCCGTTCTACGCGAAGTTCCGCCGCATCTTCGGCATCGAGCACCAGAATGCACTGCACCTGCTGCACAAGACACAGTCGGCGAAGAACCTCGGCAGCCTCGACCAGCTGTTCCGCACGTTCATGCTCGACGAACCGAAGACGTTCGCGCGAGCGAAGAGCGCGGTCGAGCAGTTCGGCGAACTCGACCGCGCCCACGCGCACATCGTCGACCTGCGCAAGCAGGCCGACGAACTGCGCGCCCTCGAGGCGGCGATCCTCGACTACGAGACGGCGACCGATGACGCGGCTCGCGCCGAACGCCTGAGCGCACTGCTCGACCCGTTCCACGACCGGCTCACGCTGCGCCTGGCCGACGAGGAGCGCGCGCTGCTCCGGGCCGACGAGGCGCGGCTGCGCGATCGGGTCCAGCGTGCCGAGGCGGTCGTCGAATCCGCCGAGGAGCGCCGGGGCGACGCCGAGCGCCGCGCCCTCGAACTCGGCGGCGGCGACGCGGAGCGCGAGCAGGAACTGCTGCGGATCGCCCGGCAGAACGCCGACGAGACCGCGAAACGCTGGCAGCGCCTCGCCGAAACGCTCCGTTCGGTCGACATCGCGGACGCGCCGACCGACGCCGCCGAGTTCGCCGAACTGCGCGAGACGGCGCAGCGCGAACTCGCGGACGAAGCGCCGACGACGCAGCACGACAACGACGACCACCGCGACTACTTCACCGCGAAGCACGACCTCGAGAAGGTCGACGCCGAACTCGACGCGCTCAAGCGCCGCAGGAGCAACCTGCCGCCCGAACTGCTCGTCGCCCGCCAGCGACTCGCTGACGAGCTCGGGCTCGCCGAGCAGGCGCTGCCCTTCGCCGGCGAACTCATCGAGGTGCGACCCGAGCACGCCGACTGGACCGGCGCGATCGAACGCGTGCTCTACCCGCTCGCGAGCGCCATGCTCGTGCGCGACGACCTGCTGACCGAGGTGCGCCGCCGCGTCGACCACCGCCACCTCGGCGCCCGGCTCGTGTTCGAGGCCGTGCCGGCCCTCGCCCCGCCCGTGCGCAAGGCGGTCGACCCTCGCTCGCTGCTGCACCGCATCCGCGTCGTCGACGGGCCGTTCGCGGAGTGGCTGCAGGCGCGGCTGTCGACCGAGTTCGACCTCGCGTGCGTCGAGAGCGCCGACGAGTTCGACGGGGTCGAACGCGGCGTCACGATCAGCGGTCAGATCAAGAAGTCCTCCAGACGCTACGAGAAGAACGACCGCTACCGCATCGACGACCGGAGGCGGTGGATCCTCGGAGCCGACAACGAGGCGAAGGTCGAGCTGCTGCTCGAACGGCGGCGCGTGCTCGCGGCCGCGCTCGAGGCATCCGATGCGAAGCTGCAGGCCGCAGCCCGCCGCGCCGCCGAACTCACGCGACGCCGCACCGTGTTCGAGTCGATCGCCCGCGTCGAATGGGGCGAGATCGACCGCGCCGCCGCCGGCGCTCGCGTCGAGGCCCGGCGCCGCCGGCTCGAGGAGCTGACCGAGGGCAACGCCGACCTGCGCGACGCGGTCGCCGCCCGGGCGGCCGCCGTCGACGGGGTGCGCGAGGCGCAGTCCGCGCTCGCCGACGTGCGCGGAGACCTGCGGGCCGCGACCGACCGGGGCGCCATGCTCGACCGCCAGATCGCCGAACTCGCCGACCGCGTCGCGGGCACCGCGATCGACGAGACCGACGCCGCCGAACTCGAGCGCCGCTACCGCGATCGGCAGCGCAGCCTCACCAGCGACACCGTCGACAAGGCGGGGCGCGCGGCGGCCGAGACCCTGCACCGCGAACTCGACGCGGCACGCCGCAGGCAGGCCGGAGCCGAGGGCCGCTTCGTCGAGGGCGCGACCGTGTTCAAGACGAACTGGAAGGCCGCGGCATCCGAGCTCACCGCCCAGATCGGCGACCGGGGCGGGTACCGCGATCTGCTCGCCGGGATCGTCTCGCGCGGGCTGCCCGAGCACGAGGGCAACTTCATGAAACTCCTGCGCGAGCGCTCGCGCGACCAAATGGGACTGCTCGCCTCCGACCTGCGCAACGCCCCGAAGGAGGTGACCGAGCGCATCGCGCCGGTCAACGCCTCGCTCGGCACCTCGCCGTTCGACCACGACCGGTTCCTGCGGATCGAGGTGCGCGTGCAGCGCTCGAGCGAGGTGACCGCGTTCCTCGCCGACCTGCAGACCATCACCCAGGGCAGCTGGGAGAACGAGGACCTCGAGTCCGCCGAGCGACGGTTCGGCGTGCTCAAGCAGGTCATGGGCCGGCTCGGTTCGAGCGAGAGTGCGGATGCCGCGTGGCGGCGCCGGTGCCTCGACACGCGCGAGCACGTCACGTTCCTCGCCAAGGAGATCGACCGCGCGGGCCGCGTGGTCAACCTGCACGAGTCGAGCGCCGGACTCTCAGGCGGGCAGCGGCAGAAGCTGGTCGTGTTCTGCCTCGCCGCGGCGCTCCGCTACCAGCTCACCGCCGACGAGGACGCACTACCGTCGTACGCGACCATCATCCTCGACGAGGCGTTCGACAAGGCCGACAGCCGTTACACGCGCATGGCCATGGACGTGTTCGTCGAGTTCGGCTTCCAGATGCTGCTCGCGACGCCCCAGAAGCTGCTGCAGACCATCGAACCCTACGTCGGCGCGGTCACCACGATCGACAATCCGACCCGCAGGCTCTCGCAGATCGCCAACCTCGCGTTCGACGTGGAGCCCTGATGGCGGCGTCGATGGTCTCGGTCGCCGAGGCCAGGGCGCGCGCTGCGCGCACCGTCGAGCGCTCCCAACGGGACTGGGCCGCCGCCATCGCGCTGGGCGAGCAGCCGGATGCCACGGTCGAGCTCGTTCTGCGCCCGCCGACCGAGCGGCAGGCGCTCGCGAACCTGTCGGACGCGATCGGGTGGGCCGGGCAGTGGCGTGAAGCGGATGCCGCGGCGCGCGGCGTTGCGGGCGGAACGGCTGCGCCGGGCGGGGCCCCTGTGCGAGGCGGCTCAGGCGTGACCTGGACCGAACGCCGATGGCCGAGCGTCGGCGCGCAACTCGTGCCCGAGCGGCTCGTGCTGCACGGCGCCGAGGCGATCGCGGGCTTCGCCGGCGCGTCGTCCCGGCGGGACTGGCGCCGTCTCGCCGCGCGGGCCGGCACGGTGCGCGAGCGGTTCGCCGTGGCATCCGCTCGCGACGGCATCGCCGATGCGCTTTCCGGTGCGGTCCGCGCCGAATGGCGTGCGCTGATCGAGTATGCCGACGCCGAGTTCGCCACCCTGCTCGACGTCGTCGAGTGGCTCGTGGAGCACCCGTCGTCGGGGCGACGCGTGCGGGAGCTGCCCATCCGCGGCATCGACACGAAGTGGCTCGAGCGGCATCGGCGGGCCGTCGAATCGCTCGCGCTCGCCGTGACCGGCGGGACCACGCTCGGCCTCGCCGAATCGCAGTCGACGGTGCGGGTGCGATTCCTCGACGTCGCACTCCGGCCCGGCGGCATCGAAGACCTGGCCGCGCCCATCGTGCACCTGGCACGACTCGAAATCGCGCCACGCGTCGTCTTCGTCTTCGAGAATCTCGAGACGGTGCTCGCGATGCCGCCCATGACGGGCGCGGTGGTCGTGCACGGCTCGGGGTACGCCGCGCCTCGGCTGGGCGACGTGCCATGGATCCGCCGGTCGCGAGTCGTCTACTGGGGCGACCTCGACTCCGACGGGTTCCGGGTGCTGCACACCCTGCGGGTGGTCGTGCCCGACGCCACGAGCGTGCTCATGGACGAGGCGACCCTCGACGCGTTCGCCGATCTGGCGGTCGTCGAGAAGCGTTCCGCGCCGGGCGCCGTCGACCTGCTGACCGAGCCGGAACGGCGCACACGCGAACGGCTCAGGGCGGATGGCGGCGTGCGGCTGGAGCAGGAGCGCATCCCGTGGGCTCATGCCCTGGGGGTGCTGGAAGCGGCGGCGATCGGTCGGTGACGCCGAGGTTGTCCACAGGCGCAGGCTGATTCGCATCCTATGTCCGTGGGCCGGTCCATGATGTTCCGGGCTGGAACCGACCGCCCGATCACCGCATGGCGGATCTCCGAGGGGGAGCATCGACCGAATCGACGTCGCGCGACGGAGCCGATGAACGCACCACGACCGAAGGCGACGATGAGTCCGTTGCGCCCGACGCGATGAACACAGACGCGGTGCAGGCTGGCGCGGCGGTGCGTCCGGCGATTCCGGACTCCCGGGGGCTCCTGCTGGGTGCGCTGAGTCACGTGGGTGTGGGTCTCGCGGTCGCGCTCGTCGGTGGAATCCTGCTCGCGCTGACGGTCGGCCTGCTGCTCGGCTCCGAGGCCGCGGCCGACCCGGGCGGGCTCGGCTCGATGCTCCGAGTCGACGCGGGGGCGTTCATCGGTCTGGCCGTGAAGCTCGCAGGATTCCTGGTCGGCGGTGAGCTCCAGGCGGGGATCGGGTCCTCGGGCTCGGCGTTCGTCTCCGCGGCAGGCAGCGCGTCGCTGTGGGCCTTCCCACTGACGCTCACGGCCGCCGTCGTCGCGGCGTCGGCCTGGTGGGGGATCCGCCAGCAACGGCGCAACGCGCTCGCCGTGTGGTGGCACCGAGCCGCCTATGGGGTTGCGGTCGGTCTCGTCGCGTCCGTCCTGCTGCTCATCGCGGTGGCGCTCGCCGCGCCCCGATTCGGCACGACCGGCGAGTCGCACGTCTACTTGGCGACCGGTGGAGCCCGGCTGGTGATCGTCGGGATGCTGGTCATCGGGGGTTCGGCGTGGCTCGGGCGGGAAGTCGGGCGCGGTGTGTCCGGTGGCACGTTGTTCGAAGCCGTGCGGCACTGTTGGGCGAACCTCCCGCGCATCCCGCGCGAGGCGCTAGGGTACGCCGCATTCGGCTTCATAGGGTTCGCTCCGATCGCCCTGATCCTCACGGCGGTGCAGGCGGGTGAGGAGGCCGGGCCCGCGGCGGCGCTCGCCGCGTTCGTGTTCCTGCCCAACCTCGCCGCCGCTGTCGGCGTGCTGGCGCAGCTCGGCGGCCTCACGTTCGGCGCGTCGGTGAACGACGTCGCGACCGTGTCCGAGACCGCGAGCGTGTTCAACAGCGAGAGCGCCTGGCTCTGGCTCTCGCTGCTGGTGGCCGTGGCCGTGAGCCTGGTCGCCGCGGTGTGGATCGGCACCCGTCGGACGCGCCGGACCGGTGCGCCCGTCATCGACTGGCGATCCGCGTGGCGGCTGCCCGCCGTGGTCACCGCTGCCTGGATCGTGTTCGGGCTGCTGCTCTTCGGCGCGTCCGCTGCAGCCAACGGGACGGTGTGGCTTCTTTCGGGCCGCGGCGCGGCCGCGCTCTCGATGGCGTGGTGGTCGCCGTTGGTGCTGCTGCTGTGGGCGGCCGCCGTCGAGATGGGCGCCCAGACACTCCCCGCACTGATCTTCCGGGTCTCTCCCCGCGTGCTCTCCGTGATCGCGGGTCGGCGCGCAGCGAAGACGTGGGCTGACGGGTCGTCCCCGATCGACGTGGGCGGTGCGGAAGCGGGCGTCGAGGGCGCGGACGCCGTGGGTGCGGATGCCATCGATGTGGGCGGCGACGCCGCGGACGCCGTCGGCGCGGAAGCCCGCGACGATCTCGACGCACCCCGACCGCTGAGTCCGGAGGCGAAGAAGCGCGTCATCGTGGCCGCGGCCGGCGTCGGCGGACTCGTTCTCATCGGCGTTGCGAGTGCGATCACGGTTTCGGTCGTCAACGCCACCGTTCGGAGCCCCGAGGCGATCGTCACCGAGTACGTCGGCCATATCGCCGCGGGCCGGGCGGAGGCGGCGAATGCGCTCGTCGATCCGAACGTGCCGAACGCTGATCGAGAGTTCCTCACCGACGACGTGCTGATGAGCGCGACGGATCGGATCTCGGACGTCGACGCACGCCTGGTCGCAGCGGGCGGTGCCGCCGGTGCTTACGGCGCCGACGGGGGTGCGAGTGCGTACGGCGCCGATAGGGGTGCGGGGGATCGCTTCGTGGAGGCGACGTTCAAGCTCGACGGAGTCGACCAGAGCGCCACCCTCCGAGTCGAGCAGCTCGACAATGAGTGGCTCGTGCTCGACCGGTGGCGGATCACCACCTCGCTGGCGACCGAGGCGGTCGTGGGCGTGAACGGGATGGGCGGCGCGCAGGTCGCCGGGCTCGACGTGCCGCTCGTCGATGCGCAGTTTGGCGCGGCCGAGGGCACGGTGGTGCTGTATCCCGGAATCTACGAGGTGGCGCCGACCTCGTCCCCGTTCTCCGAGGCGGAGCCGGCCCGTCTGGCGGTCGTCCCGAGCGGGGTGGACGTCGCGTACGTGCAGGTCGAGTACGCGCCGACCGAGGCGCTGCGGGACGCTGTTCAGGAGGAACTCACTGCGCAGATCGACGCGTGCGCGTCACGAACCGAGGCTCGACCCGACGGGTGCCCGTTCAGCGTCTTCGTCTATCCGAGCGACACCCCGGTGGCGTGGGAGATCGTCGAGTATCCGACTATCGAGATCGACGAGGACGGGCTCGGGTACCGTGCTCGCGGCGGCGAGGCGACGGCGACCTACACCAGTTCCGGGTTCGGTTCGCAGGCCGAGCGGACCACGGCCGAGGAGTTTACGGCAGCCGGACAGGTGACCGTCGACGGCGACGCGGTCGACATCACGATGGAGCGCGGGTTCTTCTGGTAGCCGGACCGGCCTGGGCCGGGCGTGGGTCGGACCGGGCTGTTTCGGGCCTGTGCCCGGCTGGTATCGAGCCGGTGCCCGGCCATCCGAACCCGTGCGTGCCGGGCCAGTCCCGGCTCGCCACAAGCGTCTGGCGCTAGCGGTGCACGTGCGCGGGTTCGCCGGTGATGCCTGAGATGCCCTTCTCGGTCGTGTGCAGCAGCCGCTCGGCGAGATTGCGCAGCGCGCGCGCGACCGCGAGCTCGTCGCCGATCGCGGGCACGTTCGGGTCGAGCGGGTTGCGGTCCGCCTTGCCGACGCCGGTCACGTCGTGACCGGCCGGTGTTCGCACGGTTGCCCGAGCCGTCGTGGTGTTCTCTTCCTCGTCGATCTCGACGGTGACGTTCCAGCGCTGCGTCGCATTCATGGAACCCACCACCCTCCGGGTATCGGTTGCGCGCTCAGGGTACCGAGCCGCGGCGCCAGCGGCGAGGGGGAATGAGACGAGCGGAACTTCGAACTCGTAGAAGGGTCCGGCCGGTCCCCGGCTACCGCACGAGCCCGATCGCGAACCCGTCCCAGCCCTTCGCGCCGACGGTCTGCAGCGCCGTGGCATCCACGCGGGGGTCGCTGCCCAGCAGCTCGAGCCCGCGCTGCGTGCCGACCACCATCGGGTCGTCGCTGCCGGGGTCGGCGACGTCGCCCGCACGACCGATGTTGTCGACGACGATGACGGTTCCCGGGCGCCCGAGCCGGATCGCCCAGTCGAGGTAGGTCGCGTTCGACTCCTTGTCGGCGTCGATGAAGACGAGGTCGAAGGGCGCCTCGCCGCGCTCCGCGAGTCGCTCGGCGAGCTGCGGCAGGGTGTCGGCGGCGCGCCCGACGAGGATCTCGACGCGCTCCGAGACCTCAGCTCGCTCGAGGTTGGCGCGGGCGACGTCGGCGTGCCGCTGTTCGAGTTCGAGGGTCACGACGAGCCCGTCCGAGCGGATGCCGCGGGCCAGCCAGATCGTCGAGAACCCGCCGAGCGTGCCGATCTCGAGCACGCGTCGGGCCCCCGTCATGCGGGCGAGCAGGTGCAGGAACTTCCCGCCGAGGGCGGTGACCTCGATCGGTGGGAGGCCCGCCGCCGCGGAATCACGCCGAGCGGCGGTCAGGGCGGGGTCATCGTCGAGGAGCGTCGCCGCGAGGTAGTCGTCGACGCGGGTCCAGTTCGCAGGAGTGGAATCGGCCATGGGCCCAGCCTCCTCGGGGTGCGGAGCGGCGTCAACGGGAGCGTTCCCCTGGTCGACCCGGTACCGAAGTACCGTGGCGCCGGTGCCGAAGTGCCGGGACCGGAGGGCCGGTGCCGAAGTGCCGGGACCGGAGGGCTGGTGCCGAAGTGCCGGGACCGGAGGGCTGGTGCCGAAGTGGCGGGGGACCGGAGGGCCAGTACCGAAGTGGCGGGGGGACCGGAGACCCGGTGCCGAGGTGCCGAATCACTGGTACCGGAGTGCCGGAGCGCTGGGGTGCTTCGCACCGCGATCGGCGTTGGCACTCCCCGACCGAGTGCGAATCGGCGTGGCCGCACCGGCGCGAACCGGCGCGGCCCCGCCGCCTGAGGAACGGGGCGCCGCGCCGTCTGAGAACCGGGGCGCCGCAGCGCCCGGGACCCGGCCGCGCCGCGGCACCGCCGGCGAACCGGCTCGCCCGCACCGGCCCGCCCGCACCGGCCCGGCCCGACATAGACTCCCCGTGTATGGACGAGTCGGCCGCCCTCGACGTCACCGCGGCGCGCGCCGTCGAGACCGCCGACGGCGACCGCGTGCTGTGGTCCGACGCGGACCGCGACTGGGCGAACCGCGCCGCCGCCGCGATCGTGGGCGAGCGTGCGAGCGCCGACGAGTTCCTCGCCCGGCGTGCCGGACTCGTGCTCGAACGCATCGGAACCCGGCAGCCGGCCGTGACGCGCACGGTGCGAGGCATCCGCTGGCGCCCCTGGGTGGGCGTCGTCACGGTGCTCGCCGCATTCGCCCTCGGCATGCTCATCGATCGGATCGGCGGCGGATCGAGCATCAACCTGCTCGCGCCGCCCGTGTTCGCGCTCGTCGCGTGGAACCTGGTCGTCTACCTCTGGCTGCTCGCCCGCCCACTGGTCCTCGGCCGCGGCGCCCCCGGCCCGGCGCGGTCGCTGCTGATCAGGGTCGCATCGGTGCGCGCGCCGCTGCACGGCGGGCCGGCGGATGCCGCGACCGCCGCCCGCCGCACCGTGCTCGCCGGGCTTCCCCGCGAATGGGCGCGCGTCGCCGCACCTCTCTACTCCGCGCGCGCTGCGCGCGTGCTGCACCTCGCAGCAGCCGCGACCGCGCTCGGCGTGATCGCCGGGCTCTACCTGCGCGGCCTCGTGTTCGAGTACCGCGCGTCGTGGGAGAGCACGTTCCTCGGCGCCGAGCAGGTGCGCGCGCTGCTCGCCGTGACGCTCGCGCCCGGCTCGTGGATCACGGGCATCCCGGTGCCCGACGTCGCCGCGATCGAGGCGATCCGCGCGCCCGGCAGCGAGAACGCCGCGACCTGGATGCACCTCATGGCCGGAACCGTCGCGGTCGTCGTCATCGCGCCGCGACTCGTGCTCGCCCTCGCCGCAGCGCTGCTCGAGCGGCGCCGCGCCCGCCGCGTGCGGTTGCCGCTCGACGAGCCGTACTTCCGCCGCCTGATCGCCGGATGGGTCGGCGAGGCGACGCGCGTGCGCGTCATCCCCTACAGCTACACCCTCGCGCCCGCGGCGCGGGCCGGCCTCGACGAGGTCCTCGCGCGTGCGTTCGGCAACGCCGTCGCGACCGTGGACGAGCCCGTCGGGTGGGGCGACGACGAACGGTCGAACCCCATGACGGATGCCGCGCCCGGCACGCCCGACATCCGGCTCGCCCTGTTCAGCCTCACCGCGACCCCCGAGGAGGACGCGCACGGCGCGTTCCTGAGCGGGCTCGGACCCGGCCCCGCGCTGGTCGACGAGTCCGCGTTCCTCGCCCGCTGGGGCGACGACCCGCAACGCCGCGAGACTCGGCGCGCCGCGTGGCGCGAGCTCGTCGAAGCCCACGGCGGCACCCCCGTGTTCGTCGACCTCGCCGAACCCGACCTGCCCGCGGCCGGGGCGCAGCTCGCGGACGCGGCATCCGCTCGGGCCAGCGGCGACGCAGGCGACGCGAGGGGGCGCTGATGGGCGCCGACGCCGCGGCCGGCCTCGACACCGCCGGAGCCGTGTCTCTCTCGCTCATCTCGCACACCAACGCGGGCAAGACGACCCTCGCGCGCACCCTCCTCGGACGCGACGTCGGCGAAGTGCGCGACGCACCGCACGTCACCGCCGAGGCGACCCCGTACCCGCTCGTGCAGACGGGCGGCGGCGACCTGCTCACCCTGTGGGACACGCCGGGATTCGGCGACAGCGTCCGCCTCGCGCGCCGGCTCCGCCAAGACCGCAACCCCATCGGCTGGTTCCTCTCGCAGGTGTGGGACCGCTACCAGGACCGTGCCCTGTGGCTCAGCCAGCTCGCCGTGCGCAACGTCGCCGAGCAGGCCGACGTCGTGCTCTACCTCGTCAACGCCGCCGAGGCGCCGGCCGACGCCGGCTACCTCGCGCCCGAGCTCGAGGTGCTCGACTGGATCGGCAAGCCCGTGCTCGTGCTGCTCAACCAGACCGGCCCGCCGCGCGAGCGCACCGCCGAGGACGCCGACGTCGCGCGCTGGCGCGCCGCCCTCGCGGGCGCGGGGCACGTGCGCGGCGTGCTCGCGTTCGACGCGTTCGCGCGCTGCTGGGTGCAGGAGTTCACCCTGTTCGACACGATCGCACCCCTGGTGCCGGATGCCTCGCGGCCCGCCTTCGCACGACTGACCGCCGAGTGGCGCCGACTGCGCCTGGCCGACTTCGACCTCTCGATGGCGGCGCTCGCCGAACCGATCGCGCGAGCCGCCGCCGACCGCATCGTGCTCGAATCCGAGCCGCTCGCGAAACGCGTCGGCGGTTCCCTCGGCCTGCCCGACCCCGTGCGCTCGAAAGCCAGGGCGGATGCCGCCGAGCAGCTCGCCGCCCGGCTGCGCGCCGACCAGCGCGACGGCCTCCAGCGACTCATCGCGATCCACCGGCTCGGGGGCAGCGCTGCCGACGCGGTGCTCGAACGCGTCGCGGGCGACATCCGCTTGGACGCACCGCTCGACGAGACCCGCACCGCCGCGCTCGGCGGGGTCGTGTCGGGCGCGCTCACCGGGCTCGGCGCCGACCTGCTCGCCGGCGGGCTCACGTTCGGTGCGGGCATGGTCGCGGGCGCGATCGTGGGCGCGCTCGGCGGGGCCGGGCTCGCACGCGGCATCAACGTCGTGCGCGGCCGCAGCGAGTCGAGCCTCGCGTGGGAGGACGCGTTCCTCGACGGGCTCGTCACCTCCGCGCTGCTGCGCTACCTCGCGGTCGCCCACTACGGCCGCGGGCGCGGCGACTGGCGCGAGGGGGAGTACCCGCCGCACTGGCGGCCGATCGTGGTCGAGGCCGTGGTCGGCGCGCAGGCGCAGCTCGCGTCGGCCTGGGCGCGGCGCGGCGACGGGGATGGCGCGGTGCTCCGCGGCCTCGAGCCCGCGATCGCCAGGCTCGCGCGCGAGCTGCTGGACCGCCTGTACCCGGGCGTCCTCGCGCGCGCGATCGACGCGCCCTGATCGCGCGCGCTGCGCCGGCCCCGCCCCCGCCCCGCCCCGCGCCCCGCGCGCGCCGCCGCGCCGCCCGTCGCGCCCGTCGCGCCCGTCGCGCCCGGCCCGCCCGGCCCGCCCGGCGAGAGTATGCCGAATGCACCGCTCCGGGCGGCGAGCGGTGCATTCGGCATACTCTCGCGGGCGACTCGCGGCGCGTGGCGTGCAGCGGTGCCCGGGATCCCGCGACCGGCACGGGTTCGGGCACGCCACGCGGTGACTCGGCGCGGCGCGCGCGCACCCCGTAGCATCGGGCGTACGAATGCACCGCCCGTCCGCCCCGATCGATCCGCGCACCCCGACCCGACGCCCCGAAGCCCCCTGGAGTCACTGTTGAGCGCCCCCGCCGATGACGAACCGATGGCCGATGATGTCGATGACGCCCGCGAGGTCGATGCCGGCACCGGGCCGGTCCGCGGCCGTGCGTGGTGGACCGACCGGGTGAACAGCACGAACACCGGTGCGCACGCGCGGCGTCGCGCCTCCGGGCCGGCCGATCTCGGTACGCCGCGGGCCGCAGCGGACGTGCCCCACGCAGACCGCCGGCGCTACTTCCTCAGCTCGTTCGAACCGGGCGGCGCGTTCGAGTCCGTCATCGTCGCGGTGACCGACTCCGGTCGTCGGCGCTACTTCACCTCGAACGACGGCGGCCGCCTCGCCGAGGTCGACGAGCTCTCGTTCGAGCAGCGCCGCAAGAGCGGCACCAGGTCGCTGCTCGAGATCGACGAGCGCGAGCTGCGCCGGCTCGAGGACGAACTCGGCTTCATCCGCCCGCTGCGCGGGCGCGACCCGCTCGCCGAGGCGGCCGCCGAAGCCGAGGCGGCGCTCGCGCCGACCCGCCCGATCGCGGTCGTCCCGGTCTCCGGTCGGCGCGCCGCACCCGCGAGGGACATCGAACCCGAGCCGCCCGTCGCAGCGCGCATCGCCGATCACGATGAGAGCAAGCGCGAGGTCGACGCCGACAGCGAGGTCGAGCGTGCCGGCGAGGGCGAGTCCGCGGACGATGCGTCGACCGCCGCGCCGATGGCCGAAGCGAATGCCGCCGCCGAAGCACCGGTCGGGGCGGATGCCGCAGCCGACGCGCCCACCGAAGCGGATGCCGCTGCGGACGCGCCGGTCGAAGCGGATGCCGACTTCGACACCGACTCCGACCCCGGCTTCGACTTCGAACCGGATTCCGCCGCGGAGCCGGGGCCCGCCCCGGCCCCAGCCAAGGTCTCCGCACCGGCCCCAACCCCGGCCCCCGCTCGCGCCCCCGCCCCGGCCCCCGCCGTCTCCCCGATCGTTCCCGTACCTGCACCCGTATTGGACCCCATGCACGCGTTCGCCGCTTCGCCCGCCCCCGCCCCGCTCCAGGCCGCCCCCGCCCCGCTCCAGGCCGCCCCCGCCCCGCTCCAGGCCGCCCCCGCACCGCTCGCGCCCGCGCCCGCACCCGCCGCCCCGGACGTCGACCTTGCGACGACCGACGCGGTCGAGCAGGTCGCGCTCGCGAAGGGGATCGCGTTCGTCGCCCACCGCGGCCGGGTCGACAAGGCCGGCGCGCCGTACATCGATCACCCGGGGCGCATCGCGGAGCGGTTCGATCCCGTCGACGAGCCGGTCGCGGCCGCGGCGGCGTGGTTGCACGACGTCCTCGAGGACACGCCGCTCTCCGCGCGCGAGCTGCTCGAGGCCGGTGTTCTGCCGGACGTGGTCGAGGTGGTCGAGCGCCTGACCCGGCGCGAGGGCATGTCGCTGGACGCGTACTACGAGGGCATCTGCTCGCATCCGATCGCGTTCCGCGTGAAGCTCGCCGACATCGACGACAACATGGCGCCGTGGCGCCTGCGCAAGCTCGATTTCGAGATGCAGCAGCGCCTCATCGGCAAGTATCGCAACGCGCGTATCGCGCTCGGCGTCGGCTGACACCATCCCGCCCGGCCCTGTCGGCGGGTCGGCGACGCGAGTACAGTGCCGCTCGGAGCCGCGCCGGCGCGACGGCCGGCGGGTTCCCATCCGACGCACGAGCGTCCGGTCGAGCCGTGAGACAAGAGCGGGGAACCGGGTTTCAGGCGGTCCGAGCGGCAGCGCCAAGCAGACCACGGCTGGTCCCACCCGCCACCGGGCATAGCGCGGTCGCGCCGTTCACGCGCGGGGCGACGCGCGGGCGAAGACGAGGGTGTCGAGCAGGAGTTCGAGCGCGTGCTGCACGCGCTCGTCGGGCCATCCGTCGGGGTCCTCGACGGACTTGACCTCGTAGCCGCGGCAGGTCAGGTAGAGGAGGTCGGCGATGCGCTCGGCCTCCTCGCGGTCGGCGGCACGGGCTCCGTCGAGGAACATGCCGTAGGTGGCATCCGTCACCTCGCGCAGCACGTCGTACGCGCGCTGGTGCCCGGCCCGGACGTCGGCGATGACCTCGATCCAGAGGCTGCGGAACACGGTCTCGTCGGGTGACGAGGTGCACATCCAGCGGGTGAGCGCCGCGAGGCGCTCGACGCCGGCGAGGTCGCCGAGTTCGCTGCGCCGCTCGGCGTCCCACTGCGCGCGGGCATGCTCGAGCGCGGTGGCCATGAGTTCGGCGCGCGAGGGCACGAAGTGGGTGATGTAGGCCGTCGAGCGGCCGAGGCGTTCGGCGACCGCGCGCAGGGTCACGGCGTTCGTGCCGCGTTCGCGGGCGACGGCGACGGTCGCGCGAGCGATGTCGGCGAGGCGTTCGGCGCTGTCGACTTCGACGGGCATGGTCTCTCCTTCGAGCGCAGCGGATGCCTCGCGGCCGGCGTCGGACGGCGGATGACGTGCGACGGGTGCCGCGGCATCCGCTCGTTGACTTCCGCGACCACGCGGACTAGGTTCGCAACGGCGTTGTACAACAGTGTTTCACAAAGGAGTGCGAATGGTCGCCAACGGCGGGGTCTCGTTCTGGATGCAGCAGGTCGGCGTGCCCGCCGAGCGGCCGTCGCTCGCGGGCGACCTCGACGTCGACGTCGCGATCGTCGGCGGCGGCTACACCGGCCTCTGGGCGGCGTACTACCTCAAGCGCGACCAGCCCGACCTGCGCATCGCCGTGCTCGAGCAGCGCTTCGCCGGGTTCGGCGCCTCCGGGCGCAACGGCGGATGGCTCACCAACTCGGTCACGGGCGGCCGCGAACAGTATGCGAAGAGCCACGGGCGCGACGCCGCGATCGCCCAGCAGCGCGCGCTCAACGAGACCGTCGACGAGGTCATCCGCGTCGCGGACGCCGAGGGCATCGACGCCGGCATCCACAAGGGCGGCGAACTCGAGATCGCGACCGCGCCCGCCCAGCTCGCGCGCCTGCGCGCCGCAGCCGCCGCCGAACGCGAGTGGCCCGCGACCGACACCGTCGAACTCGACGGCCGCGAGACCGCGGCCCGCATCGACGTCGCCGGCGTGCTCGGCGGCCTGTGGCATCCGCACTGCGCCAGGCTGCACCCCGCGAAGCTCGCCCTCGGGCTCGCGGCGACCGTCGAGCGACTCGGCGTCGCCGTCTACGAGGGCACGCGGGTCACCGAGATCGTGCCCGGCGAGGCGCGCACCGAGCACGGCACCGTGCGCGCGGCGCACGTGCTCCGCGCGACCGAGGGCTTCACGCCGAACCTGGCCGGCGAGCACCGCACGTGGCTGCCCATGAACTCGTCGATGATCGTGACCGAGCCGCTCGCGGCATCCGTCTGGGACCAGATCGGCTGGACCGGCCGCGAGACCCTCGGCGACTTCGCGCACGTCTACATGTACGCCCAGCGCACCGCCGACGACCGCATCGCGTTCGGCGGGCGCGGCGTGCCCTACCGCTACGGCTCGCGCGTCGACGTCGACGGGGCGACCCAGGACCGCACCATCGAGAGCCTGGCCGCGCTGCTGCGTCGGTTCTTCCCGGTGGCGGCGGATGCCGCGATCGAACACGCCTGGGCGGGCGTGCTCGGCGTGCCGCGCGACTGGGCCGCGACCGTCGGGCACGACCGCGCGACAGGTCTCGGCTGGGCGGGCGGCTACGTCGGAACGGGCGTCACCGCGACCAACCTCGCCGGGCGCACCCTGCGCGACCTCGTGCTCGGCCGCGACACCGACCTCACGCGCCTGCCGTGGGTGAACCACCGCGCGAAGCGTTGGGAGGTCGAGCCCCTCCGCTGGCTCGCCGTGCAGGCCATCTACACCGCGTACCACGCCGCCGACCGCGCCGAACTGCGGGGGCGGGCGACGACCTCGCCCGTCGCGCGCATCGCGGACCTCGTCGCCGGGCGCTGAGCCGCGGCATCCGCCACCGCCGGCGCGCACCGCGCCGCGCCGCGCCGCGCACCGGAACGCGCGCACTGGGGTCTGCCGCAGACGGGCGGCGGGGAGTATCGTGCGGTCCAGGGGCACGCCCTGTCGCGCCGAGGCGGGATGCACGCATGGAACTCGCTGCTGCTTCATCTGGTGGAAGCGGACTCGCGGTCGCCTTCCTTCCCCTCGTCGCCCTCGCGGCATCGCTCGTCGCGGCGTCCTCGGTCGGCTCGCTCATCGTCGCCTGGCTCCAGCGGCCGGCGGGCGACCCCGTGCCGTCGCTGACCGATCCCCGCACCGCGGGGCTGCTCGCGGTCGGGTTCGTGTCGGGGCGCGCCTCGAACCGGTGGCTGGCGGCGACGATCATGGAGCTCGCGCTCGCCGGGGCGATCACGATCGAGGACCGCAGGAACGGCTCCGGCGACGGATCGCCGCGCGACATCCGGCTCGTGTACGCCGCGGACGTGCCCGCGGCCCACGCGCGCGACGAGACCGACGAGACCGCCGACCTGCTCATCTCGGTGTTCAGCCCCGGGCTCACGGGCGGCACCGAGGTCGTCGCGCACGGCGCGAGCATCGCCGCGGACCGCGTCGTGGCGCGCAACGGCTCGCTCCTCGCGGCGACGCATCGCCGGTTCCTCGAAGCGGCCGCGGCCTACCGCGAGCCGCGCCCGTCCAGGCGGTTCCGCGCGGCCACGGTCGGTGGGACCGTCGCGGTCGTCGGGGGCCTGGTCGGCGCGATCTTCGGCGACACCGGCGCCGACTCGATCGCGTGGATCGCGATCGTCATCGGGCTCCTCGCGCTCGCCGTGCGCGCGTTCCTGCCCCGGTGGATCCCGCTCAATGCGGCGGGGCTCGAGCTCCGACGTCGCGCGGCCCTGTGGCGCGACGAACTCGCCGGAGCGGATGTCCGCGACCCGCGGGTCGCAGCCGAGGCGCTGCCGTGGGCGGTGCTCTTCGACCAGCCCGACCTGATCCGCCGCAGCCTGGTCGCGCTCGGTTCGCGCGCCGATCCGCAGCGGTGGTACGCGACGGCCGACGGGTGGGCCGCGGACCGCGTCGCGACCTGCCTCGCGGTCGCCGCGGTCGCGCTCGCGCAGCCGATCACCATCGGCGCGGGCGACGCCGCGGGCCGGTTCGGCGTGCCGCTGCTCGACGAGTACAAGGTCATGGGCGAACAGGGCTACTTCGACCATCGCGGCGTGACGGGCGGATGGTACGCCGGCGACGGGGGCCTCGACGGCGGATTCGGCGGGGGGTTCGACGGCGGGGGCGGGGGCCTGGACGGCGGGTTCGGAGGCGGCTTCGACGGCGGCGGCGGTGGTGACGGGGGCGGCGGCGGCGGACCCTGAGCGGATGCCGCTGCGCTCGCGCCCGGGTCAGGCCGCGCCGGCCGGACGAGCGGTCGCTGCCGCCGTCGCGAGCGTGGTGACCTCGGCGACGATGGCCGCGCGGCGTGCCTCGTGCGATTCGGCGGGGCTCGAGCGCACCGTCGCTGCGACGTGCGAGAGGGTCCACGCCGCCGTGGCGAGCGAGATCGTGGCGATCACGAGGTCTTCTGCGGCGGCCCGGTCGATGCCGAGCGTCGCGCGGATCTGCTCGGTGATGCCGGCGCACAGGTCGCAGCGCCGCTCGAGGCCGACCGGGGCGGGCAGTTCGAGGCTCTCCCACGCCAGCAGGCGCGGGAGTTCGGGTCGCGCGCGATACCGGTCGTAGAGCGCACCGGCCACCTCGCCGACGCCGCTCGGGCCGGTGGTGCGCAGCACGAGTCCGTCGACGAGGTCGCCGAGCTCGACCGCGAGGACCTCGTCGAAGAACCGCGCCTTGTCGCCGAAGTACCGGTAGACGCGCTCCTTGTTCACGCCCGCGTCACGGCCGATCGCGTCCATGCGCGCGCCCGCGAGGCCGTGGGCGGCGAACTGCCGGGCCCCGGCCTCGAGGAGCTTGCGCTTGGTCGCGTCGGTGTCCCAGGCCATGATCCGAGGATACCAATTCCCAAACACTCGTTTGCAATTCCCGGCGGTCGGTGGCACGCTCGAGCCAACCGAACGTTTGGAGATCGCCGATGGACACCACGCCGCACGCCAGCACCACGACGCGGGCCGCACGATGAGGGCGCTCGTGCTCGGGGCCCGCGGCGCCGTGGGGCGGTCGACGGCCGACGCCTTCCGCTCCGCCGGAATCCAGGTCACCGAGGCATCCCGCGCATCGAACGACCCGGATGCGCGCATCGACCTCGCCACCGACACGGGCTGGGGCGACCTCGCCCGCGCCGCGGCGGCTCACGAGGTCGTCGTGAACGCCACGGGCATCGAGGACCCGCGATTCGCCGACGCCGTCGGCCCGACCGCGTTCGTCGACATCTCCCCGTCCGGCGCATACCTCGAGCAGCTGCGGGCCGCAGCCGACGCGCGCTCCCGGATCGTCCTCGGCGCGGGTCTCGCTCCGGGCCTCAGCACGATCCTCGTCGACGGGCTCGAGCGCCGGGCGGGCGACGAGATCGACGTCGCCGTGCTCCTCGGATCCGGCGAGGAGCACGGCGCCGCCGCCGTCGACTGGACCATCGGCCTGCTCGGAACCGACGTGCACGCGCCCGTCGAGGGCGCACGCGTCCCGAACCTGCGCGAACGCCGGAGCTTCGCCGAACCGGACGGCGGCAGGCGCACCTACCTGCGCGCGGACTTCCCGGACCACGTCCTGATCGGCGGCGACCGCGGCATCCGGATCCGCAGCTACTTCGCCGTCACGGGCCGAGCCTCCACGGCCGCCCTCGCCCTCGCAGCGCGCCTCGGCCGCGCGGGCGCCGGGATCGTCCGGCACGCGCCTCCCACCGGATCGAGCCGTTGGCGCGTCACGGCCGTGAACCGGCGCACCGCGGCATCCGCCACTGCATCGGGCGACGGCCAGTCGCTCGCGACGGGCCGCCTCGCCGCGCTCGCCGCGACGCGGATCGCCGACGCCCCGCCCGGCACGGTCACCTCGATGGCCGGGCTCGCGACCCCCGAGGAGGCGCGGACCGCGGTGGGGGCCTGAGCCGACCGCGGCGTGGGGCGCGACTCAGGCGCGCCCCGGCCGGCGCTGCACGTAGAGCCGCTCGCCCTCGGGCCCGGTCCACTCCATCCGCACCACGCCGGGAACGGCGGACTCGTCGAGGCGCGACGGATCCGACCAGTACCCTGCGTTGGGATTCCGGAAGAACGTCGCCCAGGGCTTGCCGCCGTGATCCGTGAAGCAGTTGTTGTGCCCGGCGCCGACACCCGAGGTCCAGCGCGGCGAGTACGGGCCCTCGAACGTGTCCGAGACCGCGACGACGGCGTCGTACTGATACTGCGTCCGTCCCGGCGCGGGCGGGTCGTACGCGTAGCGCACGCTGCCGTCGGAAGCGACGGACGTGCGATCCCAGGCCGCGTGCAGGAGGAAGTACTTGCCGCCGTACCTGTAGACGTACGCGCCCTCGAGGTATGGCTCGGGGGAGTACGGCGTCTGTCGGAACGTCGGGAGGCCCGTCGTCGGAACGATGTCCTCCATGTCGTCTCGGAACCGCGCGAACTCGTCGTTGTGCAGCACGAGCCAGGCGGCGTCGCCCTCGGTGTACATGCTCCCGTCGATGTGGTGATAGGCGCCGGGTGCGATGAAGGCCGGTCCGCCGACGAACGGGTCGCCGAACGGCTTCTCGAGGTTGCCCTCGACCACGCGGTAGGGGCCCTCGATGCCGCCTTCGCTCACGAGCATGAACGAGCCGACCTTCTGCGAGTGGTCGCCCATGCAGGCGACGATGTACCACGTGTCGCGGAAGTAGTGCACCTCGGGCGCCCAGACCTGCCCGCGCTTGCCGAACCTCTGGTCGTACCAGTACTCCTGCCACGGCGCGACGACGGTTCGTCCGGCCGTGTTCTCGTCGACGAACTCCGGCGACCAGACCTTGCCGCGCTCGGCGTCCGGACGGATCCCGGTCGTGTCGACCAGTCGCCACGGCCCACGCAGCGACGGCGACGTCCAGATGAAGATGCCGTCGTTCCACGGGGCGGCCCGATCCAGTTCGGGTACACGAGTGGTCCCGGTCGCGACGTAGAGGGGGCGCCCGTCGACGACGAAGTGATTGACGTAGGTATCCCGCATCCAGACGTGACGACCCTCCGGGTCACGCGGCCGGCGCTCGAGCGGGAGGATGAACGAGTTGTCGTCGCGTGGCCAGAGGTCCTCTCGCGTATCGGCGAGGCCGTAGGGCTGCGGGTCGGGCCAATTCGGAGGGAAGGCCGCAGCTGCCGCGCGCTCGACGGGCGAGGCGTGCGCGGCGGCGGGCAGGGCCGCCGCGGCGACGGCGCCGCCGACCCCGGCCAGGAATGCCCGCCGGCCGAGGCCTGCCCCGGTTTCGGATCTGTTCATCGTCGAAGCTCCTTCATCGGGATGCCGGTTCGCCGGATCGACGAGCCGACGGGTCTGGTCGACCCATGCCGACGGACGCTACGGAGAGCGGATTCCTCCGTCAAGACACCGACGGAATGATCGGTTCCGGATCCCTCGCCCGGTTCTGACGACGGTCTGACGCATCCGGGAAGTTTTTCTGTCGAGTCATTGACGGAATAATTCCGGGTTGAGATTCTTGCTGGCATGTCATCGACGACCGGAGTACACGCCCTCGTGAGGAGGACCCATGAGGAGCGTGTGCTCGCCGCACTCCGCGCCCACGGCGCACTGAGCCGCGGTGAGCTCGCCAAGCGCGTCGGTCTCAGCCGCACGACCCTCTCCGAGATCACCGCGAACCTCCTGCGGCGGGGGGCGATCATCGTCGCCGACACGGATGCCGCGACCCGCGCGGGGTCGGGGCGTCCGGCCGAGCGGCTCGCCCTGGACCCGGCCTCGGGCCAGTTCCTCGGGGTCGACTTCGGCCACCGCCGCGTTCACGTCGTCGTCGCCGACGCATCGCACGAGGTCATCGCGCAGGGCCTCGAACGGTACGCCGACGACACCCCGTGGACGGACCGGCTCACCAGGGCGTTCGAGCTCATCGATCGACTCAGCCGCGACACCGGTGTGCACTTCGGCGCGCTGCAGTCGGTCGGGATCGGCGTGCCCGGCCCGTACACGAGCGCGCGCCAGGGGTTCCCCGCCGTCAGCTGGAAGAAGCAGCTCTCGCCCGAAGGCGTCGACACCGCATTCTCCGAGCGGTTCGGCGCGCCCGTCGTCGTCGACAACAACACCCGACTCGCCGCGCTCGCCGAGGCGATCCAGCGCCCCGACGCGGTCGAGAACCTCATCTACCTCCGCCTGTCGGACGGCGTCGGGGGCGGGCTCGTCGTCAATGGCCGCCTCGTCGCCGGATCCCGTGGCTTCGCCGGCGAACTCGGCCACGTCACGGCGGATCCGACGGGCGCGCCGTGCCGCTGCGGGAAGCGGGGGTGCCTGGAGACGATCGCGTCGGTGTCGGCAGTGCTCCGCGCCTGCCGGGAAGCGGGCGCGGACATCGAGACGCTCGACGATATCGCGACGGCCGTCCGGAAGGGCGACCCCGTGGTCGATGCGGTGCTCCGCACGGTCGGCGCCGCCGTGGGCCGCGTCCTGGGCGCGGCGGCGATGACCCTGAACCCTCGCGAGGTGGTCATCGGCGGCGAGATCGTCCACGTGGCGCCCGTGCTCGTCGAACAGGCCGCGGCGACCCTCCGCTACGAGCTCTACTCGATCCCCTCGGACCAGCCGCACATCGTGCGCGCGGCCCAGCTCCGCGACAGCGACGGCGCGCTCGGTGCGATCGCGGCGATCTTCCACCAGTCCCCTCTCCTCGCCGGCTACCCCGACCCCACGTCGTCCGTCGAGCACGCACCACAGCAGCAAAGGAGCGCACTGTGAACGCCCAACCCGCCCGCCTCCGAACCGGGGGACGGCCATGACCGAGGTCCGCATGGCGAACGCGCCCTCGCGCGCTGACATCCAGCCCTTCACGATGACCTCGACGGCCGTCCACGAGAACCTCCCTGCGGATGGCCCCCATCCGCAGAAGCCGGCGCGGAACGCGCGCCGCCGGATCGGCACGCGCACCAAGCTCCTGATCCTGAACGCCGTCTCGATCGTCGGTGGCATCGCGATCTGGTGGCTGCTCGCGCTGAACGGCTTCCAGCTGCCGACGCCGCCCGAGGTCGTGGAGAAGGCGGTCCAACTCTGGAACGCGGGCATCCTCCAGGAGGACATCCTCGCGAGCCTCGGCCGCGTCCTCGCGGGCTTCCTGCTCGGTTCGGCCGCCGCCATCCCGGTCGGCTTCCTCATGGGCTGGTACACCGTCGCCCGGGGCCTGTTCGAACCGTGGATCCAGTTCTTCCGCACCATCCCGCCCCTCGCGCTGCTTCCGCTCGTGCTCGTGCTGCTCGGCATCGGCGAGATCCCGAAGATCGTGGTCATCTTCCTCGCCGCCTTCCTCGCGTGCGTCATCTCGACGTACCAGGGCGTCGTGAGCGTCGACAAGACGCTGATCAACGCCGCCCGCGTGCTGGGTGCGAAGGACGGCACGATCTTCGCCCGCGTCGTCGTCCCGGCGTCGACGCCGTTCATCCTCGTCGGCATGCGCGTCGGCCTCGGCTCCGCGTGGGCCACGCTCGTCGCCGCGGAGCTGCTCGCCGCACAGGCGGGCCTCGGGCGACGGATGCAGGAGGCGCAGATCTACTACGACCTGGCGACCATCTTCGTGGGCATCGTCCTGATCGGCATCCTCGGCCTCGTCATGGACCGCCTGCTCCTCTTCGCCGAAACCAAGCTGACCGGATGGCAGGAACGTCGATGACCACCACGAACCCCGCGACGACCACCGCCGCCAAGATCTCCGTCCGCGAGGTCACGAAGACCTTCCCGCTCAAGGGCGAGGAGTTCGTCGCCCTCGACCGCGTCTCGATCGACATCGCCGACAACGAGTTCGTCACCGTCGTCGGGCCCTCGGGCTGCGGCAAGTCCACGCTCATGAACGTGCTCGCCGGGCTCGAGACGCCCATCTCGGGCGAGGCGCTCGTCGATGGCCGCTCCGTCTCGGGCCCCGGTCCGGAGCGCGGCGTCATCTTCCAGCAGTACGCCCTGTTCCCGTGGCTCTCGGTCCGCAGGAACGTCGAGTTCGGCCTGAAGATCAACGGCGTGCCGAGGTCGGAGCGCCGCGAACGCGCCGAGCACTTCATCGAGATGGTCGGACTCCAGCAGTTCGCCGACGCCCTGCCCAAGATGCTCTCCGGCGGCATGAAGCAGCGGTGCGCGATCGCCCGCGCCTACGCCGTGAACCCCTCGATCCTGCTGATGGACGAACCGTTCGGCGCCCTCGACGCCCTGACGCGCGTGAAGCTGCAGGAGCAGCTGCTCGACACGTGGAGCCGCGAGAAGCGAACGGTCATGTTCATCACGCACGACGTCGACGAGGCCGTGTTCCTCGCCAACCGGGTGGTCGTCATGGCCGCCCGGCCCGGCCGGATCCACGACGTCATCGACGTGGACCTCCCGTACCCCCGCACGGAGGACGTGCGCCTGAGCCCCGAGTTCGGGGAGCTGCGCAACCGCGTCTGGCACGCGGTGTACCACCAGGAACCCGGCATCGCCGCCGGGGCCACGTCGCACTGACGCGGCGCCTGCCCCCACCCATCCAGCACCTGAATCACCCCCACACCCACTGAAGGGAAGCACAGCCATGCGAATTTCCAGGAAGCTCCTCGGCACGGCCGCCGTCGGCGCCGCCGTCGCCCTCCTCGCGACCGGATGCGCCTCCGACGGCGAATCGAGCGACTCGGCCGCCGCGCAGAGCGAGTACGACGACGTCATCGGGGTGAACTTCGGGTACATCCCCGACTTCAACGGCACGAGCCTGCTCGCCATCGCGGACGACCAGGGCTACTGGGAGAAGTACGGGCTCGACGTCGAGACCCCGTCCTTCACCAACGGACCCCTGCAGATCCAGGCGCTCGGCACGGGCGACCTCGACTTCGGCTACATCGGGCCGGGCGCGTTCTGGCTGCCGGCGAGCGGCGAGGCGAAGATCATCGCGATGAACACCCTCGGCCAGTCCGACCGGGTCGTCGGCCAACCGGGCAACGACTCCATGGAGGACCTGCGCGGCAAGACCGTCGCGGTCCCCGAGGGCACCTCCGGCGACATGATCCTGACCCTCGCCCTCGAGGACGCGGGCATGACCAAGGACGACGTCGAGCTCGTGCCCATGGAGCCCTCCGCGATCGTCTCCGCGCTGGCATCCGGCCAGGTCGAGGGTGCCGGCTTCTGGTATCCCGCGCTCGCGACCGTGAAGGAGCAGGTGCCCGACCTCGTCGAGATCGCGCAGAACTCCGACTTCGAGGACACCGTCGCCTTCCCGACCGCGTTCGTGGCCGGCAACGACGTCGTCGAGAACGAGCCCGAGAAGGTCGACCGCGTGCTGAAGGCACTGCGCGACGCGATCACGTTCCGCTACGAGAACCCCGACGAGGCCGTCGCGCTGACCGCGGCGTACAACGCGCTCGACGCCGAAGCCGTCGCCGCGGACGCCGCGAACAACAAGGTGCTCTCGCTCGACGAGCTCGACACCCTCACCGAGGACGGCACCGTCGACTCGTGGCTCGACGGCATGCAGGACTACTTCGTCGCCGCGGGCAAGCTGCCCGAGGTCTCGGAGCCGTCGTCGTTCTACACCGGCGACCTCTTCCTCCAGGCAGGCGAGTAATCCAGCCATGAAGCCGAGCAACATCCTCTTCCTCATGACCGACCAGCACCGGGCCGACACGCTCGGGGCGTACGGCAACGCGATCGCGGCGACGCCGGTGCTCGACGAGCTGGCCCGCACGGGCACGCGATTCGACCGCTGGTACACGCCGACCGCGATCTGCACGCCGGCTCGTGCGAGCCTGCTGACCGGCCAGGCCCCCTTCCGCCACCGCGTGCTCGCCAACCACGAGCGCAACGTGGGCTACCTGGAGGACCTCGCCGAAGGCAGCTTCACCTTCGTGGAAGCGCTGCGCGAGAAGGGCTACAACACGGGACTCGTCGGCAAGTGGCACGCCGGCACCGAGAAGAACGCCGCCGACTTCGGCTTCGACGGCCCCGATCTTCCCGGTTGGCACAACCCCGTGGAGAACGAGGACTACCTCGGCTACCTGGCGGAGCACGACCTGCCGCCCTACGCGATCAGCGACCGCATCCGCGGCACCCTGCCGAACGGTGGGCCGGGCAACCTGCTGGCTGCCCGGCTCCACCAGCCGGTGGAGGCGACCTTCGAGTACTACCTCGCAACCCGCACGATCGAACTGCTCGAGCGGTACGCCGCCGATGCCGACCGCGACGGCACCCCGTTCTTCCTCGAGCTGAACTTCTTCGGGCCGCACCTGCCGTACATCGTGCCGAACGAGTACTTCGACATGTTCGATCCGGCCGACATCGAGCTGCCGAAGTCGATCGCCGAGACGTTCGAGGGCAAACCTCCCGTGCAGCGCAACTACAGCGCGCACTGGACCTTCGACACCATGCCGATCGAGGTGACACGCAAGCTCATCGCGGTCTACTGGGGCTACGTGGCCCTCATCGACCAGCAGATCGGGCGCGTCATGGACGCCATGCAGCGGCTCGGCCTGGTCGACGACACGGCGGTCTTCTTCACGTGCGACCACGGCGAGTTCACCGGCGCGCACCGACTGCACGACAAGGGGCCGGCGATGTACGAGGACATCTACCGCACGCCCGGCCTGCTGCGGATCCCCGGCGGCCCGGCCGGCCAGGTGCGCACCGAGTTCGTGAGCCTGCTCGACTGCACGGCGACGATCCTCGAGCTCGCCGGCATCGACCCGTCGCCGGCGGTCGACTCGCGGAGCCTCGTGCCGCTGGCCGCGGGCGAGCAGCCGGAGTGGGCCGACGACATCGTCTGCGAGTTCCACGGGCACCACTTCCCGTACCCGCAGCGGATGCTCCGCGCCGACCGGCACAAGCTCGTCGTGAACCCGGACTCGGTGAACGAGCTCTACGACCTGCACGTCGACCCCGATGAACTGCTGAACGTCTACGAGCATCCGGAGCAGCGCGACATCCGGAACCGCATGATGCGGCGGCTCTACGGGCTGCTGCGCGACCGCGGGGACAACTTCTACCACTGGATGACCACGATGTACGACGTCGGCGAGGTCGACTATGACCCGACGCAGAGCGGCCTCGACGAGACGACCTACCAGGCCGGCGAACGAGCGGATGCCGCGGCGACCGTCGCAGCCGTCGCCCCGGTGCCCGTGCTCGACCCCGAACGGCGCTCGGCCTGATGACCGCCCGCCGTCCGAACGTCGTCATGGTCCTCACCGACGACCACGGATCGCAGGCCATCGGCGCGTACGGGTCGGTGCTCAACGCGACGCCGCGGATCGACGAGATCGCCGAGAACGGATGGCGCTTCGACAACTGCTTCGCGACGAACGCGCTCTGCTCGCCGAGCCGCGCGTCGATCCTCACGGGCACCTACAGCCACGTCAACGGGGTCTCGACGCTCGTCACGCCGATCGACGCGAACCAGCCGACGTTCGCGTCGCAGTTGAAGGCGGCGGGCTACCGCACGGCCATGGTCGGCAAGTGGCACATGGGCGAGCACGAGGGGTCGACGCCCGAGGGGTTCGACTACTGGGACATCCTCATCGGCCACGACGGCCAGGGGGAGTACTGGGACCCGCTGTTCCTCTCGGCCGAGGGCGAGCGCATCGTCGAGGGGTACGCGACCGATCGCATCACCGACCTCGCGTTCGACTGGCTCGATTCGCTCGAGGGGGACGAGCCGTGGTGCCTGCTGATCTTCCACAAGGCCCCCCATCGCCCGTGGGAGCCGAAGCCGGAGGACCTCGAGCGGTTCCGCAGCACGGTCCCGGTGCCCTCGACGTTCTGGGACGACTACGACACGCGTTCGTCGTCGGCCAGGCGTGCGCTCATGCGCCTGGCCGAGAACCTGAACGAGGAGGACCTCAAGCTCGCTCCGCCCGCGGGGCTGGGCTACGAGGAGCTGGCGCTCTGGAAGTACCAGCGCTTCATGGAGGACTACCTCGCCTGCGTGGCATCCGTCGACGACAACGTGGGCCGGGTCGTCGACCGGCTGCGCGAGCGCGGCGAGTTCGACGACACCCTGCTCATGTACGCCTCCGACCAGGGGTTCTTCCTCGGCGAGCACGGATGGTTCGACAAGCGCTTCATGTACGAGGAATCGCTGCGGATGCCGCTCGTGCTGAGCTATCCGCGTGCGCTCGACGGCGGGCGCAGCTTCGAGGGCATCGTCACGAACGTCGACTTCGCGCAGACGATCCTGGATGCCGCCGGCGTCGCGCCGCACCCGCGCATGCAGGGTCGCAGCTTCTGGCCCGATCTCGTCGGGTCGCCCGCCGAACCGCCCGCGGAGGGGATGTACTACCGGTACTGGGAGCACGACGACGTGTTCCACCGGGCGCCCGCCCACTACGGCTACCGAACTCATCGGTACAAGCTCATCTACTACTGCAACGACGGCCTCGGGTTGCCGGGGACGGGTCCGTTCACGTACCCGCCGGAGTGGGAGCTCTACGACCTCGAGCTCGACCGGGAGGAACTGCGGAACGTCGCGCACGATCCGGACTACCGTGAGGTGCGCGAAGGACTCGAGCGGGCCATGTGGCTCGAGCAGGCGCGCCTCGGCGATGTGCCGCACCCGAGCCAGCCGCGGCCGGCCGGCCTGCCCGTGGGGTGACAGGTCCGGCTCAGCCGCTGAGGCCCGTGACGAAGTCGACGCTCGACTCCGAGATCAGGTCGCGGGCCTCGTCGTCGGTCAGTTCGGGGATGCCGTCGCCCGCCTGCGGCCCGTAGTCGCCGAACTGGGCGTGCGAGGCGCCGACGATGACCGTGAACCGGGCCGTGCCCGGGAGGTCCGCACGCGAGTCCTCGATCTTCGCGGGCGTCGCCAATCCGTCGCGTGTGCCGGAGATCGAGTCGACCGGGACGGTCAGGCTCTGCGAGACGTCGCCCGCCGGGTAGGAGGCGAACAGCAGCAGTCCGATCGCGGGGGCGTCGGCGTCCTCGTCGGCCGCATCGGCCTGCATCGCGGCGACGGTGCCGCCGAGGGAGTGCCCGCCGAGCACCCAGCGGTCGAGGTCGGGGTGCGCGGCGCGGGCCGCGTCGAAGGCCGGGAGGGCCAGGAAGGCGATGCCGAGCGGCTGCTTGGCGATGACGACCGTGTTCCCCGCTTCGACGAGGGGTCGCAGGACGGCGGCATAGGCGCGGGCGTCCACGAGTGCGCCGGGCTGGAAGAAGACACCCGTCCGGTCGCCGCCGGAGGCGGGCGCGAGCGTGATGGAGGTCGGGGTCTCGACGACGTCGACGGTCTCGTCGGAGGTCATCGCCAGGAGCGCCGGCTCGATCGCGGAATGCGGCCGGAGCCAGCCGATCACGCCGATCCAGGCGACCGCGAGGACGAGGAGCGCGATGCGCACCACGCGTCGCCACCCGGTCGCAGGGGTCGGCCGGAGGATCTCGAGCACGATCGTTGCGGCGGCGCCGGCCGCGGTCGCCGCGAGCAGGATCGGGTACGCCGGATGCGCGTGCACGAGGGCGTCCCATGCCGTCACGCTCACCCAACCGACGACGAGCAGGGCGGCGACGGCCGTGACGAGGACGGGCCAGGTGGTCCGGCCCGTGCGTCCCGCCCCATCCCGGCCGGTCGTCGACGGCGTCTCGCCGCTCATGCGCTCGGGCCGTCCGGAACGGCGTCGACGGCAGGGGGCCGGGGTGCGGCGGCGGCGGTGCCGGCGACCCCGGTGCCATCGGCGTCCCCCGCGCCCGAGGCGCCCCGACCTCCGGACCGCGAGCGCGAGCGCAACGATGTCGAGGCGGCCAGCGCGAGCGCGAGGAACGCGGCAGCGCCGTAGGCCGAGGCCGATGCGGCGACGGTGAAGCTCTCGGCCGCCTGATCGCCGACCGCGGCCGTGGCCGGGTCGGCGCGAAGGGCCGGGATGGCGGCACCCGCACTCTGCGTCACGACGGTCACCGCCTGGTCTCGGGCGCTCGCATCGAGCCCGTCGAGGCGCCCGTCGAGGTCGGCCTGCAGCGTGCCGAACAGCACCGTGCCGAGGATGGCGATGCCGAGGGCCGAGCCGATCTGCCGAGCCGTGCTCTGCGTTCCCGATGCCTGGCCGCCCTGGTCGACGGGGATGTCGGCGAGCACGACGTTGGTCACCTGCGAGCTCGCGAGGCCGATGCCGAGGCCGTACGCGAACAGGAGCGCGCTGAGCTGGACCCACGAGGAGTCCGTGCTCAGCGTGATGGCCAGGCCGAGGACGCCCGCGAGTTCGAGGGCGATGCCGAGCCGGAGGATGCCGACCGGGCTCAGCTTCCGGGCGAGGCCGCTGACCGCACCCGTGGCCAGGAACGAGCCGACGGCGAGCGAGATCAGGAGCAGGCCCGCCTGGAGGGCGTCGTAGCCGAGGACGTTCTGGACCCAGAGCGGCAGCACGAAGAGGATGCCGAGCTCACCGAGGCTGATGATGGCGGAGACGAGGTTGCCGACCGAGAACGTGCGGATCGAGAAGAGCTCGAGCGGCAGCAGCGTGGACCGGCCGTGTCGTCGCCGTCGCCGCTCCCAGGCGATGAAGGCCACGCCCGAGACGGCCGCCGCGACGAGCAGCCACGGGGTCGGCGAGACCTCGAACGGCCAGGACCATCCGGCGACGGCCGGGACGTCGGCCGCCGCCCACCAGCCCAGCGTGCGCCCCTCGATGAGCGCGAACACGAGCGTGCCCGAGGCGATGACGACGAGGAGGGCGCCGAGCAGGTCGAACCTCGCGGGCGGCCGCTCGGACCGCGATTCGTCGAGGGTCAGGAGGGCGCCGACGACGACCAGGATGCCGAATGGAACGTTGATGCCGAAGGCCCAGCGCCAGGAGAAGTCGGTGATGAGCCAGCCGCCCAGCAGGGGACCCACGGCCGCCATCCCGCCGATGATGGAGCCCCACACCGCGAACGCAGTCGTCCGATCGCGTCCGCGGAACATCGCGTTGATGAGCGACAGCGTCCCGGGCAGGACCATGGCTCCTCCGACGCCCTGGAGCACGCGGGCCGCGATGAGCAGTTCGCCCGACGGCGCGATGCCGGCCAGCACGGATGCCGCGGTGAAGACGGTGACGCCGAGGATCAGGATCCGGCGGCGCCCGATGCGATCGCCGAGCGCGCCGAACGGGATGAGCAGGGCGGCGAACACGAGCGTGTACGACTCCTGCACCCATTGCACCTGCGTCGAACCGAGCCCGAGGTCGTCGACGATCGAGGGGATCGCGACGTTCACGATGGTCGTGTCGACGATGATGAGCGAGACGGCGAGTCCGATGACGGCCAGGCCGAGCCATCGGAGCTTCGAGGTGGACATGCCCGTACTTTACCGACACCATGTCGGCAAAGCCAATGCGTCCGGCATGGTCAGCAGGCCTCGACCTCGTCGCCGACCGCGAGGCGGGGAGCCGTCGCGGCACCGTCCTCGAGCTCCGGGATGAGCCGGACGCCGAACCACGTCTTGCCGTCCCACCTGCGGTGCTTCGCGAGCGTGCGGATCGGGTCCTTGCCCCGCGCGAGGCTCGTCGGATCGATCGTCGTCATGACGCACCGGTCGCAGACCTCGCCGAAGCGGAAGCGCACGCCGCCGATCCGCACGTGCGTCCAGGAGTCCTCGGCGAACGGCTCCTCGCCGTCGACGACGAGGTTCGGGCGGAACCGCACCATGTCGAGCGGCTGCACGTCGTCCGGGGTCCAGGCGTTCAGCTGTGCGAGCGACGCCTCGCTCGTGAGGAGCAGCGGGCCGGCGTCCGCGAGGCTCAGGCCCTCGCCGGGCAGCCCGCCGTGGGCCGGGTTCACGGGCCGTCGCAGCGGATCCGGCTGCCAGACGAGCCGCAGCGGCATCCGCATGCGCTCGCTCAGCCACGCGTCGGCCTCGTCGCCGGCGGGCAGCGCCTCGCGCTGGCGGGAGTGCCCGACGGGGATCGGTGCCGCGCCGATCGGAACCTCGACCCGCAGCGGCTCGGCGTCGCCGGGGGCGGCGAGCAGGAGGCCGCCGTCGGCCGTCGGCTCGGCGGTCAGCCCGAGCAGCGCGTTGCGCTCGCGCGCGGTCACGGGCGTGCCGTCCGGGTCGACGACCCCCCACCTCCGGTCGCCCTCGAGCCCCCACGGCCGGACCCGCGCCGAGGCCACATCGCGCCCCGCGAACGACTTGACCGGGTATACGCGGAGTCGGGTCAGCTGCATCCGCTCACGCTAGCCGACACCGTCGGCCCCTCGTGCGAGCATGGACCACATGCCCGCCGACCGCACGCCAGACTGGCGAACCGCGCTCGCGAGCCTCGAACCGCAGGGGCCGGGCACGGCCGATCGCGAGTCGCGCTCGGCGGCTGCGGGGGCGGATGCCGCGGCCGCGCGCGGCACGGGCGCCGCGCTGCCGCTCGGGCTCCAGTTCGAGCTGCGCCGCCGCGTCGAGCGCCGGAGCGGGCAGTGGCGCGGGCCGCGCGACGAACCCGCTCGCCGGGCGACCGGGGTGGATCGCCTCGCGGTGCGTCCGGTCGCGCGCGGAGCGCGCGGCGCGTGGGTGAAGAACGGCCTGACCTGGCAGAACATCGGCTACCAGGCATCCGCTGCGGGGGTCGATCCGGCGCAGTCCCGCTGGTTCGCGCAGTTCGCGATGCTCAAGGGCACGACCCCGTCGGTGCACGTCTACGGCTCCGAGTGGATCACGATCGACGAGTTCGAGAGCCCGCTGCTGTGGGCGCTGCTCGCCGAGGGCCGAAGGCTCGGCGTCGCGCTCGTGGGCTCCGACGTCACGCCCGAGGTCAGGCTGCACGGGGCGGCCGAGATCGGCCTCGACGCGAGCCTCGCCGGCGGCGGGCTCGTCCTCGCGCCGACGCTCGCACTCGACGGCGAGCCGCGACCGCTCGGCGGGGCGGGCGGTGCCGGCGTGCGGCCGATCGCCGCGCACGGCGTCTACCGATTCGACCTCGACGAGGGGCTGGTCGAACTCGCACCCGTTCCCGCCGGGCTCGGCCCGGCCGAATCGGCCCTCATCGACGCACCCGAGGCGATCCGCGTGCCCGAGGCCGAGCTCTCCGAGTTCCTCGCCGCGCACGTGCACCCGCTCGCGCGCACCCTCGCGATCACGAGCCGCGACGGCAGCTTCGAACTGCCCGCCCTCCCGCCGGCGACGCTCGTGCTCGACCTGCGCCACGAGCCCGACGACGTGCTCCGCATCTCATGGCGATGGGAGCACGCCGACGGCCGCGTGAGCGAGGTCGACCCCGGCGCCGCGCCCGAACCCGAGTACGACGACGACCTCGTGGCCCGCGTCGCCGACGAACTCGGATGGGTGCCGTTCGACGCCGTGCTGCTGCGCGGCATCGACGCGGCCGAGTTCGTCGTCGAGCGGATGCCGCGACTGACCGCACTCGCCGACCGCGGCCCGCTGCGCATCGACGAGCGCGGCGACCGGCCCGACTACCGCGAGGCGACCGCGCGCCCGCACCTGGCGGTCTCGCTCGTCGAGAGCCGCAGACGGGACTGGTTCGACCTCGGCGTCATGATCACCGTCGACGGGCGCACCGTGCCGTTCGTCGACGTGTTCCGCGCCCTGGCCACGGGGCGCAGGCGGCTGCTCCTCGTCGACAAGTCCTACCTCGACCTCGCGCAGCCCGTGTTCGACGAGCTTCGAGACCTGCTCGCCGAGGCGGGCGAGCTCGACGAATGGGAGACGGGTGCGCTGCCCATCCACAGGTCGCGCACGAGCCTCTGGGCCGACTTCGAAGACCTGGCGGATGTCGCCGAGCCCGCGCTCGAGTGGCGTGCCACGGTCGCGGGCCTCGAGAGCGGTGTGGTCCCGGAGCTCGACCAGCCCGAGGGGCTCGCGCTCCCGCTGCGCCCCTATCAGCTCGGCGGGTTCCGGTGGCTGGCGTTCCTGCACGCCAACCGCCTCGGCGGCGTCCTCGCCGACGACATGGGACTCGGCAAGACCGTCCAGTGCCTCGCGCTCATGCAGCACGCGGTCGAGCACGGCGGGCGCGCGTCGCCTCCGGACGGGGGTCCGTTCCTCGTCGTCGCGCCGACCTCGGTCGCGTCGAACTGGGTGCGCGAGGCGGCGCGGTTCACGCCCGGACTCCGAGTGGCATCCGTCACCGCGACCTCGGCGAAGCGCCGCCGCCCGCTCGCCGAGATCGCAGCCTCGGCCGACGTCGTCGTGACCACGTACGCCGTGCTCCGCATCGATGCCGAGCAGTTCGCCGACCTCGCCTGGGCCGGGCTCGTCCTCGACGAGGCGCAGTTCGTGAAGAACGCGGCCACGCGCGTGCACGACGCGGCCCGCGGCATCCGCGCGCCCTTCCGCCTCGCCGTCACGGGCACTCCGCTCGAGAACCACCTCGGCGAGCTCTGGGCGATCCTGCGGGTCGTCGCGCCCGGGCTCTTCCCCTCCCGCCGAGCCTTCGACGAACGCTACCGCCGTCCCATCGAGGAGGACGGGAGCACGGCTCGGCTCGAGACGCTGCGCCGTCGCATCCGCCCCCTCGTGCTGCGCCGCACCAAGGAGGCCGTCGAACCCGAACTGCCGCCCAAGCAGGAGCAGGTGGTCGAGATCGACCTCGGGTCAGAGCACCGCCGCCTGTACGACGCCGCGCTGCAGCGCGAACGGCAGAAGCTGCTCGGCCTGGTCGACGACCTGGATCGGCAGCGGTTCATCGTGTACCGCTCGCTCACCTACCTGCGACTGCTCGCGCTCGACCCGGCGCTGGTCGATGCCGAGGCCCACCGCGGGATCTCCTCGGCGAAGCTCGAGACCCTGTTCGAGCATCTCGACGACGTGCTCGCCGAGGGGCACCGGGCACTCGTCTTCAGCCAGTTCACCTCGTTCCTCGACCGCGTGACCGATCGCCTGGATGCCACGGGCACGCCGTTCGCGCGGCTCGACGGTTCGACGCCGCAGCGCCGCCGCGACGAGGAGGTGCGGCGGTTCCGGGCGGGCGAGGCATCGGTGTTCTGCATCAGTCTCAAGGCCGGCGGGTTCGGGCTCAACCTCGTCGAGGCGGACTACGTCTTCCTCATGGACCCGTGGTGGAACCCCGCCGCCGAGACGCAGGCGGTCGACCGGGCCCACCGCATCGGCAGGCGGGGGAAGGTCATGGTCTACCGGTTCGTCGCCGCGGACACCATCGAGCAGAAGGTCATGGAGCTCCAGGTCCGCAAGGGCGAGCTCGCGGCATCCGTGCTCGACGCCGGCGACGCGCTCGCGTCGGCGCCGCTCGACGCCGCGGCGCTCCGCGCGCTCCTCGACGCCTGAAGCGCGCTGCGCGTTCGCCGGCCTCGCCGGCGCGCGCTCCGCGCGCTGGGCGCCGCGCGCTGCTCCGGCCGCCCCCGGCCGGTCAGTCGGGGCGTGCGCGCCGGCGAGGCCGGCGGGTGCGCGGCTCGTCGAGGCCGACGTGGATGCGCGTGTTGCGCCGCTCGATCACCACGAACGCCGCACCGAGCACCCACAGCGGCACCTGCGTGAGGAACGCGAAGCGGAACGCGTCGAGCGTGTAGGTGTCGGGCGTGCCGGCGCCCTGCGCGTCCATCGCGATGCCGATGAGCAGGATCGCGAGCAGTGCCGCGAGGAAACCGCCGACGTTGGTGATGCCCGTCGCGGTGCTCAACCGGTGGCTCGGGTTGAACGTGCGGGTGTGGTCGAAGCCGACCATCGATCCGGGGCCTCCCGTGCTCATCGCGAACACGAGCACGAACAGCAGCCACAGCGGCGGGACCTCGGGCCAGGCGATGACGGCGATCCAGGCGGCGACCTGGACGGCGATGACCGGAAGCACGAGCAGCCGCGAGCGCCGGGTCGGGTGCCGACTCGAGATCGCGCCGATGACCGGCCCGACGAGGATGCCGAACACGACGTACATGGTCAGCAGCAGCGACGCGGTCGCCGTGGACACGCCCACCCCGACCGTCAGGAACGGGAACCCCCAGAGCAGCACGAACGCGGTCCCCGCGAACGGCGTCGTGAAGTGCGACCAGAATGCGAGGCGGGTCCCGGGGTGGGCCCAGGACTCGCGGAACCCCTGCCGCAGGTCGGCCGACGACCGGACGACGTGGATCGCGCCCGTGACCGTGTCGACCGAGACGTCCCCCACCCGGCCGGGCGGCCGGTTGCGGATCACGGCGAAGGTCAGCACGGTGAACAGCACGCCGAGGCCGGCGAGCGAGCCGAAGGCGACGGTCCAGCTCGTCGCGTGCAGGAGCGCCGCGAGCGGGAGCACGGCGAGGATCTGACCGGACTGCCCGACCAGGCCGGTCATCTGCACCATGAACGGCGCCTGCCGCTCGGGGAACCAGACGGCGATCACGCGCAGCACGCTCGGGAACACCGCCGCATCGCCGGCGCCGAGCAGCATGCGCGCGACGATCGCCCAGCCGACGTCGGGTGCGACGGCGAGCAGCAGCTGCCCGGCGGCCATGACGGCCATGCCGATCGTGATCATCGGGCGCGCGCCGAACCGGTCGAGCAGGAGGCCGACCGGGATCTGCATGCCGCCGTAGACGGCGAGCTGGATGACGGCGAACATCGACAGCGTCGACGCATCGGCGTCGAAGCGCACGGCCGCGTCGACCCCGACCGCTGAGAGCGACGAGCGATTGGTGACCGAGAGGATGTAGGCGGCGACCGCCACCGACCACACCAGCCAGAGGCGCCACGTCGGGGCGATGGGGAGCGGGGTCGGGGTCGTCACGGCTCTTCGAGGCTACTCCTCGACCCGTCGATCCCGACCCCCGCCGCGTCAGTTCACCGGCGCGCCCTCGGATGCCCCGTCGCCGAGCGCCGCAACGGACCCGGTCGACGTGCCGACGGCCGCCTCGGCCTCCATCTCGAGCTCCGCGTCGATGTCGTAGGCCGCCTGCTCGAACTGCGAGTTGTACAGGCGGTAGTAGGCGCCCTTCGCGGCGATGAGCTGCTCGTGCGAGCCCTGCTCGACGATGTCGCCGTGCTCCATCACGAGGATGAGGTCGGCGTCGCGGATGGTCGAGAGGCGGTGCGCGATGACGAACGACGTGCGCCCCTGCCGCAGGGCGGCCATGGCGTTCTGCAGCAGCAGCTCGGTGCGGGTGTCGACCGAGCTGGTCGCCTCGTCCAGGATCAGCACGCTCGGCTGCGCGACGAACGCGCGGGCGATGGTGATGAGCTGCTTCTCGCCGGAGGAGACGTTGGACGCCTCCTCGTCGAGCACGGTGTCGTACCCGTCGGGCAGCGCGTGCACGAAGCGGTCGACGTAGGTCGCCGTCGCGGCCGCGATGATCTCGTCGTCGGTCGCATCCTGGCGCCCGTATCGGATGTTCTCGCGGATGGACCCGCCGAACAGCCACGGGTCCTGCAGCACCATGCCCGTGCGTGCGCGCACATCGTGGCGGGTGAGTTCGGCGATGTCCTGTCCGTCGATGAGGATGCGGCCGCCGTCGAGCTCGTAGAAGCGCATGACGAGGTTCACGAGCGTGGTCTTTCCCGCACCGGTCGGGCCGACGATCGCGACCGTCTGCCCGGGTTCGACTCGGAACGACAGGTCGCGGATGAGCGGCCGGTCGGGCGTGTACGCGAACGAGACGTGGTCGAACTCGATGACGCCGCGGCCGTCGACGGGCGCGGGGGCGTCCGCGGCATCCGGATCCTCCTCGTCGGCGTCGAGCAGTTCGAAGACGCGCTCGGCCGACGCCGTTCCGGACTGGACGACCGCGGCCATGCCGCCGAGCTGCGACAGCGGCTGCGTGAACTGCTGCGAGTACTGGATGAACGCCTGCACGTCGCCGAGCCGGAGCTGGCCGCCGGCGACCATGAGCCCGCCGAGCACCGCGATGCCGACGTACGTGAGGTTCCCGATGAACATCATGCCCGGCATGATGATGCCCGCGAGGAACTGCGCCTTGAAGGATGCCTCGTAGAGCTCCTCGTTCTCGGCGCGGAACTTCTCGCTCGAGTCCTGCGAGCGGCCGAAGACCTTCACGAGCGCGTGGCCCGAGAAGGATTCCTCGACGCGGGCGTTCAGGCGCCCGACCTTGCGCCACTGGATGCCGAACGCGGCCTGCGACTTCGGTCCGATGATGCCGAAGATCACGCCCATGAGCGGCAGTGCGACGAGCGCGACGAGCGAGAGCTGCCACGAGATCGAGAACATCATCACGAGCACGCCGATCACCGTGAGGATGCTCGTGACCGCGCTCGAGAGCGACTGCTGCATCGTCTGGGTGATGTTGTCGATGTCGTTCGTGACGCGCGAGATCAGCTCGCCCCGCTGGGTGCGGTCGAAGTAGCTGAGGGGAAGGCGGTGAACCTTCGCCTCGACCTGCTCGCGCAGCCGGTACATGGCCCGGACCATGATGACGTTGATCACGTAGCCCTGGATCCAGACGAGGAGTTCGGCCGCGATGTAGATCAGCAGCACGATCGCGACGAGCTGGCTGAGTCGCGCGAAGTCGATGCCCTCGCCGGGGGTGAGGTTCGCCGCGCCGACGACGTTGGCGAGGTCGTCCTGTCCGGTGGCCCGGAGCCCCTCGACCGCCTGTTCCTGCGTGACGCCGGCGGGGATCTGCAACGAGATCCAGCCCTCGAAGATGACGTTGGTCGCCTCGCCCAGCACGCGCGGCGCGATGACGGTGAGCACGACGCCGAGCGCGCCCAGCAGCGAGACGAACGCGAACGACCACTTCCACGGGGCGAGCAGGCCGATCATGCGCCGGAAGCTGCGACCGAAGTCCTGGGCCTTGCCGGGTGCGACCGAGTCCCACGACCCGGAGTTGATGCGGGCCTCTTCCGCGAGGCGCTGCTCTTCGAGCTCTTCTGCGGTCGGCTGGGCGCCGGCGGCCAGCGCGGCGCCCTCGGCTGCGGCGGCTCGGGCCTCTTGCGCGGCGCGGCGCCTGGGGGCGGTGTTGTCGCGGCTCATGCCTGGGTCTCCACTCCGAGCTGGGATTCGACGATCTCGCGGTAGGTCTGGCAGGTCTCGACGAGTTCGTCGTGCCGGCCGTCGCCGACGACCCTGCCGCCCTCGAGGACGACGATGCGATCGGCATCGGTGATGGTCGAGACGCGCTGGGCGACGACGACCTTGGTGACCTCGGGCAGTTCGCGCCACAGCGCCTGCCTGAGTCTCGCGTCGGTCGTGAGGTCGAGGGCCGAGAACGAGTCGTCGAAGACGAGGATCTCGGGCCGGTGCACGATGGCGCGGGCGATCGCGAGTCGCTGCCGCTGGCCGCCCGAGACGTTGGTGCCGCCCTGCGAGATGCGGGCGTCGAGCCCGCCCTCCATCGCGGCGACGAAGTCGCGGCCCTGCGCGATCTCGAGCGCGTGCCACAGCTCGTCGTCGGTGGCCTCCTCTCGCCCGAATCGCAGGTTGGATGCCACGGTGCCCGCGAACAGGAATGGCCGCTGCGGCACGAGGCCGATGGTCTTCCAGAGGGCGTCGAGGTCGGCGTCGCGCACGTCGGTGCCGCCGACGAGCACGGCGCCGCCGGTCACGTCGAAGAGCCTCGGGATGAGCGAGACGACGGTGGTCTTGCCCGCACCGGTGGAACCGACGATCGCGAGGGTCTGGCCGCGCTCGGCCCGGAAGTTCGCGCCGTCGACGACCGCGTGCTCCGCGCCGGGGTAGGCGAACGTCACATCGCGGAACTCGACCGTGCCGGGCGCCCGGAACTCGGCGGTCGGCGTTGCGGGCTTCGGCAGTGAGGTCTCGGTGTCGAGCACGGCGCTGATGCGCTCGGCGGAGACCGCGGCGCGGGGGATCATGATCGTCATGAACGCGGCCATGAGCACGCCGCCGAGGATCACGCCGACGTACTGGACGAACGCGAAGAGCGTGCCGACCTGCACGCCGCCCGCGTCGACCTCCATCGCGCCGAACCAGATGACGCCGACGACGGTCACGTTGAGCACGAGCATGAACAGCGGGAACAGGGTGATGAAGAGCGTCCCGACGCGCCGGCCGACATCCATGATGTCGTGGTTGGCGCCCTCGAACCGCTGCTGCTCGATCGGTTCGCGCACGAACGCGCGGATGACGCGGATGCCCGTGAGCTGCTCGCGCAGCACGCGGTTGATGGCGTCGAGCCGCCCCTGGTAGCTGCGGAACAGCGGCACCATCCGGCTGAGCACGAGGCTCGCGATGAGCAGGATGGTGATGACCGAGACCCAGATCAGCCAGCTCAGCCCCACGTCCTGGCGGAGGGCCATGATGATGCCGCCGATGGCCATGAGGGGCGCGCTGACGAGCATCGTCGCCCCGGTCATCGCGAGCATCTGCACCTGCTGCACGTCGTTGGTGTTGCGGGTGATGAGCGAGCCCGGCCCGAACTGCGTCACCTCGCGCTCGCTGAACGCGCTCACCCGGTCGAAGACGTCGTTGCGGATGTCGCGGCCGACGCGCATCGCGGCCTTCGCCGCGAAGTACGTGGCGACGATGGCGCACGTGATCTGGCCGAGCGAGATCGCGAGCATGAACCCGCCGGTCGACCAGATGTAGGCCGTGTCGCCCTTCGAGACGCCCTCGTCGATGATGTCGGCGTTCAGGCTGGGGAGGTAGAGCGTGGCCAGAACGGAGAGGAACTGGAACGCGAGCACGCCGGCCAGGAGCCACCGGTAGGGCCTGAGATAGCGGATGAGCAGTCTGCCGAGCATGGGATCTCCACGTGATACGGAATGGAAGGGTGGCGGGCAGGGTCGACGTCGTCGCCCATGGCCGCAGCGCACCTCAGTCAAGTGTGCGTCGAACCTCCGACATGCGTATCCCCATCTCGGGTGATATCGCTGTCGGCGGAATCGCCCTCAGCCGGCGATGGCGACGCCGAGCGCGGCCACCGCGACCGTGAGTGCGGCCGCGGCTGTGAGGGCGGATGCCACGACGAGGCCGTGCGCGGGCCGTTCGGTCGCGCGGATCATCGCCGGCCGGTCGGGCACGGTCGTGTGCTCGGCGACGGATGCCGCGGGCCGGAGCACCGAGGTCGGCTCGAGCACCGAGGTCGGCTCGAGCACCGAGGCCGGCTCGAGCACCGAGGTCGACTCGAGCACGCCGGGCGACGCCGCAGCGGTGTGCGGGGTCCATCCGGATCCGTCCCAGTAGCGCAGCCGACCGGGCTCTCCGGGGTCGGCGTGCCAGCCGGCGTCGCGAGTCACGTGCTCGGCCCGTTCCGGCGGGCCCTGACGGCGCGGATCGTGAGTTGGGCGGCGGCGAACACGAGGAGCGCGGCGAACAGCCAGCCGCCGACGGCGGGCGGGACGAGGAAGGCGAGGGCGACGCCGGGGAAGGCCGCGGCCGTCGCGGCCAGGCCGACCACGAGCGCCGCGCGGAGGTCGACGAGCCCGCCGCGCGCGTTCTTCGCGGTGCCGCTGAGCGCGGTCGGGATCATGGCGACGAGCGAGGTTCCGCGCGCGATGAGGTCGCCGAGGCCGAAGAGGGTCATGAACGCGGGGACCATGATCAGGCCGCCGCCGACGCCGAAGAGTCCGGAGGCGACGCCGACGACCAGGCCGAGGGCGACGAGCCCGAGTGCGGGGCCGGCCTCGAAGGGCACGGGGTCGGCGAGCCGGTCGGGTGAACTGGTGATGAGCCGGGCGGCGACCACGACGAGCATCGCGATGAACAGCCAGCGCAGCCAGGCGAGGGGGAGCCGGGCGAGCAGGCTCGCGCCCACCCATCCGCCGACGATGCCGCCGACCGCGACGAGTGCGGCCGCCAGAAGGTCGACCTGCCCGTTGGCGAAGTAGGTGATCGAGCCGGCGATCGCGGTGGGCACGATCGCGGCCAGCGAGGTGGCCGAGGCGCGCCGCTGGTCCATCCCGGTGAGCAGGATCAGCAGCGGGACCATGATGAGGCCCCCGCCGACGCCGAACATGCCCGAGAGCAGGCCGCCCAGGACGCCCACGAGGACGAGTCGCCACACGCTGGGAACGACGGCGTCGGCCTGGGGCGAGGGGGACGGCATCCGGTCACTCTACTGCCGGGCGGATGTCGCGACCGACGGGGAGTGCTCCCCATGCGATCGCCCACGGCGGGGCGTGTTCGGCCCACGTTCAGCGGAGCCCGGATACGCTCGCTTCCGACCCGACGAAGGAGCCCAGCATGCAGTGCCCCACCGACGGCGCCGTGCTCGTGATGAGCGAGCGCAGCGGCATCGAGATCGATTACTGCCCGACGTGCCGCGGGGTGTGGCTCGATCGCGGTGAACTCGACAAGATCATCGAGCGCGCGGCGCGCGAGTTCGCCGGGCCGGCCGCGCAGGCCGCGCCCGCCGCGCCGGTGCACCCGCAGGCCGGTCCGACCCCGCCGGCCGCGCCGACCCCGCCCGCACCCCCGCACCCGTCGGCGCCCGCACCGGCGCAGCAGAGGTCGTCGAGCCCGATCGACCTGCTCCGTCAGGCCGCGGGCTACGACGACCGCCGCTACGACGACGACCGCCGGTACGACCGTGACGACCGCCGCTACGACGATCGTGGCTACCCGCGGCGCAAGAAGAAGGACAACTGGCTCTCGGAGCTCTTCGACTGAGCGTTCGTCAGCCCGCGTCGGCGGGCGCCTGCTCGATGTTCACCATCCACGTGACGCCGAACTTGTCGACGAGGATGCCGAACACGTCGCCCCACGGCGCCGTCTCGAACGGCTCGATGATCTTCGCGCCGGCCGCGAGCCCCTCCCAGTTGCTGCGCAGCCGCTGCTCGTCGCCCGCGCCGCCGCTGAGCGACACGGAGAACGCGTTGCCCTGCTCGTAGGGCGCCTCGTTCGGGGTGTCGGCGGCCATCAGCACGAGGCCGTCGGCGTCGAGCCGGGCGTGCATGATCTTCGCGGCCTCGTCGGCGCCGCCCATGCCGTAGTCGCCGAACACGCTCGTGGTCACTTCGCCGCCGAAGACGGATCGGTAGAACTCCATCGCCTCCTTCGCCTGGTCGCGGAAGCTGAGGTACGGATTCAGTAGAACGGCCATGGTGGCTCCTGCCCGGTCGGATGGCGGGCGGAGGCGCCCGCACCGCCGATCATGCCCCGGCCCGCCGACATCCGCGAGGGCGATCCCGCCAGCCGGCATCCGGGCGGGGTCTTGACGGCGTGGCCGTCGCGGCGTACGTTATCAACCAGATAGTTGCTAAAGCGAATGGTTGAGTAATGGATGCCTCCGACGCCGACGACCGCCTCGACCGCGCCTTCACGGCGCTGGCCGACCCGGTCCGACGGCGGATCATCGCCCGGCTCAGCCGGGGCCCGGCCACGGTCACCGAGCTGGCCGAACCGTTCGACATCACCACGCAGGGGGTGTCGAAGCACATCCGCGTGCTCGAGTCCGCCGGACTCGTCACGCGCAGTCGCGACGCCCAGCGTCGCCCCGTGCACCTCGACGCGGCGGCCCTCGAGACGCTCACCGAGTGGATCGATCGCCACCGCCTCACCGCAGAGCAGCGCTACCGACGACTCGACGCGCTGCTGGCCACCGCCGACGGCACGACCGCCGCGGCATCCGATCGACAGGAACGACCATGACCACCACGACCACCAACCCGGTCACCATCGACGCCCCCGAGGGGCTGCCCTACATCGACATCGAGCGTGTCTTCGACGCCCCGGTCGACGCGGTCTTCGACGCGCACCGCGACCCCGACAAGGTCCGGCAGTGGCTCGGGCCCGACGGGTACGAGATGCGCATCGAACGCTGGGACTTCCGGCCCCAGGGCGGCTACCGGTACGTGCACACCGACCCGCAGGGCGGGGACTGGGCGTTCAACGGCACCTTCCACTCCGTCCGCGAGAACGAGTTCGCCGTGCAGACGTTCGAGTTCGAAGGGGCGCCCGACGTCGTCAGCATCGAGGCGATGACCTTCGAGGACCTCGGCGACGGCCGCACCCGGCTGCGCGCCCACGCGGTCTACCCGACCCTCGAATCGCGCGACGCCATGGTCGAGCACGGCATGGCCGACGGCGTGATCCAGGGCTACGCCAGGCTCGACGCCCTGCTCGCGACCTGAGCCGCGGCATCCGCCCACCGCACGCGCGCACCGATCACCGAGGAGGACCACCGTGGACTGGACGCTCGAGGTCGTCATCGTCCCAGTGAGCGACATCGACCGTGCGATCGCCTTCTATCGCGACCGCGTCGGATTCGATCTCGACCACGACACCATCGCGGGCGAAGAGCGCTTCGCCCAACTCACCCCGCGCGGCTCGGGCTGCTCGATCGTGATCGGCACGCTCGCGGCCCAGAACGAGATGGCGCCCGGCTCGCTCAAGGGCGTGCAGCTCGTCGTCGCCGACGCCGAGGCGGCGCGCGCCGAGCTCGTCGCACGCGGCGTCGATGCGAGCCCCATCCAGGTCATCGATCCGCGCGACGGCGGCACGTTCTTCGGCTTCGACGACCCCGACGGCAACAGCTGGGCGGTCCAGCAGATCCGGGACCGCGGCGAACGACCGCTCATCCCGGTCGACTCGCGCCGCCGGTTCGGCGCCGAGCAGGGCGGCGCCGAGCAGGGCGACGGGTCGAGCGGATGACGCGGGGCCGCCCGGCGCCCGTCGCGGCCCGCTGCACTCAGTGCAGCGGGTCGCGCCCGTCGTCGTCGGTCGTGCGGTCCGGGACGTCCGCGACATCCCCTCGCGCTCGAGGGTCGTGCTCGACGATCTCGTCGACGTCCTCGGTCGCGACCCCGCCGGGCTGCGCATTCAGCGCGTCGAGCGTCTGGTGCGCGGCGTGGCGTGGCGGGCGCTCGTCGTCCACGTGCGTGAGCGCGGGACGCAACGCCTCCTTCACGGCCTCGGGCGCCGGCGGCTCCATGCCGGGCAGGGTCAGCGGCACGGTCGGCTGGTCGTGCCGCAACCCGAGCCTGCGCCCGAGCTGGCGCATCCATCGAGGTCCCCTGCCCATGGCACCCTCCTCGAGCGGCCCCTCGACCTCGAGGCCGTAGTACTCGCCGATCTGATCGACGAACTGGGCGCGCCTGGCCAACTGGTACGCGCGGCGCTCGCGACTGAACGCGATGATGGTCGACCAGCACATGAGCAGCATCACGATGCTGAACGGCAACGCGATGATGATCGCCGCGGTCTGCAGCGCCTGCAGCCCGCCCGTGAGCAGCAGCGAGATCGCGAGCAGAGCCGTGACGAGGGTGAAGAACGTGCGCACCCACTTGCGCGGATTGATCTGGCCGCCCGTGGCGATCATGCCCATGACCAGGGCGCCCGAGTCCGACGAGGTCACGAAGAAGATCGTGATGAGCAGGATGACGCCGAAGGTGAGCATGCCCGATGCCGGGAAGAAGTCGAGCAGTGCGAACAGGGTGCCCTCGACGTCGACCGCCCCGTCGGCGTCGAGCATGCTCCCCGGGTCGGTGAGCTCCTGGAAGAGCGCCGACCCGCCGAGCACGCTGAACCACAGGATGCCGATGAGCGTCGGCACGATGATGACCCCGGCGACGAACTGGCGCACCGTGCGGCCGCGCGAGATGCGGGCGATGAAGATGCCGACGAAGGGCGCCCACGAGATCCACCAGCCCCAGTAGAACGACGTCCACGACGCCTGCCAGGCCTCGCCCGCCGCGCCCTGGAACGCGCTGACGTTGAACGAGAGGCCGATGAAGTTCTGCACGTATGCGCCGATCGACTGCACGAACTCGCGCAGCAGCGACGCGGTCTCGCCGAAGATCAGGACGAACAGCACGAGCACGCCCGCGAGCATCAGGTTCGTCGACGAGAGCCACTTCATGCCCTTGGTGACCCCCGACAGCACCGAGGCGAGCACGAACACCGTGATGACGGCGATGATCACGACCTGCGTCGTCTCGGTGGGTTCGACCAGGCCCGCGGCATCGAGTCCCGCACTGATCTGGAGCACGCCGAGCCCGAGCGAGGTCGCGACGCCGAAGAGCGTGCCGGCGAGTGCGACGACGTCGATCAGGTTGCCCCACCCGCCGCGCACGCGCCTGCCGAGCAGCGGCTCGAGTGTCCACCGGATCGAGAGCGGCCGCTTGCGGCGGTGGATCGCGTACGCGAGCCCGAGCCCGACGACCACGTAGATCGACCAGGCGTGCACTCCCCAGTGCAGGTAGGTCTGGCTGAGCGCGAACCCGGCGAGCTGCTCGGGAGTCCCGGTCACGCCGGGGCGCGGCGAGACGAAGTGGCTGAGCGGTTCGCTCGCGCCGTAGAACACCAGGCCGATGCCCATGCCCGCCGCGAAGAGCAGCGAGAACCAGGCCCCGAGCGAGAACTCGGGCTTGTCGTCGTCCTGTCCGAGGCGGATGTCGCCGTAGCGACTGAACCCGACGAACAGGCTGAACACGACGAAGAAGGCCGCGATGAGCACGTAGTACCAGTTGAACGCGTTGACGATCGATGACTGGATCGCGCCGAAGAACGCCTCGGCCAGGTGCGGTGCGAGCAGCGCGAACCCGCTGAACGCGATCACGACGACCGCCGCGGGCCAGAACACCCACCGTTCGATGCTCGTCTTCGATCCGCGTCGGCCGGGCGGCGCTCCGGTCGGTCCGCTGCTCGCGTCGGCGGCCCCTGCGGGGGCGGATCCTTCAGCGTCCATGGTCCCGACGATACGCGCGGCGTTCCCGCGGGTCGAGGTCCACGCCGCGACTAGTGTCGGTCGCAGGCTTCGCGAAAGGACATCGATGGAGATCCGAACACTCGGCAGGACCCACCGGCAGGTCTCGGCCATCGGCCTCGGCACCTGGCAGCTCGGCGCCGACTGGGGCGACGTCGACGAGGCCGACGCGCTCGCCGTGCTCGACGCGTCGGCCGGGGCGGGCGTCACCGTCTTCGACACCGCCGACGTGTACGGCGACGGCCGCTCCGAGGCGCTCATCGGCCGGTGGCTCGCCGCGAACCCGGGCGCGGGCGTCACCGTGGCGACCAAGATGGGCAGGCGGATGCCGCAGCTCCACGAGAACTACGTGCTCGAGCACTTCCGCGCCTGGACGGACCGGTCGAGGCGCAACCTCGGCGTCGAGACGCTCGACCTCGTGCAGCTGCACTGCCCGCCGAGCTCGGTGTACTCGGACGACGCCGTGTACGACGCCCTCGACACGCTCGTCGCCGAGGGGGCGATCGCGGCCTACGGCGTGAGCGTCGAGAAGGTCGACGAGGCGCTCACCGCGATCGCACGTCCCAACGTCGCGACCGTGCAGATCATCCTGAACGCGTTCCGGTTCAGGCCCGTGGACGAGGTCCTCCCGGTCGCGAAGCAGTACGGCGTCGGGATCATCGCGCGGGTCCCGCTCGCGAGCGGGCTGCTCGCCGGGAGGTACTCGCTCGAGACCGAGTTCCCCGCGAACGATCACCGCACGTACAACCGGCACGGCCAGGCGTTCGACGTCGGCGAGACGTTCTCGGGCGTCGAGTACGCGACCGGCGTGCGCGCGGCATCCGAGTTCACCGCGCTCGCGCGCGAGGCGGCGCCGGATGCCACGGCCGCCCAGGTCGCGCTCGCGTGGGTCGCCCGGCAGGACGGCGTCTCGACCGTGATCCCGGGCGCGCGCAGTCCCGAGCAGGCGCGCGCGAACGCGGCGGCCGGTTCGCTCGAGCTGCCGGAGTCGTTCGACGCGGCGGTCCGCGACCTGTACGACCGCGACGTCCGCTCGTCGGTGCATCACCGATGGTGACCGGCAGCGTTTCCGACGAGCCGACCTGAGTCGAGGAGCCTCGAATGCCCTTCCTGCACGATGACGGCTCGCCGCTCGGCGAACTGCCGCTCGACCAGCGCCCGATCGACGGGTACCGGTTCGCGCTGCGCACCCCGGTCGTGTACCTCGACGCCGCCACCGGGCGCACCTACCGTGCCCCGGCTGCCGGCGAGGCGCCGCCGCCGGTCGGCATCACCGACCTCGCGTCGGTGCCGACGCCGCTCTGGGGGCTCATCGCGAGCTACGGCCGCCAGTCGGCGCCCGCGATCCTGCACGACGCGCGGTCGATCGACGCCGCCCGCCTCGAGGACCGCGAGGCGGCGCTCGCGCAGCGCCGAGAGGACGACGAGGTCTTCCACCGGGCGTTGCGCGAACAGGGCGTCCCGGTCCTGCGGGCGCGGCTCATGTGGGCGTGGGTCTCGGCCGACCGCGAGCGAACCTACAACGGATGGCGCGGCGGGCTGCTGCTCGCGCAGGTCGCGCTCGGCGTGGCCGCGGTGGTCGCCGCGATCGTGCTCGCAGTCACCGCCCACCCGGCCTGGCTGCTGCTCGCGCTGGTGCCCGCGCTCGCCGCGTTCGCGTGGGGCGGCCTCGCGCCACTGGTGATCGCGCTGACGTACCCGCTCGCCCTGCTCGGGCCGGTGCTGCTCGTGCAACTGCTCGCGGTCGGGGTGTTCCGAGCGGTCGAAGCCGTGGTCGAGCTGGTCGCGGGAGGCGACGTGCGCTCGGTCGTGCGCCCGACCGTCGGCCCACCGGCCGATCGATGACCCGGGCCGCACGCCGGCGACCCGCAGGTCGGGAATCCGGGTCGTTTCAGGGCTATCCCTGATCCTGCGTTCGCGCGCGATCCGTAGCGTTGTCCCCGGTCGTGCATCGCGGACACGCAGGGGGAACTGTTCCCGCGGTGGCGACCGGAGAGCCGGCCAGCGCGATCGATCCCGACCCGAGCGGGACGCGCAGGCCGGCTCCCCCCTTTCCCTGCGGCGGAATCCTCATTCGCCGCGGCGGAATGCCCGGCGCGGCGGCGCGCCCGTCGATGGGGCAGACTCGACCGGGTGACCGCATCGCTCCTCGACGCCGCCCCGAAGCCGTACGACGCCGACGCGATGTACGACGCCTTCGTCGACTGGGCGGGCGGGCGCGGCCTGGCGCTCTACCCCGCCCAGGACGAGGCGGTCATCGAGCTCGTCACGGGCGCGAACGTGATCCTCTCGACGCCCACCGGCACGGGCAAGTCGCTCGTCGCGGTCGCCGCGCACGCGGCATCCGTCGCCCGCACCGCCGCCGATCGCGAGGCGGGCCGGCCGTGGGGCCGCACCTACTACACCGCGCCCATCAAGGCGCTCGTGAGCGAGAAGTTCTTCCAGCTCGTCGAGATCTTCGGCGCGACGAACGTCGGCATGGTCACGGGCGACAGCTCCGTCAATGCCGACGCGCCGATCATCTGCTGCACGGCCGAGATCCTGGCGAACCTCGCGCTCCGGCAGGGGGCGGATGCCGCGGTCGACCAGGTCGTGATGGACGAGTTCCACTACTACGGCGACCCCGACCGCGGCTGGGCCTGGCAGGTTCCGCTCATCACGCTGCCGCACGCGCAGTTCGTGCTGATGTCGGCGACGCTCGGCGACGTGACCGACATCGCCGACGACCTCGCGCGGCGCACCGGGCGCGACGTCGCGCGCGTGACCGGCGTCGAGCGGCCCGTGCCCCTGCACTTCTCGTACGCGAAGACGCCCGTGCAGGAGACCGTCGAGGAGCTCCTCGAGACGAAGCAGGCGCCCGTCTACATCGTGCACTTCTCGCAGGCCGCCGCGATGGAGCGGGCGCAGGCGCTCTCGTCGATCCGGGTCGTCACGCGCGAGCAGCGCGACGAGATCGCCGAGGCGATCGGCGGGTTCCGCTTCACGACCGGGTTCGGCAAGATCCTCTCGCGGCTGGTCCGCGCCGGCATCGGCGTGCACCACGCGGGCATGCTGCCCCGCTACCGGCGGCTCGTCGAGACGCTCGCGCAGCGCGGGCTGCTCCGCGTCATCTGCGGCACCGACACGCTCGGCGTCGGCATCAACGTGCCGATCCGCTCGGTGCTCATCACCGCGCTGTCGAAGTACGACGGGCAGCGGATGCGGCAGCTCTCCGCGCGCGAGTTCCACCAGATCGCGGGGCGGGCGGGCCGGGCCGGCTACGACACCGCGGGAACCGTCGTCGTGCTCGCACCCGACCACGAGATCGAGAACGAGACCGCGGTCCGCAAGGCGGGCGACGACCCGAAGAAGCTCAAGAAGATCGTCCGCAAGAAGCCGCAGGCCGGGTTCGTCACGTGGGGCGAGGGGTCGTTCGACCGCCTCGTCGCCGCTGAGCCCGAGCCGCTCGTGCCGCAGCTGACGCTCAGTGCGGCGATGCTGATCAACGTGATCGGTCGTGGAGGCGACGTGGCCGGCGCCATCCGCTCGCTCGTCTTCGACAACCACGAGCCGCGGGCGCGACGGTTCGAGCTCGCGCGCCGCGCGCTCGGCATCCTGCGCACCCTCCGCGACGCCGACGTCGTCGAGATCCTCCCGGCCTCTCCCCATCCGTCGAGTGATACCGGTGCCGCCGAGGGATACCGGTCTGCCGGCATCACTCGGCGCGACGGGTATCACTCGGCGCAGACGAGCGGCGGCGGCGGCGGTGGCACGGGGCTGGGGGTCGCGCTGCGGCTGACGGTCGACCTGCAACCGAACTTCGCGCTGAACCAGCCGCTGTCGCCCTTCGCGCTCGCCGCGATCGAGATCCTCGACCCGAAGACGAGCGAGCAGGTCCCCACGCCCTCTCCAGACAGCGCTGGCGCGCTGCCCGGAGCCTCTGGGCGCGTGGGCCCAACCGGGCACTACTCGCTCGACGTGGTCTCGATCATCGAGTCGACGCTCGACGACCCGCGCCCGATCCTGTCGCAGCAGCAGTACAAGGCGCGCGGCGAGGCGGTCGCGGCGATGAAGCGCGACGGCATCGAATACGACGAGCGGATGGCGCTGCTCGAGGAGGTCACCTGGCCGAAGCCGCTCGACGAGCTGCTCGCCCACGCGTTCGAGACGTTCGCGTCGAGCCAGCCGTGGGTGCGCGACTTCGAGCTCAGCCCCAAGGCCGTCGTGCGGGACATGTTCGAACGCAGCATGTCGTTCGGGGAATACGTCTCGTTCTACCAGCTGCAGCGCAGCGAGGGCCTCGTGCTGCGCTACCTCTCGGACGCCTTCCGAGCGATCCGGCAGACCGTGCCCGACGAGCACAAGGACGAGGAACTGCTCGACCTCATCGAGTGGCTCGGCGAGCTCGTGCGCCAGGTCGACTCGAGCCTCGTCGACGAGTGGGCCGAGCTCGTCGACCCCACCGCCCACCTGCCCGAGGACGAGGCGCCCGTCGTGCCGCCCGCACCGCCGTCGGTCGTTGCGAACCGCCGCGCCTTCACGGTGCTCGTGCGCAACGAGCTGTTCCGCCGCGTGCAGCTCGCCGCGCTCGAGCGCGACGAGGAGCTCGCCGAACTCGACCCCGACGCCGGCTGGCCCGATGTGCTCGACCGCTACTTCGCCGAGCACGACGACCTCCTCACCGGTGGGCCGGCGCGCTCGCCGCGCCTGGTCGCCATCGACGAAACGGATGCCGCGGGCGGCATCTGGCGCGTCGAGCAGACGATCGACGACCCCGCGGGCCATCACGACTGGCGCATCCGCGCCGAGGTCGACCTCGAGGCATCCGCCGAGGAGGGCACCGCCGTCGTGCGCGTCACCGAGGTCGTGCGCCTGTAGCCGGGCGCACCGCGCCCGCTACGCGAGCGCGAGCATGCCGGCTGCGGCGAGGGCCAGCGCGAGGCCCGCCCACTGCACGGGCGCGATGCGTTCGCGCAGCACGAACGCGGCGAGCAGGATCGTCCCGGCCGGGTACATCGCGCCGAGCACCGCGGCCACCGCGAGATCGCCCGCGCGGATGCCGAGCAGGAGCAGGACGTTCGCGGTCGCATCGACCACGCCGCATGCGACCGCCAGCGCGATGCCGGCGCGCAGCGTCGTGCGGCGGGAGTCCGAGGCATCCGCTCTCGTCGTCGACGACGCTGCGGCGACGCCGGCCGGAGTCCTGGCGGCGACGCCCGCTCGCACGGCGAGCACGCCGACCGCCGCGAACATGACCGTCGCCGCGACGACCCGGTTCGCCACGAGCGGCACGACCCCCGACGAATCGGCGGTCTGCGAGATCGTGATGTAGTACAGGCCGATCGAGACGCCCGATCCCACCGCGAGGAGGATGCCGCGCAGGCTCGGTCGGACCGCGCCCCGCTCGGGCACGAACCCGACGAGCACCACCGCGACGAGTGCCAGGCCGAGTCCCCAGAGCCCCAGGGTGCCGAATCGCTCGGCCCCGACGAGGGTGCCCCAGAGCATCGGGGTCACCGCCGAGAGCAGCGCGGTCAGCGGCGAGAGGATGCTCATCGGCCCGATCGCGAGGCACGCGTAGAGCAGCGCGATCGCGACCGCGCCGATCAGCCCCGAGAGCGCGCCCCAGCCGACGTCGGCGGCGGACCAGATGCCGCCGAGCACCGGCAGCGCCGCCAGCATCGCGACGAGGCCCGCGGTCGCCGAGACGGCCGTGGCGAGCACCGCGCCGATGCGCCGCGCGGCGAGTCCGCCGAGGAAGTCCGCGGCGCCGTAGACGATCGCACCGGTGAGCGAGAGGACCGCGGTGAGCATCGCGCCGAGCATATCGTCGGCCACGGCCACGGCCACGGCCACGGCCACGGCCACGGCCACGGCCACGGGCGCCGGGCTCGGTTGACCGCCAGGATGTGCTCATCTGAGCAGAGACCACTGCTCATCCGAGCAAAATCACGCGGATCAGTCGAACTCTCGATGACGAGTCGGTTCCGACCCTTCCCAGCGCGCGTCGCGTGAGCCTAGGCTGCCGAGCAGTGCTGCTCGTACCCAGCGGCACGTGCGACGCCGGGGGGTGCGCCATGGCGGACTCCCCGCATCCGTCAGGTAGAGGAGATCACGCAATGCAGCAACGTTCCCCCGGAGCGGCGCCCGGCCGCACCGCTTCCCCAGCACGCACCCGTGGGCGCGCCGCCGCAGGCGCGCTCGCCGGCGCGACCGCACTCGCCCTGGCCCTCGGCGGCGTGGCGTCCGCCCAGGCCGCTCCCGGCGCACCCGGGCCGAACGCGCTCGGCCACCTCGTGGACATGAACCTGCTCACGTTCAACGACTTCCACGGGCGAATCGAGCAGTCCGGCTCCGCAGGCGGCGTCGCCGCGCTCGCATCAGCGATCAAGGCGTTCGAGGCCGAGAACAGGAACACGGTCGTCGCCGCAGCGGGCGACCTCATCGGCGCATCGACGTTCACCTCCTTCATCCAGCAGGACGAGCCCACCATGGTGACGCTCAGCAAGGCCGGGCTCGACGTGAGCTCGGTCGGCAACCACGAGTTCGACCGCGGGTTCGACGACCTGACCGACCGGGTCATCCCGCTCGTCGACTGGGAGTACCTCGGCGCCAACGTCTACGACAAGGCCACGGGCGAAGCCGCCCTTCCCGAGTACTGGACGACGAAGTTCCAGGGCGTCACCATCGGCTTCGTCGGCGCGGTGACCGACGAACTGCCCTCCCTCGTGAGCCCCGGCGGCATCGAGGACATCACCGTCGGCGACCCGGTCGAGGCGACGAACCGAGTCGCAGACCAGCTGAGCGACGGCGACAAGAAGAACGGCGAGGCCGACATCGTCGTCCTCCTCGTGCACGAGGGCGCCGCCGATACGAGCGTCGCGAGCGCGACCGACCCGGACTCGCGCTTCGGCAAGATCGTCCTCGGTGCGAACGACAACGTCGACGCGATCGTCTCGGGCCACACCCACCTGGCGTACAACCACGTCATCGACGGGCGCCCGGTCATCTCGAGCGGCCAGTACGGCGAGCGGTTCTCCAACATGGAGATCACCTACGACCGCAAGAAGGACGAGATCGTGCAGATGGAGAACACCATCTACACGATGGCCATCCGCAACGAGCGGGGTGACGTCATCGGCTACAACTACGAGCAGGATCCGTCGATCGTGCCGCTCGTCAGCGAGGCGACGGCGATCGCCGATGAACTCGGCAGCGTCGTCCTCGGCGACGCGGCGGCGGGCTTCGGCCGAGCCGTTCGGGCCGACCCGGTCGGGGCGCCCTCGTTCCCCGAGAACCGCGGTGGGGAGTCGACGCTCGGCAACTTCGTCGCCGACGTCCAGAAGTGGTCGCTCAACGTCGACGGCACCCGCAACGTCCAGATCACCTTCATGAACCCCGGTGGTCTGCGTGCAGACGTGGCCGCGGGCGAGGTGACCTTCGCCGAGGCTGCGGCCGTCCAGCCGTTCGCCAACACGCTCGTGTCGATGAACCTGACCGGAGCGCAGATCAAGCAGGTGCTCGAGGAGCAGTGGCAGCCCGCCGGTGCGAGCCGTCCGTTCCTCAAGCTCGGCGTCAACGCGGAGTTCGCGTACACCTACGACCCGGCGGGCCCCGCCGGCGACCGGATCGACGACATGTGGCTGAGCGGGGTCCCGATCGACCCGGCCGCGACGTACTCGGTCGGCGTGAACTCGTTCCTCGCGACGGGCGGCGACAACTTCGCGACCCTCGCCCTCGGCACGAGCAAGGCCGACAGCGGCAAGATCGACCTCGAGTCGATGGTCGACTGGTTCGACACGTTCGGCACGGCGACGCCCGACGTGAAGCAGCGCGCCGTGGGCGTGCACCTTCCCGGAGGGACCTCGGTCTCCGCCGGTGCCTCGGTCACGGTGAACCTGTCGTCGCTCGACTTCACGCGTGACGAGGTCGACGCGGACACCGCGGTCGTCTCCTCGGGTGGCGTCGAACTGGGCAGCGCTGCGATCGACACCGCGTACACGCCGAACTTCGACGAGGTCGGCCAGGCGAGCGTGAACTTCACGGTGCCGGCCGGCGCGAGCGGACCGACGACGTTCGTCGTCACCGTCCCCTCGACCGGGACGACGACCTCGTTCACGCTCGACGTGAGCTGAGCGCGACCCACGACGGCGAACGGCCCCGGGCACGCCCGGGGCCGTTCGCCGTTTCGCCGTTCACCCGCTCGCCCTCGCCCTCGTCCTCGTCCGCCGGTAGGCTGAGGGGGTGACTTCCCGGGGTGCACGCACGGCGCGCGGCGCGGCGATCGCCGCGTTCGCCGTGTTCGCGGCATCCCTCGCGCACACCGTCGGCGGCGGGCGCCCGCCGGGCCTGCTCGCGGTCGTCCTCGCGATGGCGTTCGCGACACCGGTGGCGATGATCCTCGTCGGGCGACGGATGCGGCTGCGCGGCACCGTCGTGTCGGCGCTCGTCGCGCAATCCGCGCTCCATCTCTTCTACGCGCTCGGTTCGCCCGGCGCCTCGGCGAGCGGAACCCCGGTCGGTGCGCACGCCCTGCACTCGGGTGCGGCGATCCGCATCGACGGGGTGATCGCGCTCGACCACGGGCACGCGGGCATGCCGGTCGCGCACGTCGTCGCGGCCGTGCTCACGGTCGCCTTCCTGGCCGTCCTCGAGCGCGCGGCAGCCCTGGTGTCGGTGGTCGCCGACCTCGCGGGTCGCGGCATCCGCCTGCTGCAGGCCGTGCTCGTCGGACTGCCCGTCCCGGACATGCCCGGCCGCGCCCGGACGACCGACCGATCCGACGGCCCGTCCGGCCTCGGCATCCGGATCCTCTCCTCGCTCCGCCATCGCGGACCGCCGGCGGGTGCTGCGACCGCCTGAGCGGTCACGCGCACACAACCCGTTCGCGCCGACGCGCCGAACCACTGCCGTCAGACATCCGGCAGCGCGTCCGCGCACCCACCAGAGAAGAAGAGACATGCGATCCATCACCCGTACCACCGCGGCCGCCGCCACCGCACTCGGCGCCGGAACCCTCCTCGCCCTGGCCGCGCCCGTCGCGGCCCAGGCCCACGTCGTCGTGACCCCCAGCACGACCGCGGCCGGCTCCTACTCCGTGCTCGAGTTCGCCTCGGGCCACGGCTGCGAGGGCTCGCCGACCGCGTCGTACGCCGTCGAGATCCCCGAGTCGATCCTCTCGGTCACGCCGACGCTCAAGGCGGGCTGGGAGGTCGAGAAGGTCATGGTCGAGCTCGACGAGCCGGTCGAGGGCGCCCATGGCGAGGTCATCGCCGAACGCGTCGGGCAGGTCGTGTACACGGCCGCGACGCCGCAGCCCGACGGCTACCGCGAAGCCTTCCAGATCCAGGTCCGGCTGCCCGAGGATGCGGCGGGCGAGCGGCTCGAGTTCCCCGTGCTGCAGACCTGCGTCGAGGGCGAGACGGCCTGGGCCGAGTCGCCCGCGGCAGACGGCTCGGAGCCCGAGCTGCCCGCGCCCGCGATCGCGGTCACCGAGGCGAGCGCCGCGGACGGGCACGGCCACTCCGACGACGAGGCCGAGGGAGAGGAGGGTCACGTCGAGGCCGAGACCACCGCGTCGACCGACTCCTCCGTCGACGTCCTCGGACGTGTGCTCGGCATCACCGGACTCGCGGTCGGCGCTGCGGGCCTGGTCGTCGCGATCGCCGCGACGCGCAAGAAGCGGGCCTGAGCATGCCCGCACGGCGTCTCTCCGCTTTCGGCGCGGTCGTCGCACTCACGGCGATGGCCGTGATCGCGGGCCCGGCGTCGCCCGCCGCGGCGCACAACACCGTGATCGCCGTCGGCCCGAAGGACGGCTCGACGGTCGTGACCCAGCCCGAGACCGTCTGGCTCCAGACGAACGACGCGCTGCTCGACGTCGAGGGTGCCGGAGCGATGGACGTCGTCGGGCCGGACGGGCTCCACTACGCGGGCGGGTGCCCGGCGATCACGGGGGCGATCGCGAGCGTGCCCGCCGAGCTCGGCCCCGCGGGCGAGTACACGGTCGTGTGGCGGGTCGTCTCCGCCGACGGGCACCCGATCTCCGGTGAGTTCGACTTCGACTGGGAGCCCGCCGACGGCGAACCGCTCGCCGAGGGGGCTGCCGAATCGACGTGCGAGTCGTCGGGTTCGGGCGCAGTCGAGCCCGGTCCGCAGACCGAGGGCGAGGCGGATGCCGCCGGCTCCGGCGCCGCGTCCGATCTGCTGTGGATCGGCGGCGCGGTGATGGTCGCGCTGGCCGCGGCCGGGGTCGCGTTCCTGGTCATCCGGCGCCGCGACGATGACGACGGGCCGGACGATGCGGGCTCACCCGACTCCGCAGGGCCTGAAGACCAGGCCACGGCGACGGGTGCCTCGGACGAACGTCCCGAGTCGGCGCGCACGGACTGATCCGTCCTCCACAGCACGGCAGGCGCGGGTCCGCTTCGGCGGGCCCGCGCCTCGTCGGTTGCGCCGGGTAGGGTCGTCGGGTGACCTGGAGCGAGCACGCGCACCCGCTCGGTGCGCCCGACCCGGCCGACGACATCCCGTGGGACCCGGATGAGCTCGTGCCGCCGGAGGACGAGTGGGCGCCGCCCCCGCCGTCCGACGCGGGGCTGCCGAACGCGGGACCGCCGAACGCGGGGGCGCGGGCCGCCGCGGGCGCCCGGCCCGCTCCCGCACGGTTCTCCTCGGCAGCCGAGGCGTTGCGGACGGTGTACGGGTACGACTCCTTCCGTGGCGAGCAGGCCGCGATCATCGACCACGTCGCATCCGGCGGGGATGCGGTCGTGCTGATGCCGACCGGCGGCGGCAAGAGCCTCTGCTACCAGATCCCCGCACTGCTCCGTGAGGGAACGGGCGTGGTGGTCTCGCCGCTCATCGCGCTCATGCACGACCAGGTCGACGGGCTCGTGCGCAACGGCGTGCGTGCCGGCTACCTGAACTCGTCGCAGACCGCGGCGGAGCGGTCGCGGGTCGAGCGCGCGTACCTCGCGGGCGAGCTCGACCTGCTCTACGTCGCGCCCGAACGGCTCGGGTCGGAGCAGACCAAGCGGTTCCTCGAGCGCGGCACGATCGCGCTGTTCGCCATCGACGAGGCGCACTGCGTCGCCCAGTGGGGTCACGACTTCCGGCCCGACTACCTCGCGCTCGCCGAACTCGCCGAACGCTGGCCCGACGTGCCGCGCATGGCGTTGACCGCGACGGCGACCGAGGCCACGCACCGCGAGATCACCGACCGGCTCTCGCTCGGCGAAGCCAGGCACTTCGTCTCGAGCTTCGACCGGCCGAACATCCAGTACCGGATCGCGCCCAAGCTCGACGTCCGGAAGCAGTTGCTGGATTTCGTCCGCACCGAGGGCCGCGATGCCGACGGCAACGCGGTCGCGGGCATCGTGTACGCGCTCTCGCGTGCGCGCACCGAGAAGTTCGCGGCGTTCCTCGCCGCGAACGGCATCGATGCGGTGCCGTACCACGCGGGCCTCGACGCCGAGACGCGTCGGCGGACCCAGGAGCGGTTCCTGCGCGAGGACGGCGTCGTGGTGGTCGCGACCATCGCGTTCGGCATGGGCATCGACAAGCCCGACGTGCGGTTCGTCGCGCACGTCGACCTGCCGAAGTCGGTCGAGGGCTACTACCAGGAGACGGGGCGTGCGGGGCGCGACGGCCTGCCGTCGACGGTGTGGCTCGCCTACGGGCTCCAGGACGTCGTGCAGCAGCGTCGGATGATCGACGAGAGCCCGGGCGACCTCGCGCACCGCAGGCGGCTGGCGGCCCACCTCGATGCGATGCTCGCGCTCTGCGAGACCGTCGAGTGCCGCAGGCGGAACCTGCTGGCGTACTTCGGCGAACCGAGCGACCCGTGCGGGAACTGCGACACGTGCCTCGAGCCGCCGGCGTCGTGGGATGGCACGGTCGCCGCGCAGAAGCTCATGTCGACGATCGTCCGGCTGCAGCGCGAGCGCGGGCAGCGCTTCGGTGCCGGTCACCTCGTCGACATCCTGCGCGGCAAGCGGACCGCCCGGGTCGAGCAGTACGGGCACGATGCGCTCGCGACGTGGGCCATCGGCGACGACCTGACGGATGCGCAGTGGCGCGGCGCCGTTCGCCAGCTGCTCGCGCAGGGCCTGCTGCAGCCGGTCGGCGAGTACGGCGTGCTGACGCTGACGGATGCCTCGGCGGCCGTGCTCTCGGGCGAGCGGCGCGTGTCGTTCCGCGTCGAGCCGGATCGCCCGTCGCGCGCCCGCTCGGCGCGCGCCGCGGCGCCCGCGGCGGCCGACCTGGAACCGCGTGACGCGGAGCTGTTCGAGGCGCTTCGCGCGTGGCGCGCGGGCGAGGCGCGCGAGCAGGGCGTGCCCGCGTACATCGTCTTCGGCGACGCCACGCTCCGCGCGGTCGCCGTCCGCCGCCCGGGTTCGGTGGCCGACCTCGACGGGATCTCGGGGATCGGCGCGAAGAAGCTCGGGGCCTACGGCGAGGCGGTGCTCGGCGTCGTCGCCGAGCACCGCGGCTGACGACACGGGACTGCGGGCCTCGCGGTCGGGGGTCCGCGCTCGCTAGCATTCGGGCGAGGGAGTCGTCGCAGCGACGGCAGGGAGCGGGGATCGCATGTCTGAAGTCCAGGGGAGTCGTCCGGTCACGGTGACGATCATCGGGTTGCTCGCGTTCATCGCGGGTGCGCTCGACATGGTCTCGGGCGTCGTGCTGTTCTTCCTGCTGCCGGTGCAGGAGGTCGTCGACGGCTTCGGGGGCACCGGGCCGATGATCACGGCCGCGACGGTGTCGATCGTCATCGGACTGGTCACCGCGGTGCTCGCCGGCGGGCTGCTGCGCGGCAGCCAGGGTGCGCGCCTCATCGTCACCGTCCTCCAGGTGCTCTCGGTCATCGGCTCGCTCTTCCTCGCGGTCGCGTACCTCGGCATCCCCGTCGGCGAGTGGATCGGCATCGCGGTCTCCGCGGTCGTGCTGATCCTGCTGTGGACGCCGAAGGCGAGCGCGTTCTTCACCCGATGACGCGCACGCACCCGTGAGTCCTTGGAGATCATCGAACCTTCCAAGCGCGGTGCTTTGTAGGCTTCCACAGTGCCCTGTGGAGCGCCCCGCGGGCGCTTTGTAGGCGGCGGATGCAGTACTTCCCGACCATCGCGGCCGGTCGTACGGTGACAGAATCCTGATCCAGCGTATGGAGGACGAACCGACGATGGTCGACACGGCATCCCGGGGCGGCGCCGCTCCCGCCCCCGCGACGATGAAGCACGACGCACCCGCACCGATCGACGGGAACGAAGCCCCCGTAGTCGACGTCGCTGCGCTCGGGCGCCAGCTGCTCGGCACCTGGGCCGACACCCGCCTGCTCGCACGCGAGCGCGCGGGCAGGCCCGAGTTCCAGCGGATCGAGGGCCAGGGCATGGCCGAGCACCGCGAGCGCGTGCTCAGCCAGCTGCACCTCCTCGTCGACTCCGGGGCGATCCAGAAGGCCTTCCCGAAGTCGCTCGGCGGCGAGGACGACCACGGCGGCAACATCGCCGCATTCGAGGAGCTGGTGCTCGCCGACCCGAGCCTGCAGATCAAGTCCGGCGTGCAGTGGGGCCTCTTCGGTGCGGCCGTCCTGCACCTCGGCACGACGCCGCACCACGAGAAGTGGCTGCCCGGCATCATGAACCTCGACGTGCCGGGCGCGTTCGCCATGACCGAGACCGGGCACGGCTCCGACGTGGCATCCATCGGCACGACCGCGACCTACGATCCCGACACCGAGGAGTTCGTCATCCACACGCCCTTCCGCGGCGCGTGGAAGGACTACCTCGGCAACGCGGCCCTGCACGGCATCGCCGCGGTCGTGTTCGCGCAGCTCGTCACGAAGGGCGTCAACCACGGCGTGCACGCCTTCTACGTGCCGATCCGCGACGAGCAGGGCGCGTTCCTGCCCGGCATCGGCGGCGAGGACGACGGCCTGAAGGGCGGCCTCAACGGCATCGACAACGGCCGCTTGCACTTCACTGACGTGCGGATCCCGCGCGAGAACCTGCTCAACCGCTACGGCGACGTCGCCGCCGACGGCACCTACTCGAGCCCGATCGCGAGCCCCGGCCGACGCTTCTTCACGATGCTCGGCACGCTCGTGCAGGGTCGCGTGTCGCTCGACGGCGCCGCGACCATCGCGAGCGCGATGGGCCTCGCGATCGCGATCACGTACGGCACCCAGCGTCGACAGTTCAACGCGGCGAGCGAGACCGACGAAGAGGTGCTCCTCGATTACCAGCGTCACCAGCGCCGCCTGCTCCCGAGGCTCGCGACGACGTACGCGCAGTACTTCGCGCACGACGAGTTCCTCGTGAAGTTCGACGCGGTCTTCTCGGGGGCCGCAGACACCGACGACGACCGCCAGGACCTCGAGACCATCGCGGCCGCCCTGAAGCCGCTCTCGACCTGGCACGCGCTCGACACCCTCCAGGAGGCGCGCGAGGCGTGCGGCGGTGCGGGCTTCCTCGCAGCGAACCGCATCGTCGGCCTCCGCCAGGACCTCGACGTCTACGTCACCTTCGAGGGCGACAACAACGTGCTGCTGCAGCTGGTCGCCAAGCGCCTGCTCACCGACTTCTCGAAGCAGTTCGCGAAGGCGGATGCCGGTGTCATGGCACGCTACGTCGTCTCGCAGGCCGCCGACCGCGCCTACCACGGCACCGGGCTGCGCCGCCTCGCGCAGACGATCGCCGACTTCGGCTCCACCGCGCGCTCGGTGCACGAACTGCGCGACGAGGAGACGCAGCGCGAACTGCTGACCGACCGCGTCGAGGACATGGTCACCGAGATCGCCGGCCGCCTGCGCGAGTCCCGCAAGCTGTCGAAGGCGGATGCCGCGGCGCTGTTCAACCGCAACCAGAACGAGCTCATCGAGGCCGCTCGCGCCCACGCCGAACTGCTGCAGTGGGAGGCGTTCACGCGCGGGCTCGCCCGCACCGAGGACCCGGGCACCAAGCAGGTGCTCACGTGGGTGCGCGACCTGTTCGGCCTCGGGCTCATCGAGAAGCACCTGTCGTGGTACCTCATCCACGGCCGGCTCTCGCCGCAGCGGGCGCAGGCCGTCACGGCCTACATCGACCGCCTCATCGAGCGCCTGCGCCCGTACGCGCTCGACCTCGTCGACGCGTTCGGCTTCGCACCCGAGCACCTGCGTGCCGCGGTCGCGTCCGGCGCCGAGCAGGAGCGCCAGGACGAGGCCCGCGCGTACTACGCCGCGCACCGCGCGGCCGGCACCCTGCCGAAGCCGGAGAAGTCGGTGAAGTCCAAGCGGTAGCGGATGACACGGGGCGGGCCGGGCGCGAAGCGCCCGGCCCGTCGTGCGTGCAACGCGAGGTCAGCGGCGACGCGAGCCCGCGGCATCCGTTTCGTCGCCGGGCGGCCGCATGATCGCGCCGGCGGCCAGGCCCACCGCGATGCCGGGGAGCATCCACAGCCAGAACCCGGTCCAGAGGCTGATCAGGACGCCGACGAGGGCGCCCACGATGATGCCGACGATGAGCTGCTTGCGGCGGGCGGGCGTGAAGGCGTCGCGGACGGGCATGCCTCAAGCGTACGGCGCGGTCGAGCCCTCAGACGAGCCCGCGCGCCCGCACCGTCTCGCGCTCGTCGACGAGTTCGGCGACGGACGCGTCGATGCGCGTGCGAGCGAACTCGTCGATCTCGAGGCCCTCGACGACGTGCCACTCGCCGCCCTCGGAGACCACGGGGAACGACGAGATCACGCCCTCGGCGACGCCGTACTCGCCGTGCGACCAGATCGCCGCGCTCGTCCACCCGCGATCGCCCGTGCCGAGCACCCAGTCGTGCACGTGGTCGATCGTCGCCGACGCCGCCGACGCCACGGATGACGACCCGCGCACCTCGATGACCTCCGCGCCGCGGCGCGCCACGCGCGGCACGAACTCGTCCGCGAGCCACGCGCGTGCGGCATCCGCTCCACCGAGCCGCGCCGCGAGCAGCGCCGGGACGGGCGCGCCGTCGGCGGTCGCGTGGGCCACGTCCGGGTACTGGGTCGCCGAGTGGTTGCCCCAGATCGTCACCCCGCGGATGCCGCCCACCGGGGTGTCGACCGCCGGGGCGAGCTGCCCGAGCGCGCGGTTGTGGTCGAGCCGGGTGAGCGCCGTGAACCGTTCGCGCGGGACGTCGGGTGCGTGCGAGGCCGCGATGAGCGCGTTCGTGTTCGCCGGGTTGCCGACGGCCACGACCCGGACGTCGTCTGCGGCGTGGTCGTTGATCGCCCGCCCCTGCGGGCCGAAGATGCCGCCGTTGGCCTCGAGCAGGTCGCCGCGCTCCATGCCCGCGGTGCGGGGACGAGCGCCGACGAGCAGCGCGACGTTCGCTCCCGTGAACGCGGACGCCGGGTCGGCCGTCACGTCGACGTGCGAGAGCAGCGGGAACGCGGCGTCCTGGAGCTCGAGCGCAGCCCCCTCGGCGGCCCGCAGGCCCTGCGGGATCTCGAGCAGGTTCAGGCGCACCGGCGTGTCGGGGCCGAGCATGGCGCCCGACGCGATGCGGAACAGCAGCGCATAGCCGATCTGCCCCCCGGCGCCGGTGATCGTGACGGTGACCGGACTGCGGCTCATGGCATCCACCCTATTCCGGCGACCCGCGCGGCGCCGCCAGGGGGAGCACCCGGCCGCGGCCGCGGCGGCGCGCCGCGCGCGCGGCATCCGCTCGGTGTTCGCTAGCGTTTCGAAGACAAGGGGGAACGAATGCGGGAACTGTATCCGGAGATCGAACCGCTCGAGACGGGAATGCTCGACGTGGGAGATGGCCAGCACATCTACTGGGAGGTCTCGGGCAACCGCGACGGCAAGCCCGTCGTGTTCCTGCACGGCGGACCCGGCGGCGGGACCTCGCCCTCGCACCGGCGGCTGTTCGACCCGGCAAGGTACCGGATCGTGCTGTTCGACCAGCGCGGGTGCGGGCTCTCGATCCCGCACGCGTCGGAGCCGGAGGCCGATCTCTCAGCCAACACGACCTGGCATCTCGTCGCCGACATGGAGCGGCTGCGGGGGCACCTCGGCATCGACCGCTGGCAGGTCTTCGGGGGGTCGTGGGGCAGCGCGCTCGCGCTCGCGTACGCGCAGACCCATCCGGAGCGGGTCACCGAGATGGTGCTGCGCGGCATCTTCACGCTCCGGCGACAGGAGCTCGACTGGTTCTACGAGGGCGGGGCGTCGGCGATCTTCCCCGATCTGTGGGAGGACTTCCTCGCGCCGGTGCCGCTCGGCGACCGCGTGCACCTCATCGAGGCGTACCACCGACTGCTGACCGACCCGAACCCGTCGGTGCACCAGCCGGCGGCGATCGCGTGGTCGCGGTGGGAATCCTCGACGATCACGCTGCTGCCGCAGGCCGAGACCATCGCGAAGTTCACCTCGCCCGAGTACGCGATCGCGTTCGCCCGCATCGAGAACCACTACTTCCGCCACGGCGGATGGTGGGACGAGGGGCAGCTCATCCGCGACGCGCACCGGCTCCGGGAGATCCCCGCGGTGATCGTCCAGGGTCGGTACGACGTCTGCACGCCCGTGATGACGGCGTGGGACCTGTACCGGGCGTGGCCCGAGGCCGAGCTGCGCATCATCGACGACGCCGGGCACGCGTTCGACGAACCGGGGATCCTCGACGCGCTCATCGCCGCGACCGATCGGTTCGCGGGCGGAGACCTCGACTTCTCCGGGGATGCGGAGGAGGAGCACGACGCCGACGAGGATGCGGAGGATGCCGAGGATGCTTCCGATGACGCCCTCGATGACGCCGCCGACGAGGAGCGCGAAGGCGACGTCGACGATGACCGGGACGACGACGACGATGATGATGACGACGATGACGATGACGATGACGACGACGACGACGATGATGACGACGAGGATGGCCCCCGCGAGCGGTAGCGTCGGGCCATGACCTTCAACCCCGATGCCGACATCCGCGGCGGCAGGGCGTCGCGGCGTGGACGCACCACGGGCATCGCCGTCGGCGGCGGCATCGGCGTGCTCGCGCTCGTGCTGATCGGCTCGTTCCTCGGCGTCGACCTCAGCGGCTTCCTCGGTGCGGGCGCGCCGTCCGGCGAGGATGCCGCGCTCGAGCAGTGCGAGACCGGACAGGACGCCAACGAACGCATCGACTGCCGCATGCAGGGTGCATCCGCGTCGCTCGAGGAGTACTGGGTCGAGGCCGCTCCGAGCATCGGGCTCGACTACGCGTCGCCGCAGGGCTTCGTGCTGTTCGACCAGGCGGTCGCGACCGGGTGCGGCAACGCGTCATCGGCGACGGGACCGTTCTACTGCCCGCCGGACCAGACGATCTACCTCGACACCTCGTTCTACGCGCAGCTCGAGCAGCAGTTCGGTGCGGAGGGCGGGCCGCTCGCCGAGATGTACGTGGTCGCGCACGAGTGGGGGCACCACGTGCAGAACCTCGCTGGCGTGCTCGACTCGACGCGCGACGGGCTCACCGGCCCCGCCTCGAACGCGGTCCGCGTCGAGTTGCAGGCCGATTGCTTCGCCGGGGCGTGGGCCGGCGCCGCGTCGACGACCGAGGACCCGGACGGCACCCCGTTCCTGCAGCCGATCAGTCCCGACCAGTACCGTCAGGCGATCGATGCCGCGGCGAGCGTCGGGGACGACCGCATCCAGTCCGCGACCCAGGGGCAGGTGACGCCGCACACCTTCTCGCACGGGACGAGCGAGCAGCGCGTGCGCTGGTTCGCCACGGGCTACGACGAGGGCGTCGGGGCCTGCAACACCCTCCAGGTGCCGGACTCCGAGCTCTGAGAAGCTCCGCTGCGCCTGCGCCTGCGCCTGCGCCTGCGCCGCGCGGCCCGGGCCGCGTTCAGGCGCCGCGGGGCGGCTCGACGGCGTAGACCAGTCGCGCGAACTGGCCGACCGCTTTCGCCGAGACCAGCCGGAGGCGATCGGACTCGAGCCTGCGCGGCAGCAGGGGAGCGCCGCCGGTCAGCAGCACCGGTGCGATCGACACCGCGATCTCGTCGAGCGCGCCGGCGTCGAGGAACTGCCCCGCGAGGTCGCCGCCGCCGACGACCCAGATGTCGGTGTCGCCGGCCGCGGCGCGCAGGCGCGGGAGCGCGTCGGCGACGTCGCCGCGGAGGAAGGTGATGTCGGCGCCGTCGGGCACGGGCAGGTCGCGTGTCGTGAACACGAAGGTCGGTCGGTCGCCGTGGAACTCGCGCCATCGTTCCGGGTGCGCGAGGATGTCGGACTCGGCAAGGACCCATTCGTACGTCGTCGAGCCCTCCACGAGCACGCCCGCGTTCGCGGGGAGGACCTCGGCATCGGGCGTCGTGCCGCCGTCGACGGCGAACAGCCAGGCGAGCGAGTTCTGCTCGTCGGCGATGAAGCCGTTCAGCGCGGTGGCGGTGTCGAAGAGGATGCGTCCCATGCTGGGACGCTATCGGCGACCGACGACACCCGGGTCGAGGTCGGCCGTCGCGGCATCCGCCTGCCGTTCGCGAGGGCGAGCGCGACGATGCCGGCCGCGAGCACGGCCAGCCCGAGCACGGCCGTTCCGGGCAGTCGTTCCTGCAGCAGCAGCACGCCCAGCAGCGTCGCGGTCAGCGGCTCGGCGAGCGTGAGCGTGGACACCGTCGCCGGCTCGAGGCCGCGCAGGCCCGCCCCGAACAGGAGGTACGCCGCGGTCGTCGTCACGAGGCCGAGCCACAACGCCATCGCGACGCCGCCCGGCTCGGCCAGCCACGACGCGTCGGAGGCGAGCAGGACCGGGAGGCTCACCGCGGCCGCGATGCCGAACATCGAGCCCATGGCCGCCGCTGGCGCCCAGCCGCGGTCGAGCAGCGCCTTGCCCGACAGCGTGTAGACCGCATAGGACCCGCCCGCGCCGACGGAGGCGGCGATGCCGAGCGGGTCGACCGCGCCCGGACCGGTTCCCGTCGCCGACGCGAGGAGCGTCACGCCGACCGTCGCGAGCAGGGTCGCGGCCGACCAGGCGGGGCCGGGTCGCCGCCGCCTGATCGCCCAGTCGAGCGCACCCGTGAGCACGGGCGCCGACCCGAGCGCGACGACCGTGCCGACGGCGACGCCGTTGGTCGCGGTGCCGAGGAAGAACGCCGGCTGGTACGCGAGCACGCCGACGGCGCCGAGCGCCGCAAGGGCGAACGCGGGGACCCGGTGGGTCCGGTCGCCGGACGTCGGTGCGACGGATGTCCCGGTCGCGTCCCGCCGACGTCCGGCGACGTGCAGGGCCAGTGCGACGCCCGCAAGCGCCCCACCGCCGATCAGGATGCGCGCCGCGCCGAGCGAGAGCGGGTCTGCTTCGGGTCCGAGCGCCTGCGCGGTCCCCGTGGTGCCGAAGCACACGGCGGCCGCGAGCACGAGCAGGACGGAGCGCATTGGCTGAATTGTTCCACAATCAACCCGCGAGCGGAACGGGCGAATCGGAGCGGCCCACAGCAGGCCGCGCCGACACCACCCGACCGATAGGATGCCGTGGTCGCCTCGCCGCGGCATCCGTCACGTCATCGCCGAGGGGGCGCGCGACCCGGCGCACGGTGCCGCCCATGGGCGGCAGGCCACCACCCGAGGAGGACCCTGTGCGCGCCGTCATGTACCGCGGATTCGGCGACGAACCCGAAATCGTCGAGCTCGACCGCCCCGACTGCCCCCCGCGCGGAGCGCTCGTCCGCGTGCGCGCGACCGGGCTCTGCCGAAGCGACTGGCACGCCTGGAGCGGCCACGACCCGGCCGTCGCCCTGCCGCACGTGCCCGGGCACGAGTTCGCCGGCGAGATCGCCGAACTCGGCACCGACGTCGGCACCGACGCCGGATGGGCCGTCGGCGACCGGGTGACCGCACCCTTCATCTGCGCCTGCGGCCGCTGCGGCGAATGCGCGACCGGCAACGAACAGGTCTGCGACGCGCAACGCCAACCCGGCTTCACCCACTGGGGCTCGTTCGCCGAGTACGTCGTCGTCGACGAGGCCGAACTCAACCTCATCCGCCTGCCCGACACGCTCGGATTCATCGAGGCAGCCTCACTCGGTTGCCGGTTCGCGACCGCGTACCGCGCCATCATCACGCGCGGCCGCCTCCAGCCCGGCGAACAGGTCGCCGTCCACGGATGCGGCGGGGTCGGCCTGTCCGCGATCATGATCGCCGTCGCGGCCGGCGTGCCGGTGTTCGGCGTCGACGTGTCGGACGCCGCGCTCGCCGCGGCCGCCGAACTCGGGGCGACCCCCATCCGCGGCGGCGAGGGCGCCGCCGAACGCATCCGCGAGGCCAGCGGCGGCGGAGTCGATCTCTCCGTCGACGCGTTCGGCAGCTCCGCGACCTCCTTCGCCTCGGTCCGCAGCCTGAAGAAGCGCGGACGCCACGTGCAGATCGGCCTCATGCTCGCCGAGAGCGCCACCGCCGCGATGCCCATGGACGCCGTCATCGACGGCGAACTCGAGATCCTCGGCAGCCACGGCATGGCCGCACGCGAGTACCCCGACATGCTCGGGGCCGTCGCCTCCGAGGCGTTCCGGCCCATCGAGCTCGTGGGCCGGACCATCGGCCTCCAGGACGTCCCCGAGGCGCTCGCCGCGATGGGACGCGCCGGCGGTGCGGGCTCGCGCATGACGGTCGTCGAGCTGTAGCGGCATCCGCTCTCGGCCCCCGGTCGGGCGATCCCCGCCGAGCGGGGTAGCCTCGACGGAGCGAGCGAGACGGACCGGAGGTGGGCGTGGCCCGAGGCGCGGAGAACCGACAGGTGACGATCGACCGGCTCACACGCGCGGCCCGCGTCGCGCTCGGCAGCGGCCGGCCGCTCGACGACCGGCTCATCGCAGACATCTGCGAGCAGAACGGGGTGCACCCGACGGCGTTCCGCAGGTTCTTCGCGACTGACGACGACCTCCTCGACGCGGTCAACGAGCAGTTGGTCCTCGACTGCGTGAGCCGGCTGCGGTCGGCCGTCGACGCGTTCGAGGCGACGGATGCCACGGCCGCCGGCGCGTCGGAGGTGGCAGCGCCCGACCCGCTCGGCGTCGCCGCACGGATGCTCGCCGACTCGTGGCCGCTCGACCGCGGCGGGCTCATCATCCGCTCCCAGCGCCGGCTGCGCGCGCTCACCTCGCCCGACGGCGGCGGCGATGCCGCGGCGGCGGCCGAACGATCGTTCGTGGAACGGCTCGTGCCCGTGTTCGAAGACCTCATGCGCAAGCTCGGCCGCCGATTCACGTGGCCGCCCGTGCTCGCCGTGCGCGTCATCCTCGACACCTACGAGCGGTCGTTCGAGAGCTGGCTGCTCATGGGCCACCGCGAGGAGGACTTCGACGGCTCGCCCTACGCTGCGCGCACCCTTCCCGTGCTGCTGCGCGGCACGAGCGAGCCGGCCGAACCGGGCCCCGACGCGTCGTAGCCGCACGCGCGCGACGCGCGCGGCCGTGAGGGTACGCGACGAGCGAAACCGCCGCACCGGGGTGGTGGCAGCGCGTTCGATCTGGAATCGTGGCCCGCTCGTGATCGCAAGGAGGACGACATGCTCACACTGACCGACACCGCGGCCACCGTCGTGAAGGAGATCGTCGCCGGCAACGGCGCGCCCGAGGGATCGGGGCTCCGCATCGAGGCCGAGGACCAGGCCGCGACGCAGTTCGGCGTCGCCATCGCGCCCGCACCCGAGACCGGCGACGCCGTCGTCGAGCACTCGGGCGCCCGGGTGTACCTGGGCGAGCGCGCGACCATCGCCCTCGACGACAAGACGCTCGACGCGAGCGTCGCGGAGGACGGGCGCGTGTCCTTCGACATCCTGCCCCAGGCGCTCTGAGCCGCGCCGGCGCGGGCCCTACGGCAGCGGAGTGCTGCCGGGCGGGGCCTGCGCCGGGCCCGGCTGGGCCGACGTCGAGCCGGGCTGGGCCGGACCGGGCGGCGGCGACTCCGCCTCGATCCTGACGTGGTACGCGGGGTCGGCGGATGCCACGTGCCGTGCCATCCACGCCCGATTCACCTCGTCGCGGTGCCGACGCTCGGCCCGTTCGATACGCCGCGCCAGGGCTGCGATCCCCGCGCCGACGAGGCCGGCCAGCAGCAGGTACATGATGATCGCGAAGATCGCGGAGACGTCGAGGTAGCCGGTCTCACCGATCTCGGGGGTCGGGAAGATCCCGCGGAACGGCCGCATGAAATCCTCGGAGACCCGGTACACGAACGCCGTGAACGCCGCATCGGGGTTCGCGGAGAACGCGAGCAGGAACACCCGCAGCGCGAGCGCGACGATCCCGACGAGCACCCACGCGTAGAGCACCCACGCCGCGCCCTTGAGCAGCCGCAGGTACCACGGCGGCTTCCACTCGGCCGGTGCCGTGCTCGCTGTTCCGCTCTCGGTCGTCGTCATCGCGCATCCCCTGATCGGTGGTCGGTCGTCGGTTCACCTGCTCCGACCACCCAAGCCGACCGGCCGTCGCGAGCGCAAGGGTCGCCAGTCCTTCGCTCGTCGGCATCACCCCCGTGGTCGGGCTCGACGTCGACGACGCAGCTTCGCGCCGAGACCCCCACGACGCGTCGCCCGCTGCGGTTGCTTCACGCAGACCGCATGTTGTCGCACGTCCTGGCGCGACGTACGATCCGAACGATCGCACCCGGTGGGCGTCGCGAGTCGTTCGCTCGGCCGTCCAGAGGAGATGGAGGGGACCGAGTGATGACGGAGACCACGTTCGCCGTACTCATGCTCCTGATCCTCGGGTGGACGGTCGTTTCGGGGCGCCTCCTCCGCTGGAACATCACAGGTCCCCTCGTGTTCTCGGTTCTCGGATTCGTGCTCGCGAACCAGGCCTGGGGGCCCTGAGCGTCGACGTCGAAGCACCGGCGATCCATCTCCTCGCCGAGCTGACGCTGGCGCTGCTGCTGTTCGCTGACGCGGCGAGGGTGAACCTGACGAGGCTCCGGCACGACATCGGGTTGCCCGCGCGGTTGCTCGGGATCGGCCTCCCACTGACGGTGCTGCTCGGCGCGCTCGCGGCGGCGTGGCTCTTCCAGGACTTCACGTGGGCACTCGCGGGCTTCGTCGGTGCCGCTCTCGCGCCCACCGATGCCGCCCTGAGCGCCCAGGTGATCAACGACGAGCGGATACCGAGGCGGGTGCGTCGCGCCCTCAACGTCGAGAGTGGACTCAACGACGGCATCGTCACCCCGATCGTCGTCTTCATGCTCGCCGTCGCCGCCGACCAACTCGACGGGCACCACGCCGACACCGCCGCCGTCCATCCACTGCTCGAGTTGGCCATCGGCATCCTGGCAGGACTCGCCATCGGACTCGTCGCGGCGAAGCTGATCGCGTCGGGGGCGCGCCGGGGCTGGATCCTCTCCGGAGGGCGCCGTCTGGCCACACTGGCGGCAGCTGTGGGCAGCTTCGCGGTCGCCGGGGGTCTCGGCGGCAATGGGTTCATCGCGGCGTTCGTCGCGGGGATGGCGTTCGGTGCGGCACTGCCTCGGGACGTCGTCGACGCGGCCGAGGTCGGGGAGTTCCCGGAACTGCTGGGAGAGATGCTCTCGCTCGCGGTGTGGTTCCTCTTCGGTGCGGCGCTCGTTCCCGTCGCCTTCGAGTACTTCTCGGTGTGGACCCTCGTCTACGCGATGCTGAGCCTGACTGCGATCCGGCTCGTTCCCGTCGCGCTCGGCATGCTCGGCACCGGGCAGGACCGGCCCACCGTCCTCTTCATCGGATGGTTCGGTCCGCGAGGTCTCGCCTCCGTCGTGTTCGCGCTCCTCGCGATCGAGGAGCTCGCGCCTTCGGCGGCGGCCGGTCAAGCGGTCTCGGTCGTCGCGTTCACCGTGTTGCTGAGTGTCGTCGTCCACGGTGTCACCGCCGGTACCCTCGGCATGCGCTACGCGCTCGGGCATCGCGACGGCATCTCGCCCGACGGCGCCGCACCAAGATCACGCAGGCAGATCCACCGCTGAGACGCACATGAGCCTCGGCGACGGATGCCGCGGAGCTTGCCCGAGCCGCCCGAGCGTGGATGGCAGCGCGAACGACCGGCACAGTCTCACCGAGCGTCGCGCGGAATGACCCGCTGACACGAAAAAACCCCCGGTAAACCGGGGGTTTTGACTGTGGCTCCGACCGGCATCGATCCGGTGACCTTTCGATTTTCAGTGAGCCTGGGCGGTTTTCGGCACTGTTCTTGTGGTTGCGATATCGCGCTGATCAGGGATTCCGCGAAATCGTCGTAGTTGGTTTCAGTTGCTTCTTGGACCATTAATGGCCCTTTAATGGCCCAAGATCGGTTCCACTTTGTGACGTATCAAGACATCGGTGACGGTTCTGCGTCAGGACATCGGTGACAGTTCGTGTGTCAGGACATCGGTGACACTGGGATGCTCTTCGGTCGTCGGCCGCGGGGTCTGCCGTTGCCGACGTACTTGACGCCGGGCGCCGGCCTGGTGTGCTCGATGAGGATCGTGCCGTCGAGATCGGCGACGATGATCGCGTCGCCGTCTTCGATGACGATCACGTCGTCGCCGGCGCGTTGCCCGTCGATCATGTACGTCACCCTGTGGAGTCGGATGCTGCCGTTCTCGCGGAGCTTGATGACGCGCAGAGTGTCCTCGGTCGGCACGGTGCGGACGGGTGCCTCGGCCGGCAACGTCCGCGATCTGGGCCGGTCGGGCTTGGGGCGTGGCGGGTCGGCCTTCGGTGTCGCCAGCCACGCGGCTTCCGGAGTCACTCGGCCGGGCAGTCCCTGGTGCGGGCGTTCGGTGTTGTAGATCAGGTCGAACGCGTCGACCTGCGACTGCAGCTGCTCGAGCGAGTCCGCCAACGGCTGCTTGTCGAGGTACCGGAACAGGGTCTGGTGGAAGCGTTCGTTCTTGCCCTGCGTGGTCGGCTTGTACGGCTTGCCGGTGATCGCCTCGACCCCGAGCCGGGACACATGCGCGACGAGCTGCCCGACGTACCCGCGACGGCCGGGGTTGAGCGCGGACCCGTTGTCGCTGAGCAGCCGCTGCGGGACCCCGTGCGCGGCGATGCCCTTATCGAGCAGCCGGATGGCGAGACGGACACGAGGATCGACGGGCGCAGACGGCGGCATCCACCAATCTGGGCCACCGAAGTGTCACCACCAAGACCCCCGGAACCGTCACCGATGTCCTGATGCGGAAACGTCACCGAAGTCCTGAGACATCACAGATCGGTTCCACTTAATGGCCCAAGATCGGTTCCACACAATGTGATGTATCAAGACATCGGTGACGGTTCTGCATCAGGACATCGGTGACGGTTCGTGTGTCAGGACATCGGTGACACTGGGACACTCTTCGGCCGTCGGCCGCGGGGTCTGCCGTTGCCGACGTACTTCACGCCGGGTGCCGGCCTGGTGTGCTCGATGAGGATCGTCCCGTCGATGTCGGCGACGAGGATCGCGTCGCCGTCTTCGATGACGATCACGTCGTCGCCGGCGCGTTGCCCGTCGATCATGTAGGTCACCTTGTGGAGCCGGATGCTGCCGTTCTCGCGGAGCTTGATGACGCGCAGACTGTCCTCGGTCGGTACGGTGCGGACGGGTGACTCGGCCGGCAACGTCCGCGATCTGGGCCGGTCGGGCTTGGGGCGTGGCGGGTCGGCCTTCGGGGTCGCCAGCCACGCGGTTTCCGGGGTCACTCGGCCGGGCAGCGCCTGGTGCGGGCGTTCGGTGTTGTAGATCAGGTCGAACGCGTCGACCTGCGCCTGCAGCTGCTCGAGCGAGTCCGCCAACGGCTGCTTGTCGAGGTACCTGAACAGGGTCTGGTGGAAGCGTTCGTTCTTGCCCTGCGTGGTCGGCTTGTACGGCTTGCCGGTGATCGCCTCGACCCCGAGCCGGGACACGTGCGCGACGAGCTGGCCGACGTACCCGCGACGGCCGGGGTTGAGCGCGGACCCGTTGTCGCTGAGCAGCCGCTGCGGGACCCCGTGCGCGGCGATGCCCTTATCGAGCAGCCGGATCGCGGCGTCCGCGGTCTCACCCCACGCGACGTGCGACGCGACCGCGTACCTGGAGTGGTCGTCGATGAGCTGGAAGATCACGCACTTGCGTCCCCTGGTCAGCACCGTCTCGGTCGCGTCGACCTGCCAGCACGCGTTCGGCGCCGGGTACACGAACCGCCGGTACGCGGCGCGCGGCTTCTTCTTCGGCTCCACCCGGGCCACGCCCGCTTCCCGGAAGATCCGCGCCAACGACGCCGTCGACGGCACCGGCGAGATGCCCAGCGAGCGCATCTTCTCGTGCACGCTGATCGGCCCGTGATCCAGGCCCGACTGCTCCAACGCGGCCCGGACCCGGATCGCCTGCCGTTTCGCGTCGTCGCCGATCGCGGTCGGGCTCGATCGCGGACGCCGTGACTTCGGCTCCAACACCGCTGCCGGCCCCTCGGTCTTCGCCCGCGCCCGGATCGCGTAGAACGTCTTGCGCGAGATCGCGTGCTCCAGACAGAACGTCGTCACCGCCCCGCGCGGAGCATGATCGGGCCACTGGGAGATGGCGAGACGGACACGCGGATCGACGGGCTCAGACGGCGGCATCCACCAATCTGAGCCACCGAAGTGTCACCACCAAGACCCCCGGAACCGTCACCGATGTCCTGATACGGAAACGTCACCGAAGTCCTGAGACATCACAATCGGTTCCACACAATCGCTCGGCCGACTGGGCTGGCACGCGTCAGGGGTACTTCGCCGCGCATTACGCGGGTCGAGAATGGCGGGCGAGACTTCACTCGCGGGGTCGATCGTTTGGTCCCCGAGAGCACAACCGCCTGGGCCGGTTGGTTGTCGCCAGTTACGAATACCGCTCCTCACTACTGTGACTGCGACTCGACAGCGCCGCAACGGCACAGTTGGGACCGCTGCCCCGGCTACTTCCGGTTGAGAGGCGGGCGGTACTCGCCAAGCAGCACTGTCTCGAGCGCCAAGGCGTCGGCGGCGGAGTCGGAGATGGTCCAGCTGATGGTGCATCCGTCGAGCCAGGCTCGGATCGCGGCGGCCTGCTCGGGCGTCACCTTCTGGCGGTCCTTGCTGCCGGTGACGGTCGTGGGGATCCCATAGATGAGCTCGCAGATGTTCCGCCGCAGAGATGACCCGCCGAGGCTGACGCCACGGCCGAGGTGCTTGCGCCAGACCCGCCCTCGTAGCGACGTCGCGGTGCCGACGTAGTTGACCTCTCCATCGCGGCGCCAGAGGTAGACCCCCGGCTCGATCGGCACATCGGATATCGAGATCGAGGTGACATCGCGTTGTTGCGCTGCAAGCAGTGCCTGCCACTCGGCCGAGAGCGGGCCTATGTTTCCGCTCGTGCTCGTGCTCGTGCTGTTGTTCATGCTCTTCCTTACGCCCGGCTTCGTGCTCATCATCGCGCTCATCGTCACGCTCGCGTTCATCGTCATCCTCGCGCTCACACCTCACCCGCACCCGTGCCCCTGCTCCAATGTGGGAGCGATAAGTAGTCTGACGTTGCCCGACGACCTTCACGAGGAAGGCACTGCCATGGACGCTGAGTCCCCCGAAGCCGAAACCTTCGACGCCGAGCGAGCGGGAGCGCTCGATCTCGTCGTGACCTGGTACTCGATTGCTTCCGGTCTCGGCAAACCGACGCTCCCGACGAGCAAATGCGCGCACGAAGCCACGCAGCTGCCTCAGACGGTCGACCAGCCCGAGAAGGTCGCCCGCTCTGTTGTCACCCATTCCGCGGCCTACGTCGCCGCCGCGGTGCAGCAGCTTCGCGCGCTCGAGCATCTGGTCGGGCCCGATCTCGTGCTCGTCGGCTGGACGGTGACGAGAACTCTCGTCGAGCACTGCAGCCGTGTCATCTGGCTGCTGGATCCCGACGCGACGCCCACCGGCCGGCTTGCCCGCTGGTACATGGAGTTGATCACCAGCGCGCAGATGATGAGGCTCTCCGCGAAGACGATGCGAGACAAGGCGAGCGCGAGCGAGGCGAAGGCGCTGCGGGAGAAGGTATTGGGCGACGCTCGGCGCACCTTCCCGGACATCGCGTTATTCGAGAACGTGAAGGATCTCGACGAGTGGTCGGTCGGTGGCGAGCCGAATGCCGGTCTGGGCCACGCGGTCAGGCTCCTCGGGAACCTCATATCCACCCACGGGCTCTATGACGTGCTGTCGGGCTTCACCCACCCGTCGATCTTCCGCCTCCAGAAGCAGACGGTGTCAGTCGCGCACGACGGATACGACTACAAGAGTTACTACGCAGAACCCGACGTCGTTCGATGGCAGTTCGCGGTGTCGTGCACCTCGATCTACCTGGCAGCACACACCATCCTCGACTACCTAGACCTCGACACCACGCCGCTCGAGGAATGGGCCGACCGGCATCCGGACCTGCTCAGCTGGACGAAAATGACCGCGGAGCCCTAAGACCCGGACGCCGAGCCTGCATAGTCTGGCTGCCGGCCCGAGAAGGCGTCGGCCGCCCGGCTTCCCGGATCGGACGACCAATGAGGGAGGGCCACAAGATCAGGCGCCGCCCGCCAGTGCGAGGAGCTGACGGACCGCCTACAAGCGACGAGCCAACTGTCTCCCAAGTTCGTTGGTCCGTTCTCGCGCACGGTCGCTGAGCATGGCGGCGAACAGAGCGTCGTCGCCCGTCAGCTTTGCTTCATCGATTGCCCGTCCGAGCGCCTCGGGCAATCCGTGGACCAGGTGCCGCGCGCGATCGAGCACCCACTCCTCGGTCAGTCCCAAAGCCGCCGCTTCCCGGACGAGATGCCGCGGCTCGATCTCGCTGGCGCGATAGTGCCCGCCGTAGGACATGGCCAGCTTGGCGCGGCGATTGTTGATCTCTGGGTACGCCAGCGCCGAGCCGAGGTCGTAGAGCGGCGCGAGGACCGGCCGCGCGCTTCGCGTCCCGGAGTATGTCAGGGCGTAGTTCTTCGCGTGTGCGTCGGTGCCGAGCACGGCCCAATTGAACAGCGTGGCCTCGAAGAACCGCTCGACCTCACTGAACGCCGGGCGTCCGAGGTTCTCGCGCATCAGTTCGCCGATGGCGGCGATGCCGGGGCCGCCCTCGTTCTGATACTTCGCGGACGGGTGTGTGCCCGTGGCTTGCGCGAAGTCCTCCTGATGCAGGCGGATTACCGTGCCGTCGGCTGTCCGAGCACGGTCGAACCGGGTGATCACGATCGAGGTTTCGTCCTCGAACCGCTCCACTCTGCTCAGCGCCACAGTGAGCCCGAGGAAGTGTGCAGCGCGCATAGTCAAATGCTCGTTCAGATCGCTTCGCGCGAGACCGCTCACGCCGGGCTTGACGATATGTGTCGACGCGCTGCGTCCGGTCGGGACGCCCCATCCATCTGGCGTCCGGGTGAGCGTGAACTTCGACTGCGCGCCGGCTAGCGAGAAGTATCCGCCGTCGTAGTCCGACGCTATCCAGGCAGACGGGTCTCTGCGCAGCGTGCGCAGATGTGCCGCGATGCCGGCCTCGTCGATATGTTCCACGCCGCCCTCGCCGGACAGCTCCGGGTCGTCCTGATCGCCGCTGGCAACCAGTTGAACTGCGCCGGCGGCATCCAGACCGACGTTCGCGAGCAGAGCCATCGGATTCCGAGCTGAGACGCCGAATTGCCTGCCCCACCGCTCGAGGACGTCCGTGTTGTCCGGCAGTAGGTTCCACAGGTAGTTTCCCGGAGCCGCGCCCGTGTGGACGCGACGGCTCTTAGGCACGGACAGGGACAGCTCGATCCGGCTGGCTCGCTGCTGCCAGGCCCTGTCGTACTCGAGCGTGATCGTGCCGCCGCCCAGCTGCTCGAACCAGCCGACCCGGGTGCCATTGAGGTACGCAGTGAGTCTCATTGCTCCCACGGGTCCCTTATGTCGACGTCCATGAACATCGGGTCTGGATCCTCACCGCTCGCGCTTACCTCCGCATAGAGATCGAGAGCGTCGAGAAGACTGATCAGGTTGCCGATGCTCGCGCTGCCAGCATGACCCGACTCGAAGCGGACGACCCACTGGCGCGCCCTTCCGATACGGTCGGCCAGCTCCTCCTGCGTCATGCCGAGTTCGATACGCCGGTCCCGAACGATGTTGCCCCAATCACGGGCCGTGCTGACGAACATCGCTCGTTCCCCTCTCTACGGCGGTCTGGGTCGACGGTGCACTGTACGAATTTCCTGACAAAAGCTAGATGTACGAGGATTCTGACATGCCGGAAGATGTACGTCAACTCGTACATCGGGTCGGTCGGAACCGCGACGTCACATTGACGAGTACGCGACCGGTCGTTGTCCCTTGCGAGACAGAAGAACCGCATTGAGGCGGCCGATCGACGCCTTGGGCTCGCCGCTCCCCAGTGGCCTCGACGGCGTCATCGACCCGTTGCCTTCGCGCAGACCCCTTCTTCGGCGCTGCCATGAAGCCTCGCACGGTTGATCGGTGCAAATTGAAGGGCAGCGAGTCTTACCGCCGAAACCCGCTGTCCGGTATCCCGCGCCGATTCGCGCTCCGGCCGAAGTCGGCCGCAGTCGGACGTCGAGTGCCTTGCCGTTCGCTACCGACGGGTGCAAGACCGTGCAATGCCTCACGTGCGGCAGCGGTTGCGTACCCAAGCCCACGATCCGCGCGGTCACGCTCCATGGCGAGCTCAAACTGTTGGCGGGCATCGTCTGCGTCGGCCGCGACGACGTGTAGACGGTTGACATTTCGGCCGCGCGTGATTCCCACATAGATGCTCGCCGCATCCATGGCGTCGCTGAGCAGCGTGTGCGAATCGGGCACGGTAGCGCCTTGCATTCCGTAGGCGGTCGAGGCGTACGCGAGGTGGATATGCTCGGCGACGTACGCGGTCGGTAGCCGCACAATGCGTTTGTGACGTCCACATACCGCCTCCCTCGCCCACACCTCCCCGTCGTCACCTACGTGTTGAACGACCCACGTCTGCCGATTCGCCACTCGGATTCTCGAGTCGTTCTGCCGCGTCTGTATGACATCACCACGCCCTAGGCTCAGCCCGTCGGCGCCAACAGCCGTGCGGGCGTTGTCGACCTCGCCAGTTCGCACCCGCTCGTCGCGTATCCGCTCGTTCAGCTCGCGCGCTTCATCGTTCGTCGCAACAGTGATCGCCTCGCCGTCACGCCGTTCCCGCGCAAGCGCGTCCTGCACGGAATCCGGACTGTCATGCAGAGTGACTAGTCCGTGCGCCTGAAGCTCGTCGAACAGCAGCGCTGGATCCTCTCTTCGGCGCATCCGCACCGTGAGCGCGGCGTACCCGGGGTCGGTGAAGCGGTGCGCGGTCGTCATGCTGTGGACATGGGGGAGGAGTTGCGCGGCAATGTCGAGCACGCCACCGCGGCCCACCGCGGCGAGCTGCGCTCGATCGCCGACGAGCGCCAGCGTCGCGCCGTACTCGTCGGCGAGGGTCAGGAGCGCGAGCGCCGTCTCCTGGTCGAGCATGCCCGCTTCGTCGACGACGACCCGTTCACCACGGCTGAGCCGAGCGGATGCATCGGGGCCGGCGTACCGGGCGTCCGTCGCAGGGTCGCGCTCGCCCACGGCGAGCCGATTCCAGACCCCGTCGCGATTCCATCGCCATCCGTGCTCGTAGAGGAGCTTCGCGACACTGTCGGCGGCGATCCCGAGTTCGTGGTGTGCGACATCCGCGGCCTTCTTCGTCGGCGTGACGACCCGCGTTGCGCGACCGTGCTCGGCGGCGGCCGCGATGGCAGCGGCAAGCATCGTTGTCTTGCCTGCGCCGGCGGCGCCTTCGACGACGACGAGCTGGTCGACGGACGTGATCGCTGCAGCCGCTCGGGCCTGCGCCGGGTTTAGACGGAGCCGGCGTGCGATGCGGCGCAGGTCTGGCGTGCGATGTCCGGTGACCGTCGCGCGCGCAGTGAGCAGATCGCGGAGCCGGGTCTCGCAGGCGATGACGTGCACACTCGTCAGGTGGGCGACGTGCTCGGGATGCGGGTCATCAGGCGGCAGGACCGACAGGCAGTCGTCGGCCGCCAACCGAGTCGCGGGCATGATGAGCTCACGCAACGGTCGCGGTTCGGCGCGCACGCCGGCTTCGGTGATGATGCGCGTGACCTGGTCCTGGACGTCATGCACGGTCCATGCCGAAGCGGCCGCCGCGCAACGGTCGAGGGCGCGGGAAGCGACATCCTGGACCCGCAGTTCGTCGAGTGTGACCGGCGGGTGGGCCGGCGCCCGCTCGAGGTCGGGTCGGTAGCCAGCATCCTCGAGTTCGGACCGCCAGGTCGACTCGCATCCGAGCTTGGTCGGCCTCTTGTGCGGTCGCTCGTGGTCCCACGCCATCGCCGTGAGCCGCGTCATCGCCGCCGGGCCGGGCTCCTGGCCGGGATGCGAGCTGCGCCATTCCTGCTCGAACCGCGCGAGATTGCCCGCGACCTGTACGGCGCGCTTGCTCATGACCGCGTTGAACGGCTGCAGCTCGGCGACCTCGCCGGTGACGGGGTCGAGGGTGAGGCCATGCGCGTCGAGCGCGTCAGCGAGCTGCGGATGCGCGGCGATGACGGCCGTGCCGAGCGAGCGGATCGCGCCCTGCTGCCGGAACAGCGCCGCCGTGTCGAGGCCGCGCCATGCGTCAGCGGCCCACACTCTCGTGCCGACCTGGAAGTGGATGTGGCGGTGCGGGTCGCCGGCCCGCGACGTCTTGTGCGAGACGGCGATGGTCTCGAGCTGCTCGATGGGTACGACCCGCTGCGCCCCGCGCGGACCAACGCGGGTGACAGAGTGCTGGCCGAGCCAGGCACGGATCTCGGCGACCGCGTCGCGCTGGGCGGCGTCGAGCGCATCCGATACATCGGGATGCAGCGCGGCCGCGATCGACAGCGACTTGGGCGCGTTCACGACCATCTCCGCGAATCGCGGCGATCCGTGGCGCCCGTCGCCGGGCAGGCGAGGCTTGCCCATCGACTCGCCGGTGAGCGGATTGACCCAGTCGACCCACTGGGCGTACTCGTCGGGCGTCAGCGCGCCATCGCCGATCACGGCGCCATTGCCGTCCACGACTGAGAACTCGGCGAGGGATGTCCCGCCCTCGAGGTAGTACTCGTCGGCACGCGACCGATCCGACTCGAGGTAGCGGCGCGCGTCTGCCCCGGAACCCCGGTACAGGATCACGCCGCCCTTCATTGCCGGCCTCCGAGCTAGCTCAGGTTCTTGCAACTACCTACGGTAGCATACGTCCATTCAGACGGGTTTGCCGTGGCGAACGGCGTAGCTTCGGTGGGAGCTCCTAGTATCACGAACATGCCAACGAGCGCCGTCAACAGCCGACGTTGGAAGTGGTCGTGATCATGGCTGGATTCGATGCCACGTTCCACGTATCGGAAGGTGACCTTCCGGTCGTGCGGGCCTGCTTTGCGGCGATCCGGCGCCGCGCGCGAAAGCTGAGAGTGAGGGTGTCGACCACCGTCCTCGCGGGTACGGCCTACATCGCGCTGAACGGCCAAACCTACGCGCTTGACATCCTGCTTGAAAGGCTTCGTCGAGATCTGCCAACGATCGCAGAGGCGACGGTGTCCGGTCGTACGGCCTCGGCGCGTCGGAAGACAGCGAATGGCTTGATTGAAATCCTCAATCGCTAACGAGGCATGATGTACGAGCGGTATCCCGAGGACTGGATACCGACGCTTAGCGGCAGGTCGATACCCGTGACCGGGGTGATCCATGATCTGTTTCCAACGAACGCCCCTCACCTCGCCGACCGGCTAGTCATAACGATGGACTTGCTCGCCTCGTGGCATTTCCAGGAAGTCGCAGCGGAGGTGTTGATCGAAGAGATTCACACCGCCGCTGAGCTCATGCTGAAGTCCCTTGGCCTGCCGCGATCCAAACGGATGAGCTTCGCTGAACTCATCGATGGAGCTCACGACCAGGGACTGATCGATGAGCGCTCGAGCCAGACTCTCCACGCGCTGAAGAGCACTCGCGTAGGGGCAAAACACCGTGGATCGGCGGATGCGAAAGAGTGGCTCGATGCAAACTTCTGGGATGTCGTCGCTGCGCTCGAGCGTCTGTCGGCCAAAGCGAAGGCGCCCCTAAACTCCTTCGATTGACGGCCCTTCAGCGGGACTAGACCCGGTGGAAGACCCAACCCGTGTCTTGACTCCAGTGGTAGATCTCACCGGTGCCGCCGTCGAGCCAGAGATCGGTGGCAGGAGCAGGGCAGGCAAATCTTCCCCAAGTGAAGAACGACGGCGAGCTTGGCAATAACCCGCCGTCGACGCCGGTCGAAGCCATCAGGAGATAAAGGTGCAGACTGTTGGTGCCGAGTCGCTCGCCTTCGGCCGCGAGCTTCGCGAGCTTCCTTGCGATCAGATCTGACTCTGCGAGGTACGTCGAGAGACGATCCAGGTAGGGGGTGTCGGCTGATGTTGGAACATTGGCGCTCCAGCTGGCCAGGTGCACGCGTGGGCCTAGCCCTTGCTCGACTCGATATGCGAGGACGTGTTCTGCGAGCGTCACGGCCTCGTCATCGTTAGTGGAGGCATCGGCTCGCTCCAACTCGGCGGATAATCTCTGCGCTAGTCCCGGCAACTGCGTGTTCGTGGGCATCGACCAGCCGTATTCGAAGCCGAGTGACCAGGCGCCAGTACCGGCATACTCAGCGTTCACGCTCGCGACGAGGCGTCTCAATTGACCGGAATCACGTTGGAAATGCCTATCGAGCGTAGAAGTGACCTCGGCGATGCCGACTAGGCCATAGTTGGAATGAAGTGTGAGGTCGACCGCACTCTGTCGTCCGGCAGTGTCTTCCAGTTGCGGCAAACTACCCGTGAACAGGTGCAGGTACAGGGCGGCACGCGACTCGTCGGCGCCAGCCGAGGCAAATTCTGACTCTCGCGCTTGATGCGAGGAGGCTGGGACGCCTTCGAGCGCACCCGTTAGTGTCACCCCTTCTGCGCACCAGCCCTGCAATAGATTTCGTCGCGGCATGCTCAAGACTCTCCATTTCGGATTGGCGGCGGGCAACACGCAGAAGGGTCTGATGCAGCCGCCGATGTCTGAGGTTGGGCCTAGCGTGGCCAGGAACCCAGAGGGCGGAGAGGTGGTCCAATTGACACTGCGAGTTGATGGCGAATGGAACGGATGGGACGGGGACACTGTCGTGAAGCTCACAGACGGCTCGGTGTGGCGACAGGTCGAGTACCGCTACGAATATCGATACGCCTACCGGCCCGCTGTGAGCGTATCCAGCGGAAAGATGCAAGTCGAGGGCATGAGTCGCGCCGTCCGAGTTGAACGCCTCTAGTGCGGTGCGTCTGAATCTCGTTGACGATGACGTGGGGATGTCATGTTGTTGGCCTGGGAATTCTCGGCGCCGATGCTCCTGACCGATCGCGAGATTGCCTCGCTCATCATTCTGGCCGCGATAGTCATCTTCGCGCTCGTTCGCGACCGCCGCGGCACTTGGTCGGCGATAGTCGGGGTGCTCCGTTCAGCGTTCGCCGGCAGGCTGCTCGTCCTCTATGCCGCTTATGCCGGCTACGTTGCCTTGGTCATATGGGGCGCGGCCACGACCTGGCTCTGGCATGCATACATGCTCAAGGACACAATCATCACGGCCGCTGCGGTCGGCTTCCCGCTGATCGCCAGAAGCATCACGGGCAAGGGGGACGGCGGCCACCTTATCCGAGATGCGGCGAAGGCCACGGTAGGCATTTCGGCCCTTGCTGCGGCGTATGTCAACCTCGAATCGCTGCCGCTCGTCGCAGAGCTGGTCCTCCAAGTATTCGGCGTCATCGCAACTGCCCTCGCAGTGTTCGCGGCTCGACAGGAAAACGGAAAGCCGGCGGTCGTCTTTGCAAACTTCGTGCTTGTGATGATCGGGATCGTCCTTATCGTGGCGACGGCCGTTGGCGTCTTGAATCGGGAGTGGACTGGAGCCGAGGTTGTCGGAACCGGCCTCATACTCGCCATGTCGATCTGGCTGCCGATGGCTGTCCTGCCGTTTGCCTACGTCGTTGGCGTTATCTCCGCGCTCGAGACGGTTCTCACACTGCTCCCTTGGCACAACGACCGCGTCAAACCACCCCTGAGAGTGCGATTCGCTGTCGTGCTTGGCATTCGCGGCCGCCTCAGGTACGCACGCGCGATCAAGCTCCAATGGCTGCCGAGGCTTGGCCAGGAGTCGACGTTCAAGGGCGCGATGGCCACAATGCGAGAACTCCGTGCGGAGGCCAGAGCAAGCCGTACGGCTACACACTTCGCCCGTCAGCCGGATTCGGACGCACGACGCTAGAACCTCGGCGCCGTTTGAGGCGGCAAAGAGGACTAGTAGGTCTCGTCAGCGAGCTAAACTGCCGCGGCGACTGTCGGATCTTGACGTGTGCGAGCAGGTGACCGTCCCGAGCAGGCGTTGCTACCCGGCGCGGCCGCGTCGCCCAGGCGGCAGTAGCCTGCGGTCGCGGGCCTTGGTGATCCAGCCTTGGGCTGTGGAGAGGGCGACACCGTTGATTCGTGCCATCGTCGCGCTCGGATTCGCGTCGCCCCGCTGCGCTAGCCGGCCGTGCTGCAGTGCGACGAGCTCGTAGAAATCTGCCACTTTCTTCGGATCGCCAAGCGGCTTGAGAAGTTCGCGCTCGCTGACTTTCCGACCCGACGGCAGCACGATCTTGCCACCCGTGATCGTCTCGGTTCGCTTCATCGCGAACAGCCGCTTGTTGATCGCGGCCTCGATGCGGGCGGTCGGCAACTCGCGGAGGAGCTGGCTCGTGATGGGTTCGCCCGGGCGCCAGGGCAGGTATATCACGCCGGTGATGCGCACCTCTTCGGGCACGGCGAAGAGCTGCCGTTGCAGGCGGATCATCACGCGGGTGTGCGTGGCCTCGTGCTCGAGGTAGCGCCAGCGGCCGTCGGTGGTCTCGTTCTGGTCGGAGTCGGCCGGCGAACGATGGTCGTCGTACCCGAGCACCGCGTCGATATTCGCGCTCGCATCGTCGTCGCGCTCGCCGGGGAACCGGTTCGGGAGGTACCAGCCGTCGGGCAGGTCGTCCCGCACCAGCAAGCCGTCGAAGGACTGGTCACCGGGTCGGGGAGAGGGCTTGGCCATGATCCGAGTCTAGCCATGATCTCAGGTAGTTGCCGAAACATGCGAAACGGTGGTAATCTCAGGTACCTGCAAATAGCCGCGTAGCGAGGCAAGCGGCGAGCGGCTGGTCGGAAGGGGTTCGTCATGGTCGATATCGCCGTGAGGGTCGAGTACCTGAACCGCGCCGAGGCGGCCGAGCGGTGTCGCATCCCGGTCTCAAGCTTCGACAAGCTCAGACGCGACGGACTCATCCCCGAGCCCGACGCCCACATGGGCAAGCACCTGCTCTGGAGCGCCGACACCATCGACGAACTCCTTGCCCGAGGTGGCACTGAGACCTGATGGCCGGTCGGCCGGGCCGAGATTCCCCGACGCGGGTCGATCCGCGCACCGGGCGACCTCTGCCCGAGGGCATCCGTTGGCGCGCCGATCGACAGCGGTACCAGATCCGTGTAGTCGGGCCGAGCGTCGACGGGGGAGCGGCTGAGCGCACGCGGATGTTCCTCACCCTCGCCGAGGCCAAGCGCGAGCTCGCGAAGATGGTCGCCGGCCGCAACCCGAATGGCTCGATGACCCTCGAGCAGTGGCACGAGAAGTACTGGCCGGCGATCGAGTCGTCCGTACGTCCCGCAACCGCACGAGGCTACGGCGTCGCCTGGCGGTTGCGTGTGAAGCCGAGTCTCGGCCGGCATCGGCTCCAGGACATCACTTCGCCGATGATCGAGTCCGCGATGGTCGCGTGGTCGGGTGGGGCATCCGCGAAGAACGACGCGCTCGCCGTGCTCTCGCGCCTGCTCGACGGTGCTCGGCGTTCGCGGTTCATCGACTACAACCCGGCGCGCGAGGTGAAGCGGCCGAGCATGCGCGAGTCGGTCTCGCCGATCTCGCGGGCGCTCACACTCGACCAGGTGCGCACGCTCCTCGAGCTTGTGCCGGAGGGCGCCTACCGCAGCTACGTCGCCGCGCTCGTCTACACCGGCATGCGCGCGGGCGAGGCGACTGCGCTCCGCGTCGGCGACGTCGATTTCGAGCGCGGCATCATCCGCGTCAGCCGCTCGCTGAGCCCCGGCCAGCGAGGCGAGCTGATCGAGCAGTCCCCGAAGAGCCACAAGTCACGCGAGGTCCCGCTGATCGACGCGCTGCGCCCGTACGCCGAGCAGGCCGCGCGCGGCAAGCAGCCGAGCGACCTGCTGTTCTCCGGACCAGACGGCGGACGGCTCACGAACCACAACGCCCGCCGTGGCGTCGACTGGGAGGAATTGCGCAAGGCGATCGGCCGGCCCGACCTCCGCGTCCACGATCTGCGTCACACGTTCGCGACGATCCTGTTCGACGCCGGCGCGAGCGCACCCGACGTGCAGGCGACCCTCGGCCATTCGAGTCTGCAGGTGACGGAACGCTATTCACGCGCCCGAGAAGGCGTCGCGCTCCGCGCTGGCGCGGCGCTCGACCAGATGCTCGGAGCAGCGGACGACGCGGCAACAGAGATGGCCCCGGGGAAGACGCCGTCTAGAGTTAATGGCCCAAGAATGGCCCAAGCTCACCGAAGGCCCTCGCGTTAGGTCCACGCCAACGAGAAAACCCCCGGTAAACCGGGGGTTTTGACTGTGGCTCCGACCGGCATCGATCCGGTGACCTTTCGATTTTCAGTCGAACGCTCTACCAACTGAGCTACAGAGCCTCGGGGTGCCGAAGCACCTCGATGATAAGGAGAAAGCCCCTTCACTCGAAAGGGAAAGGGCCTGTCGCCTGAGCGACCCTGACGGGACTTGAACCCGCGACCTCCGCCGTGACAGGGCGGCACGCTAACCAACTGCGCCACAGGGCCTCGTAAAGAAGCTGTTCAATTGTAAACCCATCGCGGGGTGACCCCAACGGGATTCGAACCCGTGCTGCCGCCGTGAAAGGGCGGTGTCCTAGGCCGCTAAACGATGGGGCCGGAGGTCTCGCCGTGAGGTTCGACCGCCGAGAAGAAAGCATATGCGAACCTCGCCGAGATTCCAAAACGAGCTCGGGCGGGCGGAACGCACTCCCGCCACGCCCGAGCGAAATGCCCGATGGGCCGCGCTTCCGTGCCTAGTGTGGCAGGGCCACTGCCCGCACGCAGGAGAACATGAGCGCGCGCCGGACGGCCGTGCGGATGGGAAGAGATGTCGCGAATCGCAGAGCCCGGATCCCCGCGCACGCGCGGCGGCCGACTGCGCGCGTTCGCGGCGGTGCTCGCCCTGGTGATCGGCGCGACGGGCGGCGTCGTGGCGAACCCCGCCCCCGCGTACGCCGCCGACTACCCGACGTGGCCCGAGGTGCAGCAGGCGAAGGCCGACACGAAGGCCGCCGCGCGGGCCGTCGACCAGATCATCGGTCTGATCGGCGAGCTCGAGGCGAACGTCGCGGCGGCGCGCGCCGAGGCGGAGCGCCGCACCGAGGAGCTCTTCGTCGCCCAGCAGGCCTACGACGACGCGGTGCGTCGGGCCGACGACATCCAGGCGCAGGCGGACGAGGCTCAGGCGGCCGCCGACGAGGCCGAGAGCAACGCCGGCCAGCTCGCGGCGCAGCTCTACCGGACCGGGGGGTCGGATCTCGGCGTGAACCTGCTGTTCGACGCGGGCGACGCCGCGAGCACCGACCTGTTGCTGTCGAAGCTCGGGTCGATGGAGAAGCTCGTCGAGCGCACGGCCGACATCTACCAGGAGGCGCAGGAGGCGGGCAACACCGCGCAGTCCCTCGCCGACCAGGCCGAGGTCGCGCGCGCCGAGCGCGAGAAGCTGCGCATCGCCGCCGAGAAGGCGCTGGCCGCCGCGCAGGCCGCGCAGGCCGCTGCGGAGGCGGCGCTCGCCGAGTCCGAGGCGAAGAAGATCGAGCTCGACCAGCAGCTGGCGTTCCTCAAGGACGCGGAGGCGAAGACCACCGCCGCCTACGAGGAGGGCGAGCGCAAGCGCAAGGAGGAGGAGGAGCGCCGCCGCAAGGCCGAGGAGGAGCGCCGTCGCAAGGCCGCCGAAGCGGCCGCCGCCGCGGCAGCGGCCGGTGGCGGCGGTGGCGGCGGAGGCGGCGGCGGTGGCGGCGGTTCGACCGCGTCATCCGGTTGGTCGAAGCCCGCATACGGCTGGATCTCGGGCTACTACGGTCCCCGCGAGGTCATCTGCGAGGGCGGCTACTGCTCGAACTCGTTCCACTACGCGGTCGACCTCGCCACCGGGTGCTCGGCGCCGATCCGCGCGGCGAACTCGGGAACCGTCGTCTACTCCGGGTGGTCTGGCAGCTACGGCAACTTCATCAAGATCGACCACGGCGGGGGCATCTCCACCGGGTACGCCCACATCCGCCCGGGCGGGTTGTTCGTCGGCTACGGCCAGTGGGTGAACTCCGGCCAGGTGATCGCCTCGAGCGGCACCACCGGTGCGTCGACCGGATGCCACCTGCACTTCGAGGTGTACGACGGGTGGAGCCGCATCAACCCGCTCTCGTTCATGTCGGCGCGGGGCATCTCGCTCGGCTGACCGACGACGAAGGGCGAGCCCGCAGGCCCGCCCTTCGCGACGTGAAGCGGATGCCGCGGCATCCGCTTCCGGGTCAGTGACCCGGGTACGCCTCGATCGCCTTGGCGATGAGCGACTCGGCCTCCGCGGCATCCGCCCAGCCCTCGGTCTTGACCCACTTGCCGGGCTCGAGGTCCTTGTAGTGCTCGAAGAAGTGCTCGATCTCCTTGCGGGTGTACTCGGGCACGTCCTCGATGTCCTGGATGTCGTTCCAGCGCGGGTCGCCCGCGGGGACCGCGATGACCTTGGCGTCGCCGCCGCCGTCGTCGGTCATGTGGAACACGCCCACCGGCCGCACCTTCACGCCCACGCCCGGGAACAGCGGGTACTGCGTGAGCACGAGCACGTCGAGCGGGTCGCCGTCGTCGCCCAGGGTGTTCTCGAAGAACCCGTAGTCGGTGGGGTAGACGAAGTTCGTGTAGAGCACGCGGTCGAGGAACACCCGGCCGGTCTCGTGGTCGACCTCGTACTTGTTGCGGCTCCCCTTGGGGATCTCGATGACGGCGGCGTACTCGCCCATGCTGTTCTCCTCGTTGCGGATGGCGCGCCTCGCGCCCGGATGGCCGGAATAAGGTTACGTGATGCCTTCGGAGCGACGACCCCGCCTGACCCCGTCCGTCGCCGACGTGCGACGCGCGGTCCGGTCGGCGCTTCCGGCGCGGGCCGACGACCCGCTCGCGCTGGTCGCGCTCTCGGGCGGGCCGGATTCCCTCGCGCTCGCCGCTGCGACCGCGTTCGAGGCCCCGCGGGCCGGGTGGCGGGCCGGCGCCGTCGTCGTCGACCACGGCCTCCAAGCGGGTTCGCAGGCGCAGGCGGATGCCGCGGCATCCGTCGCACGCGACCTCGGGCTCGACCCGGTGCTCGTCCGGCGCGTCGACGCCGCGGCGGAGCCTGGCGGCGCGGGACCGGAAGGCGCGGCGCGCGCCGCACGCTACGCGGCGCTCGACGCCGCCGCGCGCGCGACCGGAGCGGAGACGGTGCTGCTCGGCCACACGCTCGACGACCAGGCCGAGACGGTGCTGCTCGGTCTCGCACGCGGATCGGGCTCGGCGAGCCTCGGCGGCATGGCCGCGCGCTCGGGGCGGTACGCGCGGCCCCTGCTCGCCATCCGCCGCGCCACGACGAGGCAGGCCTGCCTCGACGCCGGACTCGCGCCGTGGGACGACCCCCACAACGCCGACCCGGCGTACGCGCGCGTGCGCGTGCGCGAACGGGTGCTGCCCGTGCTCGAGGCCGAGCTCGGGCCGGGCATCGCCGATGCGCTCGCGCGCACGGCCGAGCAGTTGCGCGAGGACGAGCAGGCGTTCGCCGACCAGATCGACGAGTTCATCGAAGAGGTGTGCGAACCCGCCGAGGCCGGGATCGCGATCTCGGTCGCGGTGCTCGCCGCGAACCCCGCGGCGCTGCGGCAGCGCATCATCCGGCACGTCGTCGGCAGCGAGTTCGGGGTCTCCCTCAGCCGCACCCAGACCCTCGAGGTGGCCCGGCTCGCGACCGACTGGCACGGGCAGGGGCCGATCGACCTGCCCCGCGGCATCCGCGCGACCCGGGCCGACTCGTACCTCGTGCTCTCGACGACCGGATCGACCGAGATCCTGCCGCACGATCACTGAGCGTGCGGCGTAGGCTCATGGCATCCGTTCGCCCAGACAGCCAGGAGGAGCTCGGGATGGATTCGCGCGAGATCGAGAACGACCTGACCGAGGTCCTCGTGACGGAGCAGGAGATCCGCGACAAGCTCGCCGAGCTCGCCCGCCGCATCGAAGCCGACTACGAGGGGCGCGAACTGCTCCTCGTCGGCGTCCTCAAGGGCGCCGTCATGGTCATGGCCGACCTGGCGCGCGAACTGCGCCCCCACGTGAGCATGGACTGGATGGCGGTCTCGTCGTACGGGGCGGGCACGCAGTCCTCGGGCGTCGTGAAGATCCTGAAGGACCTCGACTCCGACCTGTCGGGCCGGCACGTGCTCATCGTCGAGGACATCATCGACTCCGGGCTCACGCTGAGCTGGCTGCTCGGCAACCTCGCCAGCCGCGGTGCGGCGTCGATCGAGATCTGTGCGCTGCTGCGCAAGCCGGATGCCGCGAAGGTCGAGATCGACGTGAAGTACCTCGGCTTCGACATCCCGAACCAGTTCGTCGTCGGCTACGGGCTCGACTTCGCCGAGCGGTACCGCAACCTGCGGGACGTCGCGATCCTCGCGCCGCACGTGTACTCATGAGCGCCGACGCGTCGTAGGCGCGGGGGTCGTCTCATGGGGGAGCGGGGGCGCGGGGGCCGGTTGCGGGGAGCCGGCCAGGCCTTCGCGAGCAACTGGCGCAACTCCGACCTGCGTCGCGCCCAGCTCAGCTTCCTCGGCGCATGGACCGCGGAGTGGGCGTTCACCGTCGCGCTCGGGATCGTCGCCTACCGTGACGGCGGTGCGGCGGCGGTCGGGTTCGTCGGGCTGCTGCGCATGCTCCCGTCGGCGCTGCTCGCCCCGCTGCTCTCGCCCATCGCCGACCGGGGTCGCCGCGAACGCGTCCTGATCCTGGTGTCGACCGTGCGCGGTGCCGCGACCGCGGCCGTGGGGGTCGTGGTCGCGTTCGCGGGGCCGATCGCCCTGGTCTACCTGCTCGCCGTGGTCTCGACCATCGCGGCGACGCTCTACCGTCCGGCCCACTCGGCGCTCCTGCCGTCGCTGTGCCGCACCGGGTCCGAACTCGCGAGCGCCAACATGGTCCGCGGGCTGCTCGACTCGGCGGCCACGGTCCTCGGGCCGTTGCTGGCCGCCGTGCTGCTCCAGTTCGCGGGCGTCGACGCCGTGTTCGGCGTTGCCGCCGCGGCATCCTTCGCGGCGGCGGCACTGCTCATGCGCCTGCGGTACGAGGCGCCGCCGCGACCGGCAGCGACGACCGCCCCGAACATCGCGAAGGAGGCCGTCGAGGGCCTCCGGGCGGTCGGGCGCAACCGGGGCCTCGTGCTCATGCTCACCCTCGTCGCGGCGCAGGGGCTGACCCGCGGCGCGCTCACGGTCCTCTCCGTGGTGGTCGCGATCGAACTCCTCGCAACCGGTGAACCCGGTGTCGGTGCGCTCATGACCGCCGTCGGGGTGGGCGCCGTCGCCGGGTCCCTCGGAGCCTCGCTGCTCGTGGGCACGGCCCGGCTCGGCTCGTGGTTCGCGGTCGGGATCGCCCTCTGGGGCCTGCCCATCGCGCTCGTCGGCGTCTTCCCCGACCAGGCCGCCGCACTCGTGCTGCTCTCCTTCGTCGGCGTCGGCAACGCGCTCGTCGACGTCGCCGGGTTCACGCTGATCGCGAGGCTCGCCCCCGAGACGGTGCTCGCGCGCGTCTTCGGCGTCGTCGAGAGCCTCATCGCGGTGTTCGGCGGGCTCGGCGGAGTCGTCGCGGCGGCCCTCATCGACGGGTTCGGCATCGAGTTCGCCCTCATCGCGATCGGCCTGCTCTGCCCGGTGCTCGCCGCGGCGTCGTGGTGGCGGCTGCGCAGGCTCGACCGCTCGGTGGCGACACTCGACTCGGATGTCGCGCTGCTGCGCAGGGTGTCGATGCTCACGCCGCTCCCGCTGCCCTCCATCGAGCAGCTCGCGCGGGGACTCCAGCCCGTGGCGGTGGCATCCGGTGCGACCGTGTTCGCACAGGGCGAGCTCGGCGACCGGTACTACGTCATCGAGTCCGGCGAGGTCGACGTGGTCCGGGACGGGCGGGTCGTCGCGGAACTCGGACCGGGCGAGGGCTTCGGCGAGATCGCGCTGCTGCGCCCGACCGGCCGGCTGGCCAGCGTCGTCGCGCGCGGCGACCTCAGGCTCCGGGCGCTCGCGTCGGACTGCTTCCTTCCCGTGGTGCTCGGCTACACGCCGAGTGCGCTCGAGGCGGCCGCGACCGTCGACGGCATCATGTCGCACTACGAACCGGAGGACCCGGCGAAGCACCCGCCGACCTCGTGACCGGCACCTCGCGCCCACAGCGAACAATCGGCCGACCTCCAGCGGGCAGCAGGTAGCCTGCTAGCACCATGAACATGAAGAAGATCCTTCGCGGGCCGGTCCTCTACATCGTGCTGGCGATCATCGCGGTGTGGATCGGATCGACGCTCATCACGCAGTCCGGCTTCCGCGAGGTGTCGACCCAGCAGGGCCTCGAGCTCCTGAACGACGGCAAGGCGGCCGCCGTGAAGATCGTCGACGTCGAGAACCGCGTCGACCTCACGCTCAGCGAAGCCGAGGACGACCTCGGCACGCAGGTGCAGTTCTACTTCGTCACGCCTCGCGGGCCCGACGTGATCGAGGCCGTCGACGCGGCGAACCCGGCCGACGGGTACGACGACGAGGTCCCGCAGCCGAACTGGTTCCTCTCGATGCTCGGCATCCTGCTGCCGCTCGTGCTCATCGGCCTGTTCTTCTGGATCATCCTCTCGGGCATGCAGGGCGGCGGCAACCGCGTCATGCAGTTCGGCAAGTCCAAGGCCAAGCTCGTCTCGAAGGAGAGCCCGAAGGTCACCTTCGCCGACGTCGCCGGAGCCGAGGAGGCCATCGAGGAACTCCACGAGATCAAGGAGTTCCTGAAGGAGCCCGCCAAGTTCCAGGCCGTCGGCGCGCGCATTCCGAAGGGCGTGCTCCTGTACGGCCCTCCCGGCACCGGCAAGACCCTGCTCGCCCGCGCCGTCGCGGGTGAGGCCGGCGTGCCGTTCTACTCGATCTCGGGCTCCGACTTCGTGGAGATGTTCGTCGGCGTCGGCGCGAGCCGCGTGCGCGACCTCTTCGACCAGGCCAAGCAGAACGCCCCGGCGATCATCTTCGTCGACGAGATCGACGCCGTCGGCCGTCACCGCGGTGCGGGCCTCGGCGGCGGGCACGACGAGCGCGAGCAGACGCTGAACCAGCTGCTCGTCGAGATGGACGGCTTCGACCCGAAGACCAACGTCATCCTCATCGCGGCGACCAACCGCCCCGACATCCTCGACCCGGCGCTGCTGCGCCCGGGCCGCTTCGACCGCCAGATCGGCGTCGACGCGCCCGACCTCAAGGGCCGCCAGAAGATCCTCGAGGTGCACTCGAAGGGCAAGCCCCTGGCCAACGGCGTCGACCTCGAGGTGCTCGCGCGCAAGACGCCGGGCTTCACGGGCGCCGACCTCGCGAACGTCCTCAACGAGGCCGCGCTGCTCACGGCGCGCTCGAACGCGCAGCTCATCGACGACCGCGCGCTCGACGAGGCCGTCGACCGCGTGATCGCGGGCCCGCAGCGTCGCACGCGCGTGATGAAGGACAAGGAGAAGCTCATCACCGCGTACCACGAGGGCGGGCACGCGCTCGCCGCCGCGGCGATGAACCACACCGACCCGGTGACGAAGATCACGATCCTGCCGCGCGGGCGCGCGCTCGGGTACACGATGGTGCTGCCGCTCGAAGACAAGTACTCCGTCACCCGCAACGAGCTGCTCGACCAGCTCACGTACGCGATGGGCGGCCGGGTCGCAGAGGAGATCGTGTTCCACGACCCGTCGACGGGTGCCTCGAACGACATCGAGAAGGCCACCGCCACGGCACGGAAGATGGTCACCGAGTACGGCATGTCGGCCACCATCGGCGCGGTGAAGCTCGGCCAGTCCCAGGGCGAGGTGTTCCTCGGCCGCGACATGGGCCACCAGCGCGACTACTCGGAGGAGCTCGCCGAACGCGTCGACACCGAGGTGCGCGCCCTCATCGAGCAGGCGCACGACGAGGCGTGGCAGGTGCTCAACGACAACCGCGACATCCTCGACCGGCTGGCCGCCGAGCTCCTCGAGAACGAGACCCTCGACCACCGCCAGATCGCCGAGATCTTCCACGACGTGCGCAAGCTCCCCGAGCGGCCGCTGTGGCTCTCGAGCGACAACCGCCCGGTCTCGGACGTCCCGCCGATCCCGTTCCCGACCAGCCGCGCCCCGATCGACCAGGGCGCCGTGGACGGCGGCGTCGACTCGGGCACGCCCGTCGAGGAGGCGAAGGCGTCCCTGACGCAGAACACGAAGCCGCGTCCCGCCACGGCGTGAGCCGCGGCGCGGGGGCCGGCGCAGAGGAGGGTGCCATGACGCGGGTCGACACCGACCGCATCGAGCGCGCCGTGCACGAACTGCTGCTCGCGATCGGCGAGGATCCGGAGCGTCCGGGGCTCGAGCGCACGCCCAGGCGGGTCGCCGAGGCGTATGCCGAGTACTTCAGCGGCATCGGCGTCGACGCGACGCTGCCGCTGGCAGACGCGGTCCCCGCGGGTGAGACGGATGCCGGCGCAGCGGCGACCTCGGACGCGGTCGTGCTCCGCGAGCTCTCCTTCCGGTCGGTCTGCGAACACCACCTGGTGCCGTTCACCGGGACGGCGCACATCGCCTACCTGCCGGGGGAGCGGATCGTCGGGCTCGGGCGGATCCCCGCCGTCCTCGACACGGTCTCGAGCCGGCCGCAGTTGCAGGAGCGCATCGCCGAGGAGGTCGCCGACGCCCTCGAGGCCGGCCTGCAGCCGCGCGGCGTGCTCGTCGTGCTCGACGCGGTGCACACGTGCGTCACGACCCGCGGCGCGCGGCAGGCGCGCAGCTCGACCGTGACCGTGGCCAGCCGCGGGGAGTTCGCCGCGCCCGCGGCGCGTGCCGAGGTCATGGCGCTCATCGGATCGGGGAGTGGTGGCTGAGCCCGCGGCATCCGCTCTGCCGCCAGCGCCGATCCTCATGGGCGTCGTGAACGTCACGCCCGACTCGTTCAGCGACGGCGGCCGGTGGTTCGACCCCGAGGCGGCGGTCGCCCACGCGCTCGAACTCGTCTCCGAGGGCGCCGACGTGCTCGACGTCGGGGGCGAGTCCACCCGGCCTGGCGCCGCACGCGTGGACCCGGACGAAGAGCTGCGCCGCGTCATCCCGGTGGTGCGCGAGCTCGCCGGGCGCGGCCTGCGGGTCAGCGTCGACACGATGCGGGCCGCGACGGCCGCGGCCGCGGTCGAGGCGGGAGCGGAGATCCTGAACGACGTCTCGGCGGGCCTGGCCGACCCCGACATGGCGCGCATCGCGGCCGAGTCGGGCGCCACCTACGTCGCCATGCACTGGCGCGGCCACTCCGATCGGATGGACGACCTCGCCGAGTACGACGACGTCGCACGCGACGTGCGCGACGAGCTCGGCCGTCGCGTGGACGACCTGCTCGCAGCGGGCATCGCGCCCGGCCGGCTCATCCTCGACCCGGGTCTCGGGTTCTCGAAGCGGGCCGAGCAGAATTGGGAGCTGCTCGCGAACCTCGACGTGCTCGCCGGGCTCGGCTTCCCGCTGCTCGTGGGGGCATCGCGCAAGCGGTTCCTCGGGGCGCTGCTGCCCGACGGCGCCGCGGTCGAGGAACGCGACCTGCCGACCGCGGTCGTGAGCGTGCTCGCCGCCCGGGCCGGCGCCTGGGGGCTGCGGGTCCACGACGTCGCGGGCACGCGCGTCGCGCTCGCCGTCGCCGGTGCATGGCAGAGTGGACGACGTGGCCAGCACTCGTGATCGGATCGCCGTGACCGGCATCCGCGTCCGCGCACACCACGGCGTCTTCGACTTCGAACGCGAACGGGGCCAGGAGTTCGTGATCGACGTGTCGGTCGCCGTCGATCTCGCGGGCGCGGCGGCGGGCGACGACCTCGGCAGCACCGTGCACTACGGCGAGCTCGCGGTCGCGGTCGCCCGTGCCGTCGAGCGCGACCCGGTCGACCTCATCGAGACGGTCGCCGAACGCGTGGCCGAGGTCGCGCTCGGGTTCGCGGGCGTCGAGGAGGCGACGGTGACCGTGCACAAGCCGCAGGCGCCGATCGAGGTGCCGTTCGACGACGTCGCGGTCACCATCGTGCGGAGCCGGTCGTGACCCGCGCGGTGATCGCGTTCGGTGCGAACCTCGGCGATCGCGAGCGGACGATCGCCTCGGCGACCAGGGCCATCGCCGAGGCCGAGGGCGTCGAGCTCCTCGCCGCCTCGCCGGTGTACGAGACCGCTGCGGTACGACCGGGCGGGGTCGACCACGATGCTCCGCGCTACCTCAACGGCGTGCTCGTGGTCGAGACCTCGCTCGACCCGCACGCGCTGCTCGACCTGCTCCAGCGCGTCGAGACCGAGCACGGCCGGTCCCGTGAGACGCGTTGGGGCGACCGGACGCTCGACCTCGACCTCGTCGACCACGGCGGCGCCCGGGTCGAGTCCGATCGGCTCGAACTGCCGCATCCGCGCGCCTGGGAGCGCGCGTTCGTGCTCCAGCCGTGGCTCGACGTCGACCCCGAGGCCGAGATCGCAGGTCGCGGCCGAGTCGCCGACCTGCGGGCGCGGGCGATCGATGAGGTGGTGCGTCGGTGAAGCGCACCCACCCCTCGACCCTCGTCGCGTTCGCCATCGCCGGAGTGGCCGTCGCATACCTCGGCGAACTCCTGCTCGTGTCGAGCGGTGCGGCGGCGCTCGTGCCGCCCGTGTCGCTCGCATTCACCCTCGTGGGGATCGGCGTCATCGTCGTACTGGTCGCCTGGCCCATCCGGCAGGCGGTCCGCGGCTCGGGGCGGCGACGCATCGATCCGTTCCGTGCGGCCCGCGTCGCCGTGCTGGCGAAGGCCAGCAGCATCACCGGGGCGCTCGTGCTGGGCGCGGGTATCGGCATCACCCTGTTCCTGGTCACGCGCAGCGTGCTCCCGCCCGCCGGCACCGTCTGGATGGCCCTGGCGACCGCGATCGGTTCGGCGCTGCTCCTGACCGGTGCCCTGGTCGCCGAGCACTTCTGCACCCTTCCGCCCGACGACCCAGAAGAAGAGGAGGGCTCGGCGCATGCCTGACCCCGAGGACACCGCACCCGAGGCCGCCGTCGCCCCCATCGACCTCGCCGCGCCGTCGGGTGCGGGCGAGCCTGCGCCGGCGGGTGGGGTCGCGCCTGCGCCGGCGGGTGCTCCGGCCGACGGGTCCGACAACGGGGCCGTGCACGTCGACGACGACTGGCGGCGAGTGTCGCCGAAGCACGTCGTCGTCGAGGTCGTCGGGTCCGTCATCACGGCGGGCATCACGGTCGCCGTCCTGCTGGTGGTCGGCGCGTGGTTCGAACTGACCTGGGCGACCTGGGCGGGCATCGCCGTCGCGGTCCTCGCGGCCGTCGCGATCGCGTTCGAGCCCCGCCGGGTGCGCTCGATCCGGTACCGCCGTCGGGCCGACGACCTCGTCTTCCGCCGGGGGATCATGTTCCAGCGGCAGGTCGCCGTGCCCTATGGCCGGATGCAGCTCGTCGACATCACGCGCGGCCCCGTCAGCCGCGCGCTGGGCCTGGCAGACCTGAAGTTCGTGACCGCAGCCGCGGCGACCGCCGTGACCCTGCCGGGCCTCACGCTCGAAGACGCCGAGGCGCTGCGCGATGAACTCGTCGCGCTCGCCGAGACCCGCAGGGCGGGCCTGTGACCGCTCCCGAGGCACGCACGAGCGTCGGCCCGCTCGCCGACGGCGAGTGGCACCGGCTGCATCCGGCGAGCCCGCTCCTGCGCGGCGGACTGGTGTTCATCGCGGTCGTCGGCTTCATCATCGCCAACCTCCGCGAGCGAGGCATCGAACTGTTCGTGCTGCTGTTCGCACCCGGCGCGGACCGCGCGCCGGGCGGCGACGGTGGGTTCGACGGCGACTGGGGCGAGGATCCGATCGGGGGCATCGTCACGCACGGGCTCGTCGGGTGGGCGCTGCTCGGTCTCGTGGTCGTCATCGTGCTCGTCGTCGCAGGATTCTGGCTCGCATGGCGGATGCACACCTTCCGCGTCACCGACGAAGCGGTCGAGGTGCGCAGCGGCATCCTGTTCCGCTCGCACCGGAGTGCTCGGCTCGACCGGATCCAGGGCATCAACATCGCCCGACCCATGTTCGCCCGGCTCTTCGGTGCGGCCAAGCTCGACGTCTCGGTGGCCGGGCAGTCGGCCAACGTGGCGTTGACCTACCTCGGGTCGGCGCAGGCCGACCGCTTGCGCGGCGACATCCTGCGCCTGGCTTCGGGTGCGCGGAACCCGGCGACGGATGCCGCGGCGGTCGCGACCGCCTCGCCAGCCGCGGAGCTGCCGGGCGGAACCGAGCGGCCCGCCGGAACCGAACCGGCCACCGGATCCGAGTTGGGCGCCGGAGCCGAGACGCTCCGCGATCGCACCGAAGCGCTCGTCGGCCGTCGCGTCGAGGAGTTCCTCGCGCCCGAACTCGACCCCGACCTCGCCCCGCCCGAGTCGGTCGTGCACCTTCCGCTCGCGCGCGTGATCGCCTCGGCGCTCCTCGGCGGGTCGATGATCTGGTTCGTCGCGGTCATCGCCGCGATCGTGATCGGCCTGTCCACGGGCGAGATGTGGGTGCTGTTCACGTTCATCCCCGCGGCGATCGGTGTGGTCGGGTACCTGTGGTCGAGCATCAGCGGGTCGCTGCGGTACTCGATCGCGGGTACGCCCGACGGCGTCCGCATCGGCTCCGGCCTGCTGTCGACCGCCAACCAGACCATCCCGCCGGGTCGCGTGCACGCCATCGAGGTGTCGCAGTGGCTGCTCTGGCGCGCGTTCGGCTGGTGGTCGATCCGCGTGAACGTCGCCGGGCAGTCGCTGACGGCCAACGCCGAGGCCGCTCGACGCACCATCGTGCTGCCCGTCGGGACGGCAGAGGACGTGCGTCGCGTCATCGGGCTGCTCGCGCCCGACGCCGACGACGAGATCGCCGCGGTCCTGGGCGCCGGCCTCGGCGGCTCGGGTCCGAGCGACGGGTTCGTCTCCGCGCCCGGTCGCGCCCGGGTCATCCGCTGGTTCTCGTGGCGCCGCATCGGCGTCGCCCTCGTCGGCGGGAGCGCGATCCTCAGGCGCGGGTGGCTGCTGCGCAGGCTCGCCCTCGTTCCCCTCGCGCGCATGCAGTCCGTCGCCGTCGAGGCTGGGCCCGTTCGGCGCGGGCTGGGGCTCGCGTCGTTGAGCATCCACACGGTCGCGGGCCCCGTCACCCCGTCGGTCGCCGCGCTCGACCGTGCCGACGCCCACGCGCTGTTCGACCGGATCGCGGCCGAAGCCGTCGAGCGTGCGCTCCGCGATCGCAGCGACCGGTGGGGGGCCGCGCATGCGCCCTGAGCAGCGAGCCGGACGACTCGGCGTCGGAACGATCGGCGCCGGGCGGGTCGGGGCCGTGCTCGCCTCGGCGCTCGCCGGCGCCGGGCACGCCCTGACCGGGATCTCCGCGGTCTCCGAAGCGAGCCGCGAGCGTGCCGCGGCGATGCTGCCCGACCTGCCCGTGCTCGCCGTCCCCGAGATCGTCGAACGCAGTGAACTCGTGCTGCTCGCCGTGCCCGGCGACGAACTCGAGGGGCTCGTCGCGGGGCTCGCCGCCGCCGGGGTCTGGCGACCCGGGCAGCTCGTCGTGCACACCTCTGCGAGGCACGGCGTCGCCGTGCTCGAACCGGCGATGCGCGCGGGCGCCATCCCGCTCGCCATCCACCCGGCCATGGCGTTCACCGGGACGAGCATCGACCTGGGGCGGCTCGCCGGAACCTGGTTCGCGGTCACGGCCCCCGCACCGGTCCTCCCGATCGCGCAGGCGCTCGTCGTCGAGATGGGCGGCGAACCGTTCGTCGTCGCCGAACGCGACCGGGCGGCCTACGCCGAGGCGATCGACACGGCCACGACCTTCTCCTCGGCGATCGTCGACCAGGCCACGGGAATCCTCGAGGGCATCGGGATGCCGCGCGCCGGAGCGGTGCTCGCGCCGCTCGTCCGCACCGCGGTCGAGAACGCGCTCGCACGCCACGACCCGGGACCGACGATCGACGCGACGGCACCCGTCGACCCGACGACTACCATCGACGGGGCCGGAGACGATCGCTCGGGAGGTGCACCGTGACGGAGGAATCGCAGACCGTCGTGGACGGCGAGGTCGGCCTCCCGGTCGTGCACGAGCGGATCGCCGGCCTCCGCGGGGCGCTGCGCGGCGAGCGCACGGCCGGCCGTTCGGTCGCGCTCGTGCCCACCATGGGCGCGCTGCACGAGGGCCACTTCGCGCTCGTGCGCCGGGCACGCGAGCTCGCCGACGTCGTCGTGGTCTCGATCTTCGTCAACCCCCTGCAGTTCGGTGCCGGGGAAGACCTCGACCGCTACCCCCGCACGCTCGACGCCGACCTCGCCGCACTCGCGCGCGAAGGCGTGGCGTACGTGTTCGCGCCGGGTGCCGCCGAGATGTACCCGGACGGCGAGACGAGCACGCGCATCGCGGCCGGGCACGTCGGCACACTGTACGAGGGCGCGTCGCGTCCCGGCCACTTCGACGGCATGCTCACCGTCGTCGCGAAGCTGTTCCACATCGTCGCGCCCGACCGTGCCGTGTTCGGCCAGAAGGACGCACAGCAGGTCTTCCTCGTGCGTCGCATGGTCGCCGACCTCGACGTGCCGCTCGAACTCGAGATCGTCCCCACGGTCCGCGAGGCGGACGGCCTGGCGATGTCCAGCCGCAACCGGTACCTCGACGTCGACGGCCGCCGCACCGCGCTCGCCCTCTCGGAGTCGCTCGCCGCGGCGCACGCCGCAGCCGCCGACGGCCTCGACGAGGTCCTCGCCGAGGCCGCGGGCGCGTTCGGAGACCACGACGGCATCGAACTCGACTACCTCGTGGTCGTCGACCCGGTCACCTTCCTTCCCGTCGACGACGGCGCGACCGGCCCCGCGACCGTGCTCGTGGCCGCCCACGTCGGCGGCACACGGCTGATCGACAACACCGACATCGTGCTCGGCTGACGGCGCGTCGGCCGTCGCAGCCGTGCACCGTCCGCCCCGCGGCATCCGTCACCTTCCGAGCGTCCAGCCACGGCGGGATACGCTGGTGGGCGGCATCCGCTCGGATGCCCGACCCCACGAACGTCACCGATCCGGAGAAGCCATGGCCGACGAGACCACGCACGAGCCGACCGCCGAGGAGATCTCGGAGCAGAAGTCCGTGCGCCTGGCCAAGCGCGAACGCCTGAACGGCGAGGCGGCCGATGCCGGTCAGGGCGCCTACCCGGTGTCGCTGCCGATCACGGCGAGCATCGCCGAGGTCCGCGCGCGCTTCGTCGGCCTCGGCGTCGACGAGCAGAGCGGCGAACGGGTCGGCGTCTCCGGCCGGATCGTGCACCTGCGCAACACCGGCAAGCTCTGCTTCGCCGCGCTGCAGTCCGGCGACGGCAGCCGCATCCAGGCCATGGTCTCGCTCGCCGAGGTCGGCGAGGAGACGCTCGCGGCGTGGAAGGACCTCGTCGACCTCGGCGACCACGTCTTCGTCGCGGGCGAGGTCATCACGAGCCGTCGCGGGGAACTCTCGATCATGGCGACCGAGTGGCGGATGGCGGCCAAGGCCATCAACCCGCTGCCGAACCTGCACAACGATCTCTCGGAAGAGACCCGCGTGCGCAGCCGCTACCTCGACCTGATCGCGCGCGAGCAGGCCCGCCGCAACGTCATCGACCGGGCCAAGGTCAACGCGAGCCTGCGCCGCACGTTCACCGAGCTCGGCTTCGTCGAGGTCGAGACCCCGATGCTGCAGGTCATGCACGGCGGGGCATCCGCTCGCCCGTTCGTCACGCACTCGAACGCGTTCGACACCGAGTTGTACCTGCGCATCGCGCCCGAGCTGTACCTCAAGCGCGCCGTGGTCGGCGGCATCGAGCGCGTGTTCGAGATCAACCGCAACTTCCGCAACGAGGGCGCCGACTCGACCCACAGCCCCGAGTTCGCGATGCTCGAGGCCTACCAGGCGTACGGCGACTACCACTCGATCGCCGACCTCACCCAGAAGCTCATCCAGGACGCCGCGGCATCCGTCTCGGGCTCGCACGTCGTGACCTGGGCCGACGGCACCGAGTACGACCTCGGCGGCCAGTGGGACCGGCTGTCGATGTACGGGTCGCTCTCCGAAGCCATCGGCGAGGAGATCACCGCGCAGACGCCCATGTCTCGCCTGAAGGAACTCGCCGACGCCGTCGACATCGAGATCGACCACCCGCTGCCCGGCAAGTACGTCGAAGAGCTCTGGGAGCACCACGTCAAGACCGGTCTCGTGCGGCCCACGTTCGTCATGGACTTCCCGCTCGACACGTCGCCGCTCGTGCGCGAGCACCGGTCGATCCCGGGCGTCGTCGAGAAGTGGGACCTCTACGTGCGGGGCTTCGAGCTCGCCACGGGCTACTCCGAACTCGTCGACCCGGTCGTGCAGCGCGAGCGCTTCGTCGAACAGGCCAAGCTCGCAGCGGGCGGCGACCCCGAGGCGATGCGCCTGGACGAGGAGTTCCTGCGCGCCCTCGAGTTCGGCATGCCGCCGACCGGCGGCATGGGCATGGGCATCGACCGTCTGCTGATGGCGATCACCGGGCTCGGCATCCGCGAGACCATCCTGTTCCCGCTGGTCAAGTGAGGCGGCTGTGTTCGGGCGTCTGGGGCATCGCCACCGGCGGCTGAGGGAACCTCACGGCGAACGCGCGGGAAAGCCCGGGGTATTCTGATACGGCTATGGACGATTACTGGGCGAATGCGATCTGGTCGCTCACGCCGACCGTGCTCATCGGGCTCATCTTCTGGTTCGTGATGCGATCGCTGCTGCGCGCGGACCGGTCCGAGCGCGACGCCTACGCGAAGATCGAGGCTGAAGAGCGCGCGAAGCGCGCCGGGACAGACAGCGCCGTCTAGCACCGATGACGGCGGCTCAGATCACGGCGGTCATCGCCCTGCTCGTCCTGATCGCCGACATCGTCGTGCGCATCGTCGCCGTGGTCGTCGTGCCGCGAAACCGGCGGCCGACCGCGGGCATGGCGTGGCTGCTCGCGATCTTCTTCATCCCGTGGCTCGGGGTCTTCTTCTTCCTGCTGATCGGGAACCCGAAGCTCCCGAAGGCGCGCCGCACGAAGCAGGCCGAGGTCGACCGGTTCATCCGGGAGCACACCCACGGCGTCGAGCAGGTCAGCGACAGCAGCGCGTGGCCCGACTGGTTCGAGGGCGTCGTGCGCCTGAACCGCAACCTCGGCGCGATGCCGCTCATCGGGCGCAACGGCGCCCGGCTCCTCGGCGGGTACCAAGAGTCGCTGGATGCGATGACCGAGGCGATCGGCCGGGCCGAGCGGTTCGTGCACGCCGAGTTCTACATCCTCGCCTACGACCGGACGACCGCGCCCTTCTTCGATGCGCTCGGCGACGCGGTCGCCCGGGGCGTCGAGGTCCGGGTGCTGCTCGACCACGTCGCGTCGTTCCGGTCGAAGGGCTACCGCCGCACCCTGCGCAGGCTCGAAGGCATGGGGGTGCAGTGGCGGCTCATGCTGCCCGTGCAACCGCTGCGAGGCAAGTACCAGCGGCCGGACCTGCGCAACCACCGGAAGATCCTCGTCGTCGACGGCGACATCGCCTACATGGGCTCGCAGAACATCATCGATCGCAGCTACAACAAGCGCGGCAACATCCGGCGGGGCCTGAAGTGGAAGGAGCTCGTCGCCGAGCTCGAGGGGCCCATCGTCTCCGGCCTCGACGCCATCTTCGCGACCGACTGGTACCTCGAGACCGGTGAGGTTCCCTACCGGGACGACCTCGACCTGATCCCGTTCGACCAGCCGCCCGAGGAGCAGAACCTGGACTGCCAGGTCGTGCCGAGCGGCCCGGGCCACCCGAACGAGAACAACCTCAAGCTCTTCCTCGCGCTCCTGTACGCGGCGCGCGAGCGGATCATCATCACGAGCCCGTACTTCGTACCCGACGACGCGATGCTCCGCGCGATCAGCGGGGCGACGCAGCGGGGGGTGCACGTCGAGCTGTTCGTCTCCGAGATCGGAGACCAGGCGCTCGTGTACCACGCCCAGCGCTCCTACTACGAGGCCCTGCTGCGTGCGGGGGTCCGCATCTACCTCTACAAGGCGCCGTACATCCTGCACTCGAAGCACTTCACGGTCGACGACGATGTCGCCGTCATCGGTTCGAGCAACATGGACATCCGCTCATTCGAGCTCAACATGGAGGTCTCGCTGCTCGTGCGCGGCGCGTCGTTCGTCCGCGAGATGCGCATCGTCGAGGACGAGTACCGGCGCGACAGCCGCGAACTCACGCTCGACGAGTGGATGCGCCAGCCGCTGCGCTCCACCGTGCTCGACAACCTGGCGCGGCTCACCTCGGCCCTGCAGTAGGCGCGGAACCCGCAAGAATCTTCACACGCACGCAACGAAACGGTCTGGTGACCGCATGCGTGCGCATGCAAGGCTGGCGTGTACCGAGTTCCAGCGCACGATTCCACCGCGAGTCGTGCGCGGTTCGTCGTCCACGGCGCGATCCGCCGAGACCACGGCGAACCGGACCCTCCGATCCAGCGACCCTACGGAGCAGCATGTCGATGCAACGCACCCTCGCTGGCGCGGGTGTCACGGCCGTCCTGGCCACGACACTCGTCGCCGGTTCCACACCCGCCGCAGCCCTGGAGGGCGACGCGGCGGTTCCGATCGTCACCCCCGTCTCGCCGATGGTCGCCCCGCCGACCAGTTACCCGTTCCAGCCCGAGCTCGCGACCGTCGCCGACGACCCGACCGACGCGTCGATCGCTCGCGGCGTCATCCCCTACGACGAGATCGCACCGCGGCTGAACGAGCTCACCGCCGGCAGCGACCGCATCTCGGTGCAGGTCGTCGGGCAGTCGGCGCTCGGGCGCGACATCCACCTGGTCACGCTGACGGCGCCCGAGAACCCGGGCGAGACGCGGCGTCAGGCGCTCTTCCGCGACATGATCAAGCACAAGCCCGAGACGGCGGCGAAGAACGCCTCGCTCATGAAGAACTACAAGGTGCCGATCTGGTTCAACGCCAACATCCACGGCAACGAGTGGGAGGGCACCGACGCCGTCCTCGACTACATCGAGCACCTGGCGACCGCGCCGTACGACGAGGTGGCGGACCTGCTCGAGCACAACCGGCTCTACTTCACCGTCACCAACAACCCCGACGGCCGGGCGCTCGGCCAGCGCGCGACGGCGACCGGGTTCGACGCGAACCGCGACATGATCACGGGCGCCACGAACGAGGCGCGGATCATCCGCGACCTGTCGGGGGTCATCCAGCCGACGTTCTACATCGACCTGCACGGCTACACGAGCGTGCTGCAGGTCGAGCCGTGCGGCCCGCCCCACGGTGAGAACTACGAGTACGACCTCTTCCTGCCGCACGCGTACGCGGCGGCGCTCGAGATCGAGGAGGCCGTGACCGCAGCGGACATCCCGGGCAACACCTACCTCGACCTCGAGACGAACCGGGTCACGACCGAGAACACGGGCAACATCCGGATCCCCTACCGCGACATCCGGGCAGGGTGGGACGACTGGCCCCCGATCTTCACGCCGCAGTACGTCGCCTACCAGGGCGCGGTCACGAACACGGTCGAGCTTCCGCTCGGACGGGTGAACCCGCCGAGCGACCCGAGGAACGCCGCGAACTCCGCGGTGAACATCGAGGTGGCGGGCGTGGTCATCGAGACCTCGGTCGACTACGTCGTCGAGAACGCCGATTCGCTGCTCGAGAACCAGATCGAGATCTTCCGGCGCGGCGACGCGGGCGAGCCCCTCGTGGAGATCCCCGCCGACGTCGACCCGGCCGACGTGCCGGCGCCGAACCAGTGGGCCGAGATCTGGGACGAGACCGACGTCTACACCGCCGAGTTCCCCCGGGCCTACGTCATCCCCGCCGGTGAGGCGCAGCGTTCGGCGACGGATGCCGCCAACCTCGTCGACCAGCTCATCGCGAACGGCGTCGAGGTGCAACGCGCATCCTCCGCGTTCACGGCGGACGGCACGACCTACGCGGCGGGCTCCTACGTCGTCGACATGCACCAGCCGCTGCGCGGCATGGCGAACGTGCTGCTCGCGGACGGGTCCGACATCTCGGAGCGCGTGCCCGACATGTACGACATCTCGGCGTGGAGCCTCGCCCTGCTCTGGGGGGCCGACGTCGACGCGATCGGTTCCACGGGCGACCCCGCGCTCACGGCGAAGCTCAAGGCGGTGGCCGAGGCGGCGCCGACCGGGTCGGTGCCGGCAGGCGGGTCCCACCTCGAGCTCGCCACGACGGGCGTCGCGGAGTACCAGGCCGTGAACGCGCTGATCGAGTCGGGCGTGCCCGTCTCGGCGTTCGCCGACGGCTCGGTCGTGATCGAAGCGGATGCCGCGGGCCGCTCGGCGGCCGAGGAGGTCGCCGAGCTCTACGGCGTGGCGTTCACGGCATCCGACGGGTCGCGCCTGGCCTCGGAGGAGAGCACGGGACTGGGCGACCTGGCGGTCGCCTACTCGGGCGGCGGCGAGGAGCTGCTGACGCTCCAGAAGCTCGGCTTCGACGACCCCGTCCAGGTCTCGTCCGCGTCGCTCACGAGCGGTGCCGCGAACCTCGACGACGTCGACGTGCTCTGGATCGGCGCCAACCTCAACTTCTCGTCGTCGCAGGCGGCCGGTCGTGCCGAGGTCGAGGAGTACCTGGCCGACGGCGGCGGCGTCGTGGGCGAGGGCACCGCGATCGCCGCGTTCGCGAACGCGTTCGGTCTGCTGAGCTCGACGGCGACCGCGGGAACGAGCGGATCGAACGGCATCGTCTCGGTCGATCCGGTCGCCGGCGGACTCCTGGGGACCTACCCGGCCGACACCGCCTTCGTCTACCCGGCCGTCTGGTACACGAACCTCGGTGCAGGCGCGGTCGTCGAGCAGACGTACGCGGCCGGCGACCCGTTCATCGCGGGCCACTGGCGCGACTCGGCGGGCCGTTCGACGACGGATGCCGCGGGGCAGGCGTCGGCGGTCTCGACCGAGACCGAGGCGGGCAACCGCGTGCTCATGTTCGGCACCTCGATGAACTTCCGCACCCACCCCGTGGGTCAGTTCGGGCAGATCGCCCGCGGCCTGTTCTGGGCGGGGAGCGAAGGAGAGGCGGTTCCCGCACCGTAGTCGACGGATGCCACGGCGGCGCCGTCCGGGACCTGTTCCCGGCCGGCGCCGTCCGTCGTCTCAGGGCCGGGGCTTCAGGCGGACGGACGGAAGACCGGGCGCGGGAAGCGGCGCACCGTCGTAGCCGGTGACGGTGCCGAACGGGCCGTCCGGGTCGTTGCGGTCGATCACGTCGGACTGCCATCGCCTCCGGAACTCGACGATCTCCTCATGCGAGCGCCCGATGAAGTTCCACCACATGACGAGCTGCTCGGTGAACGGCCGCCCGCCGAGCACGATCACCCGGGCCGGTTCCTCGCCCGCCGCGAGTCGCACGCGCGTCGGCCCGGGCTCGAGCACGGCCAGCTGCGACCACGCGACGTCGACGCGGACCCCGGCGTCCGGGAGCCCGACCCCGACGGGGCCGGCGTCGACGAGCACCCCGTGCTCGAACCCCGGGTCGAGCGGGAACTCGACCGAGCCGCCCGGGGGAAGGTCGACCTGGGCCCCGAGCAGGGGCGTGAACGTCGTGATCGGCGATGCCGCGGCATCCGTCGTCGGGGCCCCGTCGGGGCCGGCGAGCTCGCCCGCGAACACCCGGACGGTCGCGTCGTCGAGCTCGACCGCCACGGTGTCGGCGCGTTCGAAGAACGGGGCGACCCGCCGTGAGCCTTCGGGCAGCGCGACCCAGAGCTGGACGCCGTGCAGCCGTGTCGTGTCGGGGGTGGAGACCTCCGAGTGGGAGATCCCGCGGCCGGCGGTCATGAGGTTCACGCCGCCGGGCCGCACGCGCTCGTGGACGCCGGTCGAGTCGCGGTGCTCGATCTCGCCCGCGAACAGCCAGCTGACCGTCTGCAGGCCCGTGTGCGGGTGCGGCGGCACCACCATGCCGCCGGTCGTCTCGACCTCGTCGGGACCGTAGTGGTCGATGAAGCACCATGCGCCGATGGTCGTGCGGCCGCGCTGGGGGAGGGTGCGCCGGACCGGCATCGCGCGTGGGCCGCCGAGCGGCACCTCGCGGGCGTCGAAGACGACGATGCCCGCGCCGGTCGCCTCGTCCGGTGGGCTGAGCACCTCCACCGGATCACGTTCGAGGTTGCTCATTCCCGCATCCTACGCTCGGGCGTCGCGGCAGGACCGCCGGGTCCGAGGTCCCGTGGCCTGCGGTCGACGCGTGGCACGATGACGCGCATGACGACGCGCATGACGACGCTCACCGGTACCCGCCGAGCGCTGCTCGCGGGAGCCGCCCTGGCTTCCGTGTTCCTCCTCACGGCGTGCAATCCCGGGTCGGGGGCGGTGGAGGACTTCTCCGGCCTGCCCGTGATCGACGAGCAGCAGGAGGCCGAGGGCGAGGCCGAGGACACCGAGGCCGGCGGTCCGACCGAGGATGAGGTCGAGGAGGGCGATGCCGAGGAGGTGCCCGAGCCGACCGGCGACGAGCCGTACGTGCAGTACCTGCAGAACGGCGGCCAGCTCGCGATCACGATCTGGGGCTCCTCGACCTGCCCGGTCGTGGCGACCGAGCTGCTGGTGACGGCCGAGGCGGGCGAGGGCAACGCCGTGAAGGCCGTCCTGCCGGAGCCCGAGACGGGTCCGTGCACGGCCGACTTCGTGCCGCACACGACCGTGTTCTGGACTCCGGTCGACATCACGACGACCGAGCCGCTCGAGGTCGTCGTCGGCGATGCGACCGTGACGGTGCCGATCAAGTAGGACCCGCCGCCGCGAGCGGGGCGCGGGGCGCCGCGCCCCGCGTCAGTCGGCGTCGAAGGCGAGGTCGACGAACAGCTCGCTCGCGACCCGCTCCAGGTCTTCGCGCACCGCGACGGGGTCGCCGCCCGAGGGCACGCGCACGACCAGGTGCGCTTCGAAGAGCCGCCCGCCGGCCATGGGCGCGTCGCGCTGGCCGGTCGTGATCGTCTCGATGCTGAGGCCGTGCCGTGCGAGCACCGCCGAGACGTCGCGCACGATCCCGGGGTGGTCGTTGCCGAGCAGGTCGATGCGCATCGGCGTGCGGTCGTCGACGGATGCCGCGGCATCCGCCCCGGGGTGCGCCGAGACCTCGAGCAGGCCGTCGAGTCCCTGCATGGCCGCGCGGAGCGCGGACTCGTTCTCGGCGGGGACCTCGACCACGACGATGCCCGCGAACTGGCCCGCGAGCTCGGCCATCTGGCTCTGCTCCCAGTTGCCGCCGTGTTCGTCGATCGCGCCTGCGAGGGCCTCGACGAGTCCGGCGCGGTCGTCTCCGATGACGGTCAGCACGAGTCTGGGCATGGGTGCATCCAATCACGCCGGCGTGCGCGCGGTCGAGCCGCGGCATCCGTCATCGCGGTTCGCCGCCCGGGGCGGCCGGGCGCAGGACCAGCAGGTCGCCGACCTCGCATCCGAGCGCCCGGCAGACCGCCTGCAGGGTCGAGAAGCGGATGGCGCGTGCACGGTCGTTCTTCAGGACGCTCAGGTTGACCAGGCTGACGCCGACGAGCTCGGACAGGCGGGTGAGGGTCATGCCGCGCTCGGCGAGGAGTTCATCGAGCCGGCAGTGGATGTTGTGGGCCTCGTCGGGTTCGGCCGGCGCCATCAGACGAGCCCCTCGGTCTCGCGCTGCAGGCGGCCGCCGATCTGGAATGCCGCGCCGATCGCGCCGAGCGCGAGCACTCCCCAGAAGGGGAGCCAGTCGGTGCCGAACAGCACGCCGTCGTAGGTGTACTCGCTGACGGCGGAGAGCGCGCCGTTCACGCCCATCGTCGTGAGCATGCTGCCGAGGAACCACCCGGCCGCGATCGTCGCGGCCGCCCACAGCACGACGCGGACGTTGCCCCGGCTGAACGCGCGCCCGTGGGCGAGGTTCCATGCGAAGGCGGCGAGCAGCCCGATCGCCGCGACCACGGCGAGGCCGATCACGATGGGTTCGGCGATGAGTGCGAACCAGGTCGCGGGAGCGGGGTCGGGGACGACGACGACCGCCTGGGCGACGTCGACCTCGACGAGTGCGCCGTTCGGTCCGATCGGCAGCGGTGCGGTCTCGTCGACGAACGGGACCAGCACCGGGACGTCCGACCCGGGGAGGACCTCGACGAGTCGGGCGACGACCGCCCATACGGCGACGACCGCGCCGATCACGGCGAGGGCGACGGTCAGGTACATGCCCACGCGGTCGCTGCGGTCGAGGGCGGTCGGGGCGGTCTCGGCGGCCATGGGAACTCCATATCGAGGATCGATAACAACGAATATCGATAAGGTAGCCCGGGGGTCACGGCGGCGCAAGCGAGCGTGCGCCCGTGGCGAACAGCGTCCCGACCGGCATCCGCGGTCGTTACCGTTGTTGTATCGACGCGACCAGCGGCGTCGGTGAGGAGTTGAGATGTTCGAGAGATTCACGGACCGAGCCCGTCGCGTCGTCGTCCTGGCCCAAGAAGAGGCCAAGATGCTGAATCACAACTACATCGGCACCGAGCACATCCTGCTCGGCCTCATCCACGAGGGTGAGGGCGTGGCCGCGAAGGCGCTCGAGTCGCTGGGGATCTCCCTCGATGCCGTCCGCGAGCAGGTCCAGGACATCATCGGCCAGGGCCAGCAGCAGCCGACCGGGCACATCCCGTTCACGCCGCGCGCCAAGAAGGTGCTCGAGCTCTCGCTCCGCGAGGCGCTGCAGCTCGGCCACAACTACATCGGCACCGAGCACATCCTGCTCGGCCTCATCCGCGAGGGCGAGGGCGTCGCCGCGCAGGTGCTCGTCAAGCTCGGCGCCGACCTCAATCGCGTGCGCCAGCAGGTCATCCAGCTCCTCTCCGGCTACCAGGGCAAGGAACAGGTCCAGGTCGGCGCGAACGAGCAGCAGCAGGCCCAGGGCGGATCGCAGATCCTCGACCAGTTCGGCCGCAACCTCACGCAGGCCGCACGCGAGTCGAAGCTCGACCCCGTCATCGGCCGCGAGAAGGAGATCGAGCGGGTCATGCAGATCCTCTCGCGCCGCTCCAAGAACAACCCCGTCCTCATCGGCGAGCCCGGTGTCGGCAAGACCGCCGTCGTCGAGGGGCTCGCACAGGCGATCGTCAAGGGCGAGGTCCCCGAGACGCTGAAGGACAAGCAGCTCTACTCGCTCGACCTCGGCTCGCTCATCGCCGGCTCCCGGTACCGCGGCGACTTCGAGGAGCGCCTCAAGAAGGTCACGAAGGAGATCCGCACGCGCGGCGACATCATCGTCTTCATCGACGAGATCCACACCCTCGTGGGTGCCGGCGCCGCCGAGGGCGCGATCGACGCCGCGTCGATCCTGAAGCCCCTGCTCGCGCGCGGCGAGCTGCAGACCATCGGCGCGACCACGCTCGACGAGTACCGCAAGCACTTCGAGAAGGATGCCGCGCTCGAGCGCCGCTTCCAGCCCATCCAGGTCGCCGAGCCGTCGCTCCCGCACGCGATCAACATCCTCAAGGGGCTGCGCGACCGCTACGAGGCGCACCACAAGGTCTCGATCACCGACGGCGCGATCGTCGCCGCGGCGAACCTCGCCGACCGGTACATCAGCGACCGGTTCCTGCCCGACAAGGCCATCGACCTGATCGACGAGGCCGGCGCACGCCTGCGCCTGTCGATCCTGTCGAGCCCGCCCGAGCTTCGCGAGTTCGACGAGAAGATCGCGACCGTCCGCGGCGCCAAGGAGACCGCGATCGAGGAGCAGGACTTCGAGAAGGCCGCGTCGCTGCGCGACGAGGAGAAGAACCTGCTCGGCGAACGACTCCGCCTCGAGAAGCAGTGGAAGTCGGGCGAGGTCAAGACGACCGCCGTCGTCGACGAGGGCCTGATCGCCGAGGTGCTCGCGCAGGCCACCGGCATCCCCGTCTTCAAGCTCACCGAAGAGGAGAGCTCGCGCCTGGTCTTCATGGAGAAGGCGCTGCACGAGCGCGTCATCGGCCAGGAGGAGGCGATCTCCGCCCTGTCGAAGACGATCCGCCGCACGCGTGCGGGCCTGAAGGACCCGAAGCGCCCCTCGGGGTCGTTCATCTTCGCCGGCCCCACGGGCGTCGGCAAGACCGAGCTCGCCAAGGCGCTCGCCGAGTTCCTGTTCGACGACGAGTCGGCGATGATCTCGCTCGACATGTCCGAGTACGGCGAGAAGCACACCGTCTCACGCCTGTTCGGCGCGCCTCCCGGCTTCGTCGGCTTCGAGGAGGGCGGCCAGCTCACCGAGAAGGTGCGCCGGAAGCCGTTCTCGGTCGTGCTGTTCGACGAGATCGAGAAGGCCCACCCCGACATCTTCAACTCGCTCCTGCAGATCCTCGAAGAGGGCCGCCTCACCGACGGCCAGGGCCGCGTGGTCGACTTCAAGAACACCGTCATCATCATGACGACCAACCTCGGCACGAAGGACATCTCCGGCGGCCCCGTCGGATTCCAGGTCGAGGGCGACACCCGCACCGGCTACGACCTCATGCGCGCCAAGGTCAACGAGGAGCTCAAGAAGCACTTCAAGCCCGAGTTCCTGAACCGCGTCGACGAGATCATCGTGTTCCCGCAGCTCAGCAAGGAGGAGCTGCTGCAGATCGTCGACCTGTTCATCAAGCGGCTCAGCGAGCGCATGCTCGACCGCGACATGACGGTCGAACTCACCCAGGCGGCGAAGGAACGCCTCATCGAGGTCGGGTTCGACCCCGCGCTCGGCGCCCGTCCGCTCCGCCGCGCCGTGCAGCACGAGGTCGAGGACCGGCTGTCGGAGAAGATCCTGCACGGGGAGCTCAACTCGGGCGACCACGTGCACGTCGACTTCCGCGACGGCGAGTTCGTGTTCACCACGACGCAGCGCGAACTGCCCGTCGGCGTCGGCGTGAACACGAGCGCGGCCATCGGCACCGGGCCGGCGACGCCGGACCTCGCCGCGGGCCAGTAGCCGACCAGATCGGTTCGAAGGGGCGGATGCCGCGGCATCCGCCCCTTCGCCCGTGTTCGGGCACGCAAGCCCGCCCGCATACGATTGGCGGATGAGCCAGCCCTACACCGTCCGCCGGGCGCGCACGCCCGACGTGCCGCGAATCGTCGACCTGGTGGAGCCGCTCGTCGCACGACGCATCCTGCTCGGCAAGGAGCGGGTGGATCTCTACGGGGCCGTGCAGGAGTTCCGGGTCGCCGAGACGCCCGCCGGCGAACTCGTCGGCTGCGGCGCGCTGCACGTCATGTGGGAAGACCTCGGCGAAGTGCGCACGCTGGCCGTCGACGACGGCTGGCTCGGGCACGGCGTCGGCCACGCCCTGCTGTCGGCCCTCGAGGCAGACGCCCGCGAGCTCGGCCTGAGCAGGCTGTTCTGCCTGACCTTCGAAGTCGGCTTCTTCAGCAGGCATGGGTTCGCCGACATGGGCGGCGAGACGGTCGACCCCGCGGTGTACGCCGAACTCGTGCGCTCGCACGACGAGGGCGTCGCCGAATTCCTCGACCTCGCGCGGGTCAAGCAGAACACGCTCGGCAACACGCGCATGCTGAAGAGCCTCTGAGCCCGCAACCCCGGGCAGCGGGCGCGCCGTGCCGGCACCCCGCAACGCGCCGGAGTGCGACGTAGCCTGAGCGCATGTCGACCAATCGTCCCGCCGGGCGCCTGCCCGCCTCCGTGTACCGGCGCCGCCGGCTCATGGTGCTGCTCGGACTCGTCGCCGTGATCGTCGCGATCGTGCTGGTGATCGTCCGACCCGGGGCCAGCCAGGGCGACGAGCCCGGACCGACGCCGCCGCCCGCGAGCGGTGCCCCGTCGGCGACCGACGCGTCGGCGACCGACGCTCCCGCCACGGATGCCGCGCCCGAGCCGGAGGCGCCCGCGCCGGTCGACGGCGACCCGTGCACGGCCGACCAGATGACCGTGGAGGCGATCACCGATGCGGCCGTCTATGCGGCGGGGGAGCAGCCCGAACTGTCGATCACGATCACGAACACCGGCACGAACACGTGCGTCATGAACGTCGGCACCGCGGCACAGGAGTTCACCGTGACCAGCGGGAACGAGACGTACTGGTCGTCGAAGGACTGCCAGGTCGACGCCGTCGACGCCGAGGTCTCGATCACCCCGGGAACGCCCGTCTCGTCGAGCGAGCCGCTCGTGTGGGATCGGACCCGCTCGAGTGCCGACACCTGCGGGGGCGCGCGCACGGCCGTGCCCGCCGGTGGGGCGTCGTATCACCTCGGGGTGACCGTCGACGGCATCGAGTCGGCCGAGACGAAGCAGTTCCTGCTCTACTGACGAGTGCGCGCGGGCGCGGGTGAACGCGCGCGAGCGCGCGCGAACGTATGCGAGCGCGTGCGAACGTATGTGACCGCGTGTGACGGTTCGAGGTGACGCCGCGCGCGACGGTCGCGAGGATCGGAGCCGGACTAACCACCCTGCTGTCCTAGGGGCCCGTGGCGTCACCTCGCGCCACGGGCTCTGACGCGTCGCGACGAGGTCCGACCCGCTCGGTAGGCTGGTCGGATGGCCGGTGCGAAGCGATCCAAGCCCAAGCAGCCCGTCGAGTTCCGCTCGCAGGCCCTCGCCGAGGCGCTCGAACGGCAGGACATGGCTGCGGTCGCGCTCGCCCTGCGCAACGGCAACACCGTCGTGCCGCTCGTCAAGCCGGGCCCGCGCGACAAGCCGCTCGACGGCGGCGAGGTGTGGACCTATCGCGACGCGAACACGGGCGAGGTCGCCCTGCTGCTCTTCAGCGATGCGGCGAACAAGCCCGAGAACCTGCCTCCCGCGGTGGGGCTGCAGAGCCCCGCGTGGCTCAAGGTCTTCCTCACGCGCCACGAGTCGACGATCACGACCGTGTTCCTCGACATCGCCGGCCCGCACCCCATGCAGGCCTCGCCCGCCGAACTCCTGAAGGCGCTCGAGGTCTGACCCTCGGCGCCCGCCCGCTCGGACGGGGTGCGCCGGGAGGTCGGGGCACGCGTCAGAAGGCGGCGTCGAGTTCGCGCTCGCGCGCGCCCGACGCGGCCATCATGGCGCGCTCGACCGCGGCACGCACGCTGCCGAGGTCGTCGTCGAGCACGGCGCGGTAGCCGAGCCGATTCGCCTCCGACGCGCGCTGGCGAGCGGACGCCACTGGGCGAACCTCGCCCGCGAGGCTGATCTCGCCGACCGCGGCGAGGTCGTGCGGCACGGCCCGGTCGCGCATCGCGCTCGCGATGGCGACCGCGATGGCGAGGTCGGCCGCGGGCTCGACGAGACGCACCCCGCCGACCGTGGAGACGTACACGTCGTGCTCGCCGAGCTGGCGCAGCCCGGCACGACGCTCGAGAACCGCGATGATCATGGCCACGCGTGACGGGTCGACGCCGTTGACGACGCGGCGCGGCTGCGGCGCCTTCGTACCGACGACGAGCGCCTGCACCTCGACGGGCAGTGCACGCCGCCCCTCGAGCGCGACGGTCACGCAGGTGCCGCTCACGGGGTTGCGGGTGCGGCTCAGGAACAGTGCCGACGGGTCGGGCACCTCGGCGATGCCGTCGCCGGTCATCTCGAAGCAGCCGACCTCGTCGGTCGGGCCGAACCGGTTCTTCAACGCCCGCACGAACCGCAGCGCGGTCTGCCGGTCGCCCTCGAACTGGCACACGACGTCGACGAGGTGCTCGAGCAGTCGCGGGCCCGCGATCGTGCCGTCTTTCGTGACGTGGCCCACGAGCAGCACGGGCAACTGGCGCTCTTTCGCGACTCGGATGAGGGTCGACGCGACCTCGCGGACCTGGCTCGGCTGGCCGGGCAGCCCGTCGGAGAGCGCGCTCGACACGGTCTGCACCGAGTCGACGATGAGCAGGTCGGGGGAGACCTGGTCGACCTGGCCCAGGATCGTCGCCAGGTCGGTTTCGGCGGCGAGGTAGAGCTCGTCGTGCAGTGCACCCGTGCGCCCGGCGCGAAGCCGCACCTGCGCGGTCGACTCCTCGGCGCTGACGTAGAGCACCCGGCGGCCGGTCGCGGCGACGCGCGCCGCGACCTCGAGCAGCAGCGTGGACTTGCCGACGCCCGGTTCGCCCGAGAGCAGGATCGCGGCGCCCGCGACGACGCCGCCGCCGAGCACGCGGTCGAACTCGCCGATGCCGCTCGGTCGGTGTGCGGCGTTCTCGCTCTCGAGGAACGCCGAGATCGGTCGCGCGGCACGCCCGGCCGGCGGCGCGACCGGCTGCAGGCTGCGCGTGATGCCGGTCTCGGTGCCCGACTCGACGACGGTGCCCCACTGCTGGCACTCCGCGCAGCGCCCGACCCACTTCACGGCGGACCAGCCGCATTCGGTGCAACGGAACGCGGTCGTGGGTTTGGGCATGCGATGAGCGTACGTGGCGCCGCCGACATCGACGGGCGGGCCCGCCGCGCAGAACGGGTCAGTGCGCCGCGACGGCGGTCGTGGCATCCGCTGCAGGCACCTCGGGCTCGGGCGGCAGCGTCGGCTCGGCCGGGAAGCGGGCCACGAGCGCGGCCACGAGCGAGGGCCGGAACGCGGCCGCCCAGACCCTGTAGCCGTGGTCGTTGGGGTGGAACCAGTCCATCGCGAAGTGGGTGAACATGCGCCGCAGGCCCTGATAGCGGGTCTCGTCGTGCAGGGGCACGACCGTGAGCCCGTGTTCGGCAGCGACCGCGCGGACGATCCGGTTCGCCACGGCGACCTTGCGCTCGTTCCTCGGGAAGTAGAAGTACGGCAGGTCCGCCACGAGCGCATGCGGCGGCAGCGCCGCGAACACCGAACGGATGCCGCCCTCGAACGCGGCCTCGTCCCACTCGGCGATGTCGTTCGCGCCGATCGCGACCGTCATGACGTCGGGCCTGAGCTTCGCGAGCTTCGGCAGCTGGTCGCGGACCGCGAGGTCGACCGTGGCGCCCGACACGCTGAGGTTGACCACGCGCACGCTGCGCCCGGTCGTCCGGCGGATGTCGCGCGCGAGCACGCCCACGTAGCTCCGGTCGGGGCGGCTGGCCCCGATGCCCTGCGCCGCGCTGTCGCCGAGCGCGACGTAGAGCACCTCGCCGGGCGTCTTCGCGTGGTCGCGCCACCACTTCGAGTGCACCGGGAGCGTCTCGTTCAGGATCAGGCTGTTGGCGGTCAGACGTGCGCGGAACGCGCGCCACGCGGCACGTGCGGCGAGGGCGAGCGCCGTGATGAGCGCGGCAGGCACGACGACCGAGGCGACGGATGCCGCGGGCTCGCGCTGCTCGACCATGCGGCGAAGCTAGGGCGGCCGCCTGAACGGGCGCTGAACGGGTGCGGGCCGGTGGGTGTGCGCCGGCCGGGCCGGCGGCATCCGCTCGTTTTGGAGCCTCGCGCCGCAGCGGCTATCATCGTTCTCGGTACCGTGTCCGAGCGGCCGAAGGTGCAACTCTCGAAAAGTTGTGTAGGGTAACCCCCTACCGTGGGTTCAAATCCCACCGGTACCGCCACGTGAGACGCCCCGGATCCCGGCAAGGGATCCGGGGCGTTCTCGTTCCCGGGGCGCTGGTCGGCTAGCGTGAGGGGATGCCGAACCCCGCACCGATCGAGGACGTGCCGACCGGCGGCGAGGGCATTCGCCTCGGGCAGTTTCTGAAGTTCGCAGGCCTCCTCGACTCCGGCGGAGACGTCAAGGAGGCCGTCATCGGCGGCCGCGTCACCGTGAACGGCGAGGTCGATCGGCGACGCGGGCGGCAACTGGTGCCCGGCGACGTCGTCGGCTTCGACGGCCGCAGGCTCCGCGTCGGCCGGTGAGCCGACCGGGCGCCGCGCGCACGCCCCGGAAACACGGCGGATCGGTTCCGCGACGCGCCGAGAGATCCGAGCACTCAGGAACCACACAGGAGGACAGTAGGCGACAACGAAAGGAGAACCATGAGTTTCCTCGCATTCCTGCTCCTCGGTCTGATCGCCGGGGCCATCGCCAAACTCATCCTGCCCGGCAAGCAGGGCGGCGGCTGGTTCATCACCCTCCTGCTCGGCGTCGTCGGCGCCCTGCTCGGCGGGTGGCTCGGGAGCGTCCTCTTCGGGGTCGAACTCGGCGAGTTCTGGAACCTCACCACCTGGCTGCTCGCCATCGGCGGCTCGATCGTCGTGCTGCTCATCTACGGGCTCATCGCCGGGCGCCGGAAGGCGGCCTGACGGGCGACGAACGCGCGCATCAGCCGGGCCGACACCGACGTCGGCCCGGCTGAGCGCGCTTCGGGGTCAGGCGGCGTCGCGCGCGTCGGCGAGTTCGACGAAACGGTGCAGCAATCGCTGCGGTTCGGTGACGGATGCCGCCTGCACGCGCCCGATGAAGGCGTCGAGTTCGTGCGCGGGGAAGTAGCCGTGGTGGCGGTACACCCGCGCGCGGGCGATGAAGTCCGTCGCGGTGACCTCGGGGTGGAACTGCGTGGCGTACACGTTCGCGCCGACCCGGTAGATCTGCACGGGGCAGCCCGTGGAGCCCGCGAGCAGCACCGCGTCGTCGGGCAGGCGCGAGGTCGCCTCCTTGTGGCCGACGAACGCGTCGAACCGCTCGGGAAGCACGCCCGCGAGCGGGTCGGCACGACCCTCGTCGGTGAGGGCGATGCCGACCGCCGCGGCCTCCTCGCCGAACAGGGTCCCGACCGTGCCGCCGAGCACGCGCGTCAGCACCCCGATGCCGTAGCACGTGAACAGCACCGGGTGGTCTGCCGCGAGCGCGCGCTCGGCCAGGCGCGCGAGGTCGTCTTCCACGCGCCGCTGCACGGGGTGCTTGTGCTCGGGTGCGGTGGTCACGTTGTACGGACTGCCGCCCACGATGACCCCGGCGAACGCGAGCGGGTCGAGGGTGTCCAGCGTCTCGACGTCGAGCCTGAGGTGCTCCAGGCGCCCCGCGTCGAGCCCGGTCGCCCGGCGCACCGATTCGTACTCGGGCCCGACCGCCTCGACCTCGGGTCGCGCGGAGAGGAAGAGGATGTCGCGCATCAGCGTCGCCGTCCTCGGCGGGCGGAGCCGCCCTTGCGGCCCGGCGTGCCCCCGCGTCCGCGAGCCGGCCTCCGACCGGACCCGCGGGCGGTGCCGCCGGACCCGCGGGACGCGCCCCCGGCGCCGCCGGCAGCGGCCCCGGCGCCTGCACCGGCGCGCCCGCCCGTGCCGGTTCCGGCGGGCGGCTCCGCATCGCCCGCGCCCCGCGAACTCCTGGCCGTCCGTCCGCGGACGACGCCCACGAACTCCTGGATGTCGTCGTCGTCGCGCTCGGTCCGCCAGACCAGGGCGATGCGGGTCGGCGCGGCATCCGTCACCGGGATCGCGACGACGTCGCGGCGGTGGTGCAGGCGCGCGACTCCGTGCGGGAGGATCGCGACCCCCGAGCCCGCGGCGACGAGTTCGACCGTCATCGCCGGATCGGGGTGCGCGGGCGCCCGGGGCACCTCGTCGAGGTCCGCGAGTTCCAGGGCGTCGGCGTCGGCGAGCGCGTGGTCCTTCGGGAGGACGGCGACGGCCACCTCATCCCACAGCGGGATCAGGTGCAACCCGGCGACGTCGATCGGGAGGCGCACGAACGCGAGGTCGGCGGCGCCCGAGGCCAGTTCGGCGAGCTGGTCGGGTTCGTCGACGCGCAGTGCCTCGATCGGCAGGTCGGGGCGCCGATCCGACCACGCGCGCAGCCATTTCGCCGGGCTCACGCCGGCGACGTAGCGCAGCTGCAGCGACACGAGCGCCCCTTTCCGCCGCGTCGCGCGGCCCCCTCAGGGTATCGTCCGGGAGCACCGCACCGAAGCGGGCGGATGCGACGCCTCCCGCGTGCGACTACCGTGGAGGGGTGAATGCCGACAAGCCCCGCACGTCCCAGTCGATGAAGCCGGAGACCGCGGCCAAGAAGCTCGGCATCCTCCTCGAGGCCGCCCCGGAGGAGTTCCGCACGGGCGTCGTGACCCGCGACGAGGTCGCCGCGCTGCAGGCCGACCCGCCCGAGTGGCTCGCGACCCTCCGACGCGAGGGCCCGCACCCGCGCAGCGTCGTCGCCGCGAAGCTCGGCGTCTCGAACTCGGGGCTCGCGCGCTCGGGCATCACCGATCCGCTGACCACCGCCGAGATCAAGGCGCTGCTCGAGGCGCCGCCGTCGTGGCTCGTCGAGGAGCGGGCGCGGCAGGCGGGCGTGCGCGCCGAGAAGCGCCGCATCGCCGAGCGCGACGCGGAGCGGGCCGCCAAGGCCGAGCACGGCGGCGGAGGCGGTGGCGCGGGCGTCTGACCGCCCGGCGTCAGTCCGCGTAGCGGCCCGCGAGGAACGCGCGCACGTCGCCGAGTTCCCGGTCCGAAACCGAGTGGCCGAGACCCTCGTACACGCGCTGGTCGAGCGTCGTGTGCGCCGGCAGCCACTCCTGCGTGCGCGCGACGGATGCCGCGGGGATGACCTCGTCGAGCGTGCCGCGTCCCCAGAATGCCGGTGGGGCGAGCTCGGCCAGGCGTCGGTCGCCCGGGCGTTCGCCCGGAAGCGAGAACCCGGCCAGGCTCACCGCGAACGCGAACCGCTCGGGAGCGTGTCGCAGCAGTTCGAGCGCGATCGCACCGCCCTGGGAGAAGCCCAGCAGGCCGACCGGCGTGCCCTCCGGGACCGCGCGATCGAGCCAGTCCAGCACCGCAGCGGTCGCCTCCTCGGCGCCCGCCATCGCGAACTCCGCGCCCTGCGCGAGCAGCGGGAACCAGGCGTGGCCGTACCCGGTCGGGATCGGCGCGCGCAGCGATGCGACGGCGGGTTCGAGCGGCAGGTACGGGGTCAGCCCGAACAGGTCGCCCTCGTGCGAGTTGTAGCCGTGCAGGAGCACCAGCAGGGGGCGTCCGGCACGGTCGGCCGGCGACGCCGACCAGAGCACCGCCTCGTCGTCGATCCGCATCCGGGCATCGTACCCGGTCGCCTCGTGGGGCAGAATCGTGCCATGGCCGTACGAACCCCCGATCCGGACTGGAACCCCGGCGACGAACCGGTCGTGCAGCCGCCCGCGAACCCGGGCTGGCTCTCCGACCTCGAACTCGCCGAGATGCGCGGACGACTGCCGCTGCTCTACGTCGAGGCGGTGCCCGTCAGGGTGGACGGCCTGGGGCAGGTGGTCGAGGTGGGCGTGCTCCTTCGCGCCAACGCGGTCGGCGAGATGACGCGCACGCTGGTCTCGGGTCGCGTGATGTACGGCGAGACCATCCGCGACGCGCTGTTCCGCCACCTCGAGAAGGACCTCGGGCCCATGGCGTTCCCGCTGCTGCCCGCGAGCCCGGTGCCCGCGACCATCGCGGAGTACTTCCCGCTGCCGGGCATCTCGCCGTTCACCGACGAGCGCCAGCACGCGGTCTCGCTCGCGTTCGTGGTGCCCGTGACCGGAACCTGCGAACCCCGCCAGGATGCCCTCGAGGTCACCTGGGTCGCACCCGACGAGGCGGCGAGCGAGGCGTTCGGCGACGAGATGGAGGGCGGTCGCGGCGTGCTGCTGCGGCGCGCCCTCGCCTCGGTCGGCGTGCTCGGCTGAGCTCGGCGGGCGCCTCAGCGCACCATCCGCACCTCGTGGATGGTCGCGCCGAGGAACGGCTCGTCGTGCGACACGCCGTCGGCGGTGAAGCCGTTGCGGTCGTAGAAGTGGATCGCGTAGTCGTTGGTCGAGGGCACCCAGAGGTACACCGAGGCGTCGCCGACGGCGGCGTCGAACAGCTTCTGGCCGATGCCCTTTCCGTGGTGCGCGTCGAGCAGGTGGATGAAGTACAGCTCGCGCTCGCGCGGCGCGTCGGCGTCGCGAGCCGGACCGGCGCCGGCGAACCCGACGATCTCGCCGTCGACGAGTGCCGCGACATGCGTGAGGTCGTCGCCCTGGCTCAGCCAGTGCGTCCAGAGTTCGGCCATGCGCCGCGGCGAGAGGTTCGCGAGCGTCGCGGCGCTGACGAGCTCGTCGTAGTCCTCGTGCCAGCACTGGGCGTGGACCCTGCCCAGGGCCTCGGCATCGGAATCGCGGACGGGACGGATGACGACTTCGGCAACGACTTCGGTGCTCATGCGGCTCAGGCTAACCCCGGGTGCGCCCGCGGGCGAAATCGGTGACGGCCCCGCACCCGGGCAGGGTGCGGGGCCGTCGTCGGCGCGGGGCCCGGGGCTCAGCCCTGCGCGCGCCGGTTGGTGCGTGCGCTGCGGTTCGGCGAGACCAGGCTCCCGACGCGCAGGGGCTGCTTCTGCGAGGACCGAGCGGATGACGCGCGCTGCGCGCCCGTCGTCTGCGTGCCGCGGGACTGACCCGAACCCTGCTTCGGCGCGTGCGCCTTCGTCTCCGTCGGGCGGCCCGAACGGTCCCGGCGCGGTGCCGCGGGGGCGACATCCGACTGGCCGCTGCGGCCGCGCCCGCGGCGCCCCTGGCCGGTGGGCTGGGTGCCTGCCGCGGCGCGATCCTCGCGGGCGGCGCGCTTGCGCTGCGCGTTCGCGCCCTGCGAGCGACCGCCGCCCTGCGCGGTCACGGGCATGGCCTCGGGCTTGACGTACGCGGCGACCTGCCCGACGAGCGCGGTCACCGACGGCGAGGCGGGCGTCACCTGCTGCGGCGTGACCCGGATCTCGGCCCTGCGGAGCAGCTTGCCGAGGTCGTCCATCTGGCCGGGGAGCGCGATCGTGACGACGTCACCCTCGCTGCCCGCGCGTGCGGTGCGACCCGACCGGTGCAGGTACGCCTTGTGCTCCATCGGCGGGTCCACGTGGACCACGAGCTCGATGTCGTCGACGTGCACGCCGCGGGCGGCGACATCCGTCGCGACCATGACCTTGACCGACCCGTCGCCGAACGCGGCGAGGTTCCGGTCGCGCTGCGGCTGCGACAGGTTGCCGTGCAGGTCGACGGCGGGGATGCCCGCGGCGGTCAGCTTCTTCGCGAGCTTCTTCGCGTGGTGCTTGGTGCGCATGAACAGGATGCGGCGGCCGGTTCCGCTCGCGAGGGTCCGCACGAGCTCGAACTTCGTGTCGGCGTCGTCGGTGAGGAAGACGTGGTGGGTCATCGCGGCGACCGGCGAGTTGGCCTCGTCGACCGAGTGCAGCACCTCGTTCTCGAGGTAGCGCTTGACGAGCTTGTCGACCCCGTTGTCGAGGGTCGCGGAGAACAGCAGGCGCTGCCCGCCGCGCGGGGTCTTGTCGAGGATTCGGGTCACGACGGGGAGGAACCCGAGGTCGGCCATGTGGTCTGCCTCGTCGAGCACGGTGATCTCGACCGCGTCGAGGTGCACGAAGCCCTGCTTCATGAGGTCCTCGAGGCGACCAGGGGCCGCCACGACGATGTCGACGCCGGCGCGGAGCGCGTCGACCTGGCGCTTCTGGTTGATGCCGCCGAAGATCGTCGTGACCTTCAGGCCGTAGGCGTCGGCGAGCGGCTCGAACGTGCGAGCGATCTGGGTCACCAGTTCGCGGGTCGGCGCCAGGATGAGGCCGAGCGGGCGGCCCGCGCGGCGCTTGCCGCCCGCGAGCGACGTGCCGAGGCGCGCGACCATGGGCACGGCGAACGCGATCGTCTTGCCCGATCCGGTCTTGCCGCGGCCGAGCACGTCGCGCCCGGCGAGCGTGTCGGGCAGCGAGTCGGCCTGGATCGGGGTCGGGGTGGTCTTGCCGTCGGCCGCGAGGGCGGCGACGAGGGGGGCGGGCACGCCGAGCGTGCCGAAAGTGGTCTCGGACAAAGAGGTGTTCCGTTCGGGAGGGTGTTCCTCCGCGGATCGGGGCGGCGCGCAGCGCGGCCCGGGCCCGACGGTGGGAGCAGTGGCGAAGACGCCGGTCGGCGAATCCGTTCGCCGTATGAAGTCAGTCGACGGGCATGGCCCGGAAAGCGTGTCTACGACGCGAGGCGCCGCGTTCGTTCGCGTGCGCCGTGGACCACCATAGCGGATGCCCCTGTGCGTCGGCTCCGCGCGCCGGCGCGGGCGCGCCACCGCTTGCGCACCCGCGGCGGCGCTGCGTCAGCGCGGCATCCGCTCGCCGACGGGGATCTCGGCGCGAACGGTGTTCCCCTCGGGAGCCAGCGGGCACGACCACGACGCGTCGTACGCGCACGACGGGTTGTACGCGAAGTTGAAGTCGACCACGAGGCTGTCGTCGCCGTCCGAACCCAGGTCGGCGCCCTTCGCCGTGTCGAGCACGTACCTGCCGCCGCCGTAGGCGCCGCCGGGCGCCCCGGCCAGGCCGTCCTTCACGGGGAGGAACAGCCCGCCTCCGTACGAGGTGAGCCGCCACACGTCGAGCGTGCCGAGGTAGGGGATGCGCACCGTTCCGGCGAGCGAGAACGGGATCGGGCCGTCGGTCGACGAGTCGACGACCATCCGCTGCGGCTCGGCCGGCCGGCGCACCTCGAGCTCGAACCGCCAGTCGGGGTCGTACAGCGCCACGTCGAGGCCGGTGAACCGGGCCCGGTCGTCGGGCAGCAGCGGCGACTGCGGATGCCCGGCGAAGAGCTCGTCGCGCCCGGACCGCCAGAGCTCGTGCCCCTTCGACGGGTCGTGCACGCTGAGGTGGCGTACGCCCGCGTAGAGCCCGAACATGCGTCGCCGCCAGTCGGCGACCTGGAGGGCGCCGAGCGTCGCGGTCACGATCGCGGCCCGGTCTGCGCGTGCGCCGAGCGCTCGGCGCGCGCGGCATCCGCTGTTCCCGGCGGATCGTACGCCCACGTCGGCGCGAGCTGCCGCAGGCGCATGCCGCGCCACTGCCAGAACGCCCACGTGGGGTACCACGCGAGCAGGTCGAGCGCACCGGCGCTCGCGCGCAACCGGTCGCGGTACAGCGTGCGCCCGTCCGGAAGCGGCGAGACCGCCATCCGGTGATCCCACGCCCGGAACGCCGACAGCGGCCCCGTGATCGCGCCCCCGGAATCGCGCAGCAACCGCACCCCAGGCGGCAGCCCGCCGGGGTAGGAGATGTCGACCGCCTCCTCGCCGCTCGGCGCGAGGCCGAACGCGAGCGCACGCATCCGGTGCCGCCCCTCGGGCCAGGTCGCCGGGAAGCCCTCGGCCTCGAGGGACTCGAAGTCGAGCCACGGCGCGACGACCTCGCGCAGCACGGCCGGGCTGCGGATCGCCCGCCACGCGGCATCCGCATCGCAGTCGAGGGTCAGCTTCAGCAGCACCCGCATGACCCGACCCTAGGGGCGACGGATGCCACGGCCAAGCGTTCCACGCGGATTCACGCCGCGCCCGGCGGCGGGCGCTAGGCTCCCGGGCATGCCCGACGCCCTCGGCTGGCTGCCCTCCCTCGTCGTGTTCGGTGCGACCGCGATCGCCCTCGCGGCGGGCATCGTCGGGCTGCGCCGGCTCGGTGCGCGCCGCGAGGCGCGGGATGCGCGCGCCGTCGTCGCGATCGAGACGGACGCCAAGGCCCGTCTCGTGCGGGCCGACGAAGCGGTGCGCGACGCCGCGGACGAGGTGCGGTTCGCCGAGGCGCAGTTCGGGCCGGAGGCGGCGCGCGCGCTCGCCGGGTCGGTCGATCGGGCACGCGGGTGGCTCCGCGAGGCGTTCCTGCTGCAGCAGCGCCTCGACGATGCCGAACCCGACACCGCGGCCGAGCGGCGCTCGTGGAGCGAGCGGATCGCGTCGCTGTGCGAGTCCGCGGAGCGCGCGGTCGCGGAGGCGTCCGCGTCGGTGTCGTCGCGGCGGGCCGCCGAGCGGGGTGCAGCGGAGGACGCCCCGGCACTGCGCGAACGTGCGGATCGGCTGCGGGCCCGGGCGACGGATGCCGCGTCGATGCTGGACCGGCTCGCCACCCGGTTCGACGCGTCGGCGCTCGCCGGGGCCGGGGGCGCGCTGCGGCGCGCGGTGCACGACCTCGACAGTGCGCACTCGGCGCTCGCGGAGGCGGAACGGCGGCTCGGGGAGCGGCCGGGCGCTCCGATCGCCGACCTCCTCGGCCGCGCCGAGCACGCGCTCGGTCGTGCCGATGCCGAACTCGCCTCGGTCGAGCACGTCGAACTCGACCTCGCGCGCGCCGACGACGACGCGTCGGCCGAGGCGGCGCGGCTCGACGCGGAACTCGTCGACGCGCGCCGCGAGCGCGACGCCGCCGTCGATCCGGACGCCGCATCGGTGCTCGCCGCGGCGATCGGCGAACTCTCGCCCGTGCTCGTGGGACGCGGCGGGCGTTCGGTGAACCCGTTCGCCGACCGCGACCGCCTTCGCGCCGCACGCGACCGGCTCGAGGTCGCGCGCGCGGGCGCGCGGCGTGCCGACGACCGGCTCGCGGGCGCGCGCGGCGCCCTGCCCGGTGCGATCGCGATCGCCGAGAGCCAGATCCGCGTCGCCGGGCTCGCCCTCGAACGGGCGCGGAGCTTCGCGGGCGCCGACGCCCGGACCCGGCTCGCCGAGGCCGAACGCCAGCTCGGCATCGCGCGGCGCGAGTCCGACCCGGTCGCAGCCCTCGACGCGGCGCGTCGCGCCGCCGCACGCGCGACCGACGCCGAGGCGCTCGCCCACTTCGCGGCCCTGCACCGCGGGGGGTGATGCGCCGCGAGGGGCCCGAACCGACTACTTGCCGCCCGTGACGAGGATGTCGGCCCCCGAGGTGTACGACGCGTCGGGCGAGAGCAGGTAGGCGACCGCGCCGGCGATCTCGTGCGGCTCGCCGGGGCGGCGCATCGGGATGTTCCCGGCGCGTTCGTCGGGCGCGTTCGGGCGGCCGGCGGCGGCGTGGATCTCGGTGCGGGTCGTGCCGGGGGAGACGGTGTTCACGCGCACGCCGACGGGGCCGAACTCCTTCGCGAGCCCCATCGACATCGTGTTCAGGGCGGCCTTGCTCGCCGCGTAGGGGATGTAGGTGTTCGCTGCGCCGTGCGTGGCCGCGCCCGAGGAGATGTTCACGATCGCCCCGCCCTGCCCGCCGCGGTCGGTCGCCATGTGCGCGATCGCCGAGCGGCACAGGACCATGGGCGCGAGCACGTTGATGCGGAACACGAGCTCGGACTCCTCGATCGACCCGTCGAGGAACGGCCCGATGAGGCCCGTGATGCCCGCGTTGTTCACGAGCCCGGTGACCCGCCCGAATCGGCGCACGGCCTCGGGCACGACCTCCGCCGCCGCGTCGAGGTCGGCGAGGTCGAACTGCAGGATCTCGACGCGGGCGCCCGCGTCGCGGCATCCGCTCGCCACGGCCTCGACGTCGCCTGCCCGCTCGCGGTAGGTCAGCAGCAGGTCGTGGCCGTCGGCCGCGAGCCGTTCGGCGATGGCGCGGCCGATGCCGCGGCCGCCGCCCGTGATGATCGTGACGGGTCGGGCGTCGACATGCGAGGTCATGCATCCACCCTACGAGTGGGGCGGGCGCGCGGTCTCGCGTAACCTGACGCGGTGAGCGAGCAGAGCCCCGCGGCACCGGCCGCGCAGCAGCGGTACCAGGTCCGGTTCGATGTCGGCGTCGACGGCGCGCGACGCGTCGCCGAGGGTGCCGACGTGCTCGTGTGGGCCGATCAGACGCGAGCGGATGCCTCCGGCCCGGCAATTCCCGCGGACGTGCTCGTGCTCGCTCCGAGGGTCGTCGAGGCGGGACTGGCCGACGCCGCCGCGGTCGCGGCGTGGATCCTCGACGAGCAGGAACGCCTCGGTCGGCGCGCGTACGTCGCGATCGTCGCCGCGGGCCGCGCGGACGCCGGGTTCGCGGCGGACGACGTGCTCGCGGCCGGCGCCGTGGTCGACGCGTTGACCGGACTCGGCATCGACGACACGTCGCCCGAGGCCGCGGTCGCGTGTGCGGCCTTCGCCGGCCTCCGCCGTGCCGTGGCGCACCTGGCGACCGCGTCGGTCGAGGGTCGCGAAGCCGCGTCGGCGGGCGTCGATCCCGCGGCGCTCCGCCGGGCGGCGCAGCACGATGCCACCGCGACGGCGCGGGTGCTCACGCCGCGCTGAGCGGGGCCTTCACCGCGTTCGCGGCCTTCCCGGCCTTGCGGGCGCGGTGCGCGCGGACCTTCGCGCGGTTGCCGCACCGTTGCATGGTGCACCAGCGGCGGCTCGCGGCACGCGACGTGTCGAGGTAGACGATCCCGCACCCGCCCGCGCAGATGCGCACCCGGCCGTGGTTCGCCTCGCCGAAGCAGTCGACCGCGTCGCGCGCGATGGTCGAGAGCGACTGGCCCACCGAGAGCACCGAGCGTCCGGCCTGCCGCGAGCCGCCCGGGAGGGCCGGGGGGATGTCGGGCGTCGCCGCGTACAGGTTCACGACGTCGATGTCGGCCGGGGCGGGCCGCCCGCCCCGGCCCGCCGCAAGTGCGAGGCGTGCGATCGCGTCGCGCAGCGCGGTCGCGTCGAAGAGGTCGCGCGAGCGCGCGGGCACGACCGGCATGGGGAAGCGCTCGCGCATCCACCCGGTCAGGTCGTCGGGCGAGTGGAGGCGCTCGGGCGCCGCGGCGACGGGCACACCCCCGGTGTAGGCGAAGTCGAGCGCGAACGAACCGGAGTCGAACCACCACCGGCCGCTGTCGTCGGTGAACCACTGGCCGACGGGGATCGAGACGGTCGAGACGGGCACCGCACCAACCTAGCGGCTCACCCCGCGGCCGCGCTCGCCGCTGCGCGGCGCATCGCCGCGGTGATCTCCCTCCGACGCCACTCGATCAGGTTCCGCCGGTCGAACCCTCGTCGGCAGAGGCCGCAGCTGAGCGGCCGCGCGGGTTCGCGGTAGCGGTAGTGCTCGTGGCCGGCCGGGCAGCGTCCGACCCACGGGGCGAGCTCGTCCGCGACCGCGCCGTCGTGCGTGCGCCGGCCGACGTAGCCGATCTCGGCCGCGATGCGCGCCCATCTCGGGCCGTGGCCCGCACGCGGGCCCGCCATGGCGTGCGCGACCTCGTGCAGCAGGATCTGGTGGATCTCGTCGTCGTCGTAGCGCGCGGCGAGGTACCGCGAGACCGAGATGCGGTGCGCGGTGTAGTTGCACAGGCCCGCGCGCTTCTTGGCGTTGTCGAACGCGAACGTCCACACGGCCGGGTCCAGGTGCAGGGCGATGAGCGCGTCGGCCCAGACCCGAACCCTCCCGAGATCCGCCATGGGACCGAGGATAGTCCCCTCCGAAGCGGTTCGGCCGAGTCCGGTTCGTGCCCCGAACGGGGGTCAGCGCCCGGGGGTCAGCGCCCGGTGGTCAGCGGCACGCTCACGAGCCGGTCGTCGCCCTCGCGCGGCATCCCGCGCCCGTCGGTGTTGCCCGTGATCGCCCAGAGGTCGCCGTCCGGCCCGGGGACCACGTCGCGGAACCGGCCGTGTTCGCCCGCGAACGCGTCCTCCACCTCGGTCGGCGACGTGAGTGCGGGGGAGGCGAACCACAGGCGCTCGCCGCGGAGCGCCGCGAGCACGATCGTGTCGCCGACGACCGCGAGCCCGCTCGGGCTCGCCTCCGAGGTCGGCCACTGCACGGCCGGGTCGAGGAACCGCGGATCGTCGGCGCGGCCCTCGACCTCGGGCCAGCCGTAGTTGCCGCCGGGCTCGATCCGGTTGAGTTCGTCCCACGTGCTCTGCCCGAACTCCGACGCCCACATGCCGCCCGCGGCATCCCACGCGATGCCCTGCGGGTTGCGGTGCCCGAGACTCCACACGAGCGTGCCGAACGGGTTGCCGGGCGCCGGCTCGCCGTCCGGCGTCATCCGCAGGATCTTCCCCGCGAGCGAGGCCGGATCCTGCGAGAGCGCGACCTGCCCCGCGTCGCCCGTGGTCGCGTACACCCAGCCGTCGGGGCCGACTGCCAGCCGCCCCCCGTTGTGCCGCCCGCCGCGCGGGATGCCCTCGAGGACCACGCGAGGCGTGCCGAGCGAGAGCGAGCCGGGGTCGCCGGTGAGCGTCATGCGCACGATGCGGTTGTCCTCCCGGGTCGAGAAGTACGCGAGGACGGATGCCTCGGCGTCGCCGTCGCCGGGAACGAACGCGAGCCCGAGCAGCCCGCCCTCGCCGCCGGGTACGACGTCCGGCAGCACGGCCACCTCCCGAAGGCTGCCGCCGGGCAGCACCTCGACGATGCGACCGGCGTCTCGTTCGCTCACGAGCACGCCGCCGCCCGGCACGCGAAGGATCGACCACGGTGCGTCGAGTCCGGTCGCGAGCGTCTCGGGTCCGCCGGCCGGGCGGAGGGCGGGCGGCGGCACGGATGCGCCCGGCGACGGCGGCGGGGTCGCCGAGGTCGAGGGCGGATTCACGACCGGGCCATCCGCTTCCGGGCCGGCGCAGGCCGCGAGCGGCGCCACGATCATCGCGGCCGCCGCAGCCGCGACGACCCTGATCCTCCGTGCCCGCGAGCGCATGCCGACCTCCTCCGACCAGTCTGCCCGACCCCGGCGCGCGACAGAATGGGGGGATGCAGCGTGGGATCGACCTGAACGCCGACCTCGGCGAGTCCTTCGGGGCGTGGCGGCTCGGCGACGACGCGGCGATGTTCGCGCTCGTCTCCAGCGCGAACGTCGCGTGCGGGTTCCACGCCGGCGACCCGCGCGCGATGCGGGCGAGCGCCGACCGCGCGGTCCGTCACGGGGTCGCGCTCGGCGCCCACCCCGGCTACCGCGATCTCGCCGGCTTCGGCCGTCGCGCGCTCGACGTCGCCGCCGACGAGCTCGCGGCCGAGGTGCTCTACCAGGTCGGTGCACTCGAGGCGATCGCCCGGGCGGCGGGCACGCACGTGCGCTACGTCAAGGCGCACGGTGCGCTCTACCACCGGCTCGCCGCCGACGCGGCCGCCGCGGCGAGCGTGATCGATGCGCTCACCGCAGGCGCCTCCGGTCTCGTCGTGCTCGGGCCGCCGTCGGGCGAGCTCGAACGTGCAGCGGCGGCCGGCGGCATCCGCTACGCCAGGGAGGCGTTCATCGACCGGGGGTACCTCGCCGACGGCCGGCTCGTCCCGCGCGACCACCCCGACGCGCTCGTGCACGACGCCGGGCGGGCAGCCGATCGCGCGCTCGAACTCGTCGAGACCGGCGGCATCGCCGCCGTCGACGGCACGCGGGTCGACCTCCGGCCGGACTCGCTGTGCCTGCACGGGGACACCCCGGGCGCGGTCGACCTCGCGCGTGCCGTCCGCGCGGCACTCGATCGGGCGGGCCACGATGTCCGGTCGTTCGCATGACCGGCTCGCCTCCACACCTGCTGCCGTCGGGGCGGTCGGCGCTCCTCGTCGAATGCGACGACCTGCCCGCCGTGCTCGCACTGCACGACGCACTCGTCCGGACGGCGCCCGAGGGGCTCGTCGAACTCGTCCCGGCCGCGCGCACGCTGCTCGTCGCCCTCGATCCCGACGTGCTGCCGCTCGAGAGCGCGGCGAACTGGGTGCGCCGCGTCGCGCGCGAGGTCGGGGCGGATGCCGCCGGCCGCGCGTTCGACGCCGCAGGAACCGATGCGGGGCCCGACGGAGATGAGGTCGTGCTCGCCGTCGACTATCGCGGCGACGACCTGCACGCGCTCGCCGCAACCCTCGACGTGAGCGCCGAGCACCTGGTGGCCCGGCACACGTCGGCCCGCTGGCGCGTCGCGTTCATCGGGTTCGCGCCCGGCTTCGGCTACCTCGTCGCCGAGGACTGGCCGTTCGACGTGCCGCGACTCGACGTCGCCCGCACCCGCGTCCCGGCAGGCGCCGTCGGCCTCGCCGGCGCGTTCTCGGGGGCGTACCCGCGCGAGAGCCCGGGCGGCTGGCAGCTCATCGGCCGCACCGAGGCGATCCTCTGGGACGCGACCGCCGACCGGCCCGCGCTGCTGGTGCCCGGGCGCCGCGTGCGGTTCGAGCCGGATGCGCCGCGATGACCCGCCTGCGTGTGGACGCGACTGCCGGCGCTGTGCTCGTCCAGGACCTCGGCCGCCCGGGATTCGCCCACCTCGGCGTCGCGACCTCCGGAGCCCTCGACCGTGGCGCGCTCGCGCTCGCCAACCGACTCGTCGGCAACCCCGACGGTGCGGCCGGGTTCGAGGTCGTGCTCGGCGGGCTCGCGTTCACGCCCGACGCCGACCTGTGGTTCGCGGTCACCGGCGCCTTCGGCCCCGTGCTCGCCGGCGGACGCCGGGTGGGCGCCTACCGCGCCGTCCGCGCCCGTGCGGGCGAGCCGGTCGAGATCGGCACCGCCGAACGCGGCCTGCGCTACCTCGTCGCGGTCCGCGGCGGTGTCGACGAGCCCGCCGTGCTCGGTTCGCGCAGTCGCGACACCCTCTCCGGGCTCGGCCCTGAGCCGGTCGTCGCCGGGCGCGTGCTGGCCGTCGGCGCCGAGCCCGCGGCATCCGTCCCCCTGCTCGACGACGACGCGGCGTACCCGCCGCCCGCTGGGCCGGTCGCGCTCGGGCTGCTGCCCGGGCCCCGTGCGGACTGGGTGACGGATGCCGCGCTCGCGAGCCTGCACGAGTCGCGCTGGCGCGTCTCGGCGTCGGCCGACCGGGTCGGCGCGCGGCTCGAGGGGCCGAGCCTGGAGCGACGCATCACCCGCGAGCTCGTGAGCGAGCCGACCGTCGCCGGGGCGATCCAGGTGACCGGGGCCGGTGTGCCGACCGTGCTGCTCGCGGATCGGCCCGTGACCGGCGGGTACCCGGTCGTCGCCATCGTCGACCCGGCGTCGCTCGACCGGCTGGCGCAGGTGCGGCCGGGCCAGGAGGTCCGGTTCCGCCACGCGTGACGTGCCGCCCGGCGGCCGTCAGGGCTTGGAGAGGAACACCGAGCGCGCGGGCGGCGGCGAGGGCACGGCCGTGGCGTCCGTCACGATCGGCGCGCCCGCGATGAACCGCACCAGTTCGTCGCCCTCGACGAGTTTCGCGGGCGCCGGGTCGCTCGCGAGGCGGCGCGGCATGCCGCCGAACGGCAACGGGTCGTGCGAGGCGTACATGACGACGTTGCCGAACCGGCGGCCCTTGAGCATGCCCGTGTCGGCGGCGATCGCCACGTGCGCGTACACGTGGGCGAGGGTCGCCGCCTGCGAGCGGGCGAACGCGAGCCCGGCACCGTCGGCGACGTTGACGGCGACGATGCCGCCAGGGGCGAGCCGCGGCGAGATGAGCCCGTGGAACTCGGCGCTCGTGACGTGCGCGGGCGTGCGCGCGCCCGAGAAGATGTCGACGACCGCGATGTCGACCGCGCCGTCGAGCCCCGCGGGCAGCTTCGCGAGCACCTCGCGCGCGTCGCCGTGCCGCACGCGCACCTGCGCGCCGCGCGGGAACGGCAGGTGCTCACGGACCAGGTCGACGAGGTCGGACTCGAGCTCGACGACCTGCTGGCGCGAGCCTGGCCGCGTCGAGATCACGTAGCGGGGCAGCGTGAAGGCGCCGCCGCCGAGGTGGAGCGCCGTGATCGGCCGCCCCTCCTCTCGGACGAGGTCGATCGCGTGGCCGATGCGCCGCACGTACTCGAAGCCGAGCCACTCGGGCTGCTCGAGGTCGACGTGCGACTGCGGCGTGCCGTCGATCGTCAGGGTCCAGGAGCCGGGACGGGTCCGCGACTCCTCGAGCCGGGCTAGGTGCCCGCTCGCGGCGAGGCGTCGTTCGAGATCGGGCACGGATGCCACGCTACCCGGCCGGCCGTCGTGCGGGTGCCGCGGCCGGCGTGCGGACCTCCACCGGGAACGGCCCGGATCCGCGGAGTCGTTCGAGCACGCGCTCCGGGATCCGGCGCCCGGCGACGATAACCGCGTTGCCCTCCTCGGTTCCCGCGAGGACCCCGGGCGGGCCCGCGAACGCGATCGCGACGGACGCGTCGGCGCGGGAGAGCGCGGCGGCCCCGGCCCCGAGGCGCGGGCCGCCCGCGGCATGCACGACGTTGACCGCGAGGAGCCCCTCCGGACCGAGCCGGCCGAGGCACGCGGCGAGGAAGGCCGGATCGTCGACGAACGGCGGGGCCTCGAGGCCGGCGTAGAGGTCGACGACCACGAGGTCGAAGCGTCGCGAACCGTCGAGCTCGCCCACGGCGTCGCGTGCGTCGGCGACGACGACCTCGACCTCGGAGTCGCCGGCGAGCGGCAGGCGCTCCGCGACGAGTTCGACCAGCCGGGCGTCGGCGTCCACCACGGTCTGCGGGGAACCGGGACGCGTCGCGGCGACGTACCGGGCGAGGGTCATCGCGCCGCCGCCGAGGTGGAGCACGCGCATGGGCGCGCCCGGATCGGCCATCGCGTCGACCACGTGGCCGATGCGCCGCACGTACTCGAAGAACAGCCGGGTCGGATCCGCCGGGTCGACGTGGGACTGCACGGTTCCGTCGACGAGCAGCGTCCACCCCGATGCGGACAGGACGTCGCGTTCGAGCTCGATGCGCGGCGGCACGCCCTCATCGTCCCACGGGCTCAGACCGCGGTCGACGACCTGCCCAGCGGGGCGCGCAGCGCCCGCGCCGCGACGTCCGGCGAGATCGTGCCCTGGAGGCGCAGCCATTCGATCGCACGGCGACGATCGGCGAGCAGGTGCTCGCGCGCATCGGCCGGGATCGACGAGATCGCGGCATCCAGCCGGGCCCGCCGGTCGAGGTCGTCTCCCGCATCCGACCGACCGGCGACCGGCGCGGGTCCGGGCGCGGCCGCGGGCGCGCCGCGCCCGTCCGCCGGCGGCACCGCGCGGCGCGAGCGCACCGTCACCGCAGCGCCGAGCCCGGCGACGACCAGCGCGAGCACGGTCCACGCCGCCCAGCCGGGAACGTCCTGCCGGGCGCCCACGAGCGCGGTGCCGATCGCGATGAGCACGCCGAGCAGGGCCGTGATCGCGCCGATCCCGCCCGAGTCCGGGCGCCCCCGCGCCGCGCGCACGAGCAGGACCGAGGCGACGACGCCGGCGATCACGAGCGACGCGCCCGCGAACGGGATCGCGAAGCGGCCGTCGACGTCGCGGATGCCCCACGGATCGCCCACGAGCACCGCGAGCCCGACGAGCGGCGCCGCGAGCAGCGGCACCGCGATGAGCGTCGCCGCCACGATGCCCGCACCCAGCGCGAAGCGGATGCCGCGTCCGGCCGTTCGCACGCCCGCGGCCGCCGGACCGAGCTCCCGCAGCGCCGCCGGGTGCTCGCGCAGCACGTGCGCCTCGAGTTCGTCCCAATCCACGCGGGCACCGCGTGGCAGCGTCCGGACCCAGTCCGCTGCGCTCGGGACCCGGGTCACGCCTCGGGCTCCGCCGCCTGCCACGCTTCGACGTCGGCCCGCGTGGCGACGTCCTCCGGGAGCGCGAGCGCGACCCAGGGCCGATCGTCGCGCACGCGTTCGAGGGTGCGCGCCAGCTCGCGCACCGCGTCGATCACGTGCGGCAGCAGGGGCGGAAGGGTCGGTTCGAGGGTCACGAGCACCATCGTGTCGTCATCGGTGAAGCAGGTCTGCGTGCCGATGAGCTGCTCGCCCGGCTGCTCCGGGAGGGCACCGCCGTGCACCCACTCGACGCCGGGGCCGAGGCGCGCGCCGTCGACGTGCTCGATGTGCGCCGACGGGTTCGCGCGCAGTTCGGCGGCGACGGCCGAGCGCCCGGGCGAGGCGAGCACCGCGACCCGCACGGTCGCGGGCATCGGCACGGCCTCGGGCCAGTACGTCAGCACCAGGTGCTCGTCGCCGCGCTCGGCGAGGGCGTGCTCGAGGAGCGTCGGCACGAGTTCGGTCGTGTCATCCGGCCATGCGGCACCGAGCGCGCGCACCTGCTCCGACGCCGCCCGGAGCCATGCGGTGCGGTCCGTCTCGCCCCCGGGAGTCGTCGAGGAGTCGGCGAGTCCCGCCGGGATCTCGACCCACCGGTCGGCGACCTCTGCGAACAGCCGGTCGCCGCTCATGCGCGACGCCCCTCGGCCGGGGGCAGCCACCGCAGCGTCGCGACGTGGGCGTCGATCGTGAATCGCGTCGAGACCAGCAGCGGGTCGTCTTCCGGAGTGTCGGGTTCGTGGGGGAGCACCGCCGTCAGCAGCAGCGCCCGGTGGCGCCGGCTCCCGGGAACGGGCGTCAGGTAGCGGACAGTCGTCACGCCGAGACGTACGCCGTCCTCGACGCGCATCTCGCGCTCCTCGAGCCGGATGAAGCGCTTGTCGTCGCCGAGCGGCGTCGCTCCGCGCGAGATGAGGCCGGAGACGAACTCGTCGAGCGTCGTGCCGTCGGGCCCGGTCTGGATCGACGCCGTCACCGACGCCGGGACGAACGGCACGCCGTCGCCGCTCGAGGTCTGCATCATGACGGCGATGCCGCCCGCGCGCCGCAGCGACTCGAACGCGTTCGCGATCGACGACCTGGCGGCCGCCCACAGGTCGGGCCGGTGCGCGGCGAGCAGCCGTGCGCGCACGTCGGCGAGCAGGCGGTCGCGCGATTCCTCGTCGGCTCCGAGGCGCGACCAGCCCTCGGGCAGCATCATCGTGAACTCGGGGTCGCGGGCTGCGCCCAGGGCCTCGCGCAGGCTCTCGGTCATCAGGCGAGCCTATCGACCGGTACCGACGACGCCGTCGTACGCCCGGCTCCAGAGGCCCTGACCGGTGCCCCACGACAGCCCCGTGTTGATCCGGCCGAGGTGGGTCCAGAGCGTCGAGACCACGATGTCGGCCGGCTTGCCCGACGCGAGCGCGCCCGAGGCCTTGCCCGTGAAGAACCGCGCGAGCGAATCCACGAGACGACCGTCGGTGCCGTGGTTGCGGACCGCGTGGGAGAACCCGTTGCGGAGGGCCTCGACGCCCGAGCCCGTGAATCGGAAGGCGGCGCTGCCCGAGCCGAAGACGGCCCCGACCTCCGAGCGGATGGCGCTGCGCCCGGCTCTCGTGACCAGCCCGCCGAGCACGCCGTCGGCGAACCCGCGCGAGCCGAGTTTGCCGAGACTGCCGAAGGGGATCACCGCGATGCCCGCCAGGATCACCTCCTTCCAGCCGGTGTCGCCGCGCGCCTTCTGGTACACGGTGAGCACGAGGGTCGCGACGGCGACGATCGCGGAGAGCGCTGCGACGAGCGGGCCGCCGACGATGATCGACGCGATGAACAGGGCGATGCCGACGACCTTGAGCACTTCGAGCGCTCCGGCGACGAACCCGTCGACGCGGTCCCAGAAGCCGTCCTCGATCCGGCCGTCGAGCACGTCGCCGACGTTGCGCGCGGCATGCTCGAACGCGTCCTCCCACGTGTCGTACTCGCGGTCGAACGCCTGCGCCTCGGCGAGCCAGTCGTCGTAGGCGGCTTCCTTGCCGCGGTCCAGGGCGCGCTGGTCGGCGGCCTCCGAGCCGTCGGCGTCGACGGCCGTGAGGAACGACGGGCGCTCGCCCTCGCGATACCCGGGTGCGCGGAGGTAGTCCTGCCAGAGTTCCTCGCACGCGTCGGCGCGGGTGTCGAGGCGCGGCTTGATCTCTGCGACGGCGGTGCCGTAGTCGCGCACGACCGGACCCGTCGGCCGGTACATCTCGCCGGCGCGGCGGAGCTCGACGTGCACCTCGCCGACCACCTCGCGCAGCTCGTCCATCGCGAGCCCCCGCTGGCCCGCCGCGCCGTCGGCGATGTCGCGCAGCAGCGCGGCGGATTCGATCATGTCGTCGCCGAGTCGCTCGATCTGGTCGCCGCGCGAGACGATCGTCGACGCATCGCCGTGCAGGTGACGGATGGCACGGCCGCGCGGTGAGGTCGGGTGCATGTTCGAGTCCTCCGGGTGGGTCGGGTCAGGTGGGACGCGGGCGGCGGGCGCTCGGGTTCGGGCGGTCAGTCCGCCTCGAACCCGGCCGCGGTCTCGCGGTCCCAGGCGCGGAAGCCCTCGAGGACGCCGTGCACGTGCTCCTGCACGTTCGCGACATCCGCTGCGAGGTTCTTGCGACGGTTGTTCCAGCGGTCCTCGAAGTCCTCCACGGCCTCGCGCAGCTCGTTCCGCCCGAACGGGTCGCCGATCGCGCCCTCGAGCACGTCGGCGCGCGTGGCCGCTCCCTCGAGCTCGGCCGTGATGGCGCGCAGCTTCCGGTCGAGCCTCGACAACCGGCTGTAGCTGACCACGACGTCGCTCATGGGGGCCTCCCTCTTCGTATCCGAGAGGTCACGGTAGCGGGATCGCGCGGGCGGCATCCATGGGCAGCCATCCCCATGGGCCGGGCGCCGACGGCGCCCGGAAGGGCGAACCGCGACGGACGCGCGGGTTATACCTGAGAGGGAGCGACAAATCAAGAAACGAACTGGACACGGCGCGGCATCCGCTCTATGCTTGACCTTTGCGCTCCCAGACCCACTCTGCCTTCATATTGCGGTCGGCTCCATGTGTCGGATTCTCCGGCACATCACCATGTCTGAGGGGTCAACTCCACCACCACCGACAGTGAACCTGCCCCGCACGGGGCTATGGAGGTCATTTCCTTGGCTGCTGCGCGCAACGCATCGACGCCCACCCCCAAGAACGGACGCGGTGCAAGCCGCCTCTCGTTCGCGAAGGTCACCGACACCCTCACCGTACCCGATCTGCTCGCCCTCCAGACCGAGAGCTTCGACTGGCTCGTCGGCAACGAGGCCTGGCGGGCACGCGTCGAGGATGCCATCGAGACCGGCCGGCAGGACCTGCCCGAGGCCACCGGCCTGGAGGAGATCTTCGAGGAGATCTCGCCCATCGAGGACCTCGGCGAGACCATGCAGCTCTCGTTCTCGAACCCCGAGCTCGAGCCCGAGAAGTACACGATCGACGAGTGCAAGGAGAAGGGCAAGACCTACTCCGCTCCGCTGTACGTCAACGCGGAGTTCATGAACCACCTCACGGGTGAGATCAAGACCCAGACGGTCTTCATGGGCGACTTCCCGCTCATGACCCCCAAGGGCACCTTCGTCATCAACGGCACTGAGCGCGTCGTCGTCTCGCAGCTCGTGCGTTCCCCCGGCGTCTACTTCGAGCGCACGCCCGACAAGACCTCCGACAAGGACATCTACTCGGCCCGCGTCATCCCGAGCCGCGGTGCCTGGCTCGAGTTCGAGATCGACAAGCGCGACCAGGTCGGCGTGCGCATCGACCGCAAGCGCAAGCAGTCGGTCACCGTCTTCCTGAAGGCCCTCGGCCTGACCAGCGAGGAGATCCTCGAGGAGTTCGCCGGCTACGAGTCGATCGCGCTCACGCTCGAGAAGGACAACATCCTCACGAAGGAAGAAGCCCTCAAGGACATCTACCGCAAGCTCCGTCCGGGCGAGCAGGTCGCCGCCGAGGCCGCGCGCGCGCTCCTGGACAACTTCTACTTCAACCCCAAGCGCTACGACCTCGCCAAGGTCGGCCGGTACAAGATCAACAACAAGCTCGGCCTCGAGGCCCCGCTCACCGACTCGGTCCTGACCGTCCAGGACATCGTCGCCACGATCAAGTACCTCGTCGCCCTGCACGAGGACCGCGCGACCCTCCCGGGTCGCCGCGGCGGCAAGGCGGTCGAGATCCGCCTCGACGTCGACGACATCGACAACTTCGGCAACCGTCGCATCCGCGCCGTCGGCGAACTGATCCAGAACCAGGTCCGCACCGGTCTCTCGCGCATGGAGCGCGTCGTCCGCGAGCGCATGACCACCCAGGACATCGAGGCGATCACGCCGCAGACCCTGATCAACGTGCGCCCCGTCGTCGCCGCGATCAAGGAGTTCTTCGGAACCTCGCAGCTCTCGCAGTTCATGGACCAGAACAACCCGCTGGCCGGGCTCACCCACAAGCGCCGCCTGTCGGCGCTCGGCCCCGGCGGCCTCTCGCGCGACCGCGCGGGCGTCGAGGTCCGCGACGTGCACCCCTCGCACTACGGCCGCATGTGCCCGATCGAGACGCCGGAAGGCCCGAACATCGGCCTCATCGGCTCGCTCGCGTCGTTCGCGCGCATCAACTCCTTCGGCTTCATCGAGACGCCGTACCGCCGCGTCGAGAACGGCAAGGTCACCGACCGCATCGACTACCTCACGGCGATGGAGGAGAACGAGCACATCGTCGCCCAGGCGAACGCTCCGCTCAAGGCCGACGGCCACTTCACCGAGGACCGCGTCCTCGCGCGCAAGCCCGGCGGCGAGGTCGACCTGTTCCCCGCCGACGAGATCGGCTACATGGACGTCTCGCCGCGCCAGATGGTCTCGGTCGCGACCTCACTCATCCCGTTCCTCGAGCACGACGACGCCAACCGCGCCCTCATGGGCGCGAACATGCAGCGTCAGGCGGTGCCGCTGCTGCGCAGCGACTCGCCGTTCGTCGGAACCGGCATGGAGGGCTACGCCGCGATCGACGCCGGCGACGTCATCACCGCCGACAAGGCGGGTGTCGTCGCCGAGGTCTCGGCCGACGCCGTGACGCTGCAGCTCGACGAGGGCGGCACGCAGACCTACTACCTGCGCAAGTTCGACCGCTCGAACCAGGGCACGTCGTACAACAACCGCGTCGTCGTCTCGGCCGGAGACCGCGTCGAGGCCGGCGAGATCATCGCCGACGGCCCCGCGACCGACAACGGCGAGCTCGCACTCGGCAAGAACCTCCTCGTGGCGTTCATGCCGTGGGAGGGGCACAACTTCGAGGACGCGATCATCCTCAGCCAGAACCTGGTCAAGGACGACGTCCTCTCCTCGATCCACATCGAGGAGTACGAGGTCGACGCCCGCGACACCAAGCTCGGCAAGGAGGAGATCACCCGCGACCTCCCCAACGTCAGCCCCGACCTGCTGGCCGACCTCGACGAGCGCGGCATCATCCGCATCGGCGCCGAGGTCCGCCCCGGCGACATCCTCGTCGGCAAGGTCACGCCCAAGGGCGAGACCGAGCTCTCGGCCGAGGAGCGCCTGCTCCGCGCGATCTTCAACGAGAAGAGCCGCGAGGTCCGCGACACCTCCCTGAAGGTCCCCCACGGCGAGCAGGGCACGATCATCGGCGTCAAGGTGTTCGACGCACAGGACGGCGACGACGAGCTCGGCTCCGGCGTCAACCAGCGCGTGGTCGTCTACATCGCCCAGAAGCGCAAGATCACCGAGGGCGACAAGCTCGCCGGCCGCCACGGCAACAAGGGCGTCATCTCGAAGATCCTGCCCGTCGAGGACATGCCGTTCCTCGCGGACGGCACCCCCGTCGACGTCGTGCTCAACCCGCTCGGCATCCCGGGCCGGATGAACTTCGGCCAGGTGCTCGAGACCCACCTCGGGTGGGTCGCCAAGCAGGGCTGGAAGGTCGAGGGCACGCCCGCGTGGGCCGCCCGCCTGCCCGAGGTCGCCCGCGAGGCCGAGCCCGGCACCAAGGTCGCCACGCCCGTGTTCGACGGTGCCCTCGAGGAGGAGATCGCGGGTCTGCTCGACTCGACGCTCCCCAACCGCGACGGCGAGCGCCTCATCGACTCGACCGGCAAGACGCAGCTCTTCGACGGCCGCTCGGGCGAGCCGTTCCCGTACCCGGTCTCGGTCGGCTACATGTACATCCTGAAGCTGCACCACCTCGTCGACGACAAGATCCACGCGCGTTCGACGGGCCCGTACTCGATGATCACCCAGCAGCCGCTCGGTGGAAAGGCGCAGTTCGGCGGCCAGCGCTTCGGCGAGATGGAGGTGTGGGCCCTCGAGGCCTACGGCGCCGCATACGCGCTCCAGGAGCTCCTCACGATCAAGTCCGACGACATCCTCGGCCGCGTCAAGGTGTACGAGGCCATCGTCAAGGGCGAGAACATCCAGGAGCCCGGCATCCCCGAGTCCTTCAAGGTGCTCATGAAGGAGATGCAGTCCCTGTGCCTGAACGTCGAGGTGCTCTCGGCCGACGGCACCGCGGTCAGTCTCCGCGACACCGATGACGAGGCCTTCCGCGCAGCGGAGGAGCTCGGCATCAACATCTCCGCGCGCTTCGAGTCGTCGAACATCGACGAGATCTGATTCGCCAGGCATACGAGAACGACTTCAGGAATCTAGGAGAGAAATTGCTCGACGCAACGACGTTCGATGAGCTCCGTATCGGCCTGGCGACCGCCGAGGACATCCGCAAGTGGTCCTACGGCGAGGTCAAGAAGCCCGAGACCATCAACTACCGCACGCTGAAGCCCGAGAAGGACGGGCTCTTCGGCGAGCAGATCTTCGGACCCAGCCGCGACTGGGAGTGCGCGTGCGGCAAGTACAAGCGCGTGCGCTTCAAGGGCATCGTCTGCGAGCGGTGCGGTGTCGAGGTCACCAAGTCCTCGGTCCGCCGCGAGCGGATGGGTCACATCGAGCTCGCCGCCCCGGTGACGCACATCTGGTACTTCAAGGGCGTGCCCTCGCGCCTCGGGTACCTGCTCGACATGGCGCCGAAGGACCTCGAGAAGGTCATCTACTTCGCCGCGTACATGGTCATCGACGTGGACGAGGACGGCCGCCACCAGGACATGCCGGGCCTCGAGAACGAGCTCCGCCTCGAGATCAAGGCCATCGGCGACGCCCGCGACGCGCGCATCGCCGAGCTCATGACCCGCAAGGAGGAGGAGCTCGCGGCACTCGAGGCCGAGGGCGCCAAGGCCGACCAGCGCAAGCGCGCCGAGGCCGCCGCCGACAAGGAGATGGCCGGCGTCCGCAAGTCGGGCGACGAGCAGATCGCGCACCTCGAGCGGGTCTGGGAGGACTTCCGCACGCTGAAGGTCGGCGACCTGAAGCCCGAGGACTCGGTCTTCCAGGAGCTCCAGGACCGCTTCGGCATGTACTTCGAGGCCTACATGGGCGCCGAGGCCATCAAGAAGCGCCTCGAGGCCTTCGACCTGGCTGCCGAGGCGGACGACCTCCGCCTGCAGATCGCCGAGGGCAAGGGCCAGAAGAAGATCCGCGCCATCAAGCGCCTCCGGGTCGTCAGCTCGTTCCTCACGACCGGCAGCTCGCCGGCCGCGATGGTGCTCGACGTGGTTCCGGTGATCCCGCCGGAGCTGCGCCCGATGGTGCAGCTCGACGGCGGTCGCTTCGCGACCTCCGACCTCAACGACCTCTACCGTCGCGTGATCAACCGCAACAACCGCCTCCGTCGCCTCCTCGACCTCGGTGCTCCCGAGATCATCGTGAACAACGAGAAGCGGATGCTGCAGGAGGCCGTCGACGCGCTGTTCGACAACGGCCGTCGTGGTCGCCCGGTGACCGGCACCGGCAACCGCGCCCTCAAGTCCCTGAGCGACATGCTCAAGGGCAAGCAGGGTCGGTTCCGCCAGAACCTGCTCGGCAAGCGCGTGGACTACTCGGGCCGTTCGGTCATCGTCGTGGGTCCGCAGCTCAAGCTCCACCAGTGCGGCCTGCCCAAGCAGATGGCACTCGAGCTGTTCAAGCCGTTCGTCATCAAGCGCCTCATCGACCTGAGCCACGCGCAGAACATCAAGGCCGCCAAGCGCATGGTCGAGCGTTCGCGCCCGCAGGTGTGGGACGTGCTCGAGGAGATCATCCGCGAGCGCCCCGTGCTGCTGAACCGTGCGCCCACGCTGCACCGCCTCGGCATCCAGGCGTTCGAGCCGCAGCTCGTCGAGGGCAAGGCCATCCAGCTCCACCCGCTCGTCTGCGCCGCGTTCAACGCGGACTTCGACGGCGACCAGATGGCCGTCCACCTGCCCCTGTCGGTCGAGGCGCAGGCCGAGGCCCGCATCCTCATGCTGGCGTCGAACAACATCCTCAAGCCGTCGGACGGCCGCCCGGTGACCCTGCCCTCGCAGGACATGATCATCGGCCTGCACCACCTGACGACCGAGAAGGCCGGCGCCGCAGGTGAGGGCCGTGCGTTCTCGTCGATCGCCGAGGCGATCCTCGCGTTCGACCAGAACCGTCCGGGCGAGCTCGCGCTCGACCTCGGCGCGCAGGTCAAGATTCGCCTCGAGGGCATCCGCTTCGCGGAGGGCCAGGAGCCCGAGGGCTTCGAGGCCGGCAAGCCGTTCCTGATGGAGACGACCCTGGGTCGCGCCATCTTCAACGAGGCGCTGCCCGCGGACTACCCGTACTTCAACGCGCAGGCCGGCAAGTCGCAGATCTCGCAGATCGTCAACGACCTCGCCGAGCGCTACCCGAAGACCGAGGTGGCCGCGACGCTCGACCGCATCAAGGACGCCGGCTTCCGTTGGGCGACCCGGTCGGGCGTGACCGTCGCGCTCTCCGACATCGTCCAGCTCCCGCAGAAGCGCGAGATCGTGTCGAAGTACGAGAAGCAGGCCGCGAAGGTCCAGTCGCAGTTCGAGAAGGGTCTCACGACCGACCTCGAGCGTCGTCAGGAGCTCATCCAGATCTGGACCAAGGCGACCGACGAGGTCGCGAAGGCCATGCAGGAGGAGTTCGCCGCAGACCAGGACAACACCATCAACCGCATGGTGACCTCGGGTGCGCGTGGTAACTGGCTGCAGGTGCGCAACATCGCCGGCATGCGAGGCCTCGTGAACAACCCGAAGGGCGAGATCATCCCGCGTCCGATCATCTCCTCGTACCGCGAGGGGCTGTCGGTGGCCGAGTACTTCATCGCCACGCACGGTGCCCGCAAGGGCCTGGCCGACACGGCGCTCCGTACGGCCGACTCGGGCTACCTCACGCGTCGTCTGGTCGACGTCTCGCAGGACGTCATCATCCGCGAGGACGACTGCGGCACGTCGAAGGGCCTCGAGCTGCCGATCGCCGCGGTCGACTCGACCGGTGCGCTCGTGCGCGACCCGAACGTCGAGAACTCGGTGTTCGCGCGTTCGCTCGCGACCGACGCCGTGGACGCCAAGGGCGAGGTCGTCGCCGAGGCGGGCGAGGACGTGGGCGACGTGCTCATCGACAAGCTCGTCGGCGCCGGCGTCGAGTCGATCAAGGTCCGCTCGGTGCTCACCTGCGAGTCGGCCGTCGGCGTCTGCGCGAAGTGCTACGGCCGTTCGCTCGCGACCGGCAAGCTCGTCGACATCGGCGAGGCCGTCGGCATCATCGCGGCCCAGTCGATCGGCGAGCCCGGCACGCAGCTGACCATGCGTACCTTCCACACCGGTGGTTCGGCCTCGGCCGACGACATCACGCAGGGTCTTCCCCGCGTGCAGGAGCTCTTCGAGGCCCGCACCCCCAAGGGTGCGTCGCCCATCGTCGAGGCCCCCGGCCGCATCACGATCGACGAGACCGAGAAGCAGCGCAAGGTCATCCTCACGCCCGACAACGGCGACGAGCCGATCGCGTACAACGTGCTCAAGCGTTCGACGCTGCTCGTCGAGGACGGCCAGCACGTCGAACTCGGCCAGCAGCTGATCGTCGGCACGGTCGACCCGAAGGAGGTCCTCCGGGTCAAGGGCGTGCGCGAGGTGCAGAAGCACCTCGTCAACGGCGTACAGGACGTGTACCGCTCGCAGGGCGTGCCGATCCACGACAAGCACATCGAGGTCATCGTGCGCCAGATGCTCCGCAAGGTCACCGTGGTCGACCACGGCGACACGGACCTGCTGCCGGGCGAGCTCGTCGACCGTTCGCGGTACAACGAGATCAACCGGGGCGCGCTCACCGAGGGCCGGAAGACGGCGTCGGCGCGTCAGGAGGTCATGGGCATCACCAAGGCCTCGCTCGCGACCGAGTCGTGGCTGTCGGCCGCGTCCTTCCAGGAGACGACCCGCGTGCTCACGCAGGCCGCCATGGAGGGCAAGTCCGACCCGCTCGTCGGGCTCAAGGAGAACGTGATCATCGGAAAGCTGATCCCTGCGGGTACCGGCCTCGGCAAGTACCGCAGCGTCTCGGTCGAGGCGACGGAGGAGGCGAAGGCGGAGCGCTACCCGAACCGCATCTTCTCCGACGACGCGTCGTTCAAGGAGGGCGACCTCAGCTTCGTCGACTTCGACTCGTTCTCGAGCGACGACTTCACCCCCGGCAACTACAGCTGACCGGCGTGAGGGCGGCGCCTCGGCGCCGCCCTCACCCGTCGACGGGCCCCGGAGCGATCCGGGGCCCGTTCTCGTCGTTCGGGGCGGTGCCGTCTCCGAACGGGCTGATGACGGCACTCAGGTCGGGCCGCTAGTATCTCGCCGGTCGCCTCCCTCCCCGATCCGCGATCCGGAGTTCACATGCCCGACGACGTCCCCGTCTTCCGCCGCCCGTCCACGTGGCTCGCGACCGCCGTGATCGTGCTGGTCGTCGCCGCGGTCGCACTGGTCGGCGTGCTCATGGCGCCCGCGCCCGCCGCGCCCGTCGCCGAGACGGCGTCCCGACCGTCTCCGGCGACGGATGCCGCGCCCGCGCCGGTCGTCGTGCCGACCCCCGAGCCCGTGCGCGACGAGCGCATCCCCGAGGACTGCACCGCGATCTACACGTTCGACTGGTCGGCGGAGTTCGCCCCCGACTACGTGCTGAACCCCGAGTGGTCGACCGCCGACGGCGCCCCGGCGCTCTTCGGCACGGATGACGCCGGCGCGTTGCCGATCCTCCAGGAGACGTCGCAGGCCACGTGCGCCTGGCTGCCGCCGGACGGCGGCGACGGTCGCGACGGGCTCGTCACGAGCATCGCGAGCCTCGACGGTGGGCAGGCCGAGTCGACCGTCGCAGCGTTCCAGAACGCGGGCATGGAGTGCTACGAGGAACTTGGCGGCACCCGGTGCATCGCCGAATGGGAAGGGAACTTCGGACTCGCCGGCGAGTCGCACTTCCTGCGCGACGGCATCTGGATCGCCACCCGGTGGGACGGACCGGCCGTGAGCGGGTACACGCTCGACATCGTCACGGCGGTCCTCGGCGGCTGAGCGCCGACACGGCGTTCCGCGCGCCTCCCGGCGGCGTCCGGGTGCGTTGCTAGTGTGAGCCGCACCACGGGCGGTCGCTCCCGCCCGGAAGGAGCGGACGATGAGCAGCACGACTCCCGGATCCGAGCCGGACCGCGACCAGGTCGACGGCGACGCGGGCCACGACGCAACCACGGATGCCGGCGCGGGCACCGAGCCGGAGCCCGAGACGGGCACCGCGCCCGGGCGGCCCGAGGCCAAGCCCGCCGACGAGGCGGATGCGCCGGCAGGAACTGAGCCCCTCGCAGCCTCGCCCGCCGATGCCGACGCGCACGACACCGGACGAGACGTCCCGGCCGACACCGCGTGGGAGGCGGATTCCGCACGGGAGCCCTCCGAACTGGATGCCGCGGTCGAGCGGGCTCGGACGGAGCATCCTCCGGTCGAGGACGAGACCGCGGTGCCGGCCGAGACCGCGGTTGCGGCCGAGACCGCCGCGGAGGCCGACGCCGAGGAGCACCCCGAACCGGTCCGTGCCGATGAGGTGCGGCGGGAGACGTTCGTGCCGCCCATGGCCGAGGAGGCGACGCCGACCGCACCAGCCCCGCCCGCGCCGCCCGCGCCGCAGACCGTCTACGTCCAGGCACCGGCACCGCCGCGCGAGCGGGGAAACCGCGGGTTCGGCGTGCTCGTCGGGCTCATCGCGACGGTCGCGTTCGCGGCGCTCTACGCGGGCGCGTCGTACCTCGTGATCCTCGGCCAGCACGGCTCGGCCGACGCGGGGCGCATCTTCGTCCAGTTCACCGGTCAGGCGGTGTTCTGGGTCCCGGTGGTCCTCTTCCTCCTCGGCTTCGCCCTGCTGGCCGCCATCCTCAACCGGTCCGCGTGGTGGACCTGGGCGGTGTTCGGGCTCGCGGTCGGGGTGATCGTCTACTTCGCCTACATCGGCGGCGCGCTGCTCACGGTCCAGGCGTGGAACTTCACCCCGTCCGAGGCCGCGCAGTTCATCCGCGAACGCTGGCTCGACCCGTACGCGATCATCGCGTTCATCGTCGCGCGCGAGATGCCGATCTGGTTCGGAGGGTGGATCGCCAGTCACGGCCGCACCGTCACCGACCGGAACATCCGCGAACGCGAGGAGTACGACCGGATGATCGCGGAGGGGCCGCAGCCGGTGACTCGGACGCACTGACCCGCGGAATCCGCCGGTACGCTCGATGCCGGGCGCGCTCCCTGGTGAGCGCTCCCCATCGACACGGCGCACCCGGCCTGCTTGGGTGGCTCCCTGACCCTGCACACCCGAGGAGCGCAGTTGAGCATCACGATGCAGCCCGCGGACCCCGTCCCCGGCATCGGACCTGACGGCCGCCCCGACCCCGGCCACGCCGCAGCGCTCGGGCTCGTCCCGGCATCCGCCGGCCGCCGCTCGGCGGCGTTCTCGATCGACGCGGCCGTGTGGGCCGTGGTCGCGACGCCGGCCGTGATCGGCTTGGCCGGGCTCGTCGGAGCGCTCGCCGGGGCGCAGCCGGGAGCGATTCCGGATGCCACGGCGCTGACCGGTCCGCTGATCCTCGTCGCAGCGGGCCAGGTGCTGCTCACCGTGCTCGGGATCGTGCAGCTCGCGCTGCACGGCCGGAAGGGCGTCACGATCGGCAAGGCGTCGCTCGGCCTGCGGTCGGTGAACGTCGCGACCTTCGAACGACCCGGGTTCTGGCGGGTCGTGCTGCGAGCGCTCGTGCTCTGGCTCTCGAACGTCGTGCTCGCGCTCGTGGGGCCCGCCCTGTGCTTCGCATCGGGACTGTGGGATCCCGAGGCGCGCGGTCGGAGCTGGCTCGACCGGATCGGCCGATGCTACGTCGTCGACACGCGCCGCGGGCTCGATCCGTTCGACGCGAAGGCGCTGCGTCACGCGCGCCGCGCGCTCGACGCGACGCCGCGCGCCGCTCGGGAGACGTTGCCGTCGCTCGCGAGCGACCGCGGCATCGACGACCGCACGTTCATCCCCGCCGCCCGCTCGAGCTCGGGCGTCGTCGCGTCGCCCGCGACGGGCGCCGAGCAGGCCGCCGGCGGGTGGACGCCGCCGCCGCTCCCGGCCCAGCCGGCGCAGGGGTCGCAGGCACCCGGGGTGCCCGCACTTCCCGCGATTCCGCCGGCGCCCGCCGCTGCCGCGCCCGCAGCCTCGCCCGCCGCGGCCGCGCCCGCAGCCTCGCCCGCCGCGGCCGCTCCCGAGGCGACACTGGTGTTCACGAACGGGCTTCGGGTCCCGGCATCCGGCACGACCCTCCTCGGGCGCAGCCCCGCGCCGGCCGACGCCGACCCGCTCGCGGTCGCCCTCGTTCCGCTCGATGACGCATCCATGGGCCTGTCGAAGACGCACGCGGCCGTCGAGGTCGACGGTCGAGGCATCCGCGTCACCGATCGCTGGTCCAGCAACGGCACCGTGCTGGTCGCGGCCGACGGCTCCGAGCACGTGCTCGAACCCGGTGTCGCGAGCGACGTTCCTCCGGGCGCCGCGGTGCGCCTGGGCGGGCTCGAGTTCCGCATCGAGGGGGTGCGCCCGTGAGGCTCAAGCTCGGGCTCCGCCGCCAGTCGGGCGCGGGCGCCGACGTCGTCGTGACCGCGGATGCCACGGCCACCGTGGGCGACATCGCACGCGCCGTCGCCGACACCGATCCCGCCGCGGCGCACCTGCCCTCGCACCCCGGCCCGCTGACGCTCGCCGTCGCGCCGCCGACCTCGTCCGAACCGGTCGTGCTCGATCCCGGCACGCTCGCGGCCGACGCGCCGATCGGGTCGGGCTTCAACGCCGCGGTCGTGTCGCCCGCGGCGCGCTCCACCGCCGCGGACGCGCCGGTCGCGATCATGCACGTGCACTCGGGTCCGGACGCCGGGCGCGAGTTCCCGCTGCGCCGCGGACACGGCGTGATCGGGCGCGCGGCCGACGCCGACGTCGTCCTCGCCGATCCGCTCGTGTCCAAGCGCCACGCGCGCGTCGAGGTCGACCAGGCGGTGGAGGTCGTCGACCTCAACTCCGCCAACGGGCTGCTCGTCGACGGCGGGCAGGTCGCCCGGGTCCGCGCGCTGCCCGGCATCCGCGTCACGATCGGCGACACGGTGGTCTCGTTCAGCAGGGTCGCCGGAACCGACGCGGCCGCAGACCCCGTCCTCGAGCGCGGCGGCGCGCTCATGTTCAACCGCTCGCCGCGCGTCGAGGGCCGGTTCACCGGCACCGCCTATCCCGAGCCGCGCGTGCCCAGCGAGGAGAGCCCCCGACTGTTCCCGTGGCCGATGATCGTCTCGCCGATCCTCATGGGCCTCGGCATCTTCGCGATCACGCAGCGGCCCGCATCCCTGCTGATCGTCGTGCTCACGCCGATCATGCTCGCCGGCAACTACCTCGGCCAGCGCATGGGCAGCGGCAAGAAGCTGCAGCGCGAGATCGACACCTTCGAGGTGCAACTCGAGGAACTCGAGGAGACGCTCGAGAACGAACGGCACGTCGAGCGCGAGCGACGGCACGACGAGACGCCGCCCGTCGCGACCGTCTACGAGCAGGCCATGCGCCTGGGCACCCTGCTCTGGACCCGGCGGCCCGAGCACTGGAACTTCCTCGCGCTCCGGCTCGGCGTCGGCACCGCGCGGAGCCGCAACTCGATCCGGGACTCGGAAGGCTCGATGCCCGGCATCCCCACCTACGCGAGGCAGGTCGACCGGCTCCGCGAACGGTACCGCGACATCGACGACGTGCCCGTCATGGAGCTGCTCCCGAGCTCCGGGGCGCTCGGGATCGCGGGCCCGGCGCCGCTGGCCGCGGACGTGCTGCGCGGCATCGCCGTCCAGCTCTTCGGCCTGCACGCGCCGAACGACGTGGTCGCCGCCGCGATCGTCGATCCGGCGTGGAGTCGCGAACTCGACTGGCTCAAGTGGCTGCCGCACGCCTCGAGCGAGCGCAACCCCGTCGCGGGCGCGGCGCTCGCCGACAGCGCCTCGGCCGGAACGGCGCTGCTCAACGCGCTCGAGGAGCTCATCATGGCGCGCCTCGCCTCCGCGCCCGTCCGCCGAGGACCGCTGCCCGACGAGGACGGCTCGATGGCGCGCGGATCGCGCATCGGAACCCCCGGCGGGGTCCGCGAGGAACCCCGCCCGGACTCGGCCCTCATCCTCATCGTGTCGGCGGAGGCGCCCGTCGACCGCCCCCGGCTCGTGCAGCTCATCGAGCGCGGCGCCGAGGTCGGCATCCACGCCGTGTTCGTCGCGCCGACCGTGGCATCCCTCCCCGCGGCATGTCGCACCTTCGTCGACGTCTCGGACGGCCTCGATCGCGGCCGGGTCGGCGTCGTCCGCTCGGGCGTCGAGTACACCGACGTCGTCGTGGAGGGCGTCTCGCTCCGCTACGCGGAGGTGTTCGCGAGGCGGCTCGCGCCCGTCGTCGACGCGAGCACGGTCGTCGAGGACGCCAGCGACCTCCCGCGCAGCGTCTCGATGCTCTCGCTCATCGGCGGCGAGATGGCCTCGGACCCGGAGAGCGTCGTCGAGCGCTGGCGGCAGAACGCCTCGATCATCGACCGTTCGGGCGCCAAGCTGCCACGGCTCAAGCGCGCGGGCACCCTCAAGGCCTTCGTCGGCCAGGGCAGTCCCGACGCCATGACGCTCGACCTGCGCACGCAGGGCCCGCACGCGCTCGTCGGCGGAACCACGGGCGCGGGCAAGTCCGAGTTCCTGCAGGCGTGGGTGCTCGGCATGGCCGCGGAGTACAGCCCCGATCGGGTCACGTTCCTGTTCGTCGACTACAAGGGCGGCTCCGCCTTCGCCGACTGCGTCGAACTGCCGCACTGCGTGGGACTGGTCACCGACCTCAGCCCGCACCTCGTGCGTCGGGCGCTCACGAGCCTGCGCGCCGAACTGCACCACCGAGAGCACCTGTTCAACCGGAAGAAGGCCAAGGACCTGCTCGAGCTCGAGAAGCGGCAGGATCCGGAGACGCCGCCGGCACTGGTCATCGTGATCGACGAGTTCGCCGCGCTCGCCGGCGACGTGCCCGAGTTCGTCGACGGCGTCGTCGACATCGCCCAGCGCGGCCGGTCGCTCGGGATCCACCTGATCATGGCGACGCAGCGCCCCGCCGGCGTCATCAAGGACAACCTCCGCGCGAACACCAACCTCCGCGTCGCGCTGCGCATGGCCGACGAGTCGGACTCGCGCGACGTCGTCGGCGATGCGGTCGCCTCGGGCTTCGATCCCGGCATCCCGGGTCGAGGCATCGCCAAGACCGGTCCCGGTCGCCTCGTGCCGTTCCAGTCCGCCTACGCGGGCGGGTGGACGAGCGATGAGCCCGACGTCGCCGACGTGAGGCTGGCCGAGCTCCGGTTCGGGTCGACCATCGTGTGGGAACGCGAGGGCGTCGCCGACGACGACGTCCACGCGGGCGACCCGGGGCCCAACGACCAGAAGCGGATGGTCGGCGCGTTCATCCGCGCGGCCGGCGCCGCCGGCATCCCGGCCCCGAGGCGACCGTGGCTGGACGACCTCGCGGCGACCGTCGCCGTCGAGGACCTGCCGACGCGCGGCGACGGCGAGATCGTCTTCGGGCTCGCCGACATCCCGGAGCGCCAGGAGCAGGCCGCGATGGCGTTCGTGCCGGACCGCGACGGCGCGATGCTCGTGTACGGCACGAGCGGCTCGGGCAAGTCGACCATCCTCCGCACCCTCGCCGTCTCGATCGGGATGCGTCCCGAGCTGGGCGCGTCGGAGGTCTACGGCCTCGACTTCGGGTCGGGTGCGCTGCGATCCCTCGAGGCGCTGCCGCACGTCGGCTCGGTCATCGCCGGCGACGACCCGGAACGCATCCAGCGCCTGCTGCGCACGCTCGACGAGCTGCTGGACCGCCGCGGCCGCGCCTTCAGCGCCGCGAACGCCGCGAGCCTGACCGAGTACCGGGAACTCACGGGACTGCGCGAACCGCGCGTGCTCGTGCTCATCGACGGGTTCGCCCAGTTCAAGGCCGACTGGGACTCCACCACCGTCCGCATGCCGTTCTACAACATCGTCATGCGGGTGCTCGCCGAGGGGCGTCCGCTCGGCGTGCACGTCGTCGCGACGGCCGACCGGTCCGGCGCCGTGCCGACCGCGGTCAGCGCGAACGTCACCAAGCGCATCGTGCTGCGACTCTCCGACGAGAGCGGCTACCAGATCCTCGGGGTGCCCAAGGACGTGCTCGACGAGCGGTCCGCGCCGGGCCGCGCGATCGTGGACGGATTCGAGACGCAGGTCGCCGTGCTCGGCGGCACGGCCAACGTCGCGGAGCAGACCAAGGCGCTCGACGGCCTGGCCGCGCGCCTGCGCGCGGCGGGCGCAGCCGAGGTCGGACCCGTCCGCTCGCTGCCCGCCTCCTTCTCCGCCGCGGAGCTGCCGGGCACCCTCCTCGGCGAACCCGTGCTCGGGCTCTCCGACGACACGCTCGCGCCGATCGGGTTCGAACCCGTGGGGACGTTCGCGATCACCGGTCCGCCGCAGAGCGGCAAGACCACGGCGATGCGCGCGGTGATCGACGCGGTGCGCCGACACGACCCGGAGGTCCGGCTGTTCCACCTCGCCGGTCGCCGCGCCGCGCTCACCGACCACACGGAGTGGATGCGGAGTGCGACGACGGTCGAGGAGGTCAAGGCGCTCGCGCGCGAGCTCGTCGAGGTCATCGGGGATGCGACCGTGCCCGGCCGCTACCTCATCGCCGTCGAGAACGTGACGCAGTTCGCCGACTCGGACGCCGAGCGCGCGTTGAAGGAGCTGTTCCAGGCGGTCAACCGCAGCGACCACTTCCTCGTGGGCGACGCGGACGTGTCGAACCTCTCGAGCGGATTCGGGTTCGTCGGCGACTTCAAGGCCGGGCGCAGGGGCATCGCCCTCAAGCCCGACGCGTACGACGGCGACTCGGTGTTCAAGACCCCGTTCCCGAAGGTCAAGCGCGCCGACTTCCCCGAGGGGCGGGGCTTCTTCGTGCAGAACGGGCGCGTCGCGCTCGTGCAGTTGCCGCAGGGGTGATCCCGCCCGCCCGACCGGTGGGGAGTGCTCCCCATTCGCAGGGCGGGACCCACCTCGTATGGTGGTACTCGGCCGGCCCGGACGGGTGCGGTTCCCGAACACGGAAGGACTCATGATGGCCGCAGACTTCGGCGCTTCGTACGGTGAGATGGAAGCGATGGCGGGCAAGCTCTCGGACGCGCGCGACGACATCCAGTCGCAGCTCGACCAGCTCAAGAGCTCGGTCGACAACCTGCTCGGCAACGACTTCAAGACCCAGCACGCTTCGGGCAAGTTCGGCCAGGGCTACGAGGAGCTCACCACCGGGCTCAAGAACGCCGTCGACGGCATCGGCGAGATGGGCGAGGCCCTGCGCGGCATGATGCAGGCGATCCAGGACCTCGACCAGCAGCTCGCCGGTCGCTGACCCGCGGCGAGGGCGGCCGGCGTGATCGCCGGCCGCCGTCGCGTTCCCAGCTCATCCCGCGATCGAACAGGAGAACCCCGTGGCGGACGGAGTGCGCATCCCGCTGTCCTCGATGGAGCGACTCGACAAGGCCCTCAGGGACATCGTCGTCGAGTTCGAGGATGCCGGCGGCAGGACCGACGACCTCGTCGAGGCGATCGGCCGGCCGATGGGACGTTCGAAGCTCCGCGAGCAGGCTCACGCGTTCGAGAGCCGGTGGGACGACAAACGCGAGACCCTGAAGGGCCACCTCGTCGAGCTCCAGAAGCAGGTCGAGGGCGTCAGGGACGCCTGGGCCGCGCTCGACGGCGACCTCGCGGCCCAGCTCGAGACGAAGTGAGGCTGCGATGAGCACGTCGTACTCCTACCGATTCATGCCCGACTCGCCCGAGGGCCGCGAGATCCGGGAACTCGAGGGCGAAGCCGGCGAGATCATCCGCCGCGGCCGGCAGATCGAGCGGCTCGGCCGGCGCATGCAGAAGGCCGCGACCACGCTCCAGCTCCTCGCCGACGGGCAGGTCGGGCAGGGCGAGTCCCTCGATGCCGTGCGCGACCAGGCGGCCGAGGTCCACGAGGACCTCTACACGGCGGGTCTGCGCTACGAGCCGAGCGGCACGGCGCTGCGCACCTACGGCCAGGCGGTCTCGAACGTGAAGTGGTCGCTGAACCAGGCCGTGCGCGACTGCGTGGAGGCGTGGGAGGCCGTGCAGACCCGGGCATCGAGCGTCGACGACGCCGGCGACACGCCCGAAGACCCGGATGGCGGCACCTCGGCCAGGCAGAACGCCGAGGCCGACGCGAACCGGAAGCTGGACGCGGCAGAGGCCGAGTGGCTCGAGGCGGCGAAGCGGTTCGACGGCCACTACGACACGTGGGACGAGGCCTACGACGACGCCCTCGAGGGCCTCGAGGACGCGAACCGCGACGGCGTGAAGGACGGGTTCTGGGACGACGCGCTCCCGGTGCTGGAGTTCATCGTGGAGGTGCTCGAGGTGGTCGGCGTCGTGCTGCTGGTCGCGGCCCTCATCGTCGGGGGTCCGCTCGTCGCGGTGCTCGCCACCGCGGCGGCGCTGATCACCCTCGCGGCGACCATCGTGCTCTTCGCCAAGGGGCGCAAGAACGGCATGGACCTCGGACTCGCGATCGTCGGGGTGATCCCGTTCGGCAAGCTCGGGCGCGTCTTCGCCGCGGCGGGGGAGGGCACGGCACTCGCACGGATGGGCAAGCCGATCGGGCTCTTCCTCGGCTTCGACGACGTGAGCGCCCTGCGCACCCACATCGGCCGCATCGGTGCCGATGCGCGCACCGCGTGGAACGCCGGCGACAACCTCGTGCCCTACGCGAACATCTCGGTCGTGAGCCAGATGGTCCAGGAGGGCAAGGCGGGCTGGCGCTACGTCGCCCAGAACGCAAGGGTGACCGACAGCGCCGACATGTTCCTCGGCCGCCTGTGGGGTGTCGGGGACTCCGTCGCCGGGGCCTCGGGCACCGCGACGGGGATCGGCGACATCGTCTTCGGCAGCAAGGCGCCGTGGGCGCAGGCCGTCCAGATCACGGACTTCGTCACGGGCGAGGTCGGAGAGGCGAGCGACGAGCGGCTCGTAGACTCGTGGCGATGAGCCTCCGCGATGAACTGACCGGTACCGTGCGTGCGCCGGTCCCGCCGTTCGTGCTCCTGCTTCCCCCCGGCTGGGTTTCGGTCGAGCCGACCCGAGAGGCCTTCGAAGAGCTCGCGACCTCGGTGTCGGCCCGCATGCGGGCGCAGCACCGGCCGGATCTCGACGCCCAGTACCGGCAGCTGCTCCGGCGCGCAGCAGACGAGTTCCTGCGTCGCGACCCGGTGCGGCTGGTCTACCAGCGCGACGTGCCGGGCGAGCGGATGCTGCCGCTCTCGATCACGGCCGCCCGCGTCTGCGGCCGCGGCGGGGCATCGCTGGACGCCCAGGTGAGCGCCCTGGTCCGCGACCGGGGGGCGAAGCCGCTCGACGACGCCCGGTTCGTCATGCGGTGGGAGTCGGCCTCGTCGACACGCCTCGACGGCGGCACGCTGCGCACCAGGTCGTTCAACCACCTCGTCGCGATCCCGGGCACCGGCAGGCGCGAGGCGGTCGTGTTCACGACGGTCGTGCCGTTCTCGGCCGGCGGGGAGACCCTCGACGACGAGACCGTCGAGGAGTTCGGGCTGCTCGCGGATGCGATCCTGTCGACCTTCCGCTGGAGCGGCGAGTGATGCGCTTCGAGATCAGCTACGACGAGACGGTCTGGGCGATCATGCCCGAGCCGGATGCCGAGGCCGACGGGCTGTGGGTCGCCGAGCAGCGGCTCCGATTCGCGGGCGGGCCGTTCTCGGCCGATCTCGACGCGTTCGAGTCCGCCGCGCGCGAGGCGCTGCGACGTCGTCGTGAGGGCGGGGTCACGTCGCTGTTCTTCCGCCCCGACGCCGTGCCGGTGACGGGCGTCCTGCACGTCGGGCTGCTCGAGACCCGGGTCGCCGATTCCGGCGAGCCGCTCGCCTGGCTTCCGCCCGGGGTCACGCCGCGGATCGACCCGGCCGTCACCACCTTCGCGACGCCCCACGTCGCGAGCGGGCACCGGATCGCGTACGTCAGCGATCGAGACGGCGCCGACGGCGCGCCGCTCACGGGCCTGGTCTACGGGCTCCCGCTCGGCGACCTGACAGGCTACGTCATCTCGGAACAGGCCCACTCCGACGTCACGGGGCTCATGCAGGCGCACGCGGACCGGATCGTCGGTTCGCTCAGGCTCGTCGCGTGACGGACGGCAGCGCGGCGGACTGGGCGCGGCGGGCCGACACGGTGGCGCAGAACCTCCGCGCCGATGAGATCGATCGGCGCGCGCTCGCCGGACTGCCCGGAGCGCGGGACGCGCTCGAGGAGCTCGGCGCGAGGTCGGCGCAGGAGCTGCGCACCTGGCGGGACGCGCGCCTGGCCGAACTGCGGGCCTCCGAGCCCGCGATCGCGGCCGCGATCAGCCCACGCGGAGGGGCCGCGTTCGGGCACCTCGTGGCCACGCTCGGCGCCGGGACCGCGTACGCGCTGTTCTTCAGCCGCGGCCAGCTCGGCGTCCAGACGGAGGTCGTGGCATCCGCTGTCGCGCTCGGCGTCGCGACGGGAGGGCTCGCGCTCGCGACCCGCACGGCCGGGCGGAATGCGGTGACGGCGCGCGACGTGACCGTCGCGTGGATCCTCACCGTGCTGGCGGTCGTCGCGGCGATCGCCGCCCTCGCGCAGGCCGGGTCGGCCGGCGGGATGCCCGTCGCGGGCGGCATCGCCCTCGCGTTCGCCCTCGCGATGCTCGCGATGGCGGTGCTCACGACCGCCCGCCGGTTGCGGGCCCCCGTGGCATCACGGGCGGCCCGGGAGCATCGCGTCGCGGCGATCCGGGCCGAGTTCGGGGCCGAGGTCGCGCGGGTCCGCGCCGACGCCGTGGCCCGGATCGAGTCGGTGCTCGCCGCGGCCCCACCCGAGGCGGTCGCTGCGGCCGCGGCCGAGATCGGGGCCGCCTACGAGATCCTGCGCGATCGCGGCCGCGTCGGTGCCGCGGCGAAACCGCACCGGCCCGGACTCCTGCTGGTCGACGTGCCGGTCGGCAACGCCGCGCGCTCGACGGGGATGCCCGACGAGGGCCGGCTGGTTCCCGCGCTGGCGCCCACGACCTGAGGCGGACCCGCTGTGCGCGGCCGCCGGCCGGCCGGCCGGGCGTAGGCTCGGATGATGGGCTCGAACTCGTCCTCAGCCTGGGCCGTCGCCGGGTTCGCGACGGCGCTCCTCGTCGCGATCGTGGTCGCCGCGTTCGGGTTCCTGAGCCTGCTCGCCGACCTCGAGCCGGTCGGCGATCCTGCGGCCGGCATCCTCGTCGGTCCGGCGACGGTCGCCGGGTCGGTCGGCGCCTTCCTCCTCCTCGCGGGCACCGGGCTCACCCGGGGGCTCAGGACGTGGTCGCTCGCGGGCCTCGCACTCCTGGCGACCTGGGCGGGTGGCATCCTCGCCGGCACGATCGCCTACGCGGCCTCGACCGGAACCGTCCTCGCCGCGTTCCTGTTCGCGCTGGCGTTCATGACCGTCGGCTTCGGCGCGATCATCCCGGTCGCCGCAGCCCTCGTCGCGGTGCTCGCGTCGGCGACCGTGCGGGCCCAGCGCGGCGGAGTCGAACGCCCGAGGTGGCCGTGGGAGCGCGACGACGACCTCTGACGGCTGCGCCATCCGTCCGTTCCGGCCCAGCGCGCGTGTGATGCTGGAGGCATGAGACTCGAACTCGACGCGCCGGCGACCTGGGTGCACGTGCCGACCGATCTGCCGACCGGGCCGCAGGCCGAGGCCGCGGTCGGGGCGTGGGCCGACGAGGTGGTCGCGGGGCTGCGCCGGCGCCGCCCGGACGCCGAGGCCGAGCGTCTCGACACCGTGCGCGAGTTCGCGATGCAGGCGCGGCTGCGCCTGCTGCCCGGGGCGGCGGCCGGACTGCTCTACCTGCCGGAGGCCGTGCCGATCGGCCTGGTGGTCAGCATCGGCGTCTCCGAGCCGGAGCCGATCGAGGGCTCCCTGGTGCGTGCGCTCCTCGGCGACGCCGATCTCGTGGGCCGCCCGAACGTCGAGCCCGTGGAGGTCCCGGGCGTCGGCTCGGGCATCTCGGTGCGCTGCGTGTTCGCGGCGGCGCCCGGCCGTACGTCCGCCGCGGGGCTCGCCTACCTGCTGCAGGGCGATCGTGCGACGGTGCGCGTCATGGCGAGCCCTGCACAGCAGGAGCTCATCGCGCATGCCGCGGCGTCGCTCGCCGAGATCGTCGCCTCGCTGCGTCTCGTCGAGTGACTCCGGGCCGAAACGGCCGCTGCGCAGTAGGGTGAAGCGCGTGGAGGGATCCGTCGAGGCCCGCGTGAGCCACGAGGTGGACCGCTGGCTCGCCTGGCTGCCGCGCTGGCGGCCCGGCACGCACCGTGGTCGCGTGCGGCTGTGCACGCGGTGCTTCGGCTCGCCCGTCCTCGCCGCTGCGGGACTCGACGTCGACGTGCCGCACCCCGTCCAGCACGCCTTCTCGATGCGGATGAAGACGATCATCGACGACGGCGTCGACGACTACACCGCACGCAACCTCCCCATGCTGCACCGCGAGATCCGGCTCGCCGAGGAGCGCAAGGCCCGCCGCCCGTATCGGGCGGGGGAGGGGCTGGACCCCGAGTACCGCGGCCTCGACCTCGACCCGGACCCGATGCCGGGAGAGCCGTTCCTGTTCACGCTGCAGGGCCTCGAAGCGGATGCCGCGGCCGAAGCCGCCGAACCGGCTCCCAGGCCGTTCACGCCCGACGAGAAGGAGGCGCTTCGCGGCGAGGTGCGACTGGCCGACGACTTCGCCAAGCAGCTCGGCCGGCGGGTGTGCGCCGAACTCGCGCGGCACCGCCAGCGCATCGCGAACGCCGTCGAGCGGCTCGTCGAGCCGCAGGTCGCCGAACTGCTCGCCGACCTCGACCGCGAGCTCGACGCACCGGGGTGGACCGGCTGAGAGTCCGCCGCACGCGGCTCCGCACCATTTGACCTCGATGATGACGCCCGATTACCATTGATCGGGTGTGCGCGCTTCCGCGCGCATCCAGGGCACCGGCCCCCGCGGCCGGGACGCCCCCACGGCATACCCACCACTGGAAGGCGCCGCCGCTCGGCGGTGCCGGTGGGTCGTGATGTGAAATCCATCAAACGCTGTCACCGTGCAGCACAACAAGGAGAAGCAGTGCCAACCATTCAGCAGTTGGTCCGCAAGGGTCGCTCGCCGAAGGTCACCAAGACCAAGGCTCCCGCCCTGAAGGCCAACCCCCAGCAGCGCGGCGTGTGCACGCGTGTGTACACCACCACCCCGAAGAAGCCGAACTCGGCGCTGCGCAAGGTCGCCCGCGTGAAGCTCTCCAACGGCACCGAGGTCACCGCCTACATCCCCGGTGAGGGCCACAACCTGCAGGAGCACTCGATGGTGCTCGTCCGCGGCGGTCGTGTGAAGGACCTCCCGGGTGTCCGCTACAAGATCATCCGCGGTGCGCTCGACACGCAGGCCGTGAAGAACCGCAAGCAGGCTCGCAGCCGCTACGGCGCGAAGATGGAGAAGAAGTAATGCCTCGCAAGGGACCCGCTCCGAAGCGCCCCGTCGTCGCAGACCCCGTCTACGGCTCGCCGGTCGTCAGCCAGCTCGTCAACAAGATCCTCGTCGACGGCAAGAAGGACCTCGCCCAGCGCATCGTCTACGAGGCGCTCGAGAACGTCGCGAACAAGTCCGGCCAGGACGCCGTGACGGTCCTGAAGAAGGCCCTCGACAACGTCCGCCCGACCCTCGAGGTCCGGTCGCGCCGCGTCGGCGGCTCGACCTACCAGGTCCCCGTCGAGGTCAAGCCGCACCGTGCGAACACCCTGGCGCTGCGCTGGCTCACCAGCTACGCCAAGGCCCGCCGCGAGAAGACCATGACCGAGCGTCTCACCAACGAGATCCTCGACGCGTCGAACAGCCTGGGTGCCGCGGTCAAGCGCCGCGAGGACACCCACAAGATGGCCGAGTCGAACCGCGCCTTCGCCCACTACCGCTGGTAACGGGCAGAGCGGATGCCGCGGCTCGCGCGGCGGCATCCGCTCGTCACTCACCTTCCCCTTCCTGAATCCTCCGGAGGAACCCTCGTGGCACAAGACGTGCTCACCGACCTGAGCAAGGTCCGCAACATCGGCATCATGGCCCACATCGATGCCGGCAAGACCACCACCACCGAGCGCATCCTGTTCTACACGGGCGTCAACCACAAGATCGGCGAGACCCACGACGGCGCCTCGACGACCGACTGGATGGAGCAGGAGAAGGAGCGCGGCATCACGATCACGTCTGCCGCCGTGACCTGCTTCTGGAACAAGAACCAGATCAACATCATCGACACGCCCGGCCACGTCGACTTCACCGTCGAGGTCGAGCGTTCGCTGCGCGTGCTCGACGGCGCGGTCGCGGTCTTCGACGGCAAGGAGGGCGTCGAGCCCCAGTCCGAGACCGTGTGGCGCCAGGCCGACAAGTACGACGTCCCCCGCATCTGCTTCGTCAACAAGATGGACAAGCTCGGCGCGGACTTCTACTTCACGGTCGACACGATCATCAACCGCCTCGGTGCCAAGCCCCTCGTGCTGCAGCTCCCGATCGGTGCCGAGAACGACTTCATCGGCGTCATCGACCTGATCGAGATGCGCGCCCTCGTGTGGCCCGGCGACGCCAAGGGCGACGTGACCATGGGTGCCAAGTACGAGGTCCAGGAGATCCCGGCCGACCTGCAGGAGAAGGCGGAGCAGTACCGCCAGCAGCTCCTCGAGACCGTCGCCGAGACCAGCGACGAGCTGCTCGAGAAGTTCTTCGGCGGCGAGGAGCTCACGGTCGAGGAGATCAAGGGCGCGATCCGCAAGCTCACGACGAACTCCGAGGTCTACCCCGTCCTGTGCGGTTCGGCGTTCAAGAACCGCGGCGTCCAGCCCATGCTCGACGCGGTCATCGACTTCCTGCCCTCGCCGCTCGACGTGCCCGCCGTTCAGGGTCACGACGTGCGCGACGAAGAGAAGGTCATCGAGCGCCACGCCGACGCGACCGAGCCGTTCTCGGCCCTCGCGTTCAAGGTCGCGGTGCACCCGTTCTTCGGTCGCCTGACCTACGTGCGCGTGTACTCGGGCAAGCTCGACTCCGGCGCCCAGGTCATCAACTCGACCAAGGGCAAGAAGGAGCGCATCGGGAAGATCTTCCAGATGCACGCCAACAAGGAGAACCCGGTCGACTCGGTCACCGCGGGCAACATCTACGCCGTGATCGGCCTGAAGGACACCACGACCGGCGACACGCTGTGCGACCCGGACAACCAGGTCGTCCTCGAGTCGATGACCTTCCCGGACCCGGTCATCGAGGTCGCCATCGAGCCGAAGACCAAGGCCGACCAGGAGAAGCTCGGCACGGCGATCCAGAAGCTCGCCGAAGAGGACCCGACGTTCCGCACCGAGCTGAACGTCGAGACCGGCCAGACGGTCATCAAGGGCATGGGCGAGCTGCACCTCGACATCCTCGTTGACCGCATGAAGCGCGAGTTCAAGGTCGAGGCGAACGTCGGCAAGCCGCAGGTCGCCTACCGCGAGACGATCCGTCGCACGGTCGAGCGTCACGACTACACCCACAAGAAGCAGACCGGTGGGTCGGGCCAGTTCGCGAAGATCCAGTTCAAGCTCGAACCGCTCGAGGTCGAGGGCGACAAGATCTACGAGTTCGAGAACGCCGTCACGGGCGGCCGCATCCCGCGCGAGTACATCCCCTCGGTCGACGCGGGCTTCCAGGACGCCATGCAGTACGGCATCCTCGCGGGCTTCCCGCTCGTGGGCGTCAAGGCCACCCTCATGGACGGTGCGTCGCACGACGTCGACTCCTCGGAGATGGCGTTCAAGATCGCCGGTTCGATGGGCTTCAAGGAAGCCGCTCGGAAGGCGAACCCCGTCCTGCTCGAGCCGCTGATGAGCGTCGAGGTCCGTACTCCCGAGGAGTACATGGGCGACGTCATCGGCGACCTGAACTCGCGCCGCGGCCAGATCCAGTCCATGGAGGAGGCCGCAGGCGTGAAGGTCGTGCGTGCGCACGTCCCGCTCTCGGAGATGTTCGGCTACATCGGCGACCTGCGGTCGAAGACCTCGGGCCGCGCCGTGTACTCGATGGAGTTCGAGAGCTACGCGGAGGTCCCGAAGGCCGTGGCCGAGGAGATCGTCCAGAAGAACAAGGGCGAATAGCGCCCGAACGCACGGACCGACAGGTTCGCGTAACATAACAACACAACCCCGTAGCACACCGGTCGCAATCCGGCGCCCGGTGCTGCTACACGGATCCTGAGGAGGACCCACAGTGGCTAAGGCCAAGTTCGAGCGGACCAAGCCGCACGTCAACATCGGAACGATCGGTCACGTCGACCACGGCAAGACCACGCTCACCGCAGCGATCTCCAAGGTGCTCGCCGACAAGTACCCGTCGGCCACCAACGTGCAGCGCGACTTCGCGTCGATCGACTCCGCTCCCGAGGAGCGCCAGCGCGGCATCACGATCAACATCTCGCACGTCGAGTACGAGACGCCGAAGCGCCACTACGCGCACGTCGACGCCCCGGGTCACGCCGACTACATCAAGAACATGATCACCGGTGCCGCGCAGATGGACGGCGCGATCCTCGTGGTCGCGGCGACCGACGGCCCGATGGCCCAGACGCGTGAGCACGTGCTGCTCGCCAAGCAGGTCGGCGTGCCCTACCTGCTCGTCGCGCTGAACAAGGCCGACATGGTCGACGACGAGGAGATCCTGGAGCTCGTCGAGCTCGAGGTCCGCGAGCTGCTCTCGTCGCAGGGCTTCCCCGGCGACGACGCTCCCGTCATCCGCGTCTCGGGCCTCAAGGCGCTCGAGGGCGACGACAAGTGGGTCAACTCGGTCCTCGAGCTCATGGAGGCCGTCGACGAGTCGATCCCGGACCCGGTGCGCGACAAGGACAAGCCGTTCCTCATGCCCGTCGAGGACGTCTTCACCATCACCGGTCGTGGCACGGTCGTCACGGGTCGCGCCGAGCGCGGCACGCTGAAGATCAACTCCGAGGTCGAGATCGTCGGCATCCGCCCGACGCAGAAGACCACCGTCACGGGTATCGAGATGTTCCACAAGCAGCTCGACGAGGCCTGGGCCGGCGAGAACTGCGGTCTGCTCCTCCGCGGCACCAAGCGCGAGGACGTCGAGCGCGGCCAGGTCGTCGTGGCCCCCGGCTCGGTCACCCCGCACACGGAGTTCGAGGGCACCGCCTACATCCTCTCCAAGGACGAGGGCGGCCGTCACAACCCGTTCTACGCGAACTACCGTCCGCAGTTCTACTTCCGCACCACCGACGTCACCGGCGTCATCACGCTGCCCGAGGGCACCGAGATGGTCATGCCCGGCGACACCACCGACATGACGGTCGAGCTCATCCAGCCGATCGCCATGGAGGAGGGCCTCGGCTTCGCCATCCGCGAGGGTGGCCGCACGGTCGGCGCCGGTACCGTCACGAAGATCATCAAGTAGTCTTCGCGAACGCGACCCGCAGGGGGTCGGGCCTTCGGGCCCGGCCCCCTTCGTCGTGTCCCGGCCGCGCCGTTTCCATCGCGAGGACCGCTCGGGTTAGCCTGAAGCGGATGGTTCCCCCGTCGATCCGAACACGAACCGCGGTGCGTCCGGAAGTCCAGGCGCTTCGCGCCATCGCGGTGGGCGCGGTGGTGCTGCACCACGGGTGGCCGGCGGTGGCGCCGGCCGGGTACATGGGCGTGGACGTGTTCTTCGTCGTCTCGGGGTTCCTGATCACGGCGCTGCTGGTTCGCGAGCATGCGCGCTCCGGCCGGATCTCGCTCAAGGGCTTCTACCTGCGCAGGGCGCGGCGCATCCTCCCCGCCGCGGTGGCGGTCCTCGCCGCGGTGACGGCGCTGACCTTCCTCGTCGTGCCGCGGTTCGAGTGGCGCTCGTACTTCCGCGAGGTCCTCGCGAGTGCGCTGTACTTCGAGAACTGGTTGCTCGCGGCCGATTCGCAGAACCCGGCACGCGGGGACCTCGCCTCGACTCCGGTGCAGCACTTCTGGTCGCTCTCGGTCGAGGAGCAGTTCTACCTCGTCTGGCCGCTCCTGGTGATCGGGGCGCTCGCCCTCGCCGTTCGCCGCGCCGGCGACCCGCGGCTCAGCCTGCTCGTCGTGCTCGGCACGGTGACGGGCGCCTCGTTCGCGTGGAGCATGGTGCTCACGGTGCAGGACCACAACCTCGCGTACTTCTCGACGTTCGCGCGCGTGTGGGAGTTCGGCCTGGGCGGGATCCTCGCGATCGTCGCCCCGTCCGCCGCAACCGGGCGGCCACGAGCGCGTGCGGTGCTCGGATGGCTCGGACTCGTGCTCATCGCCGTGCCGATCCTCACGTTCCGCACGCCCGAGGTGTTCCCGGGTCTGGTCGCGCTCGTGCCCGTCGCCGGGACGCTCGCGGTGATCTGGGCGGGCATGCCCGAGTCGCGCCTGTCGCCTGCGCGGCTCACGGGCCTCCGCCCGGTCCAGTGGACCGGCGACATCTCGTACTCGCTGTACCTCTGGCACTGGCCGGTGTTCATGTTCGTCCCGTTCCTCACGGGCGTCGCCAGTCCGCCGTGGCTCATGGTGCTCCTGGTGGCGCTCTCGTTCGCCGTGGCCGCGGCGTCGAAGCGGTGGATCGAGGACCCGGCGCGATTCAGCGGCGGTGCCCGCAGCGGATGGCGGGCGCGCCCGGCGCTGCTGGTGGGTTCGCTCGCCACCGCGGCCGCGCTGGTCGTCGCTGCGGGGATCGTCGGGCCGAACGCGGCGGGCGCCGAGGCCTGCGAGCGCCCGTCGCGTTCGAGCGAGTGAGGATCAGATCTCGACGTCGTCGATGGTGGCGTGCAGGCTGATGGCGCCCTCGACGCTCCTGGCGACGGTGCAGGCCCTGCCGATCGCGCGGGACATGATCGACACGAGCTGCTCGCGCTCCTCGGGCTCGAGGCTCGTCAGGTCGATCACGATCTCCTCGTCGAGGTCGCGGTATCGGTTCTCGTCGTCCGCCGTGCCGTGCGCCCACACCGTGATGGCGACGTCGTCGCCGAGCCGCCGGGCCGCCGCCGTGTCGGCGCTCATCCCTGCGCAGCCCGCGAGGGCGAGCTTGAGCAGTTCGCCCGGCGTGAAGTGCCCCGGCGCGTCCGCCGGCCCGATGAGCACGGTCGAGCCGCGCTCGTTCAGCCCCTCGTAGGTGCGCGGCCCGGTCCGTGAGACCGAGACGCTTCCCCGTCCGATCCGCCGTCCCACCGCGTGCGCGTGCTCCGTCATCGGGTCCTCCCCAGTTCGAGATGACATGATTCCACCATGCGCAGCGGCCCCGCGGCATCCGCCCCGCTGTGAGGATCCGGTGAGGTGCGCGAGCGCGACACGCCCGGGTTGCACGCAGGGGTGCGGATATGGCAAACTCGTGGAGTTCAACATTTCGAACGGCGTGCCCTGCTGCGCGCCGGACGGATCACTGCCAGGCAGTGCATAGCCACCGAAGTCCGCAAGGGCGCCACGGGTCAGGCTAGGCCGCGGGCAGCAGAACACCACAACCGACACCCGACGAGCATGGGTTTCCGCCTGCGTGCGGACGGCCCGTGCCCGTTTCCGTGAGTGCGACACGCCCGAGCGCGGGGGTCGGTTGGGGCTCGAGGTCGAGCGTGTCGAGGTCACCGCCCGTCGGTGGCTTCGACAGGCTCGATCACCGGCCTTTGACAGAAGAACAGTGGTGCTTCACACGAAGTGGCTACGCGGCGTCCGATGCCCTCGGAAGGGGTAAGACGCCTTGACAGAGAGAGAGTCAGCAATGGCGGGACAGAAGATCCGCATTCGACTGAAGTCGTATGACCACGAGGTCATCGACACCTCGGCGCGCAAGATCGTCGACACGGTGACCCGCGCGGGCGCCACGGTCGTCGGCCCCGTGCCGCTTCCGACCGAGAAGAACGTGGTGTGCGTCATCCGTTCGCCCCACAAGTACAAGGACAGCCGCGAGCACTTCGAGATGCGCACCCACAAGCGCCTGATCGACATCGTGGACCCGACGCCCAAGGCCGTCGATTCGCTCATGCGTCTCGACCTTCCGGCCGACGTCAACATCGAGATCAAGCTCTGAGGTACGACATGTCCACCACTGCCAAGAACGTGAAGGGCCTGCTCGGCACCAAGCTCGGCATGACCCAGGTGTGGGACGAGAACAACAAGCTCATCCCGGTCACCGTCATCGAGATCGCGCCCAACGTGGTCACCCAGCTCCGCACCCCCGAGAAGGACGGCTACACGGCCATCCAGATCGCCGCGGGCGCCATCGACCCGCGCAAGGTCACCAAGCCCCTCACCGGTCACTTCGAGGCCGCCGGCGTCACGCCGCGCCGCCACGTGACCGAGGTGCGCACCGCGGATGCCGCGGACTACGCCCTCGGCCAGGAGCTCACCGTCGACGGCACCTTCGAGGCCGGCCAGCTGGTCGACGTCGTCGGCACGTCGAAGGGCAAGGGCTTCGCCGGTGTCATGAAGCGCCACAACTTCGCGGGCGTCTCCGCGTCGCACGGTGCGCACCGCAACCACCGCAAGCCCGGCTCGATCGGTGCGTCCTCGACGCCCAGCCGTGTCTTCAAGGGCATGCGCATGGCCGGTCGCATGGGTGGCGAGCGCGTCACCGTCCTGAACCTCCGCGTGCACGCGGTCGACGCCGAGAAGGGCCTGCTGCTCGTCAAGGGCGCCGTCCCCGGTGCGCGCGGCCGTCTCGTGTTCGTCCGCAACGCTGTGAAGGGGGCGTAGTCCATGGCTACCGCAAACTCCATCGACGTCCTCGACGTCACCGGCAAGAAGTCCGGCTCGATCGAGCTGCCCGCCGAGCTCTTCGACGTGCAGACCAACGTGCCGCTGATCCACCAGGTCGTCGTCGCCCAGCTCGCCGCAGCGCGTCAGGGCACGCACAAGACCAAGACCCGCGGCGAGGTCTCCGGTGCCGGCCGCAAGCCCTTCAAGCAGAAGGGCACGGGCCGCGCCCGCCAGGGCTCGATCCGCGCGCCGCACATGACCGGCGGTGGCGTGGTCCACGGCCCGCAGCCGCGCAACTACTCGCAGCGCACCCCCAAGAAGATGATCGCCGCGGCCCTGCTCGGCGCGCTCTCCGACCGCGCTCGCGGCGGCCGCATCCACGCGGTCGAGGCGCTCGCCGGCGAGACCGCCAAGACGAAGGACGCGCTCGCGCTCCTCCAGGGCATCGCCGCGTCGAAGCACCAGCTCGTCGTCCTCGCCCGCGGTGAGGAGATCTCGGAGCGTGCCGTGCGCAACATCGCGACCGTGCACGTGCTGCCGGTCGACCAGCTGAACGCCTACGACGTGCTCGTCGCTGACGACATCGTCTTCAGCAAGGCCGCGCTCGAGGCGTTCATCGCAGCGAAGACGCCCAAGGCCGAGGGCACCGTGAAGGAAGAGGTTTCCGCATGAGCGCCGCCCACAACAAGGACCCCCGCGACATCATCATCGCGCCGGTGGTCTCGGAGAAGAGCTACAACCTGATCGACGAGGGCAAGTACACGTTCACCGTGGACCCCCGCGCGAACAAGACCGAGATCAAGCTCGCCATCGAGAAGATCTTCGGCGTTCAGGTCGCCTCCATCAACACCCTCAACCGTCAGGGCAAGACGCGTCGCACGCGCTTCGGCATCGGCAAGCGCAAGGACACCAAGCGCGCGATCGTCACCCTCAAGTCCGGCTCGATCGACATCTTCACGGCTGTCGGCTAAGGAGCAGAGGAACCCCAACATGGCTATTCGCAAGTACAAGCCCACGACCCCGGGTCGCCGCGGCTCCTCGGTCGCCGACTTCGCCGAGATCACCCGCTCGACGCCCGAGAAGTCGCTGCTCAAGCCGCTCTCGAAGACCGGTGGCCGCAACAACCAGGGCCGGATCACCACCCGCCACGTCGGCGGCGGCCACAAGCGCCAGTACCGCGTCATCGACTTCCGTCGCAACGACAAGGACGGCGTGCCCGCCAAGGTCGCTCACATCGAGTACGACCCGAACCGCACGGCGCGCATCGCACTGCTGCACTTCGCCGACGGCACCAAGCGGTACATCCTCGCGCCCGCGAAGCTCTCGCAGGGCGACCTGATCGAGTCGGGCCCCGGCGCCGACATCAAGCCGGGCAACAACCTGCCGCTGCGCAACATCCCGACGGGTACCGTCGTGCACGCCATCGAGCTCCGCCCCGGCGGCGGCGCGAAGATGGCCCGCTCGGCCGGTGCGTCGGTGCGACTCGTGGCGAAGGACGGCCCCTACGCCCAGCTGCGACTGCCCTCGGGCGAGATCCGCAACGTCGACGCGCGCTGCCGCGCGACCGTCGGCGAGGTCGGCAACGCCGAGCAGTCGAACATCAACTGGGGCAAGGCGGGCCGCATGCGCTGGAAGGGCGTCCGCCCGACCGTCCGCGGTGTCGCGATGAACCCGATCGACCACCCGCACGGTGGTGGTGAGGGCAAGACCTCCGGTGGTCGCCACCCGGTCAGCCCGTGGGGTCAGGCCGAGGGACGCACCCGTCGCCCCAACAAGGAGAGCGACAAGCTCATCGTCCGTCGTCGCACCGTCGGCAAGAAGCGCAAGTAGGAGTAAGAGAAGATGCCTCGCAGCCTCAAGAAGGGCCCCTTCGTCGACGAGCACCTGCTTCGCAAGGTCGCCTCGCAGAACGAAGCGGGTTCGAAGAACGTCATCAAGACGTGGTCGCGTCGCTCGATGATCGTCCCGGCCATGCTCGGCCACACGATCGCCGTGCACGACGGCCGCAAGCACATCCCGGTGTTCGTCACCGAGACCATGGTGGGCCACAAGCTCGGCGAGTTCGCGCCCACCCGCACCTTCCGTGGACACGTGAAGGACGACAAGAAGGGCCGCCGCCGCTGACGCGGTGGTGTGAAGGAGGAGAGAAATGGTGGAGTCGATCGCCCGCGTGCGTCACATCCGCGTGACCCCCATGAAGGCCCGTCGCGTCGTCAACCTGATCCGCGGCAAGCAGGCACAGGAGGCCCTGGCCATCCTGAAGTTCGCACCCCAGGGTGCGAGCGAGCCGGTGTACAAGCTCGTCGCCTCGGCAATCGCGAACGCTCGCGTCAAGGCCGATGCCACGAACACCTACCTGGACGAGCAGGACCTCTACGTGAAGACGGCATTCGTCGATGAGGGCACCACCCTCAAGCGATTCCAGCCGCGCGCGCAGGGTCGTGCCTTCCGCATCAACAAGCGAACGAGCCACATCACCGTCGTGCTCGCCACGCCCGAGGAGGGTACGAAGTAATGGGTCAGAAGGTCAACCCGTACGGCTTCCGTCTCGGCATCACCACCGACCACGTGTCGCGGTGGTTCTCCGACTCGACCAAGCCCGGACAGCGCTACGCCGACTACCTCGCCGAGGACGTCAAGATCCGTCGCCTGCTCCAGACGTCGCTCGACCGCGCGGGAGTCTCGCGCATCGAGATCGAGCGCACCCGCGACCGCGTCCGCGTGGACATCCACACGGCCCGTCCGGGTATCGTGATCGGCCGCCGCGGCGCCGAGGCCGAGCGCATCCGCGCCGACCTCGAGAAGCTCACCGGCAAGCAGATCCAGCTCAACATCCTCGAGGTCAAGAACCCCGAGGCCGACGCCCAGCTCGTCGCGCAGGGCATCGCCGAGCAGCTCTCCGCCCGCGTGGCCTTCCGCCGCGCGATGCGCAAGGGCCTGCAGGGCGCGCAGCGCGCCGGCGCCAAGGGCGTCCGGATCCAGGTCTCCGGCCGTCTCGGCGGCGCCGAGATGAGCCGCTCGGAGTTCTACCGCGAGGGCCGGGTGCCGCTGCACACGCTCCGCGCGAACATCGACTACGGCTTCTACGAGGCCAAGACCACCTTCGGCCGCATCGGCGTGAAGGTCTGGATCTACAAGGGCGACATCACCAACAAGGAGCTCGCCCGCGAGCAGGCGGCCCAGAAGCCGTCGCGCGAGCGCAATGACCGCCGTCGTGCGCCGCGCGCGCAGGAGCCGGCCGCAGCAGGAGTTGAGGCATAACCATGTTGATTCCCCGTCGAGTCAAGTACCGCAAGCAGCACCACCCCGGCCGTTCAGGCCAGGCCACCGGCGGCACGAAGGTCTCCTTCGGCGAGTACGGCATCCAGGCCCTGAGCCCCGCCTACGTGACCAACCGTCAGATCGAGTCCGCTCGTATCGCCATGACGCGTCACATCAAGCGTGGCGGCAAGGTGTGGATCAACATCTACCCCGACCGTCCGCTCACGAAGAAGCCCGCCGAGACCCGCATGGGTTCCGGTAAGGGTTCGCCCGAGTGGTGGGTCGCCAACGTCAAGCCGGGTCGGGTCCTCTTCGAGGTCTCCGGCGTCTCCGAGGAACTCGCTCGCGAGGCCATGACCCGTGCAATCCACAAGCTGCCCCTCAAGGCACGCATCATCAAGCGCGAGGAGGGCGACGCATAATGGCTGTCGGTTCCAAGGAGCTCGCTGTCGTCGAGCTCGACACCTTCGAGGACGAGCGTCTCGTCGACGAGCTGAAGAAGGCCAAGGAGGAGCTGTTCAACCTCCGCTTCCAGGCCGCCACCGGTCAGCTCGAGAGCCACGGCCGCGTGCGCGCCGTGAAGCGCGACATCGCCCGCATCTACACGGTCATCCGTGAGCGCGAGCTCGGCATCCGTGCCACGCCCGCGCCGGTCGAGGCGCCCGCAGCGCCTGCGAAGAAGACGAAGAAGGCCAAGGCCGCCGCTGAGGCGACCGAGGCCGAGACGAAGGAGGCCTGATCATGGCTGAGACCAAGAAGGCTGCGGCCGAGGTCGCCGAGTCGGCCGAACTCGTCCGCGGGTACCGCAAGGTCCGCCGCGGCTACGTCGTCAGCGACAAGATGGACAAGACCATCGTCGTCGAGGTCGAGGACCGCGTGAAGCACCCGCTGTACGGCAAGGTCATGCGCCGTACGTCGAAGGTCAAGGCGCACGACGAGCAGAACACCGCCGGCATCGGCGACCTCGTCGTGATCTCCGAGACCCGCCCGCTCAGCGCCACCAAGCGCTGGCGCCTGGTCGAGATCGTCGAGAAGGCCAAGTAAGCCCCCGGGCTTGCTTCCCAGAAGGAGTACGAAGTGATTCAGCAGGAATCCCGGCTCAAGGTCGCCGACAACACGGGCGCCAAGGAGCTGCTCACCATCCGCGTGCTCGGCGGCTCGAGCCGTCGCTACGCGGGCCTGGGCGACGTCATCGTCGCCACCGTCAAGGACGCGATCCCCGGCGGCAACGTGAAGAAGGGCGATGTGGTCAAGGCCGTCATCGTCCGCACCGTGAAGGAGACCCGTCGTCCCGACGGCTCCTACATCAAGTTCGACGAGAACGCCGCGGTGATCCTCAAGAACGACGGTGACCCCCGTGGCACCCGCATCTTCGGGCCGGTCGGCCGGGAGCTTCGCGACAAGAAGTTCATGAAGATCATCTCGCTGGCGCCGGAGGTGCTGTAACCATGGCGAAGATCAAGAAGGGCGACCTCGTCCAGGTGATCTCGGGCAAGACCCAGGCCCGCGGCGGAGACCGCGGCAAGCAGGGTCGTGTCATCGAGGTCATCCCCGAGCGGAACCGCGTCGTCGTCGAGGGCGTGAACTACGTCACCAAGCACGTGCGCGTCGGCCAGACGCAGCGCGGCACGAAGACCGGCGGCATCGAGACCCACGAGGCCTCGATCCACGTGTCGAACGTCGCGATCGTCGACCCCGAGACCAAGAAGCCGACCCGCGTCGGCTTCCGCACCGAGACCGTGGTGAAGGACGGCGTCGAGAAGACGGTCCGCGTTCGCTACGCCAAGAAGTCAGGTAAGGACCTGTAATGACCGACACGGTTGCGCAGGCTGGCAAAATCCAGCCGCGTCTGAAGACCAAGTACCGCACGGAGATCACGACGGCGCTCACCGAGGCGAACGGGTACACCAACCCGCACCAGGTCCCCGGGCTCGTCAAGATCGTCGTGAACATGGGTGTCGGCGAGGCTGCACGCGATGGCAAGGTCATCGACGGCGCAGTGGCCGACCTCACCAAGATCACCGGTCAGAAGCCGCAGGTCACCAAGGCCCGCAAGTCGATCGCCCAGTTCAAGCTCCGCGAGGGTCAGCCCATCGGCGCCCACGTGACGCTGCGCGGCGACCGCATGTGGGAGTTCCTGGACCGCCTGCTCTCGCTGGCGCTCCCGCGAATCCGCGACTTCCGCGGGCTCTCGGACCGCCAGTTCGACGGCACCGGGAACTACACGTTCGGTCTGACCGAGCAGTCGGTCTTCCACGAGATCGACCAGGACCGGATCGACCGCGTCCGCGGTATGGACATCACCGTGGTGACCACCGCCAAGACGGACGACGAGGGTCGCGCGCTGCTCAAGGCGCTCGGCTTCCCGTTCAAGTCCGTCGACAACGCGTAGTAGACTCTACGAGTTTGTGCCCGATCGGCGCGGGTTCCGGAGCGATCCGGGGCCCCGCCGGCGGGACGATCGGCCCCACGCGACCGCGTGAGGCCACCACCACAGGTCAGTCCCCGTGTAACGGGTCCTGAAACCTGGTGAACGTAAGGAAACAACCGTCATGACGATGACCGACCCGGTCGCTGACATGCTGACGCGCCTTCGCAACGCGAACTCGGCGCACCACGACTCCGTGTCGATGCCGCACTCGAAGCTCAAGGGGCACATCGCCGAGATCCTCAAGTCCGAGGGGTACATCGCGGACTTCGACATCGCCGACGCGCGCGTCGGGAAGACGCTCACGCTGAGCCTCAAGTTCGGCCCCAACCGCGAGCGTTCGATCGCCGGCATCAAGCGCGTCTCGAAGCCCGGCCTCCGCGTCTACGCGAAGTCGACCGAGATCCCCAAGGTGCTCGGCGGCCTCGGCGTCGCGATCCTGTCCACTTCCAGCGGTCTGCTCACCGACCGCCAGGCCGAGAAGAAGGGCGTGGGTGGGGAAGTCCTCGCCTACGTGTGGTAGTTCCATGTCACGAATCGGACGACTCCCCATCGACATCCCCGCCGGGGTGGACGTGAAGGTCGACGGCCGCGCCGTCACCGTGAAGGGCCCGAAGGGCGAGCTCTCGCTCACCGTCGCGAGCCCCATCGAGGTCAAGGTCGAGGACAACCAGGTCCTCGTCACCCGACCGGACGACGAGCGCGAGTCGCGCTCGCTCCACGGGCTGACCCGCACGCTCATCGCGAACGACATCGTCGGCGTGACCCAGGGCTACTCCAAGGGCCTCGAGATCGTCGGTACCGGCTACCGAGTCGCCCAGAAGGGCTCCTCGATCGAGTTCGCACTCGGCTTCTCCCACCCGGTCGTCGTCGAGCCTCCCGCCGGCATCACGCTGACCGTCGAGGGCAACAACAAGCTCACGGTCGCCGGCATCTCCAAGCAGGCCGTCGGCGAGACCGCCGCCAACATCCGCAAGATCAAGAAGCCCGAGCCCTACAAGGGCAAGGGCATCCGCTACGCAGGCGAGGTCGTGCGTCGCAAGGCCGGAAAGGCTGGTAAGTAATCATGGCCGTCAAGAGCAAGTCGGCTGCGCGTTCGCGCCGCCACACCCGGCTTCGCAAGAAGGTCGTCGGCACCGAGCAGCGTCCCCGTCTCGTGGTGACGCGTTCGGCACGACACGTCTTCGTGCAGGTCGTCGACGACAGCAAGGGCCGCACCGTGGCATCCGCTTCGACCATGGAGGCAGACCTCCGTGCACTCGACGGCGACAAGACCGCCAAGGCGAAGAAGGTCGGCGAACTCGTCGCCGAGCGCGCCAAGCAGGCGGGTATCGAGTCGGTCGTGTTCGACCGCGGCGGCAACAAGTACGCCGGTCGTGTCGCAGCGATCGCCGACGGAGCGCGAGAGGCTGGGCTGAACCTGTGAGCACCGCACCTACTGAGAACCAGGGCAACACGAAGGAGACCGAGGTGACCGCAGAGGCACCCGTCGAGACCGCAGCGTCCTCGGAGCCGCCGCGCAACGAGCGCGAAGGCCGCCGTGGCGGCCGCGACCGCGGCCAGGGCCGCGACCGTCGCGACCGCGACGCCGAGAAGAGCCAGTTCCTCGAGCGCGTCGTCACGATCAACCGCGTGTCGAAGGTCGTCAAGGGCGGTCGCCGCTTCAGCTTCACGGCGCTCGTCGTCGTGGGCGACGGCAACGGGCTCGTCGGCGTCGGATACGGCAAGGCCCGCGAGGTGCCGACCGCGATCTCGAAGGGCGTCGAGGAGGCGAAGAAGAACTTCTTCCGTGTGCCTCGCGTCGGTTCGTCGATCCCGCACCCGGTGCAGGGCGAAGCCGCCGCCGGCGTCGTGCTCCTGCGCCCGGCCGGCCCCGGTACCGGTGTCATCGCCGGTGGACCGGTTCGCGCCGTCCTCGAGTGCGCGGGCATCCACGACGTGCTGAGCAAGTCGCTCGGTTCGTCGAACACCATCAACATCGTGCACGCTACGGTGGAGGCGCTCAAGCAGCTCGAAGAGCCGCGCGCCGTCGCCGCCCGCCGCGGCCTCGACTACGACGAGGTCGCCCCGGCGCGCCTGCTGCGTGCAGAGGCCCAGGCAGCCGAGGCTGCCGCAGCAGCGAAGGCAGGTGCCTGATGGCCAAGCTGAAGGTGACCCAGATCAAGTCCAAGGTGAGCGAGAAGCAGAACCAGCGCGACACGCTGCGCAGCCTCGGTCTGAAGAAGATCGGCCAGAGCGTCGTTCGCGAGGACACCCCCCAGGTGCGCGGCTACGTTCGTACCGTCGCCCACCTCGTGAAGGTTGAGGAGATCGACTGATGGCTGACGAGAAGAAGGACTCCGTCGCCGAGGAGACCCCGAAGAAGGCTCCCGCGAAGAAGGCCGCCGCGAAGCCGGCAGCCGAGAAGAAGGCTCCGGCCAAGGCCGCCGCCGAGAAGAAGGCTCCGGCCAAGGCCGCCGCCAAGACCGACGACGCGAAGGCCGAGAAGGCCCCCGCGAAGAAGGCCCCGGCGAAGAAGGCCCCCGCCGCGAAGGCGTCCGAGGACGTCGTTCGCGAGCCGGTCCTGAAGGTGCACCACCTGCGCCCCGCGCCCGGTGCCAAGAAGGACAAGACCCGCGTGGGTCGCGGTGAGGGCTCGAAGGGCAAGACGGCGGGCCGTGGCACCAAGGGCTCGAAGGCCCGCAACAACATCCGCCCCGGCTTCGAGGGTGGCCAGCTTCCGTACCACATGCGTGCGCCGAAGCTGCGCGGGTTCAAGAACCCGTTCCGCGTCGAGTACCAGGTGGTCAACCTGGCCAAGCTCGCCGAGCTCTACCCGAAGGGCGGCGACGTGACCGTCGCCGACCTCGTGGCCAAGGGCGCCGTCCGCAAGAACGAGCGCGTCAAGGTGCTCGGCGACGGCGACCTGCAGGTCAAGCTCAATGTCGCGGTCGACAAGGTCTCCGGCTCCGCAGAGCAGAAGATCGTCGCCGCGGGCGGATCGGTCAACTAGGACCGATCCACCCACACAGGGATTCGAGCCTGTCGGGACCTCGCGTATGATTCACGGGGGTCTCGACAGGCTCGAGCCGCATTCACGCTGACTGCGGCGTCAGTAACAGGAGGACGAGTGTTCAACGCCATCGGGCGGATCTTCCGCACCCCCGACCTTCGCCGGAAGATCGGGTTCACGCTGGGCATCATCGCCCTGTTCCGCCTCGGCTCGTTCATCCCGGCGCCGTTCGTGGACTTCGGGAACGTCCAGCAGTGTCTGGCGTCGAACCAGGGCGCGTCGGGCCTGTACGAGCTCGTCAACGTGTTCTCGGGCGGCGCGCTGCTCCAGTTGTCGATCTTCGCGCTCGGCATCATGCCGTACATCACCGCGGCGATCATCGTGCAGCTGCTGCGCGTGGTGATCCCGCACTTCGAGACCCTCTACAAGGAGGGCCAGGCCGGCCAGGGCCGACTCACGCAGTACACGCGGTACCTCACCATCGCCCTGGGCGTCCTGCAGTCGACGACGCTCATCACCGTCGCTCGGTCGGGCGCGCTGTTCCCGGCCAACTCCGACCCCGCGTGCGCGCAGCTCATCACGAACGACGCGTGGTACGCGATCCTGCTCATGGTCGTGACCATGACCGCCGGCACCGGCCTCATCATGTGGATGGGCGAGCTCGTGACCGAGCGCGGCGTCGGCAACGGCATGTCGCTGCTCATCTTCACGTCGATCGCGGCGACGTTCCCCAGCTCCCTCTGGGCGATCGCGATGACGCGCGGCTTCGACATCTTCGCCCTCGTGCTCGGCATCGGGCTGCTCGTGGTCGTGGCGGTCGTCTTCGTCGAGCAGTCCCAGCGCCGTGTGCCCGTGCAGTACGCCAAGCGGATGGTCGGGCGACGCACGTACGGCGGCAACAACACCTACATCCCGATCAAGGTGAACATGGCCGGCGTCGTGCCCGTCATCTTCGCCTCGTCGCTGCTCTACCTGCCCGCGCTCATCGCGCAGTTCAACCAGCCCGCAGCGGGCGAGGAGCCTCAGGCCTGGGTGGTGTGGATCACCAACTACCTGACGCAGGGCGACCACCCGCTCTACATGCTCCTGTACTTCATGCTCATCGTCGGCTTCACGTACTTCTACGTCGCCATCACGTTCAACCCGGACGAGGTCGCCGAGAACATGAAGAAGTACGGCGGCTTCATCCCCGGCATCCGGGCCGGCCGGCCGACCGCGGAGTACCTCGACTACGTGCTGACGCGCATCACGCTTCCCGGATCGCTCTACCTCGGCCTCGTCGCGCTGCTGCCGCTCGTCGCGTTCGCGTGGTTCGGTGCGAACCAGAACTTCCCGTTCGGCGGCGCCTCGATCCTCATCATCGTGGGTGTCGGCCTCGAGACCGTGAAGCAGATCGACGCCCAGCTCCAGCAGCGCCACTACGAAGGACTCCTCCGATGACGCATCAGAACGCCTCCGCCCGCTTCCTCATCGTCGGTCCGCAGGGTTCGGGCAAGGGCACCCAGGGCGTGCTCGTCGCCGAGGCCTTCGGCGTTCCGCAGGTCGCCACCGGCGACATCTTCCGCGCGAACGTCAAGGGCGGCACGGAGCTCGGCAAGCGCGTCCAGGCGATCATCGAGGCCGGCGACCTGGTCCCCGACGAGCTGACCAGCGAACTGGTCAGCGACCGTCTCGAGCAGGCGGATGCCGAGCGCGGATTCCTGCTCGACGGCTACCCGCGCAACCGCGGCCAGGTCGACGATCTCGCGCGGTTCCTCTCGACCCGCGGTGCGTCGCTCGACGCCGTCATCGAGCTCGTGGTCCCTCGCGAGGAGTCGATCTCGCGCCTTCGCCAGCGTGCGCTCGAGCAGGGCCGGACGGATGACACCGAAGAGGTCATCGAGAACCGTCTCGCGATCTACGAGCGCGAGACCGCACCGATCCTCGACGTCTACCGCGCCCAGGGCCTCGTCGTGCGCATCGACGGCGTCGGCACGCTCGCCGAGGTCACCGAGCGCATCTTCGTCGCACTCGCGGAACGCGGCCTGCAGCCCAACGGCGACGGCGCGGCCGCGGGCGCCGCGTAGCGCCGGGTCCGTGTTCCGCCGGCTCCGGCTGAAGACCCCGGCCGAACTCCGCGCGATGCGGCCCGCCGGCGAGGCGACCGCGGCGTTGCTCGCGAGCGTCCGCGAGCGGCTCGCGGTCGGGGCGACACCGCTGGAGCTGGATGCGGTCGCCGACGAGGTCATCCGATCGCACGGGGGCCGCTCGAACTTCCGCCTCGTGCCCGGGTACCGGCATGCCGTGTGCGTCTCGGTCGACGACGACGTGGTCCACGGCATCCCGGACGATCGGCTGTTCGCGCCCGGTGCGCTCGTCTCGGTCGACGGCGGCGTCGAGATCGACGGATGGAACGGCGATGCCGCGTTCTCGGCCGTGCTGCCCGACCCGGAGCGCCCCGACGTCGTCGCAGCTCGTTCGCAGCTGGTCCGCGCCGCGGAGGACGCGCTGTGGGCCGGGATCGCCGCGCTGGCCGGCGCGCGTCACCTCAACGAGGTCGGCGAGGCGATCGAGGAGTCCGTCGAGGCGTCGGGTCCGTTCGGCATCGTCGAGGGCTACGGCGGGCACGGGATCGGGCGCAGCATGCACGAGGAGCCCTCGGTCCACAACCACTCCGTGCGCGGACGGGGTCCGCGCGTGCGACCCGGGCTCGTCGTCGCGATCGAGCCCATGATCGTCGCCGGCCACCCGGACACCTTCGTGCGGGAGGACGGCTGGACGGTCGCGACGGTCGACGGCTCGGACGCGGCGCACGTCGAACACAGCGTCGCGGTCCACGGCGCGGGCATCTGGGTGCTCACCGCCCCCGATGGCGGCGTTGGGGGACTGGAGCCGTTCGGCGTGCGGCCCGTGCCCATCTCCTGATCCGAGCGCGCCCTCCGGTCGACGGAGCCGCCGGGCTAGGGTGAGAGCCGGACGGAGTTCGCCGGCCCGGCGACTGCGTCGACCGACGGGGGAGTGCGCGATGGAGTTCACCGGGATCGGCATCGGCGAGGGGATCGCCGTGGGGCGGGTCGCCCGCATGGCGGATCGCATCCCGGACCCTCCCGAGGACGCCCGGACCGTGGACGAGCCCGCCGAGGTCGAGCGCGCGACGCGCGCGCTCGTCGCCGTCGGCGAGGAGCTCCGCAGTCGCGGCGACCGGGCGGGCGGTTCGGCGCAGGAGGTCCTCGAGGCCCAGGCCCTGATGGCCGGGGATCCGTCGGTGCTCGCGGACGTGCGCACGCGTATCGCGGGCGGCCGGACCGCCGAGCGCGCCGTGCACGAGGCGTTCGCCGCCTACCGCGAGCTGCTCGCGTCGCTCGGCGGCTACCTGGCCGAACGTGCCGCCGACCTCGACGACGTGTCGCAGCGCGTGGTCGCGCACCTGACCGGGTCGCCCGCGCCGGGTGTGCCCGAGCCGGGGCACCCCTTCGTGCTCGTCGCGCGAGACCTCGCGCCGGCCGACACCGCGCTCCTCGACCTCGAGCGGGTCCTCGCACTCGTCACGTTCGAGGGCGGCCCGACGTCGCACACCGCGATCCTGGCGAGGGAGAAGGGGCTGCCCGCGGTCATCGGCGCAGCGGATGCCGAGGCGCTCGTCGACGGCGAATCCGTGATCGTCGATGCCGCGCGAGGGCGGGTGGTGGGAGCGCCGACGCCCGAACAGCTGGCCGAGGCGGAGCAGCGGATCGCCGAACGCGCCGAGCGGGCCGCGGCGCCGGTCGCCCCCGGTCGCCTCGCCGACGGCACCCCGGTCGCGCTCCTGGCCAACCTCGGGGCGCCGGACGAGGCCGTCCGCGCCGTGGAGCTCGGAGCCGAAGGCGTCGGACTGTTCCGGACCGAGTTCCTCTTCCTCGATTCGCAGGCGGCTCCGGATGCGGACGCGCAGCGGGAGGCGTACACGCGCCTGCTCGCGGCGTTCCCGGGTCGGAAGGTCGTGGTGCGCGTCCTCGACGCGGGCGCCGACAAGCCGCTCGCCTTCGTCAACGACGACGAGGAGGCGAACCCCGCGCTCGGCCTGCGCGGCATCCGCGCCCTCAGGCGCTCCGAGGGCGTCCTGCGGGAGCAGCTCGCCGCGCTGGCGGCAGCGGATGCCGCGACGAGCGCCGACCTGCAGGTCATGGCGCCCATGATCGCGACCGTCGAGGAGACGCGCTGGTTCGTCGGGCTGTGCCGGGAGTACGGACTCGAGAGTGCGGGCGTGATGATCGAGACGCCGTCGGCCGCGCTCATCGCGGACCGCGTGCTCGCGGCGTGCGAGTTCGCCTCGATCGGCACGAACGACCTGACCCAGTACACGATGGCCGCGGACCGGCTGCTGGCCTCGGTCGCCGGGCTGCAGGATCCGTGGTCGCCGGCGGTGCTGCGGCTCATCGGCGAGGTCGGCGCGGCCGGGCGCCGCGTCGGGCGCCCGGTCGGCGTCTGCGGCGAGGCCGCCGCAGACCCGCTGCTCGCGGTCGTGCTGGTCGGCCTGGGGGTGACGAGCCTGTCGATGTCGCCGAGCGCGCTCGGCGACGTGCGGACGCGCCTGGCCGGGGTCGGCCCGAGGGACGCCGAGCGGATGGCGGAGGCGGCCGTCGCGGCGGAGGGCGCGGATGAGGCGCGGCGCGCCGCGGAGGCCGTCGCGCCCGGGTCGGGGTGACCGCCGAGCGGCGGCATCCGCTCGCCGCGAGGGTTCCCCGACGCATCGGCGGGTCGTGCTCCGCAAGCCGACACGCGGCTCGACTGGCGATCCGCACCGTGTTCGCCTATAGTTGACCCTTGGTGTTTTGCACGCCTGTTCCGGCCTGCCCCGATGGGTGGTGCCGGGCTCGTGCATCATCATCGCACGACCGAAAACCCACACTCCAAGCGATAGTGAGTCTATGGCCAAGAAAGACGGCGTCATCGAGATCGAAGGCTCGGTCATCGAAGCCCTCCCGAACGCGATGTTCAGGGTGGAGTTGACCAACGGGCACAAGGTGCTCGCCCACATCTCCGGAAAGATGCGCCAGCACTACATCCGCATCCTCCCCGAGGATCGCGTGATCGTGGAGCTGAGCCCGTACGACCTGACCCGCGGCCGGATCGTCTACCGCTACAAGTAGGGCTGCTCGGAAAGTAACGGCCCGCGGCACCCCGCGGGCACGAGGACAGCGAGAAGGAACAACGACTGTGAAGGTCAACCCCAGCGTCAAGCGCATCTGCGACAAGTGCAAGGTCATCCGCCGCCACGGCCGCGTGATGGTCATCTGCGAGAACCCGCGCCACAAGCAGCGCCAGGGCTAGTCCCGCGCCGACGCAACTTCATACCGGCACTTCCAAGAACCCGCGCCGAGAGGCGCGGGGGACACCCTCGGACGGAGGCCGAGGCACCGGAAGTGCTCCACACCTCCGACACATCCAACAGGAGAAGCCACCATGGCACGTCTGGCAGGAGTCGACATCCCGCGCGAGAAGCGCGTGGAGATCGCACTGACCTATATCTTCGGCGTCGGTCGCACCCGCGCGCTCGAGACGCTGAAGGCCACCGGCATCAGCGGTGACATCCGCGTCAAGGACCTCAGCGACGACCAGCTCGTCGCGCTCCGCGACCACATCGAGGGCACCTACAAGGTCGAGGGCGACCTCCGCCGCGAGGTCGCCGCCGACATCCGCCGCAAGGTCGAGATCGGCTCCTACGAGGGCCTGCGCCACCGCCGCGGCCTGCCCGTCCGCGGTCAGCGGACCAAGACCAACGCTCGTACCCGCAAGGGCCCGAAGCGCACCGTCGCGGGCAAGAAGAAGCCCGGCCGCAAGTAACCGCTCGCGCCAGATCTAGGAGATTTCGAACATGGCAGCACCCAAGGCGGCGACTCGCAAGCCGCGCAAGAAGGACAAGAAGAACATCGCCGTGGGCCAGGCCCACATCAAGTCGACGTTCAACAACACCATCGTGTCGATCACCGACACGACCGGTGCCGTGATCAGCTGGGCGTCGTCCGGCGGCGTGGGCTTCAAGGGCTCGCGCAAGTCGACGCCGTTCGCCGCGCAGCTCGCCGCCGAGTCGGCCGCGCGCCAGGCGCAGGAGCACGGCATGAAGAAGGTCGACGTCTTCGTCAAGGGCCCGGGCTCGGGCCGCGAGACCGCGATCCGGTCGCTCCAGGCCGCAGGCCTCGAGGTCGGCAGCATCACCGACGTGACGCCCCAGGCGCACAACGGCTGCCGCCCGCCGAAGCGTCGCCGCGTCTAGCACGGTCACCGTCGGTCGAGCAGGGCGCCTTCGCCCGCAGCGGGACGCCACGCGGCATCCGCCCGGCCTCGATGCGGCCCTGACGGGCCTGCTCGACCGACGACACGTTCTCTCAACAACTCAAGATCCTCGAACTCGCAGGTGTCATATAGCGGACACCCTGCCGAAAGGAATCACACCGTGCTGATCGCACAGCGTCCGACGCTCACCGAAGAGAACATCTCGGAGTTCCGTTCGCGTTTCGTGATCGAGCCCCTCGAGCCGGGCTTCGGTTACACCCTGGGGAACTCGCTCCGTCGCACCCTCCTCTCCTCGATCCCCGGCGCAGCCGTGACGAGCATCCGCATCGACGGCGTGCTCCACGAGTTCTCGACCGTGCCCGGCGTGAAGGAGGATGTCACCGAGATCATCCTCAACATCAAGAACCTGGTCGTCTCCAGCGAGCACGACGAGCCCATCACCGCCTACCTGCGCAAGCAGGGCGCCGGTGAGGTCACCGCAGCCGACATCTCCGCTCCGGCGGGCGTCGAGGTGCACAACCCCGAGCTGGTCATCGCGACGCTCAACGACGCCGCCAAGTTCGAGCTCGAGCTCACCATCGAGCGAGGCCGCGGCTACGTCTCGGCGAGCCAGAACCGGGCCGAGTACGCCGAGGCCGGCCAGATCCCGGTCGACTCGATCTACTCGCCGGTCCTGAAGGTCACCTACCGCGTCGAGGCCACGCGTGCCGGCGAGCGCACCGACTTCGACCGCCTCGTGGTCGACGTCGAGACCAAGCCCGCGATCTCGCCGCGCGACGCGATCGCGTCGGCCGGCCGCACGCTCGTCGAGCTGTTCGGCCTGGCGCGCGAGCTCAACAGCGCGGCCGAGGGCATCGAGATCGGCCCCGCGCCGGTCGACGCGGTGCTCTCGAGCGAGCTGTCGATCCCGATCGAGGACCTCGACCTGTCGGTCCGCTCGTACAACTGCCTCAAGCGCGAGGGCATCAACACGGTGTCCGAGCTCGTGGCGCTGTCCGAGTCGCAGCTGATGAACATCCGCAACTTCGGTCAGAAGTCGGTCGACGAGGTCAAGGACAAGCTCACCGAGATGGGCCTCGCGCTGAAGGACTCGGTCCCCGGCTTCGACGGCGCCCACTTCTACACGGGCTTCGACGACGAGAACTAGCAGGCCACGGGCCGCACCCACCCCTCACCACTGGAGATAACGAACCATGCCGAAGCCCACGAAGGGCCCCCGCCTCGGAGGCGGACCCGCGCACGAGCGCCTGCTGCTCGCGAACCTCGCCGCTGCGCTGTTCACGCACAAGCGGATCACCACGACCGAGACCAAGGCCAAGCGCCTGCGTCCGTTCGCCGAGCGCCTGGTGACCTTCGCCAAGCGCGGCGACCTGCACGCGCGTCGTCGCGTGCTCGGGGTGATCGGCGACAAGTCGGTCGTCCACGAGCTGTTCGCGGTCATCGCGCCGCAGGTCGCCGATCGTGAGGGCGGGTACACCCGCATCACGAAGATCGGGAACCGCAAGGGCGACAACGCCCCCATGGCCGTGATCGAGCTCGTGCTCGAGCCGGTCCAGCCGAAGCAGCGCGCCGCCAAGCCCGCCGCTGCCGACGAGGCTCCCGTCGAGGACGCCCCCGCCGAGACCCCCGAGGCCGAGGTGACCGAGGCCGAGGCCGCGGTCGACGAGGCCGCCGGCGCCGAGGCGTCGGAGGAGTCGGCCGAGGCCCCCGCCGAGGAGGCCGAGGCGGCCGAGGCGAAGTAGCCCCGCGCACCACGCACCCGGAGCCCCTGCAGCACGCGCTGCAGGGGCTCCGCGCGTCTGCGTCCTCTGGGGGCCGCCGTAGGCTGGGGGAATGGGAGAGCGCGGATGACGATTCGGGTGCGCGCCGACGTCGCCTACGACGGCACGGGGTTCTCGGGGTGGAGTCGCCAGCCGGGTCTGCGCACCGTCCAGGGGGTCCTCGAGTCGGCACTGGCGACGCTGTTCCGTCGGGCGGAGGTCGCGCCGCGGCTGGTCGTCGCCGGCCGCACCGATGCGGGGGTGCACGCGACCGGGCAGGTCGTGCACTTCGACGTCGACGAAGCGTCGTTCGCTGCGGTCACCCGCCCTCGGCGCGGCGAGCACGACGGCGCATCCGCCGCCGACCCGTTCGCGGTCCTCGAACGCCGGATCACGGGAATCCTGGGCGCGCGCGACGACGACGTGGCGATCCGTTCCGTGCTGCGTTCGCCCGACGGGTTCGACGCCCGGTTCTCGGCGGTCTGGCGGCGATACGAGTACCGCATCGCGGATGCGGCCGGCGTGCGGGACCCGCTGCAGCGGCATCGCACGGTCTGGATGCCGCGCGGCCTCGACGTCGAGGCGATGGATGCCGCGGCGCAGCGGCTGCTCGGACTCGGCGACTTCGCGGCATTCTGCAAGCCGCGCGACGGGGCGACGACCATCCGGACGCTGCAGTCCTACCGGTGGCGCCGCGGCGCCGACGGGGTGCTCGTCGCATCGCTGCAGGCGGACGCGTTCTGCCATTCGATGGTGCGTGCGCTCGTGGGGGCGTGCGTCGCGGTCGGGGAGGGACGGCTCGCGACCGAGGGCCCCGCCGAGCTGATGCGGGCGGGCGAGCGCACGAGCGCGTTCAAGGTGCTTCCGGCCAAGGGGCTCACGCTCATCGAGGTCGGGTACCCGCCGGACGCGGAGCTCGCGGTCCGCTCCGAGCAGACCCGCGCGAGGCGCGAATTGCACGTCGACGGCGTCGTCGGGTAAGCTATCGCTTTGGTGCCGCCATCTGCGCCGGCATCCGAAGTTGAGCCCTCCACCGGAGCGTTCCCCCGCATCGCGGGAGAACCCCCACCGGAGCGGGATTCACGAACCCCTCACTCGATCAGAAAGCAGCACTACTGTGACGCGCACCTACACTCCGAAGGCGAACGAGATCCAGCGCGACTGGGTCGTCATCGACGCCACCGACATCGTGCTCGGCCGCCTCGCGAGCCACGCCGCCTCGATCCTCCGCGGCAAGCACAAGGCGATCTTCGCCAACCACGTCGACACCGGTGACTTCGTCATCATCGTCAACGCGGGCAAGGTGGCCCTCACCGGCCAGAAGCTCGAGCAGAAGAAGGCCTACCGCCACTCCGGCTACCCGGGCGGCCTCAAGGCCGTCGGCTACGCCGAGCTCCTCGAGAAGAACCCCGTCCGCGCCGTCGAGAAGGCGATCCGCGGCATGCTGCCGAAGAACTCGCTCGGCCGCGCCCAGATCAAGAAGCTGAAGGTCTACGCCGGCCCGGAGCACCCGCACTCGGCCCAGCAGCCGAAGCCGTACACCCTCACCCAGGTCGCCCAGTAAGCCCGGCGCAGAGCGAAAAAGGACTCAGACACCACCATGGCGAAGATCGCAGACCAGATCGACCAGGCTCCTGAGAGCTACACCACCGAGTCGGCTCCGGCCGCCGCCCCCGCGGCGCGTCCCGTGCTGAACGTCTCGGGCGCGGCCGTCGGCCGCCGCAAGCAGGCCATCGCGCGCGTGCGCGTCGTGCCGGGCGCGGGCACCATCACGGTCAACGGCCGTGCGTTCGCGGACTACTTCCCGAACAAGCTCCACCAGCAGCTGATCACCGACCCGTTCACGGTCCTCGAGCTCAGCGGCTCGTACGACGTCGTGGCGCGCATCACCGGCGGCGGCCCCTCGGGCCAGGCCGGCGCGCTGCGCCTCGCGATCGCCCGTGCGCTGAACGAGATCGACCGCGAGAACAACCGTCCGACCCTGAAGAAGGCCGGCTTCCTCACGCGCGACGCCCGCGTCATCGAGCGCAAGAAGGCCGGGCTCAAGAAGGCCCGCAAGGCGCCCCAGTTCTCGAAGCGCTAAGCGCGAGAACCGGCACTCCAGATGCCTCGGCTCTTCGGAACCGACGGGGTCCGGGGCCTGGCCAACCGTGAACTCACGGCTGACCTGGCCCTGGGCCTCGCCCAGGCTGCTGCCGCGGTCCTCACCCAGGGCCGGCACGCCGACGAGAATCGCGCCGCCGGTCGCCGGCCCGTCGCGATCGTCGCACGCGACCCCCGCGTCTCGGGTGAGTTCCTCACCGCAGCGGTCTCCGCGGGACTCGCGAGTTCGGGCGTGGACGTCCTCGACGCCGGCGTCATCCCCACTCCGGCGACGGCGTTCCTCATCGACAGCATCGCCGCCGACTTCGGCGTGATGATCTCGGCGTCGCACAACCCCGCTCCCGACAACGGGATCAAGTTCTTCTCGTTCGGCGGCACCAAGCTGCCCGACGAGGTCGAGGACCGGATCGAGTCCTACCTCGGCAGGCAGAAGCTCGCCCCGACCGGCGACGGCGTCGGCCGCATCCGCCGCTTCGCCGATGCCGAGGACCGCTACGTCGTCCACCTGCTCGGCACCCTCCCCGCGCGCCTCGAGGGGCTCACGGTCGTGCTCGACTGCGCGCACGGCGCCGCCGCGGGCGTCTCGCCCGAGACCTTCCGCGACGCCGGTGCCGAGGTCATCGTCATCGGCGCCGACCCCGACGGCATGAACATCAACGACGGCGTCGGCTCGACCCACCTCGAGCAGCTCCAGCGCGCCGTCGTCGAGCACGGAGCCGACATCGGCATCGCCCACGACGGCGACGCGGACCGCTGCCTCGCGGTCGACGCGGACGGCCGGGTCATCGACGGCGACCGCATCATGGCGATCCTCGCGGTGTCGATGCACGAACGCGGGCTGCTCACCGACGACACCCTCGTGGTCACCGTCATGTCGAACCTCGGGCTCAAGCGCGCGATGGCCGAGCGCGGCATCCGCGTGGTCGAGACCAAGGTCGGCGACCGGTACGTCCTCGAGGCGCTGACCGCCGGAGGGTACGCACTGGGCGGCGAGCAGTCCGGGCACGTCATCATGACCGAGTTCGCGACGACGGGCGACGGCGTGCTGACGGGCCTGCACCTGGTCGCCGAGATGGCGCGCACCGGCAAGTCCTTGGCCGAGCTCGCGTCGGTCATGACCGTGTACCCGCAGGTGCTCGTGAACGTCCGGGACGTCGACCATCACGCGCTGCACGACGACGACGGCGTCGCGGGCGCCGTGCGCGAGGTCGAGGCCGAGCTCGGCGACACGGGTCGGGTGCTCCTGCGCCCGTCCGGCACCGAGCCGATGGTCCGCGTCATGGTCGAGGCCGCCGATCAGGCGGCAGCCGACGCCCACGCGAGCCGGTTGGCCGAGGTCGTGCGGGAGCGTCTGGCTCGCTGAGGCCGAGTCGCGGCCTCAGAGCTTGCGGAGCAGGACGCTCGAGACGGTGTGATCGGCGCCCTTGCGCAGCACCAGCGATGCGCGCGACCGGGTCGGCCGGATGTTCTGCAGCAGGTTCGGCTCGTTGATCGACTGCCAGATCGAGCGGGCCCGCGCGCGGGCCTCGTCTTCGGTGAGGCTCGCGAACCGGTGGAAGTACGAGCGCGGGTTGGCGAACGCGCCGCGCTGCAGCTTCAGGAAGCGCTCCTCGTACCACCGTGCGATGTCGCGCGTGCGCGCGTCGACGTAGATCGTGAAGTCGAACAGGTCGCTGACGGCGAGACGGTGGCCCGGGCTCGGCGGCTGGAGCACGTTCAGGCCCTCGACGATGAGCACGTCCGGTCGCCGGACCGTGATCTGCGCGTCGGGGACGATGTCGTAGGCGAGGTGGGAATAGAACGGCGAGCGGACCTCGGGTGCGCCGGACTTCACGTCGCTGACGAAGCGCAGGAGGGCGCGACGGTCGTACGACTCGGGAAACCCCTTGCGCGCCATGAGGCCGCGTCGTTCGAGCTCGGCGTTCGGGAAGAGGAACCCGTCGGTCGTGACGAGCTCGACGCGGGGCGTGTGCTCCCAGCGCGCCAGCAGCTCCCGGAGCAGGCGCGCGATCGTCGACTTGCCGACCGCGACCGACCCCGCGACGCCGATCACGAACGGCGTCGACTCGAAGCGTTCGCGGAGGAAGGTGCTCGTGACCTCGTGCAGGGACTTGGTGCCGCCGACGTAGAGGTTCAGCAGGCGGCTGAGCGGGAGGTAGACCTCGGCGACCTCCTGCAGGTCGAGGGGCTCGCCGAGACCGCGGAGCTGGACGATCTCGGTCTCCCGCAGCGGCGCCGGCATGGATGGGGCGAGGGCCGACCACGCCGCACGCTCGAGTTCGACGAACGGGGAGAACTGCGGCGTGTGCGTCGACGGGCTCTGCGGTTCCGGCACCGGCACAGTCTAGTCGCGCGTCGCGGCGGGCCCGTTCCGCGGTCCGCCCGGGGGCGGCATCCGCTCAGCCTCGCACGCATACAATCGAGCCCATGTGTGGAATCGTCGGATACGTCGGAGAGCGCAACAGCCTCGACGTCCTCATGGGCGGCCTTCGCCGCCTCGAATACCGTGGCTACGACTCGGCGGGCGTCGCCGTCGTGGATGCCGAGGGCGACCTCGAGACGGCCAAGCGCGCGGGCAAGCTGCAGGTGCTCGCGGATGAGCTGGACCGACACCCGATCCGTCCGGGCGGCACCGGGATCGGGCACACCCGGTGGGCGACGCACGGCGGCCCGACGGACCGGAACGCGCACCCGCACCTCGGCGACGACGGGCGACTGGCCCTCATCCACAACGGCATCATCGAGAACTTCGCCGACCTCAAGGCCGAGCTCGAGGCCGAGGGTCACGCGTTCGAGTCCGAGACCGACACCGAGGTCGCGGCGGTGCTCCTCGGCAGGCTGCGCCGCGAGACGGGCGACCTCCGGGAGGCGTTCCGCCGCACGGTCTCGCGCCTGGACGGCGCGTTCACGCTCCTCGCGGTGCACCGTGACGAACCGGGCGTCGTCGTCGGCGCCCGCCGCAACTCGCCGCTGGTGATCGGCCTCGGCGACGGCGAGAACTTCCTCGGGTCGGATGTCGCGGCCTTCGTGGAGTACACCAAGCGCGCCGTGGCGATCGGCCAGGACCAGATCGTCGCGATCACCGCGGAGGGCGTGACCGTCACCGACTTCGAGGGCGCTCCCGTCGAGGTCGAGCCGTTCGACGTCGCGTGGGACGCGTCGGCCGCGGAGAAGGGCGGCTGGTCCTCGTTCATGCGCAAGGAGGTGTCGGAGCAGCCCGACGCCGTCGCGAACACGATCCGCGGCCGGGTCGTCGACGGCGTCGTCGCGATCCCCGAGCTCGAGGCGTTCGGCGACGAGTCGCTCCGGGACGTCCGCCGCATCACGGTGGTCGCCTGCGGGACGGCCGCCTATGCGGGCATGGTCGCGAAGTACGCCATCGAGCAGTGGACGCGGATCCCCGTCGAGGTCGAGCTCAGCCACGAGTTCCGCTACCGCGACCCGGTGATCGACGAGCACACGCTCGTGGTGTCGATCAGCCAGTCGGGCGAGACGATGGACACGCTCATGGCCGTCAAGTACGCGCGGGAGCAGGGCGCCCGGACGATCTCGGTGTGCAACACGCAGGGAGCGACCATCCCCCGCGAGTCGGACGCGGTCGTGTACACGCACGCGGGTCCGGAGGTCGCCGTCGCGTCGACGAAGGCCTTCGTCGCGCAGATCACGGCGCTGTACCTGTTCGGGTTGCATGTCGCCCGGGTGCGCGGCACGCTCTCGGATGCCGAGCTCGCCGAGCACGTCGACGAACTGCTGGCGATCCCGGGCAAGCTCTCGACGGTGCTCGAGGAGTCGGACCGCGTCGGCGAGCTCGCGCACTGGATGAGCGACACGCGCTCGGTGCTGTTCCTCGGCCGCCACGTCGGGTTCCCGATCGCGATGGAGGGTGCGCTCAAGCTCAAGGAGCTCGCGTACATCCACGCGGAGGGCTTCGCGGCCGGCGAGCTCAAGCACGGCCCGATCGCGCTCATCGAGCCGGGGCAGCCGGTGTTCGTGGTGGTGCCGAGCCCGCGCGGGTCCGCGAGCCTGCACCCGAAGGTGGTCTCGAACATCCAGGAGATCCGCGCGCGCGGTGCGCGCGTGATCGCGATCGCCGAGGCGGGGGATGCCGCGGTGCTGCCGTTCGCCGACGAGGTGATCCGGATCCCGCTCGCGGCACCGCTGTTCGAGCCGCTGCTCGCGGTCGTGCCGCTGCAGATCTTCGCGATGGAGCTCTCGCAGGCGAAGGGCCTGGACGTGGACCAGCCGCGGAACCTGGCCAAGTCGGTCACGGTCGAGTAGGCCGAGCCGTCGAGCGGGCGACCGGAACGGTCCGGCACCCGCTCGGCGCGCCGGTGGTGCAGACTCGAATCGTGGGCACGGGAGGCAGGGCGTGATCGCGGGCATCGGGATCGACGTGGTCGACATCGCGCGCTTCGGGCGATCGCTCGAGCGCACGCCCGGTCTCCGCGATCGGCTGTTCGCCGAGAGCGAACGCGAGCGGCCGGTGCGCTCCCTCGCGGCGAGATTCGCCGCCAAGGAGGCGCTCATCAAGGCGCTCGGCGGCGATGCCGTCATCCGCTGGCACGACATGCGCGTCGTCCAGGACGCCGACGGCAACCCGGACTTCGCCCTGTCGGGTGAGCTCTCCGAGCACGTCGCGCGACTCGGCATCGACCGGGTGCACCTCTCGATGAGCCACGACGCGGGCATCGCGAGCGCGTTCGTGGTGCTCGAGCGGGGCGTCCCGCGCACGGCCTCGTCGCGCGAGGCGCTCGGCGGCCCTCACGAGGAGGCCAGGTGAACCCCAGGCACGTCCGCTCGCCGTTCCGCGAAGCGGTGATCGACCTCGACGCGATCCGGGCGAACGTAGCGCACCTCGCCGCGACCGTGGCTCCCGCGAGCGTCATGGCCGTCGTCAAGGCCGACGCCTACGGGCACGGCGCCGCACCGGTCGCACGCGCGGCCCTCGAGGGCGGCGCGGATTGGCTCGGCGTCGCCGACATCGACGAGGCCCTCGCGCTCCGCGATGCGGGCATCGAGGCGCCCGTCCTCGCGTGGCTGCACGATCCCGACGCCCGCTACGACGGTGCGATCGCGCAGCGCGTCGACCTCGGCGTCTCGTCGATCGCCCAGCTCGAGGCCATGGCGGATGCCGCGGCCCGCGCCGGACGTCCGGCGAACCTGCACCTCAAGCTCGACACCGGCCTGAGCCGCAACGGCATCCTCCGAACCGAGTGGGACGCCGCCGTCGCGCGAGCCGCAGCACTCGAGGCCGAGGGCCGGATCCGGGTCCGCGGACTGTTCAGCCACCTCGCGAACACGTCGCCCGTCGACGACCGCGACCAGCTCGCCGCGTTCCTCGACGGCGTCGCCGCAGCGGAACGGGCGGGCGTGGTCCCCGACGTGCGCCACCTCGCCGCGAGCGCGGGTGCGCTCCGCGTGCCCGAGACCCGGCTCGACCTCGTCCGGATCGGGATCGGCGTCTACGGGCTGCCGCCGTTCGGCGACGGCACCACCGCGGCCGACCTCGGGCTGCGACCTGCGATGACCCTTCGCGGCCGGGTGGCCGCGGTGCGGCACGTCGAGTCCGGCACCGGCGTCTCGTACGGGTACACGTGGCGTGCACCGCGCCCCACGACGCTCGCGCTGGTCCCGCTCGGGTACGCCGACGGGATCCCGCGGCATGCCTCGGGCCGCGGTGAGGTCGTCATCGGCGGCCGGCGCCACCGCGTGGCCGGGCGGGTCGCCATGGACCAGTTCGTGGTCGACGTGGGCGATGCCGACGTCGCCGTGGGCGACGAGGTCGTGCTCTTCGGAGATCCGGCCGACGGGGTCCCGAGCGCCGACGACTGGGCGGATGCCGCGGGCACGATCGGCTACGAGATCGTCACGCGCATCGGCCCCCGCGTGCCCCGGACGCATCTGGAGGCCCCGTGATGCGCCGCACCGTCGACGACGCCGAGGCGATGGAGTCGCTCGGGCGCGACCTCGGCCGGCAACTGCGTGCCGGCGACCTCGTCGTGCTCACCGGGCCGCTCGGCGCCGGCAAGACGACGCTCACGCGCGGGATCGGCGACGGGCTGGGCGTCCGCGGCCCGGTCCAGAGCCCGACCTTCGTGCTCGCCCGCACCCACCCGACGCTCGTCGGCGGCCCCCCGCTCGTGCACGTCGACGCCTACCGGCTCGGGAGCGCGGCGGAACTGGAGGACCTCGACCTCGACCTCGCGGGCTCGGTCGTGGTCGTCGAGTGGGGCGCCGGGCTGCTCGACGGCGCCGCGGAGTCCTGGCTCGAGGTCGTGATCGCCAGGCGCCGGGGCGGCGAAGCGGATGCCGCGAGCGGGCCGCTCGACGACGACGAACTGGATGCCGACGAGCCCCGGACGGTCGAGCTGGTCGGACACGGGCCGCGGTGGGCCGCCACCGCATACTCGAGCCAGGCGCGACTCGGGCCCGGAAGCGCCTGAACCCCGCCGTTCCGTGCGCATCTAGGCTGGATGCATGCTCCTCGTGATCGACACGTCCACCGGCACGAGCGTCGCGGTCGTCGACGGCGACGGCGGGGTGCTGGCGGAAGTCGGCACGGCGGACACCATGCGCCACGCGGAGGTCATCGGCGAGGGCATCCGAGACGTGCTGGACCGAGCCGGTGTCCGGCCGGCGACCCTGTCGGGCGTCGTCGCGGGCATGGGGCCCGGCCCGTTCACCGGCCTCCGCGTCGGCATCGCCGCCGCGCGCACGTTCGCGCTCGGCATCGGGGTGCCCGTCGTCCCGGTCGTCAGCCATGACGCGATCGCGCACGCCTGGTACGCCGCGGGAGGGACGGGCGCCCTCCAGGTCGTCACCGACGCCCGGCGTCGCGAATCGGCCGTCACCGACTACGACGGTGTCGACGACGCCGGACTCCCCGCCCGATCCTCGGCCCCGCGGCTCGAGCCCCGCGACGCGGTGCCCGCGCCGCGCGGCATCCGCTTCGACGCCGAAACCGTCTCAGCCGGTGCGCTCGGCACGGTCGCCGCGCTCGCCCGCGCCGCGGGCCGGCTCCCGATCGCGCGCGACGAACCGCTCTACCTCCGCGCACCCGACGTGACGCCCTCCGCCGGCAAGCGGGTGCTGCGATGAGCCTCATGCTCCGCCGCGCGGCGCCGGCCGACCTCGACGGCATCATGCGACTCGAGCGTGCCACGTTCGACACCGACGCCTGGCCGGAATCGGCGATGCGCGGCGAACTCGACGCCGAGCACACCTACTACCTCGTCGCGGTCGACGACGCGAGCCCCGGAGAGCCGGTGGCCTACGCCGGGCTGCTCGCCCCTCGCGGCGGCGGCCAGGGCGACATCCAGACCATCGCGGTCGACCCCGACCGACGCGGTGCCGGGCTCGGCCGGACGCTCATGCTCGCGCTCATCGACGAGGCGCGCCGCCGCGGCGCCACCGAACTGTTCCTCGAGGTGCGCGCAGACAACCCCGTCGCGCGCCACCTCTACGACTCGCTCGGGTTCGCCGAGATCGGCGTCCGGCGCGGCTACTACCAACCCGACGGCGTCGACGCGATCGCCATGCGCCTCGACGTGCCCCCGGCCGTCACCCGACCCGCCGACACCGCCATCCGCGCAGGAGGACCGCAGTGAACCGCGACGCACCGCTCGTGCTCGGCATCGAGACCTCGTGCGACGAGACCGGGGTCGGCATCGTGCGGGGAACCGACCTGCTCGCCAACGTCATCGCGTCGTCGATGGACGAGCACGCGCGCTACGGCGGCGTCGTGCCCGAGGTCGCCGCGCGCGCCCATCTCGAGGCGCTCGGGCCGACGATCCGTGCGGCGCTCGCCGAGGCATCCGTCGACCTCGGCGACCTCGACGCCGTCGCCGTCACGAGCGGCCCGGGGCTCGCGGGCGCGCTCATGGTGGGCGTCGGGGCGGCCAAGGCGCTCGCCCTCTCCGTCGGGAAACCGGTCTATGCGGTCAACCACCTCGTCGGGCACGTCGGCGCCGACCTGCTCGGCGGCGCGCCGCTCGAGACTCCCAGCATCGCGCTGCTCGTCTCGGGCGGGCACACGTCCCTGCTGCTCGTGCGCGACCTCGACTCCGACGTCGAACTGCTCGGCGAGACGATCGACGACGCCGCGGGGGAGGCCTTCGACAAGGTCGCGAGGCTGCTCGGCCTGCCCTACCCCGGCGGGCCCGAGATCGACCGCGCGGCCGTCGGCGGCGACCCCGCCGCCATCCGCTTCCCGCGCGGGCTCACCCGGCCGAAGGACCTCGAGCGCCACCGCTACGACTTCTCGTTCTCGGGGCTGAAGACCGCGGTCGCGCGGTGGGTCGAGCAGCGCGAGGCGGCCGGTGAGCCCGTGCCGCTCGCGGACGTGGCCGCGAGCTTCCGCGAGGCGGTCGTCGACGTGCTCGTCTCGAAGGCGATCGCGGCGTGCAGCGACTTGGGGGTGCCGCGACTGCTGCTCGGCGGCGGCGTCGTCGCGAACCGGCGACTTCGCGAGGTCGCCGAGGGCAGAGCGGATGCCGCGGGCATCGCGCTGCGGATCCCGCCGCTGTCGCTGTGCACCGACAACGGCGCCATGATCGCCGCGCTCGGGGCACGGCTCATCATGGCCGGTCACGAGCCGTCCGAGCTCGGGTTCGGCGCCGACTCGACGCTTCCGGTGACGCAGATCCAGACCTGAACCGACATGGGGAGCCTCCCCGATGCGCCGCACGCGCCGTGCGCGGTACGGTGGGCGGAGATCCCGCGCTCGCGGGGGGACGACCCGCGCCGCCGATCGTTGACACTGCACATCGGCGCTGCCAGCATGGCCGGGTCCACGCACGCACGAGAGGAAGCAGCACATGACCGACCCCAACACGCCGGACCCGAACGCGTCCCAGGTTCCGCCGCCGCCGCCGGCTCCGCCGGCGCAGCCCGCGCAGCAGGCCCCGGCGTACGGTGCGGCCCCGACCTACGGCGAGACGCCGTCGTACGCGGCTCCCGCGGCGCAGAAGACCAACGTGCTGGCGATCGTCTCGCTCGTGTCGGCCTTCTTCGTCTCGCTCGTCGCGATCATCACGGGCCACATCGCCCTCTCGCAGATCAAGAAGACCGGCGAGCAGGGCCGCGGCCTCGCGATCGCCGGCCTCATCATCGGCTACGTCGGGCTGGTCCTCGGCATCATCGCGCTGATCGCCTACTTCGCGCTCATCGCGACGGCCGTGAGCAGCGGCGTCATCACGTCCTACTGATCCACCCGCAGCACGGAAGGGGCTCGACATGAGCGATCCCACGACACCCGACCGCCCGGACCAGCCGGAGGAACCGACGCCGGCGGAGCCGTCGGTGCCCCAGGAGCCCGTCGAGCCCCCCGTGCCCGCGGAACCCGCGCCGCCCGCTCCGGCCGAGCCCGCGGAACCCGCGCCGCCCGCTCCGGCCGAGCCCGCGCCGCCCGCTCCCGCCGAGCCGGCGCCGCCTGCTCCGGCCGAGCCGGCGCCGCCCGCTGCACCTCCGGGCGCCCCGGAGCCTCCCGCTCCTCCCGCGCCGCCGGCCCCGCCCGCCGCACCGGCGGTCTCGCCCGGCGGCGCACCGGAATCGCCCTACGGCGCTCCCACGGTGCCGCCGGTGGCCGGCCCCTTCGACCAGGCGCCGGGTCGGCCCGCGGCGCCCGGCGCCGGCCCCGCGTACGGGTACGGGTACGGCGGCGCCGGAGCGGCCGGCGGTCCGCAGGCGGCGTACGGGGCGCCTGCGAGCAAGCCGACGCCCGTGCTCAGCCTGATCTCGCTCATCGCGGGCATCATCGGGATCATCGGCTCGCCCATCGCGATCATCCCGTTCGTCGGCGGCATCCTGCAGTTGTTCATCCCCGGCGCGGCCGTCGTGCTCGGCTTCATCGGGCGCGGCAAGGAACCCGCGGCGAAGGGCATGTGGCTGACGGGGATCATCCTCGGCTTCATCGGAGTCGGCATCGCGCTGCTGTCGTTCGTCCTGTGGGGTGTGGTGTTCTCCTTCGGCGACGCGTACTACTCCGGGTACTGAGGCCGGTTCGTGACGGACGATCGGATGCCACCCGGCCGACCGGACCCCGGCCGGCCGGATCCCGTCGCGCCCGCAGTGCCGCCCGGCGGCGCCGTGCCGCCCGGCGGCGCCGTCGCGCCCGAGCGCGCCGGCCCGCCCCGTGCGGAGCCCCGCGAGTACGACGTGCCGTACGACACGGGTGAACTGCATCGGCTGCCCACCGGCCAACTGCTCACGGTCGGGCGACCCGCCACCGACCCGACCGAGGTCGTCGAGTACGAGGACGTCGACGAGCAGCGACGCGTGTACAGCCGGGTCGCGGCCGCGATCGGATCCATCGGCGCCGCGGCGTCCCTCTTCGTCGGCTGGATGCTCCCGCTCTCACTGGCCGCGATCGTCTTCGGCGTCCTCGGCCTGCGCCGAGAGGAGCACGGCCGGGCCGCGGCGTTCGTCGGGATCGGCACGGGCATCACCGGCCTGGTGTTCTCGGTGATCTGGATCGGCTACTACGCGATCGTGTTCGAGGCGCTGCCCACCTGAGCCTCCGGTGGCATCCGCTCGACCAGCACGGCGACGTGCCGCCCCTCCTCGCGCGTGAGCACGACGGTCGCCGATCGCTCGCCCCGGAGTTTCAGCCGGGTGCGCAGCGCGGCGGGATCGACGTCGACGCCGCGCTTCTTGATCTCGACCGTGCCGATCCCGCGGTCCTGAAGCGCGCGCCGCAACCCCCGCTCGTCGGCCGGCAGCCGCTCGAGCACGCGGAAGCCGCGCGCGAACGGCGTGTGCACGGCACGGTCGCCGGTCAGGTACGCGATGCGCTCGCTGATCATCCATGCGCCCATCGACCGGGCGAGGTCGCCGATGAGGCGAGCCCGGATGACGGCCCCGTCGGGCTCGTACAGGTAGTCGCCGAGCGGACCGACGGGGGCGTCGACCGAGTCCGCGGGCGCGACGAGCTCGTGCGCCGCATCGCCGCGGATGACGAGCGCCGCGCGCCCGATGCCGGCGCGTGCGAGCGCGCCGGTCCAGACGACGAGCTCGACGACGTCGCCGTCGACCGAGATCCACTGGGCCTCCGCGTCGGCCGGGACCACGTCGCGATCCGTTCCGGGGCCGAGCTTCACGCCCACCGGCATCCGCTCGGTCAGGCCGAAGGCGAACTCGAGCGAGGGGGAGTAGTCCGCGGCATCCGCGATCCTCGTCGTCGTCCCGCCGGCGGTCGTCCGCCGGGCCGGGTCGAGCCAGGCGGCGTCGATGCCGTCGAGCGCGACCTCCTCGGCCGGCGAGTGCACGACGCGCACCCTGGGGAACGGCGTGAGGTTGAACGCCGCGACGGCGGCGGTCACCTCGTCGGCCTCGGCCGCGGTGACCTCGAGGTCGACCGCGGCCATGGCGAGCGCATCTCCGCCGATGCCGCAGCCCAGGTCGGCGACGTGACGGATGCCGGCCCTGGCGAACCGGCCGGCGTGCAGGGCCGCCACGCGCAGCCGCGTCGCCTGCTCGAGGCCGGGGGCGGTGAAGAGCATGCGATCGGCGAACTCGCCGAACTTGGCGCGGGCCTTCGCCCGCAGGCGCGACTGGCTGAGCACGGCGGCGACGAGGCCCGCGTCGTGGCCGCGACCGCGCAGTTCGGAGACCGTCTTCACGACGTCGGACTTCGTCGAGTACTCGGGCAGGGAGTCGAGCAGCGCGAGCCCCTCGGCAGAGAGCAGCCGCACCAGCTCGTCGCGTTCCACGCGGACACGCTAGCACCGCGGCATCCGCTGGCACTCACGTTGCACGAGTGCCAGAACCGCCCTAGACTCGGGTTAGCACTCTCACTCAGAGGCTGCTAACCCCAGTCTTCGTCAAGAAAGAGGTCAACCGTGTCGGTTTCCATCAAGCCGCTCGAGGATCGCATCGTCATCAAGCAGGTCGAGGCAGAGCAGACCACCGCTTCCGGTCTGGTCATCCCCGACACCGCCAAGGAGAAGCCCCAGGAGGGCGAGGTCGTGGCGGTCGGCCCGGGCCGCATCGACGACAACGGCAACCGCGTCCCGCTCGACGTGGCCGTCGGCGACAAGGTGATCTACTCCAAGTACGGCGGCACCGAGGTGAAGTTCGGCGGCGAGGACTACCTCGTGCTGTCGGCTCGCGACGTGCTCGCGGTCGTCGTCCGCTAGTCGACGCCGACGCCTCGAACGGCCCGGATGCCATGGCATCCGGGCCGTTCCGCGTCTCCGCGCCGCTCCGGGCTCGGACGGCGCGCCCGCCCGCGCCCCGCGATGAGCGCCCTCACGCCCTGCGCCGGGGAGCGGCCGCGCGCGTCTAGGCTTGTGCAGTGGCATCCAGCGCATCCGGGACCGAGACCGGGACCGGGACCCGGGGAGACGGCGTGAGCCGCAGCGGGCTCGTCTTCGCGGTCTCGGCGTACGCCCTGTGGGGGTTCCTCCCCGTCTACTTCATCGCGCTCGCGCCCACGGGCCCCGTCGAGATCGTCGCGTGGCGCATCCTGCTCTCGCTCGTGTTCTGCGCGGCCCTGATCGCGCTGACGCGGACCTGGCGGCCGTTCCGCGCGCTGGTGCGCGACCGCCGCATCGTGCTCATCATGGGCGTGGCCGGGGTGCTCATCTTCGCCAACTGGCTCACCTACGTCTACGCCACGCTCTCGGGCCAGGTCGTCGAAGCCGCGCTCGGGTACTTCATCAATCCGATCGTGACGGTGTTCCTCGGAGTGCTCGTCCTTCGCGAACGGCTCAGCGCGGTGCAGTGGACGGCGGTCGGCATCTCGATCGTCGCCGTGCTGGTCCTCGGGATCGGCTACGGGCAGGTGCCGTGGATCGCACTCGTGCTCGCGTTCAGCTTCGGGTTCTACGGGCTCATCAAGAAGCGCGTCGGCCATCGGGTCGACGCGATCTCCGGCCTCACGCTCGAGACCGCGTGGCTCGCGCCCGTCGCGGGTGTGCTGCTGACGGTGGTCGCCGCGACCAGCGGCCTCAGCATCGGGACCGAGGGCGGATGGCACACCGTGCTCCTGCTCGGCGCCGGTGCCGTCACGGCGGTGCCCCTGCTGCTGTTCGCTGCGGCCTCCCGACGGCTTCCGCTCATCTACCTGGGATTCATCCAGTACTTCGCCCCGTTCATCCAGTTCCTCGTCGGCGTGTTCGTGCTGCACGAGCCGATGCCCCCGGAGCGCTGGATCGGGTTCTCGCTCGTCTGGCTCGCGCTTGCCGTGCTCACGTTCGACCTCGTGCGGGGCGCGCGTGCCGCGCGTCGCGCGGCGACGCTGGAACCGGTCTGAGGCGCCGGCTCCGCGCTCCGGGCTCCCCCCGAACTGGGGCCTGCCGGTGCGATGGCCGCTGTGCGATCGCGTGCGCGAAACCGCGCTGGATCGGCGGAATCGTGCGTGAGTGCGACGCCGGATGACGCCGCGATAACGATTCCATGTGCGTTACCGGGTTGTGATCGCCGCAATCTTGTGCGGTTCGAGGGCGGGCAATACGGTCGACTACAGCGGCGTCGCAAGGCGCTGAATCGTACCGATCCTTCAGTCCCAAGGAGCATCATGAGCGTTATCGCTAGGGCTACGGCCAAGCGTTCGGCTCGCGCGGCTTGGACGGGCATCGCCATCGCCGGCGTATCCGCCCTCCTCCTCACCGCGTGCAGCACGGGCGGCACCACAGAAGAGCCCGAGTCCGAGGCGCCGGCAGACGCCGGCGACGCCCAGCCCATCGAGCCGGGTGAGCGCGATCTCACCCTGAAGATCGGCACCATCCTGCCGCAGTCGGGTGCACTCGCCTTCCTCGGCCCGCCCGAGGAAGCGGGCGTCGAGCTCGCCGCACAGGACGTCAACGACGCGGATCTCGGCATCCAGGTCGAGGTCGTCTACCGCGACTCGGGCGACACCACCACCGACACCGCGACCGTCTCGGTCACCGACCTCCTCTCGCAGGACGTTTCGGCGATCATCGGTGCAGCGTCGTCGGGTGTCTCCAAGACCGTCATCGACCAGATCGTCGCCGCGGGCGTCGTGCAGTTCTCGCCGGCGAACACCTCGGCCGACTTCACCGACTACGACGACAACAACCTCTACTGGCGCACCGCTCCGTCGGACGTGCTCCAGGGCGAGGTGCTCGGCAACCTGATCGCTGCCGACGGCAAGGCCACCCTCGGCATGATCGTCCTCAACGACGCCTACGGCACCGGACTCGCGCAGTTCACGCGCGAGGCCTACGAGGCCGCGGGCGGCGAGGTCGTCGCCGAAGCGCTCTTCAACGAGGGCGACTCGAGCTTCGACGCGCAGATCTCCGAGGTCACCGCGCAGAACCCCGACGCGATCGCGCTGATCACGTTCGACCAGGCGAAGATCATCACGCCGGCGCTCGTCGGTTCGGGCTACCCGGGCGACCAGCTCTACTTCGTCGACGGCAACCTGGCCGACTACAGCGCGGACTTCGCACCCGGCCTCGTCGCCGGCTCGAAGGGCACGCTGCCCGGTCTCGACGTCGGAACGCTCGGTGACTTCACCGACCGTCTGCTCGAGGTCGACCCGGCCCTGACCGACTACAGCTACGCGGCCGAGTCCTACGACGCCGTCGTGCTCGTGGCGCTCGCGGCCTTCGCGGCCAACAGCGTCGCCGGTGAGGACATCGCGGCGTACCTGCAGCAGGTCTCGGGTGGTTCGGGCGACGGCGACAAGGTCGACTCCTTCGCCGCAGGCGCCGAGCTGCTCGTCGACGGCACGCAGATCGACTACGACGGCCCGTCGGGTCCGGTCACCTTCGACGAGAACGGTGACCCGACCGAGGCCACGATCGGCATCTTCCAGTACGTCGACGACAACACGTACGAGCGTATCGGCGACGGCTGATCCACAACCCCAGGAAGGGCCCCGGCTTCGGCCGGGGCCCTTTCGGCGTTTCCGGGGCCGTCGTGTGCGGGCTCCGCGACGCGGGCGCTGCGCCTGCGGCGGCCGCGCGTCGACATCGTCGAGTGCGCGAAGGCGCGACCAGTGCGCGGGCCCGCACGGCGCACCCGTCGCGAATTCGCGCACCGCGCGAGGCCGAGCCCATCGAGACGGCCGAAGGCGGTCGAGCCGGGCGCAGAGAGCGTGCAGAGGCAGCGTGGGCAGGGCGAGGTCGCCGTGGACGAAGCGCGGCGAACGTTCGTGTTCAGGAATTCCTCGGCGCCCGGCCAGCCCTTGCCCGGATCCGCCTGCTCCCTCGATCGCGAAGAGCCGCATCATTCCGGGACCGGCCACCGGTCCGGCGTCTGCGGGCGACTGCGGCGGCGGGCGCCGGCGTCTGCGGGCGACTGCGGCGGCGGGGAGGGCGGGGCTGCGGGGCCGTCACGGCCGCGGTGAACGCCGAACGGGGCGGGGATGCCATCGCATCCCCGCCCCGTCGTCTGCGGCGCTCTGAGGGCTATTCCTCGTCGGCTCCGAGCGTGCCGAGGTAGAGCCCGATGACCTTCGGGTCGTTGAGCAGTTCGCGGCCCGTTCCCGTGTACGCGTCGCGGCCCTGGTCCAGCACGTACCCGCGGTCGCAGATCTGCAGGCAGCGACGGGCGTTCTGCTCGACCATGATGGTCGTCACGCCCGCGCGGTTGATCTCCTTGACCCGCAGGAACGCCTCGTCCTGTCGGACCGGCGACAGGCCCGCGCTCGGCTCGTCGAGCAGGAGCACGTGCGGGCCCATCATGAGCGCGCGCGACATGGCGACCATCTGCCGTTCACCGCCCGAGAGCGACCCTGCTCGCTGGGCGAGCCGCGGGGCGAGGTCCGGGAAGATCTCGGTCACGAACTCGAGCCGGTGCTTGAGGTCCTTCGGTTTCTGGTAGAGCCCCATCTCGAGGTTCTCCTGGATGGTGAGCGACGGGAAGACGTTGTTCGTCTGCGGGACGAACCCGACCCCCTTCGCGACCAGCTTGTTCGCCTTCAGGTTGGTGATCTCGTCGCCCTGGAGGAAGATGCCGCCTTCGCGGACCTTGACCAGGCCGAAGATCGACTTCAGCAGCGTCGACTTGCCGGCCCCGTTGGGGCCGATGATGCCGATGAGTTCCCCCTGCCGGGCGGTGAGCGAGCAGTCGTTGAGGATGTTCACGCCCGGGAGGTACCCGGCCGTGACCCCACGCACCTCGACCACGATGTCGCCGGTGGGCTCTGCGACGGCGCTCGCGGCGGCTTCACTGTTCGTCATCGATGAGCTCCTTCAGGGCGGTGACGTGGCCCGTGTCGGTCGACCCGAGGTCGGTGTCGTGGTGGGCGCCGAGGTAGGCGTCGATCACGGCGGGGTCCCGCATGACCTCGTGCGGGTCGCCCTCGGCGACGACCTTGCCCTCGGCCATGACGAGGACCCAGTCGGCGATGTGCCGGACCATGTGCATGTCGTGCTCGACGAAGAGCACGGTCATGCCCTGCGCCTTGAGGTCGAGGACGTGGTCGAGCAGCGACTGCGTGAGCGCGGGGTTCACCCCGGCCATCGGCTCGTCGAGCATGACCAGGGTCGGGTCGCTCATGAGCGCGCGTGCCATTTCGAGCAGCTTGCGCTGCCCGCCGGACAGGCTCGCTGCGTAATCGTCCTTCTTCGCGTCGAGCTTGAATCGGGTGAGGATCTCGAGTGCCTTCTCCTCGATCTGATCGTCCTGCTTCCGCCAGATCGACGGGATCAGACCGCGGAACAGGTTCTCCCCGGACTGGCCCGTTGCGCCGAGCTTCATGTTGTCCATGACCGACAACAGATCGAGCGACTTCGTCAGCTGGAACGTGCGGATCAGGCCCATGCGAGCCACCCGGTAGGCCGGCACGTGGGCGAGCGATCGTCCTTCGAACGACCAGGTGCCCTCGTCCGGCTTGTCGAAGCCGGTGAGCAGGTTGAAGAACGTCGTCTTGCCTGCACCGTTGGGTCCGATGAGGGCGGTGATGGCGCCTCGCGGGATCTCGACGTGCTCGACGTCGACGGCGGTCAGGCCGCCGAAGGTGCGCTTGACGCCGTCTGCGACGAGGATCGGATCGACCTTCTTGCAGCCCGGGGCTGCATCGCCGACGTGAAGCCCCGTCGTCTTGACGGGCTTGCCGTTGGTGGGGATTTCACTTGACAAAAGCGAGCTCCTTCTTGTTGCCCATGATGCCCTGTGGCATGAATACCACGAGCAACATGATCGCCACGCCCACGAGGATGAACCGGATCTGGCCGGCCTGGACCTGGGTCATGAACGGGAGCCATCCGGCCTCGACCGCACGGGCGATGAAGCCCGAGAAGAAGGACAGGAGGACCCAGAAGACGATGGAGCCGACGATGGGCCCCAGGATGGTCGCGGCCCCGCCGAGCAGCAGGATCGCGTAGATGAAGAACGTCAGCGTCGGTTGGAAGTAGCTCGGTACGACCGCGCGTGGCAGCACGAAGATGATGCCCGCGAAGGTACCGAACAGTCCGCCGAGGATGAGGCTCTGCATCTTGTAGGAGTAGACGTTCTTGCCCAGCGCGCGGACCGCGTCCTCGTCCTCGCGGATGCCCTTGATCACGCGGCCCCACGGGCTGCGCATGAGCATCCACGTCAGCAGCGCGGCCAGGATCACGATGATCCAGCCGATGATCAGGAAGAACCACGCGCGGTCGCTGAAGACCCACGGGCCGAACCCGTACCTGCCGTCCGGCAGCGGGTTCAGCGAGAGCAGGTCGCGCTGGTACTCCGAGAGGCCGTTGGCCGAGCCGGTGACGGCCTGGAACTCGTTGGTCGTGAACGTCAACCTGAGCACCTCGGCGGCCGCGATCGTCACGATGGCGAGATAGTCCGCTCGCAATCGCAGTGTCGGGATGCCGAGGATCAGTGCGAAGATCACCGACGCCAGGACGGACGTCAGGACGCAGGCCCACCACGGCCAGCCGAGCTTCAGCGCCGGGATGGCGTAGCCGTAGGCGCCGAGCAGCATGAAGCCCGCCTGACCGAAGTTCAGCAGGCCCGTGAAGCCGAAGTGGACGGCGAGGCCGAGGGCGGCCAGCGCGTAGGCGGCGGTGGTCGGGCTGATCAGCTCGACGGCCGCGTTTCCGAAGATTGCTCCCCAGTCGATCATTGCAGTCGCCCCCTATCCGATTCTCTCTCGACGACCGAGGATTCCCTGCGGTCGGAACAGCAGCACCAGGATCAGGATGACCAGTGCGCCCACGTACTTCATGTCACTCGGCAGCCAGAGCGTCGACAGTTCGACGAAGAGGCCGACGATGAGCGATCCGACGAGGGCGCCGAACGCCGTGCCGAGACCGCCGAGCGTGACCGCGGCGAAGACGAGCAGGAGGATCTGGAAGCCCATGTCCCAGCTCACACCGGGTCGGAAGTACGCCCAGAGGATGCCGGACAGGCCGGCCAGCAGCGTGCCGAGGATCCAGACGATGCGGATGACTCGGTCGACGTCGATGCCGCTCGCGGCGGCCAGAGGCGCGTTGTCGGAGACCGCGCGCGTGGCCTTGCCGGTCCGGGTGCTGAGCAGGAAGTAGGCGACCGCGAGCAGCACGAGGATGCTGACGAGCATGCTCGCCACGTCGACCCACGAGAGCGCGATCGGTCCGAAGCGGATGTCGGAGGGAAGCGTCGCTCCCGGAAGCTGCCTCGTGGAGCCGCCGTAGAAGAACTGGTACGTGTACCGCAGGGCCAGGGAGAGACCGATGCTGACGATCATCAGCTGGATCACCCCCACGCCGCGTTTGCGCAGCGGCTTCCAGATGGCCGCGTCCAGACCCAGTCCGAGCACCGCGCTGAGCACGAGCGCGCCCGCGATCGCCAGCCACAGGGGCCAGGCGAAGTCGACGCCGAGTGTCAGGACCATGAGGGCGCCGAACGTGATGAGCTCCGCGTGCGCGAAGTTCGAGAGTCCGGTCGTGCCGAAGATGAGCGAGAGCCCGATCGCGGCCAGGGCGAGCAGCAGACCGAAGTTGATGCCGTTGACCGCCCGCTGGATCACCTGGTCGAGGAGATTGACCGTGACCCGCTGGCCCTCGCCGAGGAAGAAGTTCACGGACTTCCGGCTCGTGAGCCCGAACTCGGCCTCGATGGTCGACTGTCCGTCCTCGACGACGACGCCGTCGGGCAGCGTGTCTTCATCGAGCGTGACCTCGTACGTGGACTTCTCGGGGACGCCGAGCGTCCACTGGCCGTTCTCGTCGGTCTCGGTCTCGGCTTCGAACCCGCCGCCCTCGACGGTGATCTTCACCCCCTCGAGCGCCTCGTCGTTGTACTTCACATTGCCGCTGAAGAAGAACTCGAACTCTTCGGACTGGCTGTCCGTACCCCCTTCGTCCGCCACCGCAGGGGACGCTGCGATGCCGGACAGAGTGAGTGCGGACAGGAGAAGTCCGAGGAGGAGGAGCCACCTCCCACGGGAACGTGGGCGGACTGATTGCGTGGATTCCACTGCACCTCCAAAGGTCCCGGCAGGGGTCGGCCGGGTTCGCCTTTCCTGTGACGACGCCGTCACAGTACGTGCCGATTATGTCTCACGTGTTTCACTCCGGAGCACAAACGGCCCTCGATTGTTATCCGAGGACCGGCATGCGCGCAAACTCGCTTAAACTGGATGGCACCGCGACGATGCGCCCGAGCCCGCCCAACCCGCGGTGCGCGGGCGATCGAGCACGACTCGAGACGAAGGGGCGACATGGATCAGGCCGATCCGTTCGGATTCACGGGACTCACATACGATGACGTCCTCCTGCTGCCGGGGCACACCGACGTGATCCCGAGCGAGGCCGATACCGGCTCGCGCCTGACCAGGCGCATCACGGTCGCGACCCCGCTGCTGTCCGCGGCGATGGACACGGTGACCGAGACGCGCATGGCGATCGCCATGGCGCGACAGGGCGGCATCGGCATCCTGCACCGCAATCTCTCGATCGCCGAGCAGGCCGACATGGTCGACCGGGTCAAGCGCAGCGAGTCGGGCATGGTCTCCAACCCGGTGACGACGTCTCCGGATGCCACGGTCGCCGAGGTCGACGAGCTCTGCGGCACGTACCGGGTGAGCGGCCTGCCCGTGGTCGATTCCGACGGCGTGCTGGTCGGCATCATCACGAACCGCGACATGCGCTTCGTGTCGGACTTCGAGAAGCCGACGACGAAGGTCGCGGACGTCATGACCACGACGCCGCTCATCACGGGCCGCGTCGGCATGGACCCGGATGAGGCGATCGCGATCTTCGCGGAGCGCAAGATCGAGAAGCTCCCGCTCGTCGACGAGGCGGGCCGGCTCACGGGCCTGATCACGGTCAAGGACTTCGACAAGTCGGAGCAGTACCCGAATGCGACGAAGGATGCCTCGGGCCGGCTGCGCGTCGGCGCGGCGATGGGCTTCTTCGGCGACGCGTGGGAACGCGCCGAGGCGCTGCGCGACGCGGGCGTGGACGTCCTGGTGGTCGACACCGCCAACGGCGAGTCCGCGGGCGTGCTCGACATCATCCGCAGGCTGAAGGCCGACCCGACGTTCGAGCACATCGACGTGATCGGCGGGAACGTCGCCACGTACGAGGGCGCGAAGGCGCTCGTCGAGGCCGGCGCCGACGCGGTCAAGGTCGGCGTGGGGCCGGGCTCGATCTGCACCACGCGCGTCGTGGCGGGGGTCGGCGTGCCGCAGATCACCGCCGTGTACGAGGCCTCGCGCGCGACCGGCCCGGCGGGCGTTCCGCTCATCGCGGACGGGGGCCTGCAGTACTCGGGCGACATCGCCAAGGCGCTCGTCGCCGGGGCCGACACCGTCATGCTCGGTTCCCTCCTGGCCGGAACGGCCGAGAGCCCGGGCGAGCTGGTGTTCCAGAACGGCAAGCAGTTCAAGGCGTACCGCGGCATGGGTTCGCTCGGCGCGCTCCAGACGCGCGGCAAGAAGACGTCGTACTCGAAGGATCGCTACTTCCAGGCCGACGTCCCGTCCGACGACAAGCTGATCCCGGAGGGCATCGAGGGCCAGGTCGCGTACCGCGGTCCGGTCTCGGCGGTGGCCTACCAGCTCGTCGGCGGGCTCCGCCAGTCGATGTTCTACGTCGGAGCGCGGACCGTCGCCGAGCTGAAGGCGAAGGGCCGTTTCGTGCGGATCACGCCCGCCGGGCTGAAGGAGTCGCACCCGCACGACGTGCAGTTCGTCGTGGAGGCGCCGAACTACACGCGCTGACTCGCGCGCGGGCCTGCGCGCGGGCTCAGCCCGCGGCGTCGGCCAGGCGCGCGATCGCCTCGGCGAGGACCTCGGGTGAGCAGGCGAGGTTCAGGCGTGCGTGCCCGCGGCCGGCGTCCGCTCCGAAGCCGGGCCCGCCCGCGAGGGCGACCCGAGCACGTTCCAGGGCGACGACGGCCGGGTCGTCGCCCCAGCCGAGCGCCGACAGGTCGAGCCAGGCGAGATAGGTCGCCTGCGGCATCCGGAACCGCACGCCGGGCAGGTCGTCGGCGAGCAGGTCGGCGAGCAGGCGCCGGTTGTCGTCGATCGACGCGAGGACGCCGTCGAGCCAGTGCCCGCCGTGGCGGAACGCGGCGACGGTGGCGATCGAGCCGAACTGGCTCATGCGCCACTCGACCTCGTACGGCATGGCCGCGCGGACGGCGTCGCCGCGCTCGCTCGCGGTGAGGATCATCGCGGCCTTGAGCCCCGCGAGGTTGAACGCCTTCGTCGCGGCGGTGACGGCGACGCCGTGCTCGCGTGCGGCGTCGGAGACGGTGAGGAACGGCGTGTACTTCGACTCGGGCTGCGAGAGGGGACCGTGCACCTCGTCCGAGACGATCGTCGCGCCGTGACGGGCGGCGAGGTCGGCGAGGGTCGCGAGCTGGTCGCGGGCGGGGACGAGTCCGACGGGGTTGTGCGGGTTGCAGAGCACCATGGCCCGCGCGCCCGCGGCGAACGCGGCCTCGAGCCGATCGAGGTCGAGCGACCAGCCCTCGTCGATGCCGCCCGCGAGCGGCACCGCGACCACCGTGCCGCCCGCCTCGGTCACCAGGTCGAAGAACGGCGGATAGATCGGCGGGCAGATCACCACGCCCTCGCCCGGGGCGACGACCCGGCGCAGCACCTCGACGATGCCCATCGACACGTCGGCGGTGCACGTGACCCGTTGCGGATCGGGCGACCATCCGAGCCGCTCGGCGGCGAACCCCGCGAACGCCTCGGCGACGGGCAGGCTGCCCGAGTTGTAGCCGGTGTCGGAGCGGCGGATCGCGGCGTGCAGGGCCTCGGCGACGGGCTCGGCGAGCGGATAGTCCATCTCGGCGACGGGCAGCGGCAGCACGTCGGGGTCGAACATGCGCCACTTGGCGCTCGTGCGCGTGCGGAGGACGTCGAGCGGGTCGGCGGCGATGCGATGCATGGCTCCAGACTGCCGCACGGAGGCCTGCGACGGAACGGACCCGACGCGCTGTGCCGCGGCATCCGTCTTCGGCTACGCTGGTCGGCTGCCCTTCCGGCGCCGCGGCATCGCCGTGCCTCTCGATCCGAATCGAACCGACCATGGGCTTCATCGACGTCAACGGCGTCTCCTTCTCGCTGCCCGACGGCCGGCCCCTGCTCGCCGACGTCGCGTTCCGCGTCACCGAGGGGCGCACGACCGCCCTCATCGGCCAGAACGGGGCCGGCAAGACCACCCTGCTTCGCATCATCCGCGGCGACCTGCGCCCCGACGAGGGCAGCGTGCAGGTCGACGGCGGGCTCGGCGTCATGGACCAGTTCGTCGGCCGGGGCGAGGTCGCCCCCGGCGCGACCCCGACCGTGCACGGACTGCTCGTCTCGGTCGCGCCCGATCGCGTTCGGCGCGCGGCGATCGAGCTCGAGGCCGCCGAGAACGCCCTGATCGAAGCGGATGACACGGCTGCCCAGATGCGGTACGCGACGGCGCTCGCCGACTATGCGGAAGCCGGCGGCTACGAGCAGGAGGTCCTGTGGGACCACTGCACGACCGCGGCGCTCGGGATCCCGTTCGAGCGCGCGAGGTGGCGCGAGCTGACCACGCTGTCCGGCGGGGAGCAGAAGCGGCTCGCGCTCGAGGCGCTGCTGCGCGGACCCGAGCAGGTGCTCGTGCTCGACGAGCCCGACAACTCGCTCGACGTGCCCGGCAAGCGCTGGCTCGAGGGGCAGCTCCGGGCAACGCCCAAGACCGTCCTGCTCGTCTCGCACGACCGCGAGCTGCTCGCGCGGGCCGCCGACCGGATCGTCACGCTCGAGGCGGGCGCGGCCGGCAGCACCGCGTGGGTGCACGGCGGAAGTTTCCGCGGGTACCACGAGGCGCGCGAGGACCGCTTCGCCAGGCTCGACGAGCTGCGGCGACGCTGGGACGAGCAGCACGCGCAGTTGACGCAGCTCGTGCAGACGCTGAAGGTCAAGGCGACCTACAACGACGGCATGGCCTCGCGGTACCAGGCCGCCCTCACACGGCTGCGGAAGTTCGAGGTGGCCGGCCCGCCCGAGGAGCGTCCGCCCGCCCAGGCGGTGTCGATGCGCCTGCGCGGCTCGCGCACGGGCAAGCGGGCGGTCGTGTGCGAGGGGCTCGAGCTGACCGGCCTCATGCGGGCCTTCGACCTCGAGGTCTGGTACGGCGACCGGGTCGCGGTGCTCGGTTCGAACGGGTCGGGCAAGTCGCACTTCCTGCGCCTGCTCGCCGCGGGCGGGACCGACCCCGACCCGGGGGCCGGCCACCTCACCGACATCGGCGCGACCCTCGCCCGCGTGCCGCACCGGGGAACCGCGACGCTCGGCGCGCGCGTGGTCCCGGGCTGGTTCGCGCAGGGGCACGAGCTGCCGGGGTTGCGCGGCCGGACCCTGCTCGAGATCCTGCACCGGGGCGATGCGAACCGCGACGGGATGCCGCGGGAGGCTGCGAGTTCGGCGCTCGACCGCTACGGGCTCGCCGGTGCCGCCCAGCAGCGGTTCGAGGTGCTCTCGGGCGGGCAGCAGGCGCGCCTGCAGATCCTGCTGCTCGAACTCTCGGGCGCGACGCTGCTGCTGCTCGACGAGCCGACCGACAACCTCGACCTCGTCTCGGCGGAGGCGCTCGAGGATGCGCTCGGCCGGTTCGCGGGCAGCGTCGTCGCGGTCACGCACGATCGATGGTTCACGCGGTCGTTCGACCGGTACCTCGTGTTCCGGGCCGACGGCGAGGTGGTCGAGACCGACGAGCCGGTCTTCGACGAGGTCCGCGTCGCCCGGGCGCGCTGAGGCGGCATCCCATCGCCCACCAGCGCCTTGGGTAGGGTTGACGGGTGACTCAGGAGATCGAGATCGGCCGCTCCAAGCGGGGCCGCCGCGTCTACGCGTTCGACGACATCGCCATCGTGCCGAGCCGGCGCACCCGCGACCCTGAGGACGTCTCGGTCGGCTGGTCGATCGACGCGTACCAGTTCGACATCCCGTTCCTGGCGGCACCGATGGACTCGGTCGTCTCGCCGCGCACGGCCATCATGATGGGCCGTCTCGGCGGCATCGGGGTGCTCGACCTCGAGGGCCTCTGGACGAGGTACGAAGATCCTGAGCCCATGCTCGCCGAGATCCGCAACCTCAATGCCGGTCAGGCGACCTCGCGCATGCAGGAGCTGTACTCCGAGCCGATCAAGCCGGAACTGGTCACCGCGCGCCTGGCGGAGGTGCGCGCGGCCGGCGTCACCGTCGCCGGAGCCCTCTCGCCGCAGCGCACGCAGGAGCTGTACGAGACCGTGGTGGCGGCGGGCGTCGACCTGTTCGTGATCCGCGGCACGACCGTCTCGGCCGAGCACGTCTCGAAGAACGCCGAGCCGCTGAACCTGAAGAAGTTCATCTACGAACTCGACGTGCCCGTCATCGTCGGCGGCGCGTCGACCTACACCGCGGCGCTGCACCTCATGCGCACGGGCGCCGCCGGCGTGCTCGTCGGCTTCGGCGGCGGTGCCGCCTCGACCACGCGGGGCACGCTCGGCATCCACGCGCCGATGGCGACGGCCGTGGCGGATGTCGCGGGCGCACGCCGGGACTACCTCGACGAGTCCGGCGGCCGGTACGTGCACGTCATCGCCGACGGCGGCGTCGGCCGGTCCGGCGACATCGTCAAGGCCGTCGCGTGCGGTGCCGACGCCGTCATGCTCGGCGCTGCGCTCGCTCGCGCGACCGACGCCCCCGGCGGCGGATGGCACTGGGGGCCCGAGGCGCACCACGCGAAGCTGCCCCGCGGCGAGCGCGTGCAGGTCGGCCAGGTCGCCCCGCTCGAGGAGATCCTGTACGGGCCGGCATCCGCTGCGGACGGCACCGCGAACCTCGTGGGCGCGCTGCGCCGCTCGATGGCCACGACGGGGTACTCCGACCTCAAGGAGTTCCAGCGGGTCGAGGTCGTCGTCGCGCCGTACCGGGCCGCCACCCAGTAGCCGTCGGCACGGCTCGTTCGTTGCCGCCGGCCCGGCTCGTTCGGCCGTCGGCCGTGACACCCGTCGGGGGTTGCGGGTAGCGTGGTGAGGACGGGGCGGGGAAGCCACGGTCCGCCCGGGATGGGGAGCGACGATGGCGAGACTGAAGTCGGTGACGCGTTCGACCAAGCTCGGACCCGGTGAACGCGAGGCGGCGATCGCGCGCCTGAAGGAGAAGGAGCTCGACGTCCTCGTCGTCGGCGGGGGCATCGTCGGCACCGGCGCCGCGCTCGACGCGGTCACGCGCGGGCTCTCGACCGGGCTGCTCGAGGCGCGCGACTGGGCCTCGGGAACCTCGAGTCGATCGTCGAAGCTCGTGCACGGCGGCATCCGCTACCTCGAGCAGCTCGACTTCCGCCTCGTGCGCGAAGCGCTCATCGAGCGCGGACTCCTGCTCCAGCGCATCGCACCGCACCTGGTCAAGCCGGTGCGGTTCCTGTACCCGCTGAAGAAGCCCCTGGTCGAGCGCTTCTACATCGGCGCGGGCATGCTGCTGTACGACCTCTTCAGCTACACGGGCGGGCGGCCGCCGGGCGTTCCGCACCACCGGCACCTCTCGAAGCGGCAGGTCCTCAGGGCCGCGCCGTCCATCTCGCCCGGGGCGCTCGTCGGCGGACTCACGTACTACGACGCGCAGGTCGACGACGCCCGGTACGTGGCCTCCCTCGCCCGCACCGCGTCGTTCTACGGCGCGCACGTCGCGAGCCGCGTCAAGGTCGAGGGGTTCGTCAAGGTCGGCCAGCGCGTCGTGGGCGTCAAGGCGCACGACCTGCACACCGACGAGCACTTCGAGGTGCGCGCCAGGCAGGTCGTGAACGCCACCGGCGTGTGGACCGACGACACGCAGCGCATGGTCGGCGAACGCGGCACGTTCAAGGTGCGCGCGTCCAAGGGCATCCACCTCGTCGTGCCGCGCGACCGGTTCCAGTCGAACATGGGCATGCTGCTGCGCACCGAGAAGAGCGTGCTGTTCGTGATCCCGTGGGGCCGGCACTGGCTCATCGGCACGACCGACACCGACTGGAACCTCGACAAGGCGCACCCCGCGGCGACCGCGGCCGACATCGACTACCTGCTCGAGCACGTCAACGCGGTGCTGAACATCCCGCTCACGCGGGAAGACGTCGAGGGCGTGTTCGCCGGGCTCCGGCCCCTGCTCGCGGGCGAGAGCGACCAGACGTCGAAGCTCTCGCGCGAGCACATCGTGGCCCACACCGTGCCGGGCCTCGTGGTGGTCGCCGGCGGCAAGTGGACGACGTACCGCGTGATGGCCAAGGATGCGATCGACGCCGCGGCCGACGCGATGGACGGACGGGTTCCGGCGTCGACGACGCAGGACATCCCGCTGCTGGGCGCCGAGGGCTACCAGGCCGCGTGGAACAAGCGCGGGAAGATCGCGCGGGCCTTCGGCGTGCACAAGGTGCGCATCGAGCACCTGCTGAACCGCTACGGCACGATGACCGATGAGCTGCTCGACCTGATCCGGGCGAACCCCGAGCTGGGCGAACCCCTGCCCGGTGCCGACGACTACCTCGGGGCCGAGGTCGTCTACGCGGCCTCGCACGAGGGTGCGCTGCACCTGGACGACGTGCTGGCGCGCCGCACGCGCATCTCGATCGAGGCGTGGGATCGGGGGGTCTCGGCGGCGCCGGTCGCCGCGAAGCTCATGGGCGGCGTGCTCGGCTGGGATGCCGCGCGCGAAGAGCTCGAGGTCGAGCGGTACGTCCAGCGGGTCGAGGCCGAGCGCGCGTCGCAGGAGCAGCCCGACGACGAGTCCGCCGATCGCGTGCGGCTCGCCGCGCCCGACATCGTGGCGGTCGACTAGCCGGGCGGCGGTCGGCCGGCCGGCGCCGGAGGAGCCTCGGCGGCCGGCGTGCAGGATCCACGCATCGCGCGCGGCTAGAATCACGGACGACATGCTCCGGATGATGCTGCGCCCGCGATGGGTGCTCGCCCTCTTCGCCGCCCTCGGCGTCGCCGCGGCATTCGCGTTCCTCGCGCAGTGGCAGGTCGAGCGAGCGGTCGAACAGGCGACGGTCGAGGTGCAGCCCACCGAGCAGGTGCGCCCGTTCGCGGGACTCGTGGAGCCCGATGCCCCGACGCCGCAGGCCGCGACCGGGCAGCGTGTCGCCGTCAGCGGCACGATCGTGCCCGGCGACACCGTGCTGGTCGAAGGCCGCCTGAACGACGGTGCGGCCGGCTGGTGGGTGGTCGCCCACCTCGAGGTCACCGACGGCACGCCGGGCGGCTTGCCGGTGGCGTTCGGCTGGGCCGCCGACGAGGGTGCGGCGCGTGCCGCGCTCGATGCGATCGATGCCGCAGCCGCATCGGGCGCCGAAGTCGAGATCGTGGGGCGGTTCCTGCCGTCCGAGGCGCCGGTGCTCCCGGAAGACGGGGCCGACCCGCAGTCGATGACGACGGTCGCGGTCGCGCACCTCATCAACGTGTGGTCGGACTACGACGACCGGCCGGTGTACTTCGGGTACGTCACGGCCGCCGAGCCCGTCACCGGCCTCGACGCGATCGTGTCGCCGCCGCCCGTGCAGGAGGGCGAACTCAACTGGCTGAACGTCTTCTACGCGGTCGAGTGGGTCCTGTTCGCCGGCTTCGCGGTGTTCCTCTGGTACCGCCTCGTGCTCGACGCGGTGCAGCGCGAGCGCGAGGAGGCCGAGCTCGCCGCGGCCGAGCAGGGCGTGGCCGTCGGCGGGTCGAGCGACTGACCGGGTCGAGCGACTGACCGGGTCGCGCGACTGACCGGATCTCGCGACTCACCGTGCCGCGCGACTGACGGCCCGGCCACCCACCGGGCGCGAGGGATCAGTCCGCGCGCCCGAATGCCGCGAGGAACTCCGGATCGGGTTCGATCTCGGTGATGCAGTCGACGAGCACGCCGCCCGGGTCGCGCACGATCACGTGACGCTGGCCGAACGGTTCGCTGCGCAGTTCCTGGACCACGGGCACGCCTGCGGCGGCGAGTCGGCTCGCGAGCGCGTCGACGTCGTCGAACTCGAGGTTCACGAGCACGCCTCGGGCGGGGACGCCGTTCCCGGAGGGGATGGAGGCGTGGTCTGCGGCGAGCAGCGCGAGTTCGGTCCCGGTCGCGGGGTGCTTCAGGCTGATGTACCAGTCGGAGTCGAAGGTGGACTCGAAGCCGAAGTGCTCGACGTAGAAGCGTGCGCTCGCCGTGACGTCGTCCGTGCACAGGACGGGGTAGCTCGAGGTGAGCATGGTCGTTCCCTCCATGGATACGTACAGTGTGTATGTGTCTCGAGCATGAGTGACATACGGTGTGTATGTCAAGGGTCGGAGGACGGATGCCCACCAAGGCCGAGCAGCGGGAACGCACGCGCGAGCAGATCCTGCGCGTCGCGACCCGGAACTTCGCCGACTCCGGGTACGCCGGGGTCGCCCTCGAAGACCTCGTCGCCGAGGTGGGCCTCACCCGCGGCGCCCTCTACCACCACTTCGGAAGCAAGCACGGCCTCTTCGCCGCGGTCGTCGAGCGGGCGCAGACCTCCGTCGCCGAGGCCGTCGAACGCGACGTCGCACGCTCGGAGAAACGAGGCGAACCCGCACCCGCTCCGTTCCTCGCCGGCTGCCGCGCCTTCCTCGAGGCCAGCCTCGCGCCCGAGGTCCGCCGGATCCTCCTCGTCGACGGCCCGGCCGTACTCGGCTGGGGCGACTGGCGCGAGGGCGACCTCGACTCGAGCGCGCTGCTGCTCGAGGACGGCGTGGCCGAACTCGTCGGCGCCGGCGTCATCCGCACGCACTCCGTTCCCACGGTCACCACGATGATCTCGGGCGCGCTCAACGAGGTCGCGATCGCCGGCGCCGGCGCCGACGACCCGCAACGCGCGATCGACGACGCGATCACCACGCTCGCCCGGATGCTCGACGGACTCGGCCGCCCCGACGGGCCTGCCGCCGAGCGGCATCCGGAATTCCCCCAGCCGCACGCCACGTAGACTTGACGCCATGCCCCTCGCGCCAAAACCGGCAGATTTCCCGCGCATCCGCGGCGCCCTGAAGTTCTACATGGTCGCCTCGGTCATCACCGGCGTCATGCTGCTGCTGCTCTGCGCCGAGATGCTGCTGAAGTACGTCTGGCACCTCGAGCTGTACGCCTTCGGCCCCGGCGGGGTGCTCTCGCTCGAACCGGTCATCGAGACCACCCAGGGCCTCGAGTCCACCGGCATCGGCGTGAACCTCTCGACCGGCATCCTCATCGCGCACGGCTGGTTCTACGTCGTCTACCTGTTCAGCAACTTCCGCCTCTGGAGCCTCATGCGCTGGCGGTTCCCGCGCCTGGTGCTCCTCGCCTCGGGCGGCATCGTGCCGTTCCTGTCGTTCTTCCTCGAGGCCCGCGTCGGCCGTGAGGTCCGCACCTACCTCGAGACGCGCGAAGCGGATGCCGCAGCGCAGGTCGCGAGCACCGCATCCGATTCCGAGCCCGTGGAGGCCGCCCAGTGAGCGAGACCCAGCAGCGACCCGTGCTCGTCGTGGACTTCGGCGCGCAGTATGCGCAGCTGATCGCACGACGCGTGCGCGAGGCATCCGTCTACTCCGAGATCGTGCCGCACACGATCACGGCCGACGAGATCCGCGCGAAGGACCCGATCGGCATCGTGCTCTCGGGCGGGCCGTCGTCGGTGTACGAGCCCGGCGCCCCGTCGCTCGACCCCGGCATCCTCGAGCTCGGGGTGCCGACGCTCGGCATCTGCTACGGCTTCCAGGTCATGGCGCAGCAGCTCGGCGGCGAGGTCGCCCACACCGGTCACCGCGAATACGGTTCGACCGCGGCGACCGTGCGCGTCGACGACGGCAACGCGCTCCTCGGCGGGCAGCCCGAGCACCAGACCGTGTGGATGAGCCACGGCGACTCGGTCGCCGTCGCGCCCGAGGGCTTCGACGTGCTCGCCTCGACCGCGACCACGCCCGTCGCCGCGTTCGCGAACGACGAGCAGGGCTTCTACGGCGTGCAGTGGCACCCCGAGGTCAAGCACTCGCCGTACGGACAGGACGTCATCGAGAACTTCCTGCACAAGGCCGCGGGCATCCCCGCCGACTGGAACCCCGACAACGTCATCGCCGAGCAGGTCGAGCGCATCCGCGCCCAGGTCGGCAGCGCCCGGGTCATCTCGGCGCTCTCGGGCGGCGTCGACTCCGCCGTCTCGACCGCGCTCGTGCACGAGGCCGTCGGCGACCAGCTCACGGCCGTGTTCGTCGACCACGGGCTGCTCCGCAAGGGCGAGCGCGAGCAGGTGCAGCAGGACTACGTCGCCGCGACCGGCGTACGCCTGGTCACCATCGACGCGGCCGACACGTTCCTCGCCGCGCTCGCGGGCGTCACCGACCCCGAGGAGAAGCGCAAGATCATCGGGCGCGAGTTCATCCGCGCCTTCGAGCAGGCCGAGCGCGACCTCGTCGCCGAGGCGGCCGCGTCGGGCGAGAAGGTGCAGTTCCTCGTGCAGGGCACGCTCTACCCCGACGTCGTCGAGTCGGGCGGCGGCACCGGAACCGCGAACATCAAGAGCCACCACAACGTGGGCGGTCTTCCGGAGGACCTGCAGTTCGAACTCGTCGAGCCGCTCCGCACCCTCTTCAAGGACGAGGTCCGCGCGATCGGCCGCGAACTCGGCCTGCCCGAGGCGATCGTGGGGCGCCAGCCGTTCCCCGGGCCCGGCCTCGGCATCCGCATCGTCGGCGAGGTCACCCGCGACCGGCTCGAGCTCCTGCGGGAAGCGGATGCCATCGCGCGCGCCGAACTCACCGCGGCGGGCCTCGACGGCGAGATCTGGCAGTGCCCGGTCGTGCTGCTGGCCGACGTCCGGTCGGTGGGCGTGCAGGGCGACGGCCGCACCTACGGTCACCCGATCGTGCTGCGCCCCGTCTCATCGGAGGACGCGATGACGGCCGACTGGACCCGCCTGCCCTACGACGTGCTCGCGAAGATCTCGAACCGCATCACCAACGAGGTGCGCGAGGTCAACCGCGTCGTGCTCGACGTCACGTCGAAGCCGCCTGGGACCATCGAGTGGGAGTGAGGTCGCGCGAGCGCGCGACCTGAGCCGGAGGGTGCGGACCGAGGGGTCCGCGCCCTCCGTCGTCGGGTGGCCGGTGCGGAAGACGCGGCGTGCCGCGCCGACTCGCGCTAGGCGGGAAGGGTGACCACCCCGGCTGCGCGGGCAGCCGCTTCCAGCGTCGCGTCGCGCGTGGCGAGGGGCACCCCCTCGCGTTCGGCGACGACGAGGTAGGCGGCGTCGTACGCGCTGAGCGCGTGTGCGCGCGCCGTCTGCAGGAGCGAACCGGTGTCGAGATCGCGCACGATGTGGATCGGGAGTGACCGGAGCAGCGCCGCGCGCCGAGTGACCTCCGCTTCGCTCAGGCGCCCTCGTCGTTCGGCCACGGCGAGGACGTTCGCGACCTCGAACTCCCAGATGACCGGGACGATCGCGCCGCTCCCGCCAACACGGTGCAGCAGTGCATCGGACTCGGGTCGGGCCTCGTCTTCGAAGCACCAACTGAGCGCGACCGATGCGTCGAGCACGAACGCGCCCGTCACGCGCGGCCTTCGTCGATCAGCGCGCGGAGGTCGGCGCCGAGGCTCGACCCGACGCGGGAGGAGAGCAGAGCTGCGATGGTGTCGGCCGGTGATGCCACCTCGGGGTGCGCTGGAACGAGTCGGGCGACGGGCGTTCCGTGGCGCGTGATGGTGATCTGCTCGCCCGACTCGACTCGTTCGAGCAGCGCGGGCAGGTGGGTCTTCGCCTCGTAGGCGCCGACGGTGCTCATGGGTTCAGACTAGTCGGCGACTGGTCTGAACGGAAGGCGCGGTCGCAATCCGCCGGTCGAGCGAAACCGTGCGTCGCGTGTCGATCCGCCCCCTTCCCGTTCGACGTCCGGAGTGAGAGGGTCGAAACGCGACCCCCACACGACAGGAGCAGACCGTGCCGAAGTACATGCTGATCATGCGGGCCGATGACCGCGGCGTCGAGGCGTATCAGGAGCTCGACTTCGAGCAGGTCATCGAGGCGATGGGGCGCTACAACGAGGCGATGATGAACGCGGGCGTGCTGCTCGCCGGCGAGGGGCTCTCCGACGCGAGCGAGGGGTTCGTCGTCGACTACTCGAACGAGGAGCCCCTCGTGACCGACGGCCCCTACGGCGAGACCAAGGAACTGTTCAACGGCTTCTGGATCATCGAGGTCGCCTCGAAGGAGGAAGCCGTCGAGTGGGCCAAGCGCTGCCCGCTCGGGCCGGGCGCCTTCCTCGAGGTTCGCCGCGTGAACGAGATGGACGAGTTCCCGCAGGACAACGAGTGGATCCAGAAGGAGGCCGGATGGCGCGAGGAGCAGGCGCAGCGGGCCGCGAAGGCGTGAGCCGCGGCATCCGCTCGTGACGGCCGGAGCGGGTGCCGGCGGGCCGGAGCAGCCCGAAGCGGATGACGCGCGGGCGCGCGGGGCCGCCGAGGTGCGCCGGGCCGACGAGGCCCGGCGCACGGTCGCGGCCGTGTGGCGCATCGAGTCGGCGCGGATCGTCGCGACGCTCACCCGCACGGTCGGCGACTTCGCGCTCGCGGAGGACCTGGCGCAGGACGCGCTCGCCGAGGCGCTCGCGCAGTGGCCGGCTTCCGGCATCCCGTCGAATCCCGGCGCGTGGCTCACGACCGTCGCCAAGCGCCGCGCGATCGACGGGTGGCGCCGCCGCGAGCGGTACGACGAGCGGCTCGCCGCGATCGCGCACGACCTCGAGCGCGAGCGGGCCGAGGCGACGGATGCCACGGGCGAGCTGCCCTACGACCCCGACGCGATCGACGACGACGTGCTGCGGCTCGTGTTCGTGTCGTGCCATCCGGTGCTCTCGCGCGAAGCGCGCGTCGCGCTCACGCTCCGCGTCGTGGGCGGCCTGTCGACCGAGGAGATCGCACGGGCGTTCCTCGTGCCCGTCTCGACCGTGCAGCAGCGCATCGTGCGGGCCAAGAAGACGCTCGGCGAGGCGGGCGTGCCGTTCGAGGTGCCGCCGCGGGAGGAGTTCGCCGCGCGGCTCGGCACCGTGCTCGGGGTGCTGTACCTGATCTTCAACGAGGGGCATTCGGCCTCGGCGGGGCCCGACCTCATGCGGCCCGAGCTCGGTCGCGAAGCCCTCCGGCTCGGCCGGGTGCTCACCGCGCTCGTGCCGCGCGAGCCCGAGGCGCACGGGCTCGTCGCGCTCATGGAACTCACGGCCGCGCGCTTCCCGGCGCGCATCGACGCCAACGGCGATCCGGTCCTGCTCGAAGACCAGGACCGGCTCAGGTGGGACCGCTCGGCGATCACGCGTGGACGCGCGGCGCTCGCCCGCGCCGACGCGATCGGGCGCGGGCGTGGGCCGTACGCGCTGCAGGCGGCCATCGCGGAGCAGCACGCCGTCGCGGCATCCGTCGCCGAGACCGACTGGGGGGCGATCGTCGCGCTCTACGGGGCGCTCGCCGAGGTCGCGCCGTCGCCCGTGGTCGAGCTCAACCGGGCCGTCGCGGTCGCGATGGCCGACGGGCCCGAGGCCGGGCTCGCGATCGTCGACGCGCTCGCGGACGATCGCCGGCTCGCGCGGTACCACCCGCTCCACGGCGTGCGCGGCGAGCTCCTGGAGCGGCTCGGCCGAGCGGATGACGCGCGCGCCGCCTTCGCGGAGGCCGCACGCCTGACCGCGAACGAACGCGAGCGCGCCGTGCTGCTCGCCCGCGCTGCGGCGCCCCGCACGCCGACCTGAGCGCGGCCGGCGGCGCGCGAGACGCGGCGCGCGGCGCGCGGGGGAGACGCGGAACGGGCCGCCCCGTGAGGGAGCGGCCCGTTCTGCGACGTTGCGTCGGCGCGACTATTCGCGCGTGATCGCGAGGATGCGCAGGATCTCGAGGTAGAGCCAGATGACGGTGACCATGATGCCGAAGGCGCCCGTCCAGCCGTACTTCTTCGGGGCGCGGTTGCGCACGCCCTGCTGGATGAAGTCGAAGTCGAGCACGAGCGAGTACGCGGCCATGATGACCACGAGCACGCCGATGATGACGCCGAGCGGGATGCCCATGAACTCGACCCCGCGCAGGCCCCACGGGTCCTCGGTCACGTTGAAGAGCATGAGGCCCATGTTCACGAGCGAGAACACGAGGTAGCCGACCATCGCGACCAGGAAGATCTTCGTCGCCTTCTTCGACGCGCGGATCTTTCCCGATGCGAAGAGCGCGAGCGTGACGCCGACGACCACGAGCGTGGCGATGACGGCCTGCGCGACGATGCCGCCGCCGAAGGCCATCTCGTACCAGGCAGAGATGCCGCCGACGAAGATGCCCTGGACGCCCGCGTAGGCGAGGATCAGCGCGGGCGACGGCTCCTTCTTGAAGACGTTGACGAGCGCGAGCACGAAGCCGACGAGCCCGGCGCCGATCCAGAGGAACGGGATGGACTGCACGGTCAGCCAGCCGATCGCCGCGCCGACGAGCAGCACGCCGAAGGCGGCGGCCGACTTCGCGATCGAGTCCTCGATCGTCATGACGTCGCGGTCGGGGAGGGTCGCGGGCTGGCTGTACAGGTCGTTCAGCTGCTGGGCGGACATGTCCTGTGCGACAGCCACCGCCCCCTGGCCGGAGGTGAACGCCTCATTGCGTGAGAAGGCGGGGTTGTTCAGAGCCATTGCTGTGGTTCCTCTGCTTTCGGCTGTGTTCGTCGTGTGGAGGGGAATCGTGCGGACCGGGGCGGTCGCGCCATACAAACCTAGTGGATCCAGCAGGGACAACGCCGTGAGGAGGCCCGGAATTCCGGGGCGATGCGGGGCGGATGCCGCGTGCCGGCGTCGCTACGCTGGCTCCATGCCGACCCGCCCCGCCCCGCGTCCGCTCGTGATCGCGCACCGCGGCGCGTCCGGGTATCGGCCGGAGCACACCGAGGCGGCCTACCGGCTCGCGTTCGCGCTCGGCGCCGAGGCGGTCGAGCCTGACCTCGTCCCGACCCGCGACGGCGTGCTCGTGCTGCGGCACGAGAACGAGATCTCGGGCACGACGGATGTCGCGACGCGACCCGAGTTCGCGTCGCGGCGCACCACCCGGGAGGTCGACGGCCGAGAGCTCACGGGGTGGTTCACCGAGGACTTCACGTGGGCCGAACTGTCGACCCTGCGCGCGACCGAGCGGCTCGGCGCGATCCGGCAGCATTCGGCATCGTTCGACGGGCGGTACCCCCTGATCCGGTTCCGAGACCTGCTCGTCCTGCTGGATGCCGCGAGCGACGAGTCCGGACGGGAGATCGGCCTCGTCGCCGAGTTCAAGCATGCGAGCCATTTCGCGGAGCTCGGGCTGCCCCTCGACGAGCTGTTCGCCGCAGAGCTGGGCGCGGCCGGGTGGGGGCGCGGCGGCGACCGGCTCATCATGGAGTCGTTCGAGCCGACGCTGCTCGATCGGCTCCGGCAGCGCGGCATCCGCGGAGCCAGGGTCTTCCTCCTCGAGGACGCCGGTGCCCCGTTCGACCTGGTCCTCGAGCACGGAGCGTCCGCGGTCGGGTACGACGACTTCGCGACCGAGGCGGGCCTGCTGGGCCTCGCGCAGCGCGTCACCGGGGTCAGCGTCGGCAAGCGGCGGCTCGTCGGCCCGCAACGGCGCGGCGCGGCCGGTCCCGGCGTCCTGGAGGGTGCCGAGTTCGTGGATGCCGCGCACGGCGCCGGTCTGTCGGTCTACACGTGGACGCTCCGGCCCGAGAACCGGTTCCTGACCCCCGCGCGCCGGACGGGAACCGCGCGGGGGGCCTGGGGCGATTGGCTCGGCGAGTTCCGCGCGATCATCGACACGGGCGTCGACGGGATCTTCGTCGACCATCCAGACCTCGGGCTCGAGGCGCGCGGCGGCCTGGACGAGCGCTGATCACGCCGGTCAGCCGGGCGGTCCGGCGTTCGCGGCGGCGGACCCGGCCGGCGCGGGCGCGGGTGCGTCGAGCGCGCGGATGACGCGGCCGAGCACCTCTCGCAGTTCGGCGCGGTGCGGTTCGGGGAAGTCGGTCGCGAAGGCGACGCCCTCGGGGATGTAGAGCATGCCGTAGAGGGCCTCGCGGAAGTCGGCGCCGCCGATCGGCCAGCGGGTGCGCGCCGAGCCCTCGGGGGTCGCGCCCTGGCCCCAGTGGCCGAAGTGCTCGTGGAACGTGTCGAAGTCGAGGTCCATGACGACGTCGGCCTCGATGCGCTGGGGCGAGTACGAGGACGCGGCGAGCACCATCTCGTCGCGGAGCGCGGGTTCGAGTTCGCGCGACGGGCCGATCACGCGCGTGTGCTGTACCCGCTCGATGCGGTCGACGCGGAAGGTGCGCCAGTCCTCGCGATCGAGATCCCAGCAGACCAGGTACCAGTTGCGGGCGGCGGGCGCGAGGGCGTGCGGTTCGACGCGGCGCTCGGATGCCTCGCCGACCGCCGACGTGTACCCGAAGCGCAGCCGTTCGTGGTCGCGGCAGGCGAGTGCGAGCTCGCCGAGCAGCGAGGGGGAGACGGCGGTACCGGTGGCCGGTGTCGGCTGGACGGCCTCGCCGAGTGCTGCGACGCGGCGGCGCAGCGCCGGCGGGAGGACCTGCTCGAGCTTGGCGAGCGCCGACAGCGTGGTCTGGGTTCCGTCGACGAGACGTTGCTCGGCGGCGATGCGCAGGCCGATCGCGATCGCGACCGCCTCGTCGTCGTCGAGGAGGAGCGGCGGCAGGGCGTTGCCCGCCTCGAGTCGGTACCCGCCCGTGACGCCCGGGGAGGACTCGATCCGATAGCCGAGTTCGCGGAGCCGGTCGATGTCGCGCCGGACGGTGCGCTCGGTGATGCCGAGTCGATCGGAGATCTCGGCGCTCGTCCAGTGCCGGTGGGTCTGCAGGAGGCTGAGGAGCTTCAGCGCACGCGCGGTGGTTTCGGCCATGCGTCCATCATGCCGAACAATCAGGACGAAAACTGTCCGCATAGGTTCCTAGCGTTGCCTCATGACCACCTCACCGATCATCGAGACCCACGGGCTCACCAAGCGATTCACGGTGAAGAAGCAGCCCGTCGCCGCCGTGACCGACCTGTCCATCAGCGTGACTCCCGGCGAGCTCGTCGCATTCCTCGGCCCCAACGGCGCCGGCAAGTCGACGAGCCTCCGCATGCTCACGACCCTCATCCCGCCCACCGAGGGCACCGCCCGGGTCGCCGGATTCGACATCCGGCGACAGCCCGGCGAGGTCCGCGCCCGGATCGGCTACGTCGGGCAGCTCACCAGCGGGAGCTTCGCGCAACGGGTCGGCGACGAACTGCTCAGCCAGGGCGCGTTCTACGGGATGCGTCGCGCCGACGCGGCCCGCCGGGCCGACGAGCTCATCGCATCGCTCGGCCTCCAGGCGATCCGCACCCGGACCGTGCAGCAGCTCAGCGGCGGACAGAAGCGCCGGCTCGACATCGCCCTCGGGCTCATGCACGCGCCGCCGCTCATCTTCCTCGACGAGCCGTCGACCGGGCTCGACCCGCAGAGTCGTGCCAACCTGTGGGAGCACACTCTGCGCCTGCGCGAGGAGCACGGCACGACCGTGTTCGTGACGACCCACTACCTCGAGGAGGCCGACCGGTACGCCGAGCGCGTGCTCGTCATGGACCAGGGCCGGGTCATCGCCGACGACACCGCGCCCGCGCTGAAGGCGACGCTCGCCGGAGACCTGCTCGCGTTCGGGTTCGACTCGGCCGACGAGGCATCCGCTGCCCTGCCCGTCCTCGCGCAGGTCACCGGTCGTGAGCCGCTCCTCGGCCCCGACGCACGCGTGAGCGTGACCGCGCCGTCCGGCGACGGGCTCCTGCCCGCCGCGATCAGGGCGCTGGATGCCGCGGGGCTCGGGGTCCGCACGGCCACCGGCGTCCCGCCGACCCTCGACGACGTGTTCCTGGCGCTCACGGGCCGCGCGCTCCGCGAGACCGACCGGGCCGAGAACGAACCCGAGCCCGCGAAGGAGACGGCACGATGACCGAGACCACCGCACCCGTGCGCGCGAACGTCGTGCGCGACACCAAGAACGTGTTCGTGCGCGAACTGCGCCCCACACTGCGCGACCCGTTCACGCTCATCTTCAGCCTGCTGCAGCCGCTCGTCTTCCTCGGGCTGTTCGCGCCGCTGCTCATCGGCCAGTCCGGGCAGCCAGCCGGCGCGACCCTGCAGTGGTTCGTGCCGGGCGTGCTCGTGATGATCGTGCTGTTCGGCACCGGCGCGACCGGGTCCAACCTGCAGTACGAGATGATGACCGGCTCGCACGAGCGCACCCTCGTCGCACCGCTCTCGCGCGCTTCGCTGCTCATCGGGCGCGCGCTGAAGGAGGTCGCGCCGATCGTCGTCCAGTCGATCGTGATCGTGCTCATCGCCTGGCCGTTCGGGTTCCGGGTCGACCCGGCCGGGCTCGTCGCCGGGCTCGCACTGCTCGCCGTGTTCGGTGTGGGGCTGGGCGCGCTCAGCTACGCGCTCGCGCTCGCGACGAAGGACCGGGAATGGCTGTTCTGGGGGGTGCAGCAGTCGCTCATCTTCCCGCTGCTGATCCTCTCGGGAATGCTCCTGCCGCTCGACGCCGGCCCCGAGTGGATGCGAGCGATCGCCGCGGTGAACCCCGTCAACTGGGTCGTGCAGGCCGAGCGGGCGCTGTTCGCGGGCGACTTCGGCGCGATCGAGATCGCGTGGGGGTGGGTCGCCGCGCTCGCCGTGGCGGTCGTCGGGCTCTGGGTCGGCATCCGGGCGATGCGCCGGTCGAGCTGACGCATCGCCCGCGCTCGTCGGTTCGGGCGCGAACGGCCGCCCCGGGTCCGTCCCGAGGCGGCCGTTCGCGTCCGCGTGATCGGATGCGGAGCAGGTGTCGGCTCTCAGGCGTGCGCGTCGGTCGCGCCAGCCGGCTCGGCGGGCATGCTCGGACCTGTCGAACCGGCCGCGCGCGCCTCCGCCTCCGTGCTCCATACCGTCAGGTCGCTGCGCCACACGGCGACGATGAGCGCGACGAAGCCGATGAGGCCGACGACCAGCGCGAGGTACGGCGCCCACGGAGTCAGGCCGGAGAGCGCGAACTCGATCACGACCCAGGCGATGAGCGTGATCGGAACCCACAGGGGCGCGATCCGGGAGCGCATGATCGCGACCGACAGCAGGATCAGACCGAGCGCGGTGCCGACGAGCCCGAACAGCAGGTAGGGCACGAACACGCCCGATTCGCTCGCGCCGAACGCGGCGAGTGCGGCGTCGGCCTCTCCGTCCCCGGCGAGTGCGACCTGCAGCAGTCGTGCGCCGCCCGTGACGGCGTGGCCGAACGCGCCGAGGCCGGCGAGCAGCGCGCCGAGCAGGCCGAGCACGGGGGAGCGGCGTGCCGCGAGGTGGCCCACGCCGATGAGGCCGACCGCCCAGAAGAGCTGCGAGACCAGGAACAGCTGGAGGCCGACGACGGCCGCGGGGGCGGTCGCGAGGAACTCGACGTAGTCGGACGGGTCGGCGGGGGTCTCAGGCTGGATCAGGATTCCGCCGAAGCCGAGCGCGGCGCCCGCGGCAAGGGAGATCGCGACCACGGAGCGGCGAAGGACGGGAAGGGACATGGGACGACTCCTCTCATGCATCGGCCGGCGATGCGGCCGATCGTCGCCGCGCGGTGCGGCGTCGGTTCGAACGCTAGGGAGCACCCGGCATCACGGTCATCGGTGCGAGGTGCCGAAGCGGATGCCCCGGGGTGGTCGTTCGGGCTCGCCGGAGTCATCTTCGGTGGATGCAGGTGTCGACCGCGGGTGATACCGCCGCGACTGCGCTGGGCGCTACCCTCTGGTCATGGATCGCCGCGCACGCTGGCACCTCGCCCAGGACATCGGCCTCGCGGCGGGGATCGCCGCGGCCGCCTTGGCCGAGGTGCTGGTGCCGTTCGAGTCGGTCCAGGGGCCACCCGCATCGGCGGTTGCGATCGCGGCGATCATGCTGGTCTCCGTCGCGCTGGCGTTCCGGCGCACGAAGCCGATCCTCTTGGTCGCGGTCCCGGCCGTCTGGGTCGTCGCGGCGGTCGTGTCCGGCGGGGCCGTCCCGGTGCTCTTCTTCGGCCAACTCGTTCCGCTGGCACTGGCCGTCTACTCGGCCGCGCGGCACGCGAGGTCTCGAGACCTGACGATCATCGGCGGCACGAGCATCGCGACCGTGATCCTGGCCGACCTCACGCAGCCGCCGCTGCAGGGACTGAGCGAGCTGATCTTCCACTGGGCCGTACTCGTCATCGTGTTCGGCGCCGGGTGGGGCCTGCGCACCTCCGAGCGGCGCGCGGTCGATGCGGCGGTGCGGGCGTCCGAGGCCGAGGCGGCTTCGCGGGAGGCGGCGATGCAGGCGATCGCCGACGAGCGGGCACGGATCGCGCGCGAACTCCACGACATCCTCGGGCATTCGGTGAGCGTCATGGTCGTGCAGGCCGGGGCTGCCGCGCAGGCGGTCGACGACGACCCGGTGTTCGTCCGCCGCGCCCTGGAGTCGATCCGCTCGACCGGGGCGGATTCGCTCGCCGAAGTGCGGCGGGTCGTGGCGTTGCTGCGCGAAGACGAGGAGGACGGGCTCGCGCCGCAGCCCGGCGTCGACGGGGTCGGCGACCTCGTCGAGCAGGCTCGGGCCGAGGGGCTCGCCGTCGACTACCGGGTCGACGGCGATGCGTCCTCGCTCAGCGCCGGGGAGCAGTTGGCGGTGTACCGCATCGTGCAGGAGTCGCTGACGAACGTGCGTCGGCATGCGGCCGCTTCGAGCGTGGTCGTCGCGGTGGGCTGCGGCGATTCGGGTGTCGAGGTGTCGATCGAGGACGACGGCGTCGGGACCGGCTCGACGCAGCGACGGGTCGCCGCCGCGCCGCCGGGGCACGGGCTCGTGGGCATGCGCGAACGGGTCTCGCTGTACGGCGGCGAGTTCGCCGCCGGGCCGACGGGCGACGGTCGCGGGTGGGCCGTGCGGGTCACGCTGCCTGCGGGAGGCGGCGCATGACCGGGGGCGACGGCGCCCGGACCCGGGTCGCCATCGTCGACGACCAGGAACTCGTGCGCGCGGGCTTCCGGCTCATCCTCGAGCGCGCCGGGTTCGACATCGTCGCGGAGGCCGCCGACGGGGAGGAGGCGGTCGCGCGCGTCGCCGAGACCCTGCCCGACGTCGTGCTCATGGACATGCGGATGCCGGTGCTCGACGGCGTCGAGGCGACCCGCCGCATCACCGCGCGGCCTGAGGCGCCTCGGGTGCTCGCCCTCACCACGTTCGACCTCGACGACCTCGTGTTCGGTGCGGTCCGCGCCGGGGCGTCCGGATTCCTGTTGAAGGACGTCTCGCCGGACGACCTCGTGCACGGCGTGCGGGTGGTCGCTCGCGGCGAGGCGATGCTGGCGCCGGCGGTCACGGCGAGACTGCTCGAACGGTTCGCCGCAGCCGAACGCGGGGATGCATCGCACCCGGAGGCGACTGCGCGGCTCGCCGGCCTCAGCGAACGCGAGTCCGACATCGCCCGGCTCGTCGCGCGCGGCCTCTCGAACGCCGAGATCGCCTCGCGCCTCTTCCTCTCGGAGTCGACGGTCAAGACGTACGTGTCGCGGCTGCTCACGCGTCTCGACGCGCGTGACCGGGTGCAGGTCGCGGTGCTCGCCTACGAGGGTGGCCTGGTGCGGGTCGGCGAGGCCGACGCCTGATCGGTGGGCTGCGTTGCAGCCGGGGCCTCGGCGCCCCGCATCCGCTGTCGGATGCCGCGCCTAGACTGGTCGGGACATGACGCTGATCCTCGACCCCGACGACCCGACCGGCTGGCGCGAGGCGCCCGGCGCGGCCCCCGACGCGCACGCCGGCCCCGCGGCATCCGCTCACCTCACGGCGGGGCTGAACCCGCAGCAGCGGGAGGCCGTCGAGTACCGCGGCCCGGCCCTGCTCATCGTCGCGGGCGCGGGCTCCGGCAAGACGCGAGTGCTCACCCACCGGATCGCGAGCCTGATCGACGCGCGCGAGGCGTGGCCGAGCCAGATCCTCGCGATCACGTTCACGAACAAGGCGGCGGCCGAGATGCGCGAGCGCGTCGAGGCGCTGCTCGGCGAGGCGGCCGGCGGCATGTGGATCTCGACCTTCCACTCGGCGTGCGTGCGGATCCTGCGCCGCGAGGCCGAGTCGATCGGGCTGTCGAGCACCTTCACGATCTACGACTCGGCCGACCAGCGCACGATCCTGAAGCGCATCATCAAGGAGCTCGATGCCGACACGCTCGGCTTCACGCCCGCGAGCGCGCAGGCGAAGATCTCCAAGCTCAAGAACGAGCTCGCCGACGTCGAGACGTACGCGCGCAACGTCAACTCGAACGACCCGAACGAGGTGATGTTCCTCGAGATCTTCCGGCAGTACACGCGGCGGCTGCGCGACGCGAGCGCGCTCGACTTCGACGACCTCATCAGCGAGACCGTCTACCTGTTCCGTGCCTTCCCGAAGGTCGCGGCGCTCTACCAGCGGCGGTTCCGCCACATCCTCGTCGACGAGTACCAGGACACCAACCACGCCCAGTACTCGCTCATCCGCGAGCTGACGCGCGCCGTCGAACCCGACGTCGTCGCCGAGCTGAACGAGCACGGCGTGCTCGTGCGGGGGCTGACGGATGCCTCGGGGTCGATCCCCGGCGCGAGCCTGACGGTCGTCGGCGACTCCGACCAGTCGATCTACGCTTTCCGCGGCGCCGACATCCGCAACATCGTCGAGTTCGAGCGCGACTTCCCAGGTGCGAAGGTCGTGCTGCTCGAGCAGAACTACCGGTCGACCCAGAACATCCTCTCGGCCGCCAACGCCGTCATCTCGAACAACTTCGACCGGAAGGACAAGAAGCTCTGGACGGCCGACGGCGACGGCGAGAAGATCACGGGCTACACCGGGTACTCGGCGCACGATGAGGCGCAGTTCGTCGCCGACGAGATCGAGGCGCTGCACCGCGCTGGCGTCGCGTACCGCGACATCGCCGTGTTCTACCGCACCAATGCGCAGACTCGCGCGCTGGAGGAGATCTTCGTGCGCTCGGCGCTGCCGTACCGCGTGGTCGGCGGCACGAAGTTCTACGAACGTGCCGAGATCAAGGACGCGATGGCCTACCTCGTCGCGGTCGCGAACCCGCTCGACGAACTCGCCATCCGGCGCATCCTGAACACGCCCAAGCGCGGCATCGGGCCGGCGACCGAGACCTCCATCGCGAGCTTCGCCGAGGCGAACGACCTCACGTTCCGGCAGGCGATGCGGGCCGCCGACGGGCTCGGGCTCGGGCCCAAGGCCACGACGGCCATCCAGGGCCTCGCGAAGCTCCTCGACGAGGCTGCCGCGATGCTCGTGCCGAGCGAGCAGGGCATCGCCGAGGGCACCAACGCGGGCGCAGCGAAGGTGTCCGACGTGCTCGCGTTCCTCATCGAGGGGTCGAAGCTCGTCGAGACGCTGCGCACGAGCCGCGACCCGCAAGACGAGACGCGCGCCGAGAACGTCGAGGAACTGCTCGCGCAGACCAAGGACTTCGATCGTGAGAACCCGGGCGCGAGCCTCGTCGACTTCCTCACCCAGGTCTCGCTCGTCGCGGCGGCCGACGAACTCGACGACGCGTCGGGCACCGTCTCGCTCATGACGCTGCACACCGCGAAGGGGCTCGAGTACCACGCCGTCTTCCTCACCGGGCTCGAAGAGGGACTGCTGCCGCACCAGATGTCGGCCTCCGAACCCGGCGGGCCGGCTGAGGAGCGCCGCCTGTTCTACGTCGGCATCACGCGCGCGCGCAAGCGCCTCTACCTGTCGCTCGCGATGAGCCGAGCCCAGTTCGGCGAGGTGTCGGTCGCGATGCCGAGCCGCTACCTGCAGGAGATCCCCGACGAGCTCGTCGACTGGCGGCAGTCGCCCGGCATGGCCAACGGTCGCGGCGGTTCCCAGCCGCGCGCGCTCAACGCGCGCCGCGGCGGCGCGGGCGGCGGCGCGTGGGGAACCCGCGACCGAGACCTCGAGCGATTCAGCGTCACGAAGTCGGCCGCGCCGAAGACCGAGTGGGCCAACCGGGTCACCGGCACCGTGCGCGACAACGGCGATCTCACCCTCGCAGCGGGCGACCGGATCCGGCACACCGACTTCGGCGAGGGCACGGTGCGTCAGGTCACCGGCGAGGGCACCAAGCGCATCGCGCACGTCGGATTCGACACCGCCGGGCAGAAGAAGCTCCTCATCAAGATCGCGCCGATCGAGAAGCTCTGACCTGACCGATCCGCGCGCAGCGCGCCGCCTACGGGAGCCCGTGGATCCGGGTCATCGAGGACGACGTGGTCCGACCCGATGGGGGGCAGGCCGATGGCGATCCGGGGCGACCGTTGCCGGCGGTCTGCACCCGCGGTGGGCGGCCTATACCGTGGGCAGTGTCAGCTGAAGCGTGGTCGCGTAGTCTCCGTCGAGGTGGGAGTGTCCGAGCTTCAGCGTGACCTGCTTTCCCGCCTTGCCGGGCACGCCGACGAAGCGCAGATGCGTCGAGATCGCCTCGCCTGCGTCGACGTGGCGGTGATGGCTCGGCAGCGGACCGATGGCCTCGCGCCCACCGAGCTTCGCGCTGACGATCCGGACCTCCTCTGCGGCGGTGAGGCCGTAGTTGGTCGTCCGGATGAGGGCGACCAGTTCTCCCGCGGTGTCGCGTGAGAGCTCGACGTTCACACCGAGATCGATACCGAGTGCGTGCAGTTGGTTGGGCCGGTCTCGTTCGGGCCGAGTGCGGTTCTTCGGCTTCGCCGACTTCGCTGACTTCGCCGTCGGTACGGGCGCGGGCGAGGCGAATGCGGCAGTGCCGGCGGTCGCCGCGAGAGTCGCGTGCGACCCCGAGATGACGCCCTTCGATCCATCGACGGTCCAGGGATCGGGGACGTCCGAGCAGCCCGAGTCGCTCTTGGAGGTGCCGGCGCTGCCCAGCCGCGGCCAGCCGTGGCGGGCGGCGACCGCGTCGATCAGGTTCGCGCCCAGCGGGAATACGCCCTTCGCCGGGTTGTACGCGTCGAAGAGGGTGTGCAGCACGGTGTCGTCGATGAGGGTCGATGTGCCTTGCCGCAGCATGTAGAACTGGCACAGCCAAGAGATGTCGTCGCCGGGATCCCAGGAGTACGCATGGTAGCCGCCCGCCATCCAGAACCAGCCGTTGTTGTAGTACCGCCCGCCGTTCTCATCGATGATGCCCGAGTAGTCGTCCTCGCCGGCGACCGACCACTTCCATCCGGAGGGTGCGGCGAGTGCCTTCCACGCGGACAGGGCGTATTGGCGTTGGCCCGCGAGCATGAGCGCGTCCTGGTCGGCATCGTCCCAGGCCCAGGCCGGTGCCTGCCCGATGATCTGTCTGCCGATCGCGGCCATGAGTCCGTAATCGGCGGTCGCCGCCCCACGCTGGTCGTCCATCGACCTGATCGAGCTCTCGAAGGCGTCGAGGAGCTGCTTGTCGAGGTTCGCGATCGTGTCCTGCACCTTGTCGCTGTCGGATCCGCTGGTCGAGCCGGCGAGGGTGCATGCCGCGCCGATGGTGCCGGCGACGGCGCCGGCCATCGGGGTCGCCGTCAGGCTGAGCCCCGCGGCGGCGACGGTGGCGACGAACGACAGGATGGACAGCGTGAGCGAGGTGCTCGACGGGTCCTTCAGTTGGATCGTCTCGGCGACCGCTTGGAGGGCGATGTCGTCGCCGGTGTAGGTGGCCGTGAGGAGGGAACGCACGTTGTGGTACCAGGTCTGCACCTGGTCGGCCCAGCGAAGCTCCGTGTAGAGCTGTTCGCAGACCGCGGCCCACTGGGTGGGGTCGATGGTCGATCCAGTGGGCAGGGCCGGGGTCGGATGGAGCTGGTCCGCGTATGCGGACAGGTCGACGTCGTTGCCGTAGATGTCCCTGACGTTCCTCTCGATGAGGCCGAGCAGCTCTGCGGCGTATGCGTACGAGGCTGCGTCGAGCGTCGGCCACGGCGCCGAGGTCGGTGTCCAGCTCGTGTCGGGCAGCATGCGGTACGTCTCGATCGCGAGGGAGGAACGGCCGAAGAGCACGTCGAGGGTGCCCGACTCGGTGGCCGGCATGTGCGGGTTGGCGGCCGCGCTCGTCTTGACCCGCGCAGGTTGGATCGTCTGGTAGTACTGGCTGGCGTTCCATCCGTCGGCGTCCGACCACGCGGGGCCGGGAGACAGGAACTGCCAGCCGGTGCCGGTGTACTTCCACGCCAGGATCTCGAAGCCGCCGCGGACCAGGATCTCAGCTCGTCCATCGCCGTCGAGGTCCGCGGCTTGGAGGGTCTTGTAGTACCGCGGGTCGCCCCAGCCGTCGCTGTCTTCCATCATCGGACCCAGGGGCAGTTCCTGCCAGGCGGTGTCGGTGAACTTCCACGCGCGGATCTGGGTGTTGTTGCGGATGAAGATCTCAGCTCGTCCGTCGCCGTCGAGGTCAGCGGACTGGAGGGTCTGGTAGTACTGCGGGTAGTTCCACTCTTCGGCATTCGAGAGCTCCGGCCCCGCAGGCAGCGCCACCCACTGCCCCGCGCTGTACCGCCACGCGACGATCCCGTCGGCGCTGCGCGCGAAGACCTCGGCCCGGCCGTCGCCGTCGAGATCGGCGCACTGGATCGTCTCGAACATGCTCAGTTCGGTCCATCCGGCAGTATCCGACATCGCGCTGATGGTGGCGAGCTGCGTCCATGACGTGCCGGTGAGCTTCCACGCTCGAAGACCGTCTTTGTACCGCACCAGCAGTTCGTCCTGGCCGTCGCCGTCGATGTCGGCGCACTGCATCGTTTGGAAGTACCACGGCATCGCCCAGAGCGAGCCGGTCATCGGATTCGCGACGCCGAGATCGATCCAGGTCTCGGTGGTGGGATCGTAGCGGTGCACCTCGACGCCCTTCGGGCCCCAGCCGATCAGCTCGGCCCGGCCGTCGCCGTCGAGGTCGGCCGTCTGGATGGTGGGGTAGTACCACGCCTCGTCCCATCCGGCCTCGTCGCCGAAGGCCGTCGAGGGCGGCAGCGCGAGCCACTGCCCGGTGTCGGCGTCGAAGCGGAAGGCACTGATGCCGGCCGGGTTTCGATAGATGAGTTCATCCTGACCGTCGCCGTCGATATCGGCATTCTGCCGCGTCTTGCAGAACACGCGCCGACCCGCCTGGATCGTCTCGTAGTACTGGGGCTGGTCGAGGTTCAACCCGTCGCTGAGCATCGGCAGCGCGAGGCCGGAACCCCCGCCGAGCGTGGGCTCGGCGTACGCGCGCACCGGCGAGGCCACCGACGCCAGCGCGCTCGCGCTGCTCCGGTCGATGAGGCCCGGCAACGCGCCCGCACTGAGGGCGACCGCGGTCGACCCCTGTAGGAACATCCGCCTCGAGAACGCCTGACCCGCACCCGACATCGCACCCGACATGGTGACCCTCGCAGTCCGCTCGCGCCCGCGAGACGTCGATCGGACGCTACGCCCCGCTTCGAGGATCCGCACACCCCCGTTCGGTGGACACGCGAACACGCCCGTCAGAGCACCCCGCCGAGCAACCCGCCGATCACCCACGTCACGGCCAGCGCGAGCGCACCGCCCGTGACGACCCGGAGGATCGCCCGCGTGCGCGGCGCCCCGCCGATCCACGCCGAGAGCCAGCCGGTGATCGCGAGGGCGATCACGACCGCGACGAACGTCGTCGCGACGCGCCACTCCGGAGGGGGCAGCAGGATCGCGAGCATCGGCAGGACCGCGCCGGCCAGGAACGACAGCGCGGAGGCCCACGCCGCATGCCACGGGCTCACGACGTCGTGCTCGGAGATGTGCAGCTCGGCCTCGAGGTGCGCACCCAGTGCGTCGTGGGCGGTCAGCTCCTCGGCCACGCGCTGCGCGGTCTCCGGAGTCAGCCCCTTGCCGCGGTAGATGCCCGCGAGCTCGGCCAGCTCCTGATCGGGCATGGTCGCGAGCTCATCGCGTTCCTTCTCGATGAGCGCACGCTCGGTGTCGCGCTGGCTCGAGACCGAGACGTACTCGCCGAGGCCCATGGAGATCGCTCCGGCCGCGACCGAGGCCACGCCGGCGACGAGGATGGCGCCGAGGTTCGTCGTCGCCGCGGCGACGCCGACCACGAGCGCGGCGACCGAGATGATCCCGTCGTTCGCGCCGAGCACCGCCGCACGCAACCAGTTGAGCTTCTCGTGCACCTTGACCTCGTGCGGATCGGTCCGGTGCAGGGGTTCGGCCGTGGCATCCGTCATGTCGGCAGTCTTCCAGCGGCCCCGAGGCCGCGCCAGCATGGGAAGGCTCGCCTCAGCCCGCGGGTTCGGCGGCCGGGCGGCGGGGGAGTACCATGGTCGCGGCTCGACTTATCTCGACATCGAGGTATCTTGACGTCGAGACTCTCACAGCCGGGCCTCCCATCACACCCATCCCTGCGCACTCTCGCGCGGAACGATAGGAAGCAGAGCGTGGATCTTTACGAGTACCAGGCCAGAGACCTCTTCGAGAAGTACGGAGTGCCGGTGCTCCGGGGCATCGTCGCCGACACCCCCGAAGACGTGCGCGCCGCAGCCGAGAAGCTCGGCGGCGTCGTCGTCGTCAAGGCGCAGGTGAAGACCGGCGGCCGCGGCAAGGCGGGCGGCGTCAAGGTCGCCAAGGACGCCGACGAGGCCGAGGCGGCGGCCCGCGACATCCTCGGGCTCGACATCAAGGGCCACGTCGTCAAGCGCGTCATGGTCGCAGCGGGTGCGAAGATCGCGCAGGAGTTCTACTTCTCGGTGCTGCTCGACCGCGCCAACCGCTCCTACCTCTCGCTCACGAGCGTCGAGGGCGGCATGGAGATCGAGCAGCTCGCGGTCGAGAAGCCCGAGGCGCTCGCGCGCATCGAGGTCGACCCGGGTACCGGCATCACCGCTGAGAAGGCACGCGAGATCGCCGTCGCGGCGAACTTCCCGGCCGACCTGGTCGATAAGGTCGCCGACGTCTTCGTCAAGCTGTACGAGGTGTACGCCGGCGAGGATGCCACGCTCGTCGAGGTCAACCCGCTCATCCTCTCGGAGGACGGCGAGGTCATCGCCCTCGACGGCAAGGTCACGCTCGACGAGAACGCCGAGTTCCGCCACCAGGGTCACGCGCTGCTCGAGGACAAGGCCGCGACCGACCCGCTCGAGGCGGCCGCGAAGGAGCTCGACCTCAACTACGTCAAGCTCGACGGCGAGGTCGGCATCATCGGCAACGGCGCGGGCCTGGTCATGTCGACCCTCGACGTCGTCGCCTACGCGGGTGAGAACCACGGCGGCGTCAAGCCCGCCAACTTCCTCGACATCGGCGGCGGCGCGTCGGCCGAGGTCATGGCCAACGGCCTCGGCATCATCCTCGGCGACCCGCAGGTCAAGGCCGTGTTCGTGAACGTCTTCGGCGGCATCACGGCGTGCGACCAGGTCGCCAAGGGCATCGTGGGCGCGCTCGCCGAGCTCGGCTCGGCCGCGAACAAGCCGCTCGTCGTGCGCCTCGACGGCAACAACGTCGCCGAGGGCCGCCGGATCCTCGAAGAGGCCGCGCACCCGCTCGTGACGCTCGCCGAGAACATGGACCAGGGCGCCGACAAGGCCGCCGAGCTGGCGAACGCCGGCTGATCGAGCCCGTCGAGATCAAGGACTAGGAAACGAAGAAATGACGATCTTCCTCAACAAGGACTCCAAGGTCATCGTCCAGGGCATCACGGGCGGCGAGGGCACCAAGCACACCGCGCGCATGCTCGCCGCGGGCACCCAGGTGGTCGGCGGCGTGAACGCCCGCAAGGCCGGCACGACCGTGCTGCACAAGGCACAGGACGGCTCCGACGTCGAGCTGCCGGTCTTCGCCTCGGTCGCCGAGGCGATGCAGGCCACGGGCGCCGACGTGTCGATCGCGTTCGTGCCCCCGGCCTACACGAAGGACGCCGTCGTCGAGGCCATCGACGCCGAGATCCCGCTGCTCGTGATCATCACCGAGGGCGTGCCCGTGCAGGACTCGGCCGAGTTCTGGGCGCACGCGAAGGCCAAGGGCGGCACGACCCGCATCATCGGGCCGAACTGCCCGGGCATCATCAGCCCCGGTGAGTCGCTCGTCGGCATCACCCCGGCGAACATCACCGGCAAGGGCCCGATCGGCCTCGTGTCGAAGTCGGGCACCCTGACGTACCAGATGATGTACGAGCTGCGCGACCTGGGCTTCTCGACCGCGATCGGCATCGGCGGCGACCCCGTCATCGGCACGACGCACATCGACGCGCTCGCCGCGTTCGAGGCGGACCCCGAGACCAAGGCGATCGTCATGATCGGCGAGATCGGCGGCGACGCCGAAGAGCGCGCTGCCGACTTCATCAAGGCCAACGTCACCAAGCCGGTCGTCGGCTACGTCGCGGGCTTCACCGCACCCGAGGGCAAGACCATGGGCCACGCCGGCGCCATCGTGTCGGGATCGGCGGGCACCGCGCAGGCCAAGAAGGAGGCCCTCGAGGCCGCAGGCGTCAAGGTCGGCAAGACGCCGTCCGAGACGGCCCTCCTGCTGCGCGAGGTCTACGAGGCGCTGGGCGCATAACCGAGCGGATGCCGCGGCCGACGCCTCGCGCGTCGACCCAGCCCCCACTGAAGGAGCCCCGCCGGCGATGCCGGCGGGGCTCCTCGTGTCAGGTGCGAGCTGCCTCCTCAGCTCATGGGTCGATCACGATGGTGCACACGACCGTCCTCGGCTCGAGGTCCTCGATCGTGATGCTCGGGTCGTCCATCATGTCGGCGAGCGACACGGTGTCCGATCCGGGGACGTCGCACTCGATGCTCGAGAACGTGCCGCCGGGAACCTGCGAGTCGACGCTCACCGTGACGTTCGTGAGCGGTGTGTTCTCGAAGGTCTTGACCGCGCCGCCGTTCGCTCCGTCACAGTCGGCCGCCTCGGTCACGTTCGCGGTCTGCGTCCCGACCGGCGCGTAGCCGTCGGGGACCGTCTCGGTGATCGTGTACACCTCGCCCGCGAGCGCGGTGACCAGCAGGCCCGTGGCGCAGGCGACCCCGTTCTCGTCGGTCGTCACGACGACGGGTTCGGTCAACTCGCCGCCCGTGATCGTGAACTCGACGCCCTCGAACGGGTGGTCCGAACCGAGACCGTCGGCCGCGTGCTTGCGCAGCTTCGTGATCTCGATCGCACCGACCTCGCGGACGTTCACGAACGTGCACGTCACAGTCTCACCAGGGCTGAGACCGATCGAGGCCGGATCGGAGCCGTCGTCGCATGTCGGGGTGTTGAGGTTCCAGTTGTCCGGAACGGTCTCTGCAACGTCGTACGTGCCGGGGTCGAGGTCGGAGAACGTCCTCGAGTCCTTGCCGCCGTCACCGGCGCCGGTCGTCGTCAACGTGAAGGGCGACGGCGAGAGCGTCGTCGAGGTGAACTCGAACTCACCGCTTCCGCTGTCGGTGATCTTCTCGACGATGATCGTTCCGCCGGTCTGGTTTCCATACGTGCAGTCGAGTACGTCATCCGCGTCCGCCATGTCGAATGTGACCGTCCCCGACGAGACATCGACGTCCGTCGGTGTCACAGTGCCGTCGTCACAATCGATGGAGATCAGGTCCCATCCATCCGGCAGGTCGTCCTCGGTGACCGTCAGGTCCTCGCCGAGCAGGACGTCATCGAACTGGACGTACTGGCCGTGGCCGAGGTCGAACGTCGGATCGGAGGCCGCGAGCGTCGAGAACGCCTTCGTGAAGCCGAACTGCCAGTCAGCCGGATCTGTCGCCGGGTCCGTTTCCTTGCGGATGATGACCGTCCCACCGGTCTCGTTGTAGTACGTGCAGTCGAGGATGTCGGTCGCCGCGTCGAGGGCGAAGGTCACCTGCTTCCCGGCGATCACCGGAGTGACCCCGGTGCTATCGCTGCAGTCGACTCGGTCGAACTTCCACCCCGCGGGCAGATCGCCCTCGTTCACGGTGAGGCCGGTGCCGAAGAGGACGTTGTTGTACGTCTTCGATTCATCGTCCGCCAACTGGAACGTGTTCCCGGTCGCTGGCGACGTCGCGAACGACTTGGTGTAGTCGAACATCGTCGTGGCGCCATCCGGGTCGGTCTGCTTCCGGATGATCACCGTTCCGCAATTGGAGATGTTCACCGGCTGGGGTGCGATGAAGTCCTTCACCGCAGACGTGAACGAGTCGGAGGACCGGCTCTTCAGGTAGGCGCTGCCGAATGACGTGCAGCCCGTGGTGCCCAGCAACTGCGTGAAGTCGACCGTCGCCTCGCCGAAGGTCCTCGCCGAGAGACCCAGGGGCTGGCCCTGCGCGTTGGTCCCGCCGAGTCCGTCGGCGTTGACGCCGGCGATCGCGGTGGTGTTGATCGATCCGGTCGCGAGGGCGGCGCTGGTCAGGTTGATCCGCTTGCCCCAGCAGGGGAAGGAGTTGCCGGCCACGCAGTCGGCGGTGGTTGCGGCCTCGGTGCGGTAGGGCGGGTCGAAGGTCGTGTCGGTCAGCCAGAAGGCCACCCAGAGGATCGGGCTCGTGCCGCCTCTCGCGAGGTCGTACTGGATGAGCAGGTCGCCCTCGATTCGCTTCGGCGTCTTGCCGTTGCCGGAGTCGTCCATCGACTGGTTGAACTCGAAGTCCATGTTCGTCGTGCCGGACGGGTCCTGCACGCGAGTCCAGTACAGGTGGATGAAGTCCTTCGTCGCGGTCTTCTCCCGGTACAGGCCGAAGTACTTCAGGTCGCTCTTGTTCGGCGGGATGCTGCCGAACTCCGGAACCGGAACGGCCGTGTCCTCCTTGCTTCCCTGGGTGAAGGAGTCGTCACCCGAGCCGGTGGGGAGGTCTTCCTTGCGGTTCTCCGTGACGCTCGCCCAGTCGATCGATGCTGGGGTCTGGCCGACGTCGTCGACGATGAGGTTCGCGTTCGTGTCGATCTCGAAGTCGCTGCCTGCCAGGCTCACCTCCGGGTGGTTCGCCTGCGCGGGACCGGCGACGAATGCCGTGCTCACCAGGGCGAGCATTCCGGCGCCTGCGGCGATTCGCAGACATCGCCGCAGGAACGTCGAGTGTTCCGCGGGCGTTCGGGATGGGGTTGTGGAAGGCATCATCGTCTCCGTGTTCGCAGCGTCGTCCGGTCCGGACGGGCCGGACGTTCCCCTCTGCGGGCGAACGGGCGAAGCTCGGGTGGATCGTCATCAGCGCGTCCGGCGATGTGGGTAGGTCGTCGCGGGCGTACGTCGCGCCGTAGTGGTCGTAATGCCACTCCGCACCGTACTCCTGCGCCGTCGATACCGGAACCGAAATCGAGGAATCCTCATGACCCCAGATGGGGGCACACCATGGCACAGTGGAACGATGAGTGGAACCGGCGACCGACGGCGCGTTCGGGCGAGCGGGAGCGAGTCGACACCGCTGAGCGCCGCGCAGGTGCTCCGATCGAGCTTCGTCACCGAGGAGTCGGTGTACGGCGTCATCCTCGTCTCGGGCATGATCGTGGTCTCGGGAGGCCACGGCGACAGCGCATGGCGCGTGTTCTGGACCGTGGTCCTCACGGTCCTCGTGTTCTGGGCCGCGCACGTCTACGCGGGCACGGTCGCCCACCACGGGTTCGACGACGGTCGCGCGGTCGGACTCGGCGAGGCGTTCGGCATCGCGCTGCGCCGTTCGCTCGGCATGCTCGTCGCCGCGCTGATCCCGTCGGCGATCCTGCTCCTCGGCGCGACGCGCGTGGTGCCCGACCTGTGGGCGGTGTGGGCGGCGCTCTGGGTCGGCGTCCTCGTGCTCGCGGTGCTCGGCTTCGTGGCCTTCCGGCGGCGCGGCGCATCGCCGCTCGTGCAGGTCGCGGGTGCGCTCGGAACGGCGGCGTTCGGCCTCGCGATGATCTTGCTGAAGGCGCTGGTGCACTGAACGCGTGCGCGTCCGCTCGCGTGAGGCGGGCCGACCGGAGCGGATGCCGCGGCGTGTCGCCGGGCGAACCGCTCGCCGCTGCGCCCCCGCGTCGATATCGTCGGCAGGGGACCGGCCGACGGAGCGGGTCGGGCCGACGGAGAGGGATGGTGCGGCGATGAGCGCGATGACGAGCGACGACGACCTGCGGGCGCGGATCGCCGAGCTCGAAGCCGAGAACGACCGGCTCCGAGCGGATGCCACGGCGACCCGCGACCTCTCCGACGAGGTCGGTGCGGCGCCTGCGCGGCCGAAGCGCCGACGCTGGCGCACGGTGGTCGCGTCGCTGCTCGTGATCCTCGGGCTGCTGCTGGCGCCCGTCGCGGTCGTGAGCGCCTGGGCGCGGGCGGAGCTCGTGGACACCGACCGGTTCGTCGCCACGTTCGGCCCGCTCGCCGAGGACCCCGACGTCCAGGCGTTCGTCGCAGACCAGGTCACGACCGTGATCGAGGAACAGGTCGACATCCCGCAGCTGACCTCCGACGTGTTCGACGGCATCCGCGCCCTCGACCTGCCGCCCCGCGCCGAGGACGCGCTCGGGCTCCTCGAGGCGCCCGCGGCGCAGGGGCTCAGTTCGCTCGTCGGGTCGACCGTCGACCGGGTGATCGCCTCCGACGCGTTCGCGGCCGTGTGGCGCCAGGCGCTGACCGTCTCGCACCAGCAGTTGACGGCGGCGCTCCAGGGCGACCCGGAGGCGGCGCTCGAGATCGGCGGCGACGGAACGCTCTCGGTGCAACTCGGTCCGATCGTCGAGGCCGTCAAGCAGCGCCTCCTCGACCAGGGCGTCGGCTTCGCCTCGGCGATCCCGGCGGTCGACCTCAGCGTGCAGGTGGTGCAGGCCGATTCGCTCGTACTCGTCCAGACGATCTACGCGCTGGCCGTCGCGGTCGGCGCGTGGCTGCCGTGGGTGGTCCTCGTGCTGCTCGCCGCTGGGGTGCTCGTCGCGAAGCGGCGCAGCGTCGCGCTCGCCTGGACCGGGGCGGGCCTTGCGGCGATCATGCTGCTCACGCTCGCGGGCTTCGGCACGGGCCGCCTGTTCTTCGTCGGCACCGTCAGTCCGTCGATCATGACCGCGGGCGCCGCGGAGGCGCTCTTCAGCGGGCTCACGCAACTCATGGTGTCGACGATCGGCGCCCTCGCGATCCTCGCGGTCGCGGTCGCGGTGATCGCATGGATGTCGGGATCCTCGGCGCCCGCGCAGCGGGTGCGCGGCTTCGCCGACGCCGGGTTCGGCACGGTGCGCCGCAACGCCGCCGGGCACGGGATCAGCACGGGCCGATTCGGCGAGCAACTGGACCGGTGGCGCGTCGCGGCGTACGTCGGGATCGCGGTCGCCGCCTCGCTCGTGCTGCTCGCGAGTCGGCCGCTCACCGGCTCCACGGTGATCTGGACCGTGGTGCTCGCGCTGCTCGCCGTGCTGCTGGTCCAGCTGCTGCGGCGCCCGGCGGGGGAGGCGGCGGCGCCCGGCGGCGATGCCGCCGCGCCCGGCGCTGAGGCGGCGGAGGCGGTTCATCCCCAGCCGCCAGCACGCCCTGCGGGCTGAGCCCGCGCGACCCGGATAGGCTCGCGTGCGATGAGACGCACGACGATCGCCCTGCTCGCCGCCCTCGAGGCGTCGATCGCGGTGCTCGTCGGACTGGGCATCGCGCTCGTGCCGTCGATGCTGCTGTGGGCGGTCCACTTCGGGCTCGCGGCGCCGGTCGATGCGTTCTTCCGCGGGGCCGTCGATGTCTGGCTGCTCGGGCACGGCGTCGACCTCGTCGTGCAGCTCGACGCGCAGACGGCTGCGGCCGTCGGCATGCCTGGGGCCGATGAGCCGTTCACGATCGGCGTGGCGCTGCTCGGGTTCGCGGTGCTGACGTTCGCCTTCGGCATGCGCATCGGGCGGCGCGCCACGGCGAGCGGCACCCCCGTCGTGGGTGCGGTCTCGGCGGTCGTCACGACCGCGGCGCTCGCGACGACGTTCGCGCTGTCGGCGGCCGCCCCGGCCGCACAGCCGGTGATCTGGCAGGCCTCGGTGCTTCCGGCGGTCGTGATGGGGGCGGGCGTCCTCGCCGGCGTCATGGTCGCCATCGGGCGGAGCGGGTGGGCGACGGATGCCGCGACGACCGTCGTCCGGTCGCAGCAGGATGCGCTGCCCGCGGTGGCGGTCGCCGGCCTGCGGACCGCCATCCGCGTGGGCGTGGGTTCGGCGCTCGGGGTGATCGCGGTCGCTGCGGTGCTGGTCACCGCACGGATCGCGATCGACCACCCGACGATCATCGGCCTGTACCAGGCGCTCGGCGCCGGCATCGACGGCGGACTCGCGATCACGCTGCTGGAGTTGGCGCTCCTGCCGAACGTGATCATCTGGGCCGCGGCCTGGATGCTCGGGCCCGGGTTCGCGCTCGGAGCGGGAACGGTCGTGTCGCCGAGCGTGACCCTCCTCGGCCCGGTTCCCGGCCTGCCCCTGCTCGGCGGGCTCCCCGCTGAGGGGGCTCCGCTCGGCGTCCTGTGGCTGGGGCTTCCGGTGCTGCTCGGCTTCGGCGGTGCCGTGCTCGTGGCGCGGTCGAAGCCGGAGCGGGCAAATGAGCCGTGGTGGGCGACGCTCGCGGTCGGGCTGGGGTCCGGCGTCGTGGCCGGAATCGTCCTCGGGGTGCTCGCGGCGGCGTCCGCGGGCGCGGCCGGTCCGGGTCGGCTGGCCGAGGTCGGACCCGATGCCCTGCTCGTCGCCGGCGCTGCGGCGGCGAGCGTCGCGGCGGGTGCGGTGGCCGGCGCGTTCGCGGCGCGTGCGCGGGGGAGCCACCGGCTCGCGGATGCGGTGCCGGACGACGCGCCGTGGTGGGGTGACGTGCGTCGTGCCGAGGGGCAGGGCCCCGGCCGGGACGCGGCCGAGCCGCGCCCGGCGGAGGGTACGGATGATTCGGACGAGACGGTCGAGCTCGACGGGTTCGGGCGCGGAGGTCGCCGATAGGCGGTTTCGGGCGGCATCCGCTCTCGTGTTATCCTCGCGGACAATAAGTCTCCGGATCCCCTGACGCGCCCCGGCGTCCCGGAGGTGGTTCCACCCCACTCGACGAGGAGTCCCATGTCCCAGACCGCAGCGCCATCGCGGCCCGCCGCCCCCGAACCCACCCATGCGAACGCGCCCGGCACCGGCAAGGGCCTCGCCACCGGAACCCTCGGACTCTGGGGCTCGACCGTCATCGGCCTCGCCTCGACCGCGCCCGTCTACTCGCTCGCCGCGACCCTCGGCTGGGTCGTCCTCGCAGTCGGCGCCCAGGCCCCCATCGCCTTCATCATCGCGTTCGCGCCGATGCTGCTCATCGCGTTCGCCTACCGCGAACTCAACCGCGAGATCCCCGACTGCGGCACCACGTTCACCTGGGCGACCAAGGCCTTCGGTCCGTGGGTCGGCTGGATGGGCGGCTGGGGCGTCGCCGTCGCGGGCGTCGTCGTGCTCGCCAACCTCGCCCAGATCGGGGGCATCTACTTCTGGCTGCTCATCGACGAATCGCTCGCCGCGAACCCGGTCGTCGTCACGATCACGGGCGTGGTGTTCATCGCGGCCATGACCTGGATCAGCTGGCGCGGACTCGAGATCGGCGAGCGGATGCAGAACGTGCTGCTCGCCATCCAGTACCTCGCGCTCGTCGCGTTCGTCGTGCTCGTCGTCGTGCAGTTCGCCACGGGCACCGCGCCGGCGACCGCGACCCCGCCGAGCCTGGAGTGGTTCAACCCGTTCGGCTTCACCGACTTCTCGGGCTTCGTCGAGGCGATCCTGCTGGCGCTGTTCATCTACTGGGGCTGGGACACGTGCCTCGCGCTGAACGAGGAGACCAAGGACCCCAAGCGCACCCCCGGCCGCGCCGCGGTGCTCACCACCGTGATCCTGCTCGTGACCTACGTCGGCGTGACCGTCGCGGCCATGGCGTACGCCGGCCTCGGCGCCGAAGGGTTCGGCCTCGGCAACGAGGCGAACGCCGACGACGTGTTCTTCGCGCTCAAGGACGCCGTGTTCGGGCCCTGGTCCTGGCTGCTCGTCGTCGCCGTCATGATCTCGGCCGTCTCGTCGACGCAGACGACCATCCTGCCGACCGCGCGCGGCACGCTCGCGATGGCGGTGTACCGGGCCCTGCCCGCGCGCTTCGCGAGCGTTCACCCGCGATTCAAGACCCCGTCGTTCTCGACCCTGCTCATGGGTGCCGTGGCGATCCTCTTCTTCGTCGGCATGTCGCTCATCAGCGACAACCTCATGCAGGACACCATCCTCTCGCTCGGACTCGCGATCGCGTTCTACTACGCGATCACCGGCTTCGCGTGCGTGTGGCTGTTCCGGAAGACCCTGCGCGAGAGCGCCCGCAACCTGTGGTTCCGCGGCATCCTGCCCTTCATCGGCGCGCTGCTGCTCGCAGCGGCGTTCGTCTTCTCGGTCATCGACATGCTCGATCCCGACTACGGCTACACCGTGCTGTTCGGCATCGGCGGCGTGTTCGTCGTCGGAGTCGGCTCGCTCGCACTCGGCGCCGTCCTCATGGTCGTCTGGGCCGTGTTCCCGGCCTCGCGGGGCTTCTTCCGGGGCGAGACGCTGAACGAGCAGACCGAGGTGCTCGTGCCGGACGAGGACGAACTCGTCGTGCGTCATCCGTAGGCGCGCATGCGGGTACCCTCGTAGGGTGCAGAAGCTCGTCGTGCTGATCTCCGGCACGGGATCGAACCTCCGTGCGCTGCTCGAGGCGTCGGAGGACGCCGAGTTCCCCGCCCGCGTCGTCGCCATCGGCGCCGACCGCGACTGCGAGGGACTGGCGCTCGGCGAGGAGTTCGGGGTCCCGGCGTTCACCGTCCCCTTCACCGCGTACGACTCGCGCGAGGCATGGGGCGACGCCCTCATCGAGCACGTGCGCGCCTGGGAACCCGACCTCGTGGTCCTCTCCGGACTCATGCGGCTCGTTCCACCGGCCGTCGTCGACGCGTTCAGCCCGCACCTCATCAACACGCACCCCGCCTACCTGCCCGAGTTCCCCGGCGCGCACGGCGTGCGCGACGCGCTCGCCGCAGGCGTCACCGAGACCGGTGCGAGCCTCATCGTCGTCGACAACTCCGTCGACGGCGGGCCGATCATCGCGCAGGAGCGCGTGCCCGTGCTGCCGGGCGACACCGAGTCGACGCTGCACGACCGCATCAAGCCCGTCGAGCGGCGCCTGCTCATCCAGGCCGTCCTCGACATCGCCAACTCCCACCTCGACCTGAAGGAGCTCAGCCGATCATGAGCGGCGCCGCAATCGACCCGAGCCTCTACCGCGAACGCGACCTCGTCCCCGTGCGTCGCGCGCTCATCGCCGTGAGCGACAAGACCGGACTCGTCGACCTGGCGGCCGCGCTCGTCGAAAGCGGCGTCGAGATCGTCTCGACGGGCGGCACGTCGAAGGCCATCGCCGCCGCCGGGCTGCCCGTCACCCAGATCGCCGACGTCACCGGTTACCCGGAGCACCTCGACGGGCGCGTGCGCACGCTGCACCCGGCCGTGCACTCGGGCCTGCTCGCCGACCTCAGGCTCGAGCACCACGAGCGCGAGCTCGCCGGCCTCGCGATCGACCCCTTCGAGCTCGTCGTCGTGAACCTCTACCCGTTCGTCGAGACCGTCGCCTCGGGCGCGGCGCCCGAGCAGATCGTCGAGCAGATCGACATCGGCGGGCCCGCCATGGTGCGCGCGTCGGCGAAGAACCACGCGAACGTCGCGGTCGTCGTGTCGCCCGCCCGCTACGACGAACTCGTCGCGGCCGTGCGCGGCGGAGGGACCACCCTCGCGCAGCGCCGCGAACTCGCGCGCGAGGCGTTCCGCCACACGGCGACCTACGACATCGCGGTCGCCTCGTGGATCGGCAGCAGCATCGCACCCGACCAGCCCGTCGACGAGTCGCCGTTCCCCGCCTGGGCCGGCGCCGCGTGGAGCAAGGACGCCGACCTGCGCTACGGCGAGAACTCGCACCAGAAGGCGGCCCGCTACTCGAGCCTCGGCGGCCGGCCCGGCATCGCCCAGGCGCGGCAGCTGCACGGCAAGGAGATGTCGTACAACAACTACGTCGACGCGGATGCCGCCGTGCGGGCCGCGTACGACTTCGCCGCGCCGGCCGTGGCGATCATCAAGCACGCCAATCCGTGCGGCATCGCCGTCGCGGCATCCGCTGCGGCCGACCCGATCGCCGACGCGCACCGCCGCGCGCACGAGTGCGACCCCGTCTCCGCCTTCGGCGGCGTCATCGCCGCCAACCGCACCGTCACCCGCGCGATGGCCGAGACGGTCGCCGGCATCTTCACCGAGGTGCTCGTCGCGCCCGGCTTCGAGCCCGACGCCGTCGAGATCCTCACGCAGAAGAAGAACCTCCGCCTGCTCGAGCTCCCCGAGGGCTTCGAGCCCCCGACCGTCGAGATCCGGCAGGTCTCGGGCGGGCTGCTCATGCAGCAGGCCGACCGCGCGTTCGCGCCGGCATCCGCCTGGACACTCGCCGCAGGCGACGCCGTCGACCAGGCGACGCTCGCCGACCTCGAGTTCGCCTGGCGCGCGTGCCGCGCCGTGAAGTCCAACGGCATCCTGCTCGCGGCCGACGGCGCCTCGGTCGGGGTCGGCATGGGCCAGGTCAACCGCGTGGACTCGTGCCGGCTCGCGGTGGAGCGAGCGGGCGACCGCGCGAACGGCTCGGTCGCGGCATCCGACGCGTTCTTCCCCTTCGCCGACGGCCTGCAGATCCTCCTCGACGCGGGCGTGCGAGCGGTGGTCCAGCCCGGCGGTTCCGTCCGCGACGAAGAGGTCGTCGCGGCCGCGAAGGCCGCGGGCGTCACGATGTACTTCACGGGGGAGCGGCACTTCTTCCACTGATGCCGGAGGGCATCGCCCCGGCGGTACCCTTGTGCTGAGGGCGCCCACGAAGCGCTCGCACAGCCACGCCCACAAGGCGATGAACAAGGAGAACCGATCGATGTCGATCACCCACGCCCCGGCCCCTGCACCGACCCCCGGGGTCCACGCCGCACTTCCCCTCGACGCCCCCGACCACGAGCGCGTGCTCATCACGCGCGGCCCCCGTTCCGGGCTCACCATCATCGTCGCCGTGCACTCGACCGTGCTCGGCCAGGCGCTCGGCGGCGCGCGCGTGTGGCAGTACGAGCACTGGACCGACGCGCTCGCCGACGCCCTGCGGCTCTCGCAGGCGATGACGCTGAAGAACGCCGCCGCCGGCCTCGCCCGCGGCGGCGGGAAGTCGGTGGTCTGCATCCCGGCCGGCGAGACGCTCGACGAAGCGCGCCGCCGCGACGCGATGCTCGACCTCGGCGACGCCGTCGAGTCGCTCGGCGGCGCCTACATGACGGCGGAAGACGTGGGCACGAGCGCCGAGCTCATGGCCGCGGTCCACGAGCGGACCGAGCACGTGTGCGGCCTGCCCGCCGACCAGGGCGGCGTGGGCGAGCCGGCGGATGCCACGGCCGCCGGCGTGCACGCCGGGATCCTCGCGACCCTCGAGCACGTCTTCGGCTCGAGCGACGTCGCCGGCCGCCACTTCGCGATCTCGGGCCTCGGGCAGGTCGGCGGGCGCCTCGCGCGCGCACTGGCGGCGGGCGGCGCACGACTCACCGTCGCCGACGTGCAGGAGTCCAAGCGCGCCCTCGCCGATGAACTCGGGGCGGACTGGGTCGACCCGGATGAGGTGCACCGGGTCGACGCCGACGTCTTCGTGCCGTGCGGGCTGGGCGGCGTGCTGACCCCCGAGGTCGTCGACGAGCTGCGCGTGCGGGCCGTCGTCGGAGCCGCGAACAACCAGCTCGCCGAGCGGGAGGTCGCTCGGCTGCTCCGCGGCCGCGGCATCGCCTGGGCCCCGGACTTCGTGGTGAACGCGGGCGGCGTGGTCTACCTCGACCTCGCCTCGACGCCGGGCATCGGACAGGACGAACTCGACCGCAGGATCGCGGGCATCGGCGATGTCGTCGCGGCCGTGCACCGGGAGGCCGACCGGGCAGGCATGACGACCCTCGACGCGGCCGAGCGGCTCGCCGCTGCACGCCTCGACGCGGCCCGCTGAGGCCGTGCCGACGGGGCGGCCGAGGGCGGGGACCGACCCGCACGGCCGATAGGCTCGTGCGCATGACGCCCCCTGCGACCCAGCCTCCCGCCCCGTCGGCACACCACCCCGCGCAGGCCACGGTGGCACGCCGTTCGGGTGCGGCGCTGGTCTCGGCCGGGGCGGTCGCGCTCATCGCGTTCGCGGCCGGCGTGCTCGCGAACTTCGTCGCCCGCGAGCAGAACCCGGTCGTGCTCGGGCAGGCGGTGCCGTTCTTCGCGCTCGCCGCCCTCGTGCTGCTCGGGCTGCTCTCCATCGGCCACGCGGTGGGCGCCCTGCGCGCCTGGTTCCTCGCGCTGCCCGTCGGGCTCACCTCCGCGGTGCTCGCCACGCTGCTCGCGGCGAGCGTGAACGTCGCGCTGAGCGCCGTGCCGATGACCGGTCAGGTGTACTCGCTCGTGCTCTCCAGCGTGCTCGGGATCAACCTGGCCTTCATCGTGGCGGCGGTGCTCGCCGAGGTGTTCGTCGCCCCGCGCGTCTACGCGCGGGTCCTGGAGCGGCGACCCCGGCGCCGAGCGCGTCGCGTCGCGCTCGTGCGGATCCCTGCCTCGAACCTCGACGAAGCCGTGCTCACCCACGTCGAACGCCGTCCGATCGACCAGGCGAAGGCCGACGAGCAGTGGGACGACTACTGCGCGGCGCTCGTCGCCGAGGGGTGGGAGACGCTCGAGGTCGATGCGGCCCCCGGCCTTCCCGATTCGGTGTTCATCGAGGACACGGTCGTCTTCTTCGGCGACACGGCGGTCATCGCGAACCCGGGCGCCGAATCGCGCGCGGCAGAGGTGGAGGCCGTCGAACGGACCGTGCGGGCACTGCCCGGCATCTCGGTCGCACGCATCGCCGCGCCCGGAACGCTCGACGGCGGCGACGTCCTGAAGGTCGGCGAGACCGTGTACGTCGGCGCGTCCGGTCGGACCAACGCCGAGGCGATCCGCCAGCTCCGCGGCATCCTCTCACCGCTCGGCTACACCGTCGTGGCCGTTCCCGTCACGAAGGCCCTGCACCTGAAGAGCACGGTCACGGCGCTCCCCGACGGCACGGTGATCGGCCACCCCGACCTGGTCGGCTCCACGAGCCTGTTCCCCCGCTTCCTCGAGGTGCCGGAGCCCGAGGGCGTCGCCGTCGTCGTCCTCTCGGACGAGACGCTGCTCATGTCGGCATCCGCCCCGAAGTCCGCAGAGCTCGTCTCCGGACTCGGATACCGGGTCGTCACGGTCGATGTCAGCGAGTTCGAGAAGCTCGAGGGCTGCGTCACCTGCCTGTCGGTGCGCGTGCGCTGACGCGGCAGGCGCGCCCGCACCGTTTCGTCGCGGGCGAGGGTCGTGGGCAACCACGGCCCGCCCGTCACCGTGCCTGGACGCGCCCCGAGCGACGTGGCGTTCAGGTCAACCGGTTCAATTGCGGTACGACATGATACGTAGTACATTTACTCCACCAAGAGTACGCCGAGCATCAGACCCCTGCAGCGGGCCCGGCATTCCCATCACGGACGAGAGGTAACGCAATGAAGCGGATCATGACCACGGTCGCCGTCGGCGCGGTCGCGGCGCTGGCACTTACGGGTTGCGGCGGTGCCGCGCCGACCACGGGCAGCAGTTCCGGTGGCGCGGAGTCGGGCGAACTCGTCATTTGGAACTGGGGCAACTCCGACGAGGCGGCCGAGTCCTTCCAGACCGACGTCATCGCGGCGTTCAACGAGAAGCACCCCGATGTCGAGGTCGAGATCGTCGCTCAGCCGTTCGATCAGTACTACACGCTGCTCGGCAGTGCGATCGAGGCGGGCACAGCGCCCGACCTGGCGCTGTTCAACGGTGGCACGCAGCTCGCATCGCGGGCCGACATGCTTTTCCCCGTCACCGAGGAACTCGCCGACCTCGAGGAGACCCTCGCGGGCTGGCCGGCGTTCCAAGCCGGCGGCGAGACCTACTCCGCCCCGATGTTCCTCCAGGGCTTCCCGATCTACTACAACAAGGCCATCTTCGAGCAGGCCGGCCTCGACGCCGAGAACCCGCCGACGACCTGGGACGAGCTCACGACGGCGTGCGAGTCGATCCTCGCCGAGACCGACGTGTCGTGCTTCGCGCTCGGCAACAAGGAGGGCCTCGGCATCGAGTTCTTCCTCTCCGGATTCGCGTCGGGCGTCTTCACGCCAGAGGAGTACGACGCCTGGATCGACGGAGAGCGCGATTGGGAGGGCGAGCACGCCCGCCAGGTCCTCGAGCTCTGGCAGCAGACCTCCGAGGACGGCTGGTACAACGCCGGCGCGAACTCGACCGCCATGTTCAACGACTCGTTCGACCTCTTCTCGGGCGGCCAGGCCGCCATGGTCATCGGCCTCACGAGCGGGATCGCGCACTGGAAGCAGTTCGACGAGTTCCTCGGCGAGGACCTCGGCTTCATGATGCCCGTCACCGTCAACGACGGCACGACCCTGGCGCTCCCCGCCGAGGGCGGCATCGGATACGGCATCCTGAACGAGGACAAGTTCGACCTCGGCGTGGACTGGATCCGTGCGACCGTCGACCATGACGCGCTCTCGGCCTACTCCCTCGCAGGTGGCCAGATCACCTCCGACACGACGATCGAGCTCGACACCGACATTCAGTCAGCCCAGGACATCGTGAGCGAGCTGCCCGGATCGAAGCCGCTCCTCCATACGGCACTGTCGGGCGAGACGCTCGACCTGCTCCACCGCCTCGGACAGGAGCTGCTGATCAACGAGGTCACGGTCGACGACGCAGCCGGTCAGCTGGCGGCAAGCGAAGGCTGACATGTCCCTCGACACCTCCTCGACCCGGAGCCTGGTCCTCGCGGATCGGGCTCCGGGCCGAACCCGTATCGACCGCGCCCCGAGACGGCGCTGGACCCTCGAGCGCATCGTTCCGTTCCTGATGGTCCTCCCGGTCCTCGCGATCCTCGGCGTCTTCCGGATCTACCCGCTCCTGCTCGGCATCAACTTCTCGTTCACGGGCGATCGTGAGCTCAACGGAGTCTTCGTCGGCTTCCAGAACTACCTCACGCTCCTCGAGGACGAGCGCTTCCTGGCATCCGCCCGGAACGTGCTGGTGGTGCTCTTGTTCGTGCCCATCGAGGTCCTCGTCGCTGGCCTGCTGGCGACCTTCATCTTCCTCAAGGTTCCCGGTCACCGGTTCTACCGCAGCGTCTACTTCCTCCCGGTCGTCCTCTCGCCGATCATCATCGGTGCGATCTTCAACATCGTGCTCGCTGCCAACGGCCCGCTCAACGGCGTAGCGTCGAGCATCGGCCTGCCCACGGTCGATTGGCTCGGGCAGACGCTCACGGCCCTGCCGAGCGTGCTCGGCGTCCACGTCTGGGCCACCTTCGGCATGGCCATGGTGATCTTCCTCGCGGGACTTTCCACGCTCGACACCCAACTCCTCGAGGCGGCCCGGATCGACGGCGCGAACCTGCGCCAGACGATCGTCCACGTGATCATTCCCGGGCTCTCGCAGACGATCACCTTTGTCTTCGTCACCACGACGATCGGCATGCTCACCGGGCTGTTCGGCCTGCTGTACACCATGACCGCGGGCGGCCCCGGAACGGCGTCCTACCTGCCGGAGTTCCTCATCTGGAAGCTCAATGGCGAGGCCCGGCCGGCGCTCGCGTCGGCGGCATCCGTCTTCCTGCTCCTGCTGGTCCTCGTGATCGGCCTCATCCAGATCCGCGTGCTGCGCCACGCCACCAAGGAGGCATGATGCGCAAGGAGAAGCTCGGGCGCTGGATCCTCGCGATCCCGATGATGCTCCTGGCCGTCGCGACCATCTATCCGATGGTGTACGCGGTCAACATCTCGCTCAAGTCCCGGCGCGAGTACGTGCTCGACCGACTCGGCCCGACGACTGAGTTGATGTTCTCGAACTACGTCGACGCGTGGGTGCAGGCCGACATGGGCCGGTACTACCTCAACTCGATCATCGTCACGGTGATATCGGTCGCGCTCATCCTGCTCCTGGCCTCGATGGCGGGGTACTCGCTCAGCCACCTGACCTTCCGCGGCAGCCGGGTGACGTTCCTCATCATCCTCGCGACCATGATGATCCCCTTCCAGGTCATCATGGTGCCGGTCATCAAGGTGCTCAGCGACATCGGGATCATGGACTCCTACGCGGGACTCATCGCGGCGTACGTCTCGCAGTTCCTGCCGTTCACGGTGTTCTTCATGACCGCCTTCTATTCGGGGATCCCGAAGGAGATCACCGAGGCCGCGCGCGTCGACGGCAACGGCTTGTTCGGCGTGTGGCGACGGATCATGCTGCCGCTCGGCCGACCGGCGCTGCTGTCGATGGGCATCCTCAACGCACTGTTCTGCTGGAACGACATCCTGATCGCGCTGCTGATCATGCAGTCGCCCGAGAACCGCACGGTCATGGTCGGCGTGAGTGCCCTGCGCGGCCAGTACCCGGACAACATTCCGACCTACCTGGCCGGGATCCTGCTCGTGGTGCTGCCGCTCGTGGTGGTCTACATCATCTTCCAGCGCCAGATCACCGCGGGTGTGACGGCGGGCGCGACGAAGGGATAGCCGTGTCGACCGACCGTATCGAGGTGTATGTCAGCCCCGACGGATCCCCGTTCGCCGACGGCTCCCACGGATACCCGGCGCGCGACCTCGAGACGGCGATGCGACTCGTCCGCGGCCGCCGCGCGCCGGGCCAGCTGGCGGTCGTGTGGATGTCCGGGGGCGAGTACCCGGTACGGGAGACCCTCGAACTCGGACCCGGCGATTCGTTCACGACATTCGCAGCTCTCGACCCCTCTGAGCCACCGGTGTTGCGCGGGTCGGTCCGCATCGACGGATGGACCGAGTCCGCCGGCGCCGACACCGTGCCGGCCTTCGCCGCACCCGCTCCGCGCGCGCAGGGCCGGTGCCTGTACGTCGACGGCCGCCGCGCGCCCCGCCCGCGCCACCCGCGCGACGGGTTCCTGCGGATCGAGGAGCAGGAGGGCCTCGACCCGAACGGAAGCTTCGTCGGCACCCTGTTCGACGGCGCGGACCGGTTCCGCTACCGAGAGGGCGACCTCCCCGACCTGGTCGACGAGACCGCGGTCGAAGTCGTGGTCCCGCACTACTGGGTGCAGGAACGGATGCCGATCCGCTCGATCGACCCCGAGCGCCGCGAGATCGTCAGCAGCCTGCGCAGCATCTTCGCGCTGCGCGATGACGCTGCGAACGACTTCGCCCGCTACTACCTCGACAACGTCGGCGAGGCGTTCGGGCAGGTCGCGGGCGAGTGGTACCTCGACGCCGGCGCCGAGGGCGGGTCCGTGATCAGGTACGCGCCGAGGGACGGCGAAGATGTCGCAACCCTCGAGGTGCGGATGCCGGTGCTCGACGTGTTCGTCCGGGCGACCGGCACGCCCGAGAAGCCCGTGCGGGGGATCCGCTTCGAGGGCGTGCGCTTCCTCGAGGCCGACTTCGACGAGGTGCCCGCGGCCGTGCCGCCGTTCGGGGTCCGAGAGGACCCGATGCTGCCGGCCGACGGCCGATTCGCGGCCGACGTTCAGGCCGCGAGCACGGTCCCCGCCGCCGTGCAGTTCACCTACGCCCGCTCGTGCGCGATCATCGGCGGCGCCGTCGAGCGCGTCGGCGGCTACGGGGTCTCGTTCGGCGACGGATGCCGCGGCAATCTCGTCAGCGGCGTGCGATTCGACGACCTCGGTGCGGGCGCCATCCGCTCGGGCGGGTCGGTCGACGCATCCTCGGAGGCGTTCAACTCCGCCAACGAGGTCAGCGACTGCGAGATCACCCGCGGCGGCCGGGTCTATCCGAGCTGCGTGGCCGTGCTCTTCCAGCACGGCTCGCACAACGTCATCGCCCACAACCGAATCAGCGACTTCTTCTACACCGGCATCTCGGTCGGCTGGATGTGGGACTATCTCGACAGCCCGTCGCAGGGCAACCGCATCGAGGGCAACCACGTCTTCGACCTCGGGCAGGGCCTGCTCAACGACATGGGCGGCGTGTACCTGCTCGGGATCGCGCCCGGCACGGTCGTGCTCGGCAACCATATCCACGACGTGCAGTGCGCGAACTACGGCGGCTGGGGCATCTACCTCGACGAGGGATCCTCCTACGTCGTGATCGAGGGCAACGTCGTGCACGACGTGTCGAGCCAGGCGTACCACCACCACTACGGCCGCGAAGTCACGATCCGGAACAACGTATGGGCCTACGGCGGCCACGGGCAGGTCTCGATCACGCGGCCCGAGAGCCACGTCTCCTTCACGTTCGAACGCAACATCGTCGTGGGCGACGGCTCGCCTGGCTTCATGGGCACCGAGGGCGACCGCGACGTGCGCAACTACACGATCCTGAGCGACCTGAACCTGTTCTGGGACGGGCGGCCCGTCACGGGGGCGGTGCGCGCCGCGAACGGCGTGAAGACGACGGACGTCGACGGCGCGGTCCGGTACGAGCTGACCCAGCCGCTCGACGACGCGTGGCACGAGCGCGGACACGACCGGCACTCGGTCACCGCCGACCCGCGGTTTGTGGACGCTGGATCCCGCGACCTGCGCGTACTCGCTGACTCGCCCGCCTTCGAACTCGGCATCACCCCGCCGGATGTTTCCGGGGCGGGCCCGCGACCCGGCGAACTGCGACGCCATCCGCTCGTCGCCCCGACCCTCCAGGACCAGTTCCCCCGCCCGCAGGGCTGACGGCGGGAGCGCCGACCTGCGCGCGACCGTCGTGGAGTTCGACGACGGGGGGTCGTGGCGTAGACCGGCGCGAGCGCCGCCACGCCGTCGGTTGCGGACATCGCCTCGAGTTGATCGCCGGTGAGCGGCCCGCCGGCGATCACGACATCGGCGCCGATGCGATGCTCGCTCGTGGCCCGGATCCCGTGGTCGAGCGTGGAGAGCACCACGGTCGATGCGACCGCGACCGACGTGCCAACCACGACGGCGAGCACCGGCACGAGTCCCGCTGCCGGATCGCGCAGCGCTCGCGCCGCGCCGAGGAACGGCACGAGGCCGGTGCGCCGCGCCATGCGCCCGACGAGGAACGTCAGCGGGATCGGGTAGGCCCGCAGCACGAGCACGCATGCCGCGAGGGCGAGCAGCAGGGGCGCGGCCGCGGTCAGCGGATCGATGCCGGTGGGCGCCGCGCCCGACGCCGCACGCTGCAGGAGGAGGGCGCACGAGGCGGCCGCCACCAGGATGACGATCGCCTCGACGACGACCCGGATCCGCCCGCCCGAAGCGTCGAGGTCGGCCCGCGCTCGCCGGAGCGGGCTGAGTTCTGACGCGCGAGCGACGAGGAGCGCGGCCGGTGCGAGGGCGAACAGCACGGCGATCCACCACCCGTGCTCCCCCGAGGCGCCGGGGGTGGCCGACACCGCGAGCAGTGCCCCGATCCCTGACGCGGGGATACCGACCGCGAGCCCCTCCGCGAGCAGGCCGCCGCGCAGCCTGGCGGGCGAGGCGCCGCGGGCGGCCGCCAGCTCGAGGCCTCCGCGCCGACGTTCGAAGACGACCCGTGCGCCGAGGACGACGACCGCGATCGCAACGCCGATCGGACCCGACGCGATCATGGCGAGCACGGCGTCGACCGCGGCCGCGGATGCGACCGCAGCATCGAGGGTGTCGCGCATGCCGCTCGAGAACGCGACCTGGCCGACGGTCGCGATCGCCGCGTACGGCTGGAAGGAGCCGGGCGGCGCGTCCGGCAGCTCGACCTCGATCCACTGTCCGCGCCCGAGCGCGAACGAGGCGCTCGCGACCTCGCCGAGCTGCGTCGCGAGCTCGGGTGCGTCCTCAGCGGTCACGGCCCGGGTGTCGATCGGGATCCATGCGCTCATCTCGAGCGCGAGCGCCTGCGGCGCGAACGCCGGCCAGGACGCCGGATCGAACCAGGCGACGGCGGTGTACTCGGGCGGCGAGATGCCGTTGTCGACGACCGACGCGCGCAGGGCGGTGGGCAGGTGCGTCCAGAATCCGTCGTCCGCGTCGGCGGCGCGCACCGTGCCCGAGAGCCGGACGTCGAGTGCCCCGTTCGGGTACTCCGCGACGCGCACCTCACCGGGCCTCCAGTCGAGCGACCCCGCCGCGGATTCGGCGAGCACGATCTCGATCGGCCCGTCGAACGACTGCTGGACCGGGCCGGGAAGCGGCGCCGGCCAGGCGCCCTCCACGAGCTCGAGGTGGTCGCGCATGCGCGGATCGAACCCGGGCTGGATGCGGTACACCGGCGAGCCCGGCCCGGCACTCGGGATGCTCGCCTTCACCGGGCCGGCGACGGCGACCGAGATCGGGTCGCCGGTGGCACCGCGAAGCGGCTCGGGGAGCAGGGCCCGGATGTCGGCCATCCGCTCCTCCTGCCCGCCCCAGACGGCCTCGACGTCGTCTGGGAGTGTCGTTCCGCGGGTCGACGGGCCGGGGTCCGGGCCGAAGCGGGTCGTCGTGGTCAGGTCGAGCTCCGACGCCGGATGCTCGGCGAGGCGTTCGGCCAGGGCCTGCGTGTGGACGGCGGCGACGGCACGCGGTGCTGCGACCGCGAGCAGCGCGGCCACGCAGACGAGCGCGGCGAGCAGGACCGACGGCAGAGGCGCTGCGGCGACCTGTCGCAGCAGGAGTCCAGCCGAGCCGGTGCGCGATCGGGTCAGTCGTCGTCCTGTCCGGGCAATGCGGTCGACGCGCGTGCGGCGGCCGAGCGCGCGGCGTCGCTCGCGATGATGAGACACCCGGCGGCGAGGCCGGCGAGCGCGACGGCGAGCGGAACCCACGCCGGCGAGAGCACGGCGTCGAGCCCGGCCGCGGCGTCGGGTGTCGCGGCGAGTGCGAGGTCGGCAGAGGTGAGCCACGCGACGAGCAGGCCGATCGCCGTGCCGAGTACGACGGCGGTCGCCGAGAGTCCGACGAGCTCGTCCCTGCGAGCGTGCGACTGCATGCGGGCGGTCGCACCGAGTGCCCGGAGGACCGCGACCTCGCCGGAACGGGTGCTCGCCGAAGCCGACGCCAGTCCGGCGAGCGCCACGAGCGCGAACAACGCCGCGCCGATCGCCCCGAGCCACACCGCAGTGACGGCCGACTGCACGATGTCGGAACCGGATGCCGCGTCGCGCGACTGCACCGCGGTCCCGAACCCGGGCGTGCCGGCGAGCGCGTTCGCGGCGTCGGAGGCGCGCTCGCCCGACAGCCACACCTCGGTGGGCTCCGGCACGCCGGCGCCGTCTGCGAACGCGGCCGCGGTCAGCGCGCCGAGGTCGATGAGGACCCCGGGCTCCACGGCCGGGACGACGTCGACGACGACGACGACCCGTGCGGTCGCCTCGGCGCCGCCGGTCCGCAGGCGCACCTCGAACTCGTCGCCCGGGACGGCGGCGATGCGATCGGAAAGTCGCCGGTCGACGAGCACGGGCAGCGGAGTGCCCGCGGCGACCGCGGGCACCCGCGCCGACGGCTCGCGGCTGGTCACCTCGACCGTCCCAGCGAGACCGGTGCCGACGATCGAGACGTCGACCCCGAGGGTGCCGGTGCCGATCAGCTGCGCCTCGACGCCGAGCAACGTCGTGCCCGGGGTCGGGATGGCCGAGGTCTCGACCGTCGTGGGCGCGCCGGGTGCGACCTCGCCCGCGGAGTGCCGCACCGCGACACCGTCGGGTCCCTGCACCCAGACCGTCAGCGACGCGGCGGGTGCAGCCGTGCCGGGGCCGGCCCGGGCCGTGGACCGGACGGGTCGGTCACCGACACCTCGAGGCGCACCGGGTGGCCCGCCTCGAGCGCCGCACCGCGAGGGCCGTCGCCGAGCGCATCGAGGACCGCCGCGCTGAGCACGGATCCCGCTCCGGGCGCGGCCGCCGGGAGATCGCCCACCGGGATGGCCAGCACGTCGACGGGCTCGGAACCGATGCGCGCCTCGCCGCGGAACACGGGCGGCGGCCGCTGCGCCGTCGGGATCCGCGGTCGTGGACGCCGAGGCCGTTCCGACCGCACGGTCGTCCGTGACCGCGGGGCCGTCGACGGCGACGCGCGCGTCGCCGCCGACCGCGGCGGCGGCCGCTGCGCCGTCGATCGCTCGCCAGGAGCCGTCGACCGATGCGGCGAGCACGAGCCCGCCGGTGGCGAACGCGAGCACCAGCAGCGCCGAGGCGTAGACGGGGGCCCTGCGCGCGAGCTGCCGTGACGGGCGGGACGGGACGAGGCCGGCGCCGGCGGACGTGCGACGTTCGAGGACCCGCATGACGGGTCCGGTCAGGGCCACGCCGGCGACCGCGAGTGCGAGCAGGGTGAGCACGGGGGAGAGCGCCGCGATCGGGTCCAGGCCGACTCCGGATGACGGCGAGGCCGACGCGGCGGCGAGTCGGAACTGCTGAAGCGAGATACCTGCGAGCACGACCAGCACCACGAGCACGCCCGCACCGACGGTCCGGCGCGCGCGCCCGGTCTCGTCGGCGGCGCCGCGCACCACCGGCCTCCGGGCGTCGGCCCACGTCGTGCCGGCGAGCGCCAGGACGGTCGCGAGCACGGCGGCCGCCGCTGATGCCGAGGAACTGCCGCCGGCGTGGACGGGGCGAGCGTCGCGAGCGCCGGGAACGCGAGTCCGCCTCCGACCAGTGCCGCCGGAACGGCGACCGCGAACCCCTCGATCGCGGCCGAGCGGGCGAGCGACGTCGCCGATGCGCCGCGCGCGAGCATCAGGACGTGCTCGCGACGCCGCTGCACGGCGAGCAGCGAGGCCAGGCGGACGAGTGCGAGGAGTCCTGCGGCGCCGAGCAGCAGGATCGGCATCGGAGCGAGCGAGACCGCCGCCTCGAGCCCCCGACCACGCGGTCGAGCGTGCCGGGCAGGCCACCGGACTCGACGAGGCCCTGCGCGTCGAACGCGGGATCGTTCCGGAGCGCGGGGGAGACCCTCGGGAGGTCCGCGCGCAGCGCGGAGAGTTCCGCCGGGTCGGCGTCCGCGGAGCCCGCCGTCGCGGTCCAGCGAGCGGTGGCCGGGGCGCCGGCTCCGACCAGTGCGGGCTCGTCGACCAGAAGCGGACCGATCGCGCCGTCCGCGGTGCCCGTGGCGATCATCGCGTCACCGGCCCAGGCGGGATCGCGCGGGTCCGTGGCTTCCCAGGTTCCGACGACGACCACCGGATGCCGTCGAGCTCGAGCACGTCTCCCGGCCCGACCCCGGCCCCGGCCGCGGCGTCCGCGTGCAGTGCTCCGGGAACGGCGCCGACCGCCGCAGCGTCCCCCGCGGCGGCCGGGACATCGGGCCACGTGCCGTCGACCAGGATCGATCGAGCGGGCGCAGCGGGGTTGGCCATGAGAACGACGGGGTCGGCGGGTTCGGCGTCCGGTCCGACGTGTCGATCCACCGGGCGGGTGACGACCGTGCGGGTCCACGTCGCGCCGTGCGACGCGACGAATCGGTCGAGCACCGACGTCGCGGCATCCGCTTGGGCACCGGCGTCGTCGGAGAGCGGGGTCTGCCAGCGCAGTGCGCCGTCGGCGCCGCCGGCCGCGGCGATGGCGCTGCGAGCGCCCGAGGCGGGCGCCGACGACAGCACGCCCAGCACGGTACCGAGGAAGCCGGTCAGCAGGAGGACGACGACGGCATTCCCCCGAGCACGCCCGCACGCGCGCGCGAGCGCGTCGCCAGTGCGCGCGCCGCATCCACGCGACCTCCTCGGGGTGTCCGGGCCGGGCCCGCGGTGAAGCGATCGCGTCCGCGCGAGCCGGAATCCGGACAGCGTACTCCGTGGTGTCGGGCTTGCGAGACGCGTCCTCGCAGGAATAAGCTGTAGGGCTGGCCGCGCGGACACGATCCGCCGGCCTCGGGTTGTGATCGCGACGTAGGAGGACGACATGCAGAACACCGGTATCACCGCCGATTCGGTCGCGGCGTTCGGTGCGCTCGTCCCGCCGTACGCGCCCGCCACGGCGACCCGGCACTAGCGCCGAAGTCCCGTCCGCCGGCTCGATCCGGCATCTCTCCGCGGAGCCCCACGCTCCGCGCTCCGCGCGCCGACGAGCGCGCCCCTCGCGTTCTCCCGACGACGGTCCGCAGTCCTGCGCCCCGTCGCGCACTCCCGGAAGGAACCACGGCGTGACCGCCACCGATCCCACGCTCCACCCGCCTCGACCCCGGCGCGGAACCGTGCGCGCGCTGCTGCGCCTGCGCGCCTACGTCGGGCCCGCGATGCCCATGATCATCGCGAGCATGTTCGCGTACCTCGTGGCGCAGTCGATCGCGCTCACCATCCCGCGCGTCTTCGAAGCCATCGTCGACGGCCCGCTCGCGAGCGGCGACCGGGCCGCGGTCCTCCCGCTCTCCTTGCTCGTCCTCGCGCTCGGTACGGCCGAGGCCGCCATGTTCGCCCTGCGCCGCTGGCTCGTGATCGGCCCGACCACGCGGGTCGAGGCGCGCATGCGCGACGCGCTCTACGCCAAGCTGCAGGACCTGCCGGTCAGCTTCCACGACCGGTGGCCGAGCGGCCAACTGCTCTCGCGAGCCGTCAGCGACCTCGGGCTCATCCGACGCTGGCTCGCCTTCGGCCTCGTCCTGCTCATCGGCAACCTGCTCGTGAGCATCATCGGCGCCGTCATCCTCATCTCGATGAACTGGATGCTCGGCCTCGTGTTCCTCGTCTGCTCCATCCCGCTCTGGATCGTCGGCTACCGCTTCGAAGGGCGATACTCCGAGGTGTCCCGCCGCAGCCAGGACCAGTCCGGAGACCTGGCGACCGCCGTCGAGGAGTCGGTGCACGGCATCCGCGTGCTCAAGGCCTTCGGGCGCGGCGCGCATGCGCTCAGCTCGTTCCGCGCGCGCGCCGAGCAGCTGCGCTCGACCGAGATCGAGAAGGCCCGGCTCGACTCCGGCATCTGGGCCTGGATCCTCATCGTCCCTGCGGTCGCGCTCGCGATCTGCCTCGTGCTCGGCGTCGCACTCGCGGCCCAGGGGCAGATGAGCGTCGGCCAGCTCGTCGCGTTCTTCGCCACGGCGGCCGTGCTCGCCTGGCCGATCGAGTCCATCGGCTTCCTGCTCGCGTTCTCGCTCGACGCGCGCACCGCCACCGACCGGTACTTCGACATCATGGACTCCGAGAACGAGATCACCGACCCGGAGCACCCGGTCTCCCTCGAACGGCCGCGCGGCGAGCTCGCCTTCCGCGGCGTCCACTTCCGCTACCAGGACTCGCCCGAGCGATTCGGCGACCTGCTCGACGGCGTCGACCTCGTGCTCGAGCCCGGCGAGACGATGGCGCTGGTCGGCCTCACCGGGTGCGGCAAGACGACGATGACCGCCCTGACCACGCGGCTCTACGACGTGACCTCGGGCTCGGTCGAACTCGACGGCGTCGACGTCCGCGCGCTCGATCGCGAGGAACTGCGTCGCCACATCGCGATGGCGTTCGAGGACGCGACGCTGTTCTCGGCGTCGGTCCGCGAGAACGTGCTGCTCGGGCGCCCGGAGCTCACAGGCGACGCGGCATCCGACCCCGCCGTCGCAGCCGAGGCGACCCGCGTACTCGACGAGGCGCTGCGCATCGCGCAGGCGGGGTTCGCCTACGGGTTGCCCGACGGCGTCGACACGACCGTCGGCGAAGAGGGCATGAGCCTCTCGGGCGGGCAGCGGCAACGATTGGCGCTCGCCCGCGCGGTCGCCGCCGCCCCGGCGGTGCTCGTGCTCGACGACCCGCTGTCGGCACTCGACGTCGCGACCGAGGCGAAGGTCGAGGCTGAGCTGCGCAGCGTGCTGGCATCCACGACCGCGCTCATCGTCGCGCACCGGCCCTCGACCGTCATGCTCGCCGACCGCGTCGCGCTGCTCGAGGGCGGGCGGATCACCGCCGTCGGCACCCACTCCGAGCTGCTGCGCGAATCCGAGCACTACCGGTTCGTGCTCTCGAGCCTCGAGGACGAGGAGCGCCGTGCGCGGACGGAGACGCGCGGTCTCATCGACGACGAACTGCCCGCACCCCAGGGAGAGGAGGCGGTCCGATGAACACCGTGACCGGAGTCCGCGGCGAGGAACGCGACGAGTACACCAAGGCCGAGTCGCGTTGGATCCGCCGACGCAGCAGCCGCCTGCTCGGCTCGCTGCTGCGCCCGCTGCGCCCGCAGCTGCTGCTCACGATGGCGGTCGTGGTCGTCTCGACGGGCGCCCAGGTCGCCGGGCCCGCGATCATCGCCTACGGGATCGACCAGGGCCTGCCGGCCCTGATCGCGCAGGACTGGATGCCGATCGGGCTCGCCGGCCTGGCGTACCTGGTCACCGGCACGGTCGCGGCCTTCCTCATGGCGTGGTACATCAGGCTCGTCGCCCGCACCAGCCAGGCCGTGCTCATCGACCTGCGGACGCGGGTGTTCCTGCACACGCAGAAGCTCTCGCTCGAGTTCCACGAGTCGTACACGTCCGGGCGCATCATCTCGCGCCAGACGAGCGACCTCGACTCGATCCGGGAACTCATGGACGAGGGCATCAACCAGCTCGTGCAGGGTGTGCTCTACATGCTCTTCACCGCGATCGCGCTCGTCTGGCTCGACTGGTACTCGGGCCTGCTGCTGCTCGGCACGATCCTGCCGCTCGCACTGCTCACGCGGTGGTTCCAGGTGCGCTCGCAGCGGCTGTTCCGCAGGTCGCGGGTCGCCAGCGCCAAGCTGATCGTGCAGTTCGTCGAGACCATGACCGGCATCCGTGCGGTCCAGGCGTTCCGCACCGAGCGGCGCGGGGAGCGCGTGTTCGGCGAGCTCGTCGAGGACTACCGCGACGTCAACGCGCGCGCCCTGGGCCTCTTCGCGGTCTACAACCCGTCGCTCGCCTTCCTCGGGTACGTCGCGGTGGCTGCCGTGCTGCTCGTCGGTGGGTTCCGCGTCGCCGACGGCGCGCTCGAGGTCGGCGTGCTGCTGGCCGCGGTGCTCTACACGAAGCGCTTCTTCGACCCGATGGAGGAGCTGTCGATGTTCTACAACTCCTACCAGTCGGCTGCGTCGGCCCTGGAGAAGATCTCGGGCGTGCTCGAGGAGGAGCCGAGCGTGCCCGACCCGGCGAAGCCGGTCGACCTGTGGAACGCCGACGGCCGGGTGCGGTTCGACTCGGTCGAGTTCGCCTACACCGCCGACCGCGTCGTGCTGCCGCGGTTCGACCTCGACATCCCCGCCGGCCAGACGGTCGCGCTCGTCGGCTCCACCGGGGCGGGCAAGTCGACGCTCGCGAAGCTCATCTCGCGCTTCTACGACCCGAGCGACGGGGTCGTCGAACTCGACGGCGTCGACCTGCGACGGCTGCACCCGAAGGACCTGCGCCGGGCGATCGTCATGGTGACACAGGAGGCGTACCTGTTCTCGGGCTCGGTCGCCGACAACATCGCGCTCGGGAAGCCCGATGCATCCTTCGACGAGATCGTGGCGGCGGCGAAGGCGGTCGGTGCGCACGAGTTCATCGAGGGCCTGCCGAACGGCTACGACACCGACGTCAACAAGCGCGGCGGGCGGGTCTCGGCCGGCCAGCGGCAGTTGATCTCGTTCGCGCGCGCGTTCCTCGCCGACCCGGCCGTGCTCATCCTCGACGAGGCGACCAGTTCGCTCGACATCCCGAGCGAACGCGCCGTGCAGGAGGGCCTGCAGACGCTGCTCGCCGACCGGACCGCGGTCATCATCGCGCACCGCCTGTCGACCGTCGCGATCGCGGACCGCGTGCTCGTGATGGAGCACGGCCGCATCGTCGAGGACGGCTCGCCCGAGGAGCTCATCTCGGGTACGGGCCGGTTCGCGGCGCTGCACGCGGCCTGGCGGGACTCGCTGGTCTGATCGAGCGAGCGGATGCCGCGGGCGCGAGCCCGCGGCATCCGCTGCACTGCGGCATCCGCTCGCCCCGCCCGCTCAGGACGATCTCGAGTTCCGTCGGCGTGTCGGCCGCCGACACGCCGACAGAGCCCGCGATCGTCCTGAATCGCGTGCGGCGGCCCACCGGCGCATCAGCCGAGCGGTGCGCGATCGACGCGGTCGTCCATCGCGGGCAGGCGCCGCAGCGCCTCCGGCATCCACCACAGCGTGTTCGCCCAGGCGAGCACGAACACCGTCGCGCCGATCGTGTCCGCCAGCAGCGGCTGGATCCCGGTCGTGAGCGCCGCGGCGAGCCACAGGGCCGCCAGCCCGGCGCCGGTCGACGCGAACGTCACGGTCAGCCAGTTCACGAGGGTGATCCGGCGGTACCACGCGAGCTTCGGACGCGTGCGACCGACGAGCGGAGCCCGGTAGCGGATGCCGAGCCAGTCGAACGTCAACGCGATCGCGACCGCGCTCGCACCGCCCGCGAGCACGATCCAGTTCGCCTCCTCGGGGACCGCGAGCACGTTCGGCAGCGGATCCTCGGAGATCCACGACCACGCGAGCTGGGTCGCGGGCAGCAGCCCGCCGGACACCGCGAACACGGCGATCATCGCGACGGTGCGGCGGGGCCGCCCGGGGATGGGGGCACGCGCAGCGGTGGTCGCCAGCCTGGCGGCGATCGCGCCCAGGACGACGATGACGCCGAGGCAGAGGACCATCAGCAGGAAGTTGCCGCTGACGATCGCGATGAAGAACGGAACCGCGCTCGCGACCGCGACGCCGCCCATGAACCACGCCGGCCCGCGTGCTCGCCCCAGCGCACCGGTCGCCCGGGAGCGCCACGGCTCCTCCGAGGCCTTCGCGACGGCGGCCCAGTGGTGCAATCGACTCGCGACGCCGATGACCACCGCGGCGATCGCCACCGCGGCGGAGGCGACCGCGACCGCGAACCACCACCACGACTCGATCGGGACCTCGTCCCACGTGAGCAGCCATGCGACCGCCGCGACGAACCCGGAGACGAGCGCGAGTCGCGGCGGGTCGAACAGCGTGGGCACGACCACGAGCACGGGCCGCAGCACGGCGAGGATCGCGTGCGCGAACACGCGGGTCAGCGGGTTGACGGGCTGCACGACGACCCGGTCGAGCAGGCGCGCCGTGCGCGACGCGATCGCGAACCGGTAGGACGGCTCGAGGTTCACGAGCGTGTCCGTGCCGGCGCGCACGCGCGCTCGGCGCGCCGCCGCGGGATCCGGGTCGGCCGCGGGGTCCCGGTCGGCCGCGGGGTCCCGGACGGCCGAGGTGCCCTCGCCGACGCCCTCGCCGACCCCCTCGGCGCCCCCCTCGCCCGGCCGGCTCGCGGTGCCCGTCGGTACGGCCTCCAGCAGCGAGAGGTGCTCGTGCGCGAGCCGCGGGTCGTCGGCCTCGGCGAGCACCGCGTCCTGCAGCAGGCGCACCGCGGCATCCGTCGACCGTGCCTGCTCGGGCGCGAGCGACGCGAAGAATCGGGCGATGCCCGCGGCGCCGTCCAGGCGCCCCCACCACCAGTCGTTCACGCGCCAGTCGCGCGCGAGGAAGCCGAGGAAGTTGCCGAACCCGTACCCCGCGAGCTTGGACTGTCGGTCCAGGGCCGGCGGCTCGGCCTCGGACTCCAGGGCGGTCGCGGCCTCCGCCGGGCTGAGGCCGGGACGGCGCACCACGCGTCCGAGGATCGAGAACCTGCGGTCCTCCACGAGCGAGCTGAACTGCTCGGGCACGGCCGGCGTCTCGTCGACCGTGATCGGCCAGTACCGCACGTTCGACAGCGCCGGCGGGATCCCGGCCGCGTGGTAGAGCGGCGGAAGGTCGGTCGCCGCCATCTGGGGCGCCTGCGCCAGCGGACGCCAGGCCGAACCCGCCCACCCCTCGTCGAGGGGCCGACGGCCCGCAGCCACGTCGCGCTCGACGCCCTGCGCGACCACGCGCAGCCGCGCCACCGCGCGGTCGAGCGCATCCCAGTGCTCCCGGTTGCGCACCCGAACGGATGCCGCGACCCAACGTTCGACCCACGCGGCGAGGTCCGTGGCGGACGGGTCCGCGGCGGACGGGTCGGCGAGCGACCCGTGCGCGAACGCATCGGTCGCCTCGAGCACGCCGGAGGTGAGCTCGTCGCGGCGACCGATCGCGGCGGTGAGGGCGGCGTACGCGGCCCTCCGCTCGTCGCGGAACGCGAACCCCTGTCGCGACCCCGCCGCCGCGGGGATCGCCTCGAGCGCCCGAGCGAGGCCGAGCACGCAGTTCGCGGCGTCGGCGAGCGCGAGCGGCGACTGGAGCAGGGCCGCCCGCTCCGACGTCGTCGCGTCGCGGAACCGTTTCCCCGCGGCATCCGCGAGCCCGGCGAGTCGAACGAGGGGGATGGGCCGGTACCTGCGCCGGGAGGGCAGCGACGAGTGCAGCTGCCACAGGCTCGGCGCCGAGACGGTCTCCGCGAGGTGATCGGCGAGTTCGGCCGCGAGGGCGCGCAGGTAGGCGTCGCGGCGCAGCCCGATGGCCTCGGCGGTCCACGGAGCGGTCGCGACGAGCGGCGCGGCGCTGTCGAATCGCGCCGACGCGATCTGCTGCGCCGCGTTGAACCGCTCGAGTTCGGCGACCTCGCCCGCGACGGACTCGCGTCGCATCTGCCGCTGGAACATGGAGGCGACCGCGCGGAAGAACCGCGACGCGTCCGGGTCCCATCGCGTCGGTCCTCCGACGGGCGGGTCGGGCTCGGGGTCGAGGAACATCATGACCCGGTCCGCGCGCCGGTCGGAGACCCTCGAACGCGCCGCACGCAGCGCCCGCTCGATCGGCACGTTGTCGAAGACCGCGCCGTCGACGATGCGATACGGCGTCTCGGCCTGCTCGCGGTGCGCGGCGAACGCGAACCGCATGCCCGGGCCGCCCGCCACCTCAGCCTCGTCGCCGGTGCCGGCGCGGCCGCCGAACGAGTCCACGTGGGCGGGCTCGAAGCCCCCGGGCAGCGACGAGGTCGACCGCGCGGCGAGCGCCATCCGGGACAGGCTCACGAGGTCGTCCTCGCGCCGGCCGTCGTCATCGGATGTGCCGCGGGCGCCCCGAGCCGGCACGCGGTTGTCGAGCGGGTGGTCGTCGCTACCGACGAAACGGAAGTGCCCTCGGCCCTCGTTCGCGCCCTCCTCGAACTCGTCGGCCCCGTCGATGACGGTCGCCGACAGGTCGACGGAGGTGAACTCCGCGACGAGGTCGGGGTGCCGGTCCTCGGTCTCGTAGATCTCCTGCAGCGCCAAGAAGGTCTGGGCCCGGAAGTAGTCCTCGCCCTGCATGAGCCCGAGGATCCGCCGTTGTCCGGGCGGGTGCAGCAGGCCCCAGAATCCGCCCACCCGGCCCCACGTGCGGAGCAATCGCTCGAGGCCCGTCCCCGCGCGCTGCGCGACCGCGTAGACGACCGCGTTCAGGCCGCCGGCGCTCGCGCCCGCGAGCAGGTCGAACTCGACGCGGTCGTAGCCCGCCGCGTCGAGCAGTTCCGCGTACGCCTGCAGCCGCGCCCGGACGGGCTCGGACAGCGGCCGCTCCGCCGTCTCCGGCACCAGTGCGAGCGTCTCGTCACCGAGGTCGAACAGGCGGATGCGACGGAGCAGGTCGAGTTCGGCGACCGCCCCGCCGATCCACACCGCCAGGCTCACGCCGCCGCGCATCGCGAGCGCGACGCGGAGGGTCCGGTTGAAGGACTCGCTCGCGCCGGGATGGCGTGCGACGACCTCGTCGACGCGTTCGTCGGCGCCGACGACGACGAGGCGGACGCGGCGCCCGGTGGTCGTCGCGGCAGCGGATGACGCGGGCGGTTCCGTGCGGGCCATGTCGCTCCTCGGGTGGCGGCGCGGACCTCGCGCCTCGGCCGGCCGGGCGGTTCGCGGTGCCCGGCCCCGGGGTACAGCGTGGCACGGACCCGCCATCCGCTGCACGGCCCTGTCCCCCCAACGGGGACCCCCGGCGCAGGCGGCATGCGCGCTATCCTCGCGGGTAGGCGGCGCATGGACGTCCGGGGGTGTCGCACGCCTTCGATCGGAGGTGTCATCATGACCGAGGCCACGGAGGAACGTGCGCTCCGGGTGGCGATCGCGGATGACGCGATGCTCCTCCGCGAGGGCATCGCGAAGGTCCTCGAAGAGGGCGGCGTCGAGGTCGTGGCCTCCGTCGGCACCGCCGACGAACTGCTCGCCGCGATCCCCGACCTCCGACCGGATGTCGCGGTCCTCGACATCCGCATGCCCCCCACGCATCGCGACGAGGGCATCGTCGCGCTCGAACGCATCCGGCAGAACGGCGACGAGCTCGGTGTGCTGCTGCTGTCGATGTACGCGACCCCCGAGTACGCACTGCGCGTCATGGGCGCGGGCAGCGGCACGGGGTACCTGCTGAAGGAACGCGTCTCGGAACCGCAGACCCTCGTGCGCGCGGTCCAGACCGTGGCATCCGGCGGCTCGGTCGTCGACCCCGAGGTCGTCGAGCAACTCGTGCAGCGCACGCGCGCCGACGACCCGCTCGCACGGCTCACCGAGCGCGAGCGATCCGTGCTCGAGCTGATGGCGCAGGGCTACTCGAACGGCGGCATCGCGCAGACCCTGTTCCTCGGGCTCAAGACCGTCGAGACCCACGTGCGCAGCATCCTGCAGAAGCTCGACCTCGAGGAGTCGCCCGAGCACCACCGCCGCGTGCTCGCGGTCCTGACCCTCCTCGGCCAACGATGAGGAGTCCGGCGCAGTGATGGCCCCCGGCCGCCGCGGACGGATCGCACGTCGCAGCGCGGTCATCGCGACCGTCGTCGCGCTGAGCCTGTTCATGGAGGTCTCCGGCTACCTGGCGACCCCGGTCGACCTCCGCCCCGAACTGGCCTGGACGACGGTGCACGCCATGGTTCCGCTCGTCTTCGCCGCGTGCGCGGGCGTGGCCTGGGCGCTCGGACCGGGCCGGGTGCCCGCCCGGCTCATGATCCTCTTCGTGCTGTTCTGGATCCCGCAGGCGTTCTACCCGGTCATCGAACAGCTCGGCTGGCTGTGGCCGATCCTGCGCGGCGTCGACCTCGGCTGGGCGGTCGTCGCCGGGATCCTCGTGCTGGTCTATCCGCGCGGCGGGCTCGGCAGCAGATTCGACCGCATCATCGCCGGGACGGCGCTCACCGCGACCGTGGTGAACTTCTTCACCGTGCTCGCGCTCGCCGGTCCCGACTCGGTTCCCTGCGACTGCGTGCCCAACCCGTACCGCATCGCCGAGGCGCCGCTGGTGTTCGCCGTCGTCGACATCGGCTACCGGGTCGTCGGCGTCGGCCTCGCCATCGCGATCGCCATCCGGCTGCTGCTGCGCTGGGTCCGCGGCAGCGTCCCCGCGCGGACCGTCGCATTCCTCATGCCGATCGCGCTGCTGGCCTGGGTGATCACCCTCTCGACCCAGACCATCCGGTACGCGACCGGGATGACCCCGAACCTCGCCGTCGAGACCGTCTCGCTCGTGGCGATGGCCTCCGTGCCCGTGTGCTTCGTCGCGGGCATCTCGCACGCGCGCAACATGCGCTCCCGGGTCGCCGACCTCATGCGGATCACGCGCGAGGGCGCCGATCGCGGGATCTGGGCGCAGTCGCTCGCGCGCGCCCTCCGCGACGACTCCGTCCGCGTGTACTGGTGGGAGGAGGAACGCGGGCGCTACGTCGACGCCGCGGGGCGCCCGATCGACTCGACCGAGGCCGGTCGCGGGCACAGCATCCTGCCGGTCGCCTCGCCGTCTGGCAAGCCCATCGCGCTCATCCGGCACGACCGCGTGCTCACCGACAACATGCGACTGCTCGACGGGGTCTCCAGCGCGCTCAGGCTCTCGGTCGACAACGGCAGGCTGCGCTCCGAGATCGAGCGCACGCTCGACCAGGTCCGCCAGTCCCGCCAGCGCATCGTCGAGGCGGGCGACGAGGCGCGCCGCCACCTCGAGCGCGACCTCCACGACGGCGCGCAGCAGCAGCTGGTCTCGCTCGGCATGAACCTCAGGTTCACCGCGAACCGGGCCCGCGAGGCCGGCCAGGAGGCGATCGCCGCCGACCTCGACGCGGCCATCGCGACCCTCAACTCGGGCCTGAAGGAACTGCGCGAACTCGCCCAGGGCATCCACCCCAGCCTGCTCTCGCAGGGCGGACTCGTGCTCGCGCTGCCCGAACTCGCGGGCCGGTGCCCGGTGCCGGTCGAGGTCGCCGTGCAACCCGAGGGGCGACTGCCCGAACTCATCGAGTCGACCGCGTACTTCGCCGTCGCCGAATCGCTCGCGAACGTCGCGAAGCACTCGCGCGCGAGCCGGGCATGGGTGCGCGCATACGTCGACGACGGTGAACTCGTCCTCGTGATCCGCGACAACGGCGTGGGCGGTGCCGCGCTCGACCACGGCACGGGCATGCTCGGCATCGTGGACCGGGTCGAGGCCGTGGACGGCCGGGTCGCCCTCGACAGCCCGCGCAGCGCGGGCACCACCGTCACGATCCGGATGCCGGCCGGCCTCGAGGAACCGCGCGCCGAGGTCGACGCGACGCCGGCAGGCGCCGAGACGCCCGGTTCAGCCGCGCCACCGGCATGAGGCCAGGTCGACGCGGTAGCCGTCGGTATCTTCGGCGACGAGCCTGATCGGGGTCCCCTCGGCGTCGTAGTGCGCGAGCGCGGCCTCGGCGTGCCCCGCCGGCGGCCTGCCGTCCGCGCGGATCACCCGCCACCACGCCACGGTGTGCCCGTACCGCGCCATGACGCCGCCGACGGCGCGCGCGCCGCGCGAGCCGAGCATCGCCGCGACGTCGCCGTACGTCGTCGCCCTGCCCGGCGGGATCTCCGACACCACGGCGAGCACGGCGTCGACGAACCCGCCGCCGCGCGGCATCCGCACCGCCTCGGCCGGCCCGTCCGGCCGGTGCGGCCCGTCCGGCCGGTCCGGCTCAGCCGGCCAGTTCGAGCGCACCGATGATGTCGCCGTACTGGGTCTCGCCCACGTCCTTGAACCCGATCCGGTGGAAGAACTCGCCCGGGCCGCCCTCGCCGGACTCCCACAGCACGGTGATGCGGTCGAAGCCGCGACGCTTGGCCTCTTCCGCCAGCGCGTGCGCGAGGAACCGGCCGACGCCCTTGCCCTGCGCCTCGGCGTCGACGTTGATGCGCCAGATGCAGGCCCGGAACTCCTCGTGGACGTTCTCGGGGTCGAAATTGCCGTGGATGAAGCCGACCACGCGGTCGTCGTTCAGCGCGACGCGCTGCCAGGCGGTCGCGGGATTGACGACCGAGGCCTCGGCCGCGTACGTGATGGGAGCGATGAACTGCTCCTGCCCGGGCTTCAGCGACAACGTGTTCGCGGCGACGATGTTCGTCGCGTTCAGTTCTTCCAGTCGCAGATCAGCCATGCACCAGAGCCTAATCGGATGCGCTGTTCCGGAGGTACCCCCGAGCGACGGATGCCGCGGGGCGAGCGTCTGCCGAGGCATCCCGAATCTCTCGATGTCGAGATATCAGGCGACGACGGGTAGGCTGTTCGACGGCGTGTCCGGACACCCCCGAGACTTCCTCGCTTCCCAATCCGCACGAGATCCCAAGGAGACCGCCCCTTGTCGAAGATCAAGGTCGAAGGCACCGTCGTCGAACTCGACGGCGACGAGATGACCCGCATCATCTGGCAGGCCATCAAGGACCAGCTCATCCACCCGTACCTCGACCTCAACCTCGAGTACTACGACCTCTCCATCCAGAAGCGCGACGAGACCGACGACCAGATCACGGTCGACGCCGCCAACGCCATCAAGCAGCACGGCGTCGGCGTCAAGTGCGCGACGATCACGCCCGACGAGGCGCGCGTCGAGGAGTTCGGCCTGAAGAAGATGTGGCGCTCGCCCAACGGCACCATCCGCAACATCCTCGGCGGCGTCATCTTCCGCGAGCCGATCATCATCTCGAACATCCCGCGGCTCGTCCCGGGCTGGAACAAGCCGATCATCGTGGGCCGCCACGCGTTCGGCGACCAGTACCGCGCCACCGACTTCAAGTTCGACGGCCCCGGCACGCTCACCATGACCTTCACCCCGCAGGACGGCTCCGAGCCGCAGCAGTTCGAGGTCTTCCAGGCGCCCGGGTCGGGCATCGCGATGGGCATGTACAACCTCGACGAGTCCATCCGGGACTTCGCGCGCGCGTCGCTGAACTACGGTCTCGCCCGGAACTACCCGGTCTACCTCTCGACCAAGAACACGATCCTGAAGGCCTACGACGGCCGCTTCAAGGACCTGTTCCAGGAGGTGTTCGACACCGAGTTCAAGGAGAAGTTCGAGGCCGCGGGCATCACCTACGAGCACCGCCTCATCGACGACATGGTCGCGGCGTCGCTCAAGTGGGAGGGCGGCTACGTCTGGGCCTGCAAGAACTACGACGGCGACGTGCAGTCCGACACCGTCGCGCAGGGCTTCGGCTCGCTCGGCCTCATGACCTCGGTGCTCACCACGCCCGACGGGCGCATCGTCGAGGCCGAGGCCGCGCACGGCACGGTCACGCGGCACTACCGCCAGCACCAGCAGGGCAAGCCCACCTCGACCAACCCGATCGCCTCGATCTTCGCCTGGACGCGCGGCCTCGCGCACCGTGGCAAGCTCGACGGCAACCAGGAGCTGATCGACTTCTCGCACACCCTGGAAGACGTCGTCATCAAGACGGTCGAGTCGGGCGCCATGACCAAGGACCTCGCGCTCCTGGTCGGTCCCGAGCAGGAGTACCAGACGACCGAGCAGTTCCTCGACTCGATCGACGCGAACCTGAAGGCGCGCCTGGGCGCCTGAGCCGCCGCGCTCGAACGGTGTCGAAGGGCCGGATGCCACGTGCATCCGGCCCTTCGCCGTGCACGCCCGCCCCCACCCCGGAAACGCCCCTTGAACGTGGGACTCGCCGGGGCGGGTGGGCGAGGATGGGTGGCATGCTCCGCCTGGTTCGCCGGTACCCCGCCGTCGCCCTCACCCTCGCCGTCGGTCTCCTCGGCATCGTGCTCGCGCTCGCCGGTGCGGGCTGGCTCGTCGCCTGGATCTTCAGCGGCTACGCACTCGCCGTCGCCGCCTGGCAGGGCGTCGGCATGATCCGCGACCTGCTCCGCGGCCATTGGGGACTCGACGTCCTGGCCGTCACCGCGATCATCGCGACCGTGCTCGTCGGCGAGTACGTCGCGGCCCTCATCGTCGTGCTCATGCTGACCGGCGGCGAGGCCCTCGAGGACTACGCCGGACGTCGGGCGAAGCGCGAACTCGACGCCCTGCTCGAACGTGCACCCCAGCACGCGCATCGCGTCGACGGCGCGGGATTCGTGGATGTGCCCGTCGACGAGGTGCGCCCCGGCGACGTGCTGCTCGTGCGCCCGAGTGAGATCGTTCCGGTCGACGGGCGGTTGCGCTCGGCCGAGGCTTCGGTCGACGAGTCGTCGATCACGGGGGAGAGCGTGCCCGTCGACAAGCACCCCGGAGACGACCTGCTGAGCGGCTCGGTCAACGGATCCGCGGCGATCGAGATCACCGCGACCGCGCGCGCCGCCGACAGCCAGTACCAGCAGATCGTCGCGCTCGTCGCCGGCGCCGCCGAGAGTCGCGCCCCCGTGGTGCGACTGGCCGACCGGTACGCCGTACCGTTCACGGTCTTCTCGCTCCTGCTCGCCGGTGCCGCGTGGTGGAGTTCGGGGGACCCGGTGCGATTCGCCGAGGTGCTCGTGCTCGCGACGCCCTGCCCGCTGCTCATCGCCGCGCCCGTCGCGTTCATCGGGGGCATGAGCCGATCGGCCCGGAACGGCGTCATCGTCAAGGGCGGGGGAGTGCTCGAGCAACTCGCCCGGGCGAGGACCGCCGTGTTCGACAAGACCGGCACGCTCACCCGCGGGACGCCCGAGCTCGTCGCGGTACGTGCCGAGCCCGGGTTCGGCGAGGACGAACTGCTCGGCCTCGTGGCATCCGCGGAGCAGTACTCGTCGCACGTGCTCGCGGCATCCGTCATCGACGCGGCGGCGCGACGCGGCATCCGCCTCGAGGAAGCCGCAGAGGCGCGCGAGGTCGCGACCAACGGCGTCGTCGCCGAGCTTGCCGGGCGCAGCGTCGTCGTGGGCAAGTTCGCGTACGTCGCCGAGCATGCGCCCGACGCGCGGCGAACGGCGATCGGCGCCGGCGAGCTCGCGATCTACGTCGCGGTGGACGGCGCGTTCGCGGGGGCGCTGCTCGCCCGCGACGGCCTCCGGCCCGAGGCGGCCGGGACGCTCGAGCGCCTGCACTCGCTCGGCGTGCGGCACACGATGATCCTCACCGGCGACGCGCAGGAGACGGCCGACCACGTCGCCGCCGAGCTCGGCGTCGAGCGCGTGCGCGCCGAGTGCCTGCCGGCCGACAAGGTGCGCGAGGTCCGGGCGATCACCGAGCGCCCGGTGATCATGGTCGGCGACGGCGTGAACGACGCACCCGTGCTCGCCGCGGCCGACGTGGGCATCGCGATGGGTGCGCGAGGCGCGACCGCCGCGAGCGAGTCCGCCGGCGCGGTGATCCTCGTCGACGACGTCTCGCGCACCGCGAAGGTCGTCGAGATCGGGCGCGACACGGTGCGCATCGCGTTGCAGTCGATCTGGCTCGGCATCGCGGTGAGCGTGGGGCTCATGGTCGTGGCGGCGTTCGGCCACATCCCGGCGACCGTCGGAGCGCTCCTGCAGGAGGTCGTGGATCTCCTGGCGATCCTCGCGGCGCTGCGGGCGATCGGCGGGCGACGAGATTCGAGAGCGGATGCCGCGGCGATCCGTGGTCGCGCTCCCGCCCGCGTCTGACGGCTCGGCGCACCGCGCGTCCCTCCCCTCGCCCTGCCCGCCGCGCCTCTACGCCCTGCCCGTCCCCCTCGGACGAGGGGGACGGGGAGGGGTGGAGGGTTCGCGAGCGACGAAGGTCACGAGTTTGTAAAGAACATGAACGAATGTGGTCGCGGGGGTTGCGCGGTGTTTGTTCGTAAGCTTTACTAACAAACGTGACGGCAACGGAAGCAGCACAGGCGCAGGCGCCCACCGCGAACGGCGAGAGCCGCGCGGTCGCGCCCGGCAACGGCGATTCCGCATCGGGCCCCGTCGTCACCGCGACCGGCGCCCGCCCGTCCACCGGCCCCCTGTTCGCGGGTCGCGCGCTCCGCACCTCGGGCAAGGTCCTTCCCGAGCACGCCCGGAGCCACAACCGAGCGCTGGTCCTCCAGACGCTCTACTCGCTCGGCCCCCAGAGCCGCGCCGACGTCGCCCGCGAGACCGGGCTCACGCGGGTCACGATCTCCGACCTGGTCGCCGAACTGATCGGCGACGGACTGGTCGTCGAGCTCGGCCAGCGCGAAGACGCCCGCCCGGGCAAGCCCGCCACGCTCATCGACGTCGACCGCGCCGGGCACCACGTCGTCGCCCTCGACCTCTCCGAGCACACCCGGTTCCGCGGCGCGGTCCTCGACCTCGACGGCGGGGTCATCGCCCGGGCCGAGGTCGCCCTCGACGGCGCGACCGGCGAGCGTGCGTTCGAGCTCGTCGCCGAGTTGCTCGACGGCCTGCTGGCGCTGACCACCGAGCACGTGCTCGGCATCGGAGTCGGTTCCCCCGGCATCGTCGAGCCGACCGGCATCGTGCGCGCCGCGCCGAACCTCGGCTGGGTCGACCTCCCCCTCCAGAGCCGGCTCCAGTCCGCGTTCCACCTCCCCGTCCACGTCGCGAACGACGCCGACGTCGCCGCCCTCGCCGAGCATGCGGGGGCCCCCGGCGACCTCGTGCTCGTCAAGGTCGGCCACGGCGTCGGCGCCGGGCTCATCGTCGGCGGCCGCCCCGTCCGCGGCGCCGGCAGCGCGGCGGGCGAGATCGGCCACGTCGTCGTCGGAACCGACGGCGGGCCGCGCTGCGCATGCGGCAAGGACGGATGCCTCGAGGCATGGCTCGCCGTGCCCAGGCTGACCGCCGAGCTCGAGTCGCTCGGCGGCACGGATGCCGCGGCATCCGCTCGCGAAGAGACCCTGCGGGAGGCAGGCCGACGCCTCGGCATCGTGCTCGCCCCCGTCGTCGGTGCGCTGAACCTCTCCGAGGTCGTGCTCAGCGGCCCGACGGAACTGCTTGACGGACCGCTGCTCGAGGCGGCCGTCGAGACGGTCCGGAACCGGACGATGGCGGAACACCACCGAGATCTGAGGCTCCGGATGACTGCGCACGGCCAGGACATCGTCCTGCGCGGTGCCGCCGTCATGGTCCTCTCCGGACAACTCGGGGTCTCCTGACCCCACACCCCGCACCATGGGTGGCGGCGCCCCTGCTTCCACCTTCTCCCTACGAAAGGAACCCCGCAATGAGGAAACTCGGCATCGCGGCGCTCGGCGCCGTTGCTGCGCTGACCCTCGCCGGTTGCGCCACCAGCGGAGGCGACGCCGCCTCCGACGAGAACGCGGAGATCCGCGTGTGGCTCGTCGGCACCGACACTCCGGACGAGGCTCGCGAGCTGCTGAAGGAGACCTTCGAGGAGCAGCACCCCGGCTCCACCCTGGTCATCGAAGAGCAGGCGTGGGACGGTCTGGTCGACCGCCTCACCACGAGCCTCTCCGGCTCGGACAGCCCCGACGTCGTCGAGGTCGGCAACACCCAGGCCCCGGCGTTCACGTCGGCCGGTGCGTTCCTCGACCTGACCGAGCAGTACGAGGAGCTCGGCGGCGACGACCTGCTGCCCGGCTTCGTCGAGGTCGGCTCGTACGAGGACAAGTTCTACGCGGCCCCCCTGTACTCGGGCTCGTCGCTCGTGTTCTACAAGAAGGACGCGTTCGCCGCGTCGGGCATCGAGATCCCGACCACGCTCGACCAGTACGTCGACCAGGCGATCCAGCTCGCCGACGACAACCCCGGCAAGTCGGGCATCTGGTGGCCCGGCCAGAACTGGTACGCGGCCCTGCCCTACATCTGGGAGAACGGCGGCGAGGTCGCGGTTCCGGACGGCGAAGGCTGGGACGCGCAGCTCTCGAGCGACGAGTCGCTCGCGGGTCTGGCCGAGGTCCAGAAGGTCATGACCGAGGCATCGCTCGCGCCCAAGGACGCGAACGAGTCGAACCCGCAGGTCGGCTTCTGCGACGGCACCTCGCTGCAGCTCGCCGCCCCGAGCTGGGTCAAGTGGTCGATCCTCGCCCCCGAGGACGCCGAGACCCCCGGCTGCCCCGACCAGGAGGAGAACCTCGGCGTCTACGCCCTGCCCGGCAAGGACGGCGGCGCTGCTCAGGTCTTCGCCGGCGGCTCGAACATCGCCGTCTCGGCGAACTCGAAGCACCCGGAGCTCGCGATCGACGCGCTGAAGATCATCCTCTCGGACGAGTACCAGACGATCTACGGCCAGAACGGCCTCGTGCCGGCCAAGCTCTCGCTCGCCGACACCGTCGGCACCGACGAGGTCGCACAGGCGATCTCGGCCGCAGCGGGCAACGCCAAGCTGACCCCGGCTTCGCCGAAGTGGGCCGACGTCGAGGCTGCGGGCATCCTGCAGGACCTCTTCGTCAACATCGCCCAGGGCGGCGACGTGAAGCAGCTCGCCGAGGCAGCCGACCAGCAGATCGAGGACATCCTCAACGGCTAGTCCCTTCCCCTGCGGTGCCGCCGCGCGCACACTGAGAGTGCGGCGGCACCACCCTCCAGGCCCCGGGCCGGCAGCGCCCCACACACGCTGCCGGCCCGGAACCATGAGCGGGCACCGCCCGCGGCATCCGTACCTCGCCGTCAGACGCAGGAGCCCCAGCATGACCACCACCGAATCCGGCCCCTCCCCGGCCGTGAGCGCGGTCGAAGGCGAGCGCATCGTCGCGCCGCAGCCCGATCAGCCGCGCAAGCGGCGATTCAGCCGCCGCGCCGGCGGCCTCACCCCCTACTACCTGCTCATCCCCGCGTCGGTCATGCTCCTGGCGCTCACGGGTTGGCCCGTGCTCCAGCTGCTCATCATGTCGATGCAGGAGTTCGGGCGCGCCCAGGTCTTCGGCGCACCGCCGTCCTGGGTGTGGTTCCAGAACTACGCATCCGTGATGACCGACCCCACCTTCTACGAGGTGCTGATCCGAAGCGTCGTCTTCGCCGCGGTCTGCGTCATCGTCACCATGGTGGTCGGCACGCTCATCTCGCTGCTGCTCCAGCGCCTGCCCAAGGGCTTCCGGCTCCTGTTGACCGTCGGCCTCCTCCTGGCCTGGGCGATGCCGCCCCTGTCGGCGACCGTCGTCTGGGGCTGGATGTTCGACAGCAGCTACGGCGTCATCAACCACGTGCTCGTGAACGCGTTCGGACTCGAGCAGTTCAACCAGCACCCGTGGCTCATCGACCCGCTGAGCTTCTTCTTCGTCGCGGGCCTGATCATCGTCTGGGGTGCGATCCCGTTCGTCGCCTTCACGATCTACGCGGGCCTCACGCAGGTCCCCGAGGAGGCGCTCGAGGCCGCCCAGCTCGACGGCGCCGGCGCGTTCAGCCGCTTCCGCCTGATCACGTTCCCCTACCTCAAGCCGATCTTCCTGATCACGACGATCCTCCAGATCATCTGGGACCTCAAGGTCTTCACGCAGATCTTCGCCCTCCAGGACATCGGCGGCATCCGCGCCCTCACGAACACGCTCGGCGTGTACATCTACCAGGTCTCGATCGCGGGCGGTGACTTCGGAACGGGCGGTGCCATCGCCGTGATCACCGCGCTGATCCTCATGACCGTCTCGCTCTACTACGTCCGCCAGGTCATCAAGGAGGAGGGACTGTGAGCGCCACCACCGCCATCGTCACCCGCGGAGCCACCGGGCGCGCCGCCACGTCGCGTCGTGGAAGCCGCAAGCGGATCTCGACCGCCCTGTGGAGCGTGCTGTCCATCGCGCTCTTCGCCTTCTTCACCTTCCCCGTCTACTGGATGGTGAACACGTCGCTCCAGCCGAACAACGAGATCCGCGGGTCCGACATCCACTTCTGGCCCGACAACTTCACGCTGCGCAACTACGCGACCGTGCTGTTCGATCCGGGTCGCACGCCGTTCGCGCCGGCCGCGGTGAACTCGCTCATCGTGACCCTCACGACCGTCGCGGTCGCCCTGATCTTCGCGTTCCTCGCGGCGATCGCGGTCACGCGCTTCCGGTTCAAGAGCCGCCGCGCCTTCATCATCACGATCCTCGTGATCCAGATGATCCCGGGCGAGGCGATGATGATCTCGATCTTCCGCGTCATCGACGGATGGCACCTGCTGAACACGCTCATCGGACTCACGATCGTGTACGTGGCCACCGTGCTGCCGTTCACGATCTGGACCCTGCGCGGATTCGTCAACGGCGTCCCCGTGGAGCTCGAGGAAGCCGCGATGATCGACGGGTGCTCGCGCTCGGGTGCGTTCTGGCGGGTGACGTTCCCGCTGCTGGCGCCGGGCCTCATCGCGACCGGCGTGTTCGCCTTCATCCAGGCGTGGAACGAGTTCGTGATCGCGCTCGTGCTGAACGCACGGCCCGAGATGATGACGCTGCCGGTCTGGCTGCGCACGTTCCTCGTGGCCAACGGCACGACGAACTGGGCCGCCATCATGGCCGGCTCGACGCTCATGGCCATCCCGGTCATCGTCTTCTTCCTCATCGTGCAGGGCAGGATGACGAGCGGTCTCGTGAGCGGAGCCGTCAAGGGATGAGCACCGAGATCCACGGCGGCGCAGGCCAGGACCTGCGCCGCGACATCCTCACGACCCTGCTTCCCGGGTTCTTCGAGTCCGACGCGCCGGAGTGGGTGCTCGGCATGCTCCGCGAGGGACTCGGCGGCGTGTGCCTGTTCGGCTCGAACATCGTCTCGCCCGCCCAGGTCGCAGCGCTCACGGCCGACCTGCGTGCGGCCAACCCGCTCGCGGTCATCGCGATCGACGAGGAGGGCGGCGACGTCACGCGGCTGTTCTTCGACCGCGGTGCGCCGTTCCCGGGCAACGCGATCCTCGGTCGGATCGACGACCTCGAGCTGACCCGCGAGGTCGGGCGCGCCGTCGGCGAGGCGATCGCCGCGGTCGGCTGCACGATGACCTTCGCACCCGATGCGGACATCAACTCCAACGCGAAGAACCCGGTGATCGGCGTCCGCAGCTTCGGTGCCGAACCCGCGCTCGTGTCGCGGCACACCGCGGCCTGGGTCGAGGGGGTCCAGGCGGCCGGCGTCGACGCCAGCGCGAAGCACTTCCCGGGTCACGGCGACACGGCGACCGACTCGCACCTCGCGCTCCCGGTCGTCGACCTTCCGCTCGCCGACCTGCACGAGCGCGAGCTCGCGCCGTTCCGCGCCGCGATCGCGGCCGGCACGCGGTCGATCATGACCTCGCACATCCTGCTCCCGCAGCTCGACGCGGAGCACCCTGCAACCCTGTCGCCCCGCATTCTGCAAGGCCTGCTCCGCGGGGAGCTGGGGTTCGAGGGCGTCATCGTGTCCGACGCCCTCGACATGGCCGGGGCGAGCGGCGTGCACGGCATCCCCGAGGCTGCCGTGCTCGCCCTCGCCGCCGGCTGCGACCTGCTGTGCATCGGCACGAACAACACCGGCGAGCAGATGGAGGAGGTCGTGCAGACGATCGCCGACGCCGTCGCCGCCGGTCGCCTGCCTGCCGAGCGGGTGGCGGATGCCGCCGCTCGCGTCCGTGCGCTCGCGACGGAGACCGCGCCCGCCGCCGCCGCGGATCTCGCCTCCGGGTTCTCCGTCGCCCTGCCCGACGGGCTCTCGGATCGCGTCGCCGCGTCGTTCCACGTCGCGGACGGCGCCGCCGATCGACTCGCCTCCACCGGGTCGGTCGGCACCATCGTCCGGATCGAGACGGTCGCGAACATCGCGGTCGGCCCGGTTCCGTGGGGCCCGTGCGCCCTCATCGAGGCGCCGGAGTCGGCGCGTCCCGCTCCGTCGTGGCTGACCGGCGCGACGCAGGTCGTCGTCGACGCCTCGTCGCCGTTGCCCGATGCGTCGACGCTTGCCGGGCCGGTGGTGCTCATCGGCAAGGACCTGCACCGGCACGACTTCGCGGTCGACGCGATCGCCCGTCTGCGCGCGGCGCGCGCGGACGTGGTCACGGTCGACATGGGCTGGCCGAGCGAGGATCTCGCCGTCGCCGACATCGCCACCTTCGGCGCCTCCCGCGGCGTCGCCGAGACGTTCGCGCACCTCATCCAGGATGCTGTGGATGCCGCACCGGTGACCTCGTGAGGCTCGGTATCGACATCGGCGGGACCAAGACCGCCGCGGTCGCCGTGCACGCCGACGGCGGCCTCTCAGAGCAGGTGCGCATGCCGACCGGGTTCGGGGCCGAGCAGGTGGTCGCGACCGCGCTCGAGACCGTCGAGCGCATGGCCCGGATCACGGGCGTCGAGACCTCGTCGTTCTCGTCGATCGGCATCGGCATCCCGGGCTCGGTGGACAGCTCGACGGGTCGCGTGACGCACGCGGTCAACCTGGGGCTGGAGGGCCTGGACCTGGGCGCGCGGCTCGCCGACATCCTGGGCGTCGGCGTGCGCGTCGAGAACGACGTGAACGCCGCGGCGCTCGGTGCGCACCACCTGCTCGGAGCCGACGGCGGCGTCCGCCCGCAGGCGATGGCCTACGTGAACTTCGGCACGGGCCTCGCGGCGGGGATCGTGCTCGGCGGCAGCCTGCTGCGCGGGGGGCGCGGGGTCGCGGGCGAGATCGGGCACATCCCGGTCGACCCGGCCGGCGCGCGGTGCGCGTGCGGCCAGCGCGGGTGCCTCGAGACGCTCGCGTCGGGTTCGGCACTGGCCTCGATGTGGCCGAGCGCGAACCCGTACCCCGCGGTCGACCTGTTCGATCGGGCGGATGCGGGCGAGGCCGAGGCGATCGCCGTGCGGGACCGGTTCCTGACGGGCGTCGCGGCATCCGTTCGGCTGCTTTCGCTCACGACCGACATCGACGCTATCGTGATCGGCGGCGGCCTCGCCGGCCTCGGCGATCGCCTGCTCGACGGGACGCGACGCGTGCTCGCCGAGTGGGCGGAGGACTCCGCGTTCCTGGCCTCGCTCGACCTGCCCCGGCGGGTCCAGATCATCCCGCGCGGATTCCCCGCGGCCGCCGTCGGCGCCGCACTGATCGGTGAGGAACTGGAGGCGCCCGCATGGCTGAGGTCGTGATCGTCGGGAGCGAGGACGAGGCCGGCGAGCTCGCCGCCGGTGCGATGCTCGAGCTCATCCGGAGGCGTCCGGACACCGTGCTGGGCCTCGCGACGGGCTCGACGCCGCTCTCCACCTATCGCGCCCTGGCGCGTCGGATCGGCGAGGACGGGCTGGATGTCTCGCGGGTGCGAGGGTTCGCGCTCGACGAGTACGTCGGGCTTCCGGCCGGCCATCCGGAGAGCTACCGGCAGGTGATCACGCGCGAGGTCGTCGAGCCGCTCGGACTCACCCCGTCGCTCGTGCACGTGCCCAACGGCGACCCGGAGACGATCCGGACCGCGGCCGAGGCGTACGACGACGCGATCACGGCCGCCGGCGGCGTCGACCTGCAGATCCTCGGCATCGGCCGGACCGGCCACATCGGGTTCAACGAGCCGGGCTCCTCTCTCGCGTCGCGCACGCGCGTGAAGACGCTCACCGAGCAGACGCGCGCCGACAACGCGCGGTTCTTCGACTCCCCGGACGACGTGCCGATGCACTGCGTCACGCAGGGGATCGGCACGATCCTGCAGGCTCGCCACCTGGTGCTGCTCGCGTTCGGCGAGGGCAAGGCCGACGCGGTGGCCGCAGCGGTCGAGGGGCCGGTGTCGGCTTCGCAGCCCGGCTCGGCGGTGCAGTTGCACCCGCACGCGACGGTGATCGTCGACGAGGGCGCGGCCGCGAAGCTGGAGCACGCGGACTACTACCGGTACGTGTTCGCCAACAAGCCCGCCTGGCAGGGCATCTGAGCCTCAGTGGGCGAGGCCCTCGCCGAGCGCGGCGAGGTACGCCTCCTCGTCGAAGTCGTCGAGGAGCGCGCGCTGGAGGATGAAGCCCGGCGCCGCGCTGAGCACGACAGGGGTGACGCGCTCGGCCCAGGCCGCTGCGTCGCCCTCGACCCGGTCGGGATGCGTGCGCGCCCATTCGGCGAGCTGGGCGCCGATCGCCGTGCGCAGCCGCAGGAAGACGGCACGCACGAGTTCGCGGATCTCGGGGTCGACGGTCGCCTCCGCCCAGAGCTGGGGGAGGACGTCGCTGAACGGCTCCGTGCGGATCCCGCTGATCAGCGTCGCGATGATCTGGCCAGGTGCGAGCGGGCCCTCCCCGCGGCGGCGTGCGTCGAGTTCGTTGCGTCGCGACTCGAGCACTCGTGAGGCCGCTGCCGCGAACAGCTCCTTCTTGCCGTCGGGGAAGTTGCCGTAGATCGCCCCGGCCGAGAGGCCCGACGCTGCGACGAGGTCGGCGATCGAGGTCTTCGCGTACCCGCGCGCGGCGAAGCAGCGGAGGGCGACGTCGAGGATCTCCTCGCGCCGTGCGGTCTTGTACTCCTCGCTCACCTTCGGCATGGTCATCCTTCCGTCGCTTGACGATCCTACGACCCGGGTCCAGTATAAAGAACGAGCATTCGTTTTTTATGAAGGAGCCGCTCATGCCATCCCACACCACCCAGCGGACGCCGATCGGCCGCGCCCTCGGCATCGGCGCCGCCCTCTCGCTCGTCGTCGGCGTCATCCTGCTCGCCTTCGCATGGCCCTCGGTCACCTCCGAGCCAAAGGACCTCCCGGTCGGCATCGTCGGGCCCGATGCATCCGTCTCGCAGGTCGAGGAGCGCATCGCCGACGAGGCCGACGGCGCGGTCGCGCTCGAGCGGTACGACGACCGCGACGCCGCCGTCGCCGCGATCGAACAGCGCGAGGCCTACGGTGCGATCGTCCTCGGTGACGCATCGACCGACGCACCCGAGGTGCTCACGGCGACCGCCGCGAGCCCTGCCGTCGCGCAACTGCTGAACGGCCTCGCCGCGCAGCTCCAGACCGGTATCGACGAGCAGGTCCGGGCTGCGCTCCCGGCGCAGCTGCAGCAGGTCGTGCAGTCCGCCCTGCAGGCGGCGATGCAGGCGGCGGCGTCCGGTCAGCCCGGCGACGCCTCGGCGGCGCCATCCCTCCCCGAGCTCCCGCAGGCCACCGTGACCGTCACCGATGTCGTGCCGCTGGCGGACTCCGACCCGCGCGGAACGGGTCTCGCCGCCGCGATGTTCCCGCTCGTGCTCGGCGGCATGCTCGGCGGCATCGCGATCTCGCTCACGGTGATCGGCGCCATGCGCCGCGTCGTCGCGGTCGCCGCCTACTCGGTCGGAGGCGGGCTCGTGCTCGCGGGCATCCTGCAGGGCTGGTTCGGGGCGCTCCAGGGCGACTACTGGCTGAACGCCTCCGCGATCGCACTCGCGGTCGCGGCGATCGCCGCCCCGATCACGGGCCTCGTCGCGCTCATCGGCCGGGCCGGCATCGCCGTCGGCGCCGTGCTCTTCGTGCTCGTCGGCAACCCGATCTCGGCCGCGACCGTCCCCGTCGAGTTCCTGGCGACGCCGTGGGGTGCGATCGGCCAGTGGATGCCTCCGGGCGCCGCCGGGACGCTCCTACGCGACCTGAGCTACTTCCCCGACGCGCCCATGGCCTTCCCGTGGCTCGTGCTCGCGACGTGGGCAGCGGTCGGGATCCTGCTCTCGCTCGTCGGTCACTTCCGCACCGCCGGCGGCGCCGAGTCCGACGCCGAGGCGGCGCACGCCGACGAGGAGCTCGCTGCGGCCGGGGCGAGCGTCGATGCCGGGTCGGCGACGTCCGATGGACGCGATGCGGCACCGGTCGGCTGACACCGGGATCACCGTCGCACCGTCGCGCCGCGGCATCCGCCTCATGGATGCCGCGGCGTCGGGGCCCGGCCGTCGCGGTTAGGCTTGAACCTCGTGAACGATGCCACCCCCGAACCCACTCCGAAGGTCGGCGCCAACGACCTGCTGCGCTTCCTGCTCGAGATCTTCGCGATCGTGACGCTCGGCATCTTCGGGTTCGCGGCGTTCCCCCTGCCCTTGCCGGGCGTGCTGCTCGGCATCGGGCTGCCGCTCCTGGCGATCCTGCTGTGGGGGCTGTTCCGCTCGCCGAAGGCGGTCTTCCACGTCGACCCGTTCGTCAAGGCGCTCGTCGAGATCGCCGTGTTCTCGACCGCGGCGATCGCGTGGTGGATCATGGGCCAGCCCGTCGTCGCCGTCCTCTTCGCGATCGTCGCCGCCGTGAGCGGCGTGATCAACGGCCGTCGCGAGTTCCGCGACTGACGGGCCGCGCCCGCGCTCAGCGGAAGATGACCGTGCGCTGGCCGTCGAGCAGCACCCGACGCTCGGCGAACCACTTGACGGCCTGCGAGAGCGTGCGGCTCTCCTCGTCCTGTCCGATCGCGACGAGCTCGGCGACCGAGCGCGAGTGATCGACGCGGACCACGTTCTGCTCGATGATCGGCCCCTCGTCGAGGTCGCTCGTGACGAAGTGCGCCGTGGCGCCGATGAGCTTGACCCCGCGCCCGTGCGCCTGCCGGTAGGGGTTCGCCCCCTTGAACCCCGGGAGGAACGAGTGGTGGATGTTGATGCAGCGGCCCGCGAGCGCATCGCACAGCTCGGGGGAGAGGATCTGCATGTACCTCGCGAGGACGACCAGTTCGATGTCGTGCGCATCGACGGCCTCGAGCACGCGGCGCTCGAACTCGGCCTTCGTCTCGGGCGAGGTCACCGGCGCGGACTCGAACGGCACCCCGTAGAAGTCGACGAGGTCGCGCAGCGTTCCGTGGTTGGAGAGCACGAGCGGGATGTCGACCGCGAGCTGACCGGCACGCTGCCGGAACAGCAGGTCGTTGACGCAGTGCCCGGCGGTCGAGGCGAGCACGAGGGTCCGGAGCGGTCGGCCCACCTCGTCGAGGTGCAGTTCCATGCTCCAGCGTTCGATGACCGGGGCGAGGGCCGCCTCGAGCTCGCCGCGATCGGCGGGGGACTCGACCTGCACGCGCATGAAGAACCTGCCCGTATCGTGGCTGGCGAACTGCTGGCTCTCCGTGATGTTGCCGCGGGCTGCGACGATCGCGCCGCTCACGGCGTGGACGATGCCCGGCCCGTCGGTGCAGCTCAGCGTGAGGACCCAGTGATATCGGTGGGGACGGTGCGGCTCGGCGTCCGTGGTCATCCGCTCAGCGTACCGCCCGGCATCCGCTCAGGATGGCACCGGTAGAGTGGGCCACGGTCACCGGGCACCGGTGGCCCCGGGCGCGCACGAGGGCGCGTAGTCGACCCGCTGCAGGCCACGCCGCGCGGGGAACGCCGTCGGATGACCTTCCTCATGCCGATTCCTGCCTCGTCGCGCTCCCGCGCGACCACCGCCGTGCCGTGGCGGGCGCTCGTCGCCCTCGCCTCGGCCGTGTTCCTCTCCATCACGATCGAGATGCTCCCGACCGGGCTGCTGCCCGAGATGAGCCGCGACCTCGGCGTCGGCGCCCCGCTCGTCGGGCTGCTCGTCTCGGTGTTCGCGTTCGCCGTGGTCGTGACCTCGAGCCCCCTGACCGCACTGCTCCGCCGCGTACCGCGTCGCACGCTCATCACCGTCGTGCTCGTCGTGCTCGCCCTCTCGACCGCGGCGTCCGCGGTCGCGCCCGACTACGGCAGCCTCGTCGCGATCCGCGTGGTGGGCGGCATCGCGCACGGCCTGTTCTGGGCGCTCGTGGGCGCCTACCCCGCGCGGCTGGTCGGCCCCGAGCACCTCGGCAGGGCCGTGTCGGTCGTGCTCGGCGGCGGCACCATCGCGCTCATCGCCGGCGTGCCGCTCTCGACGGCGCTCGGCCAGGCGGTCGGCTGGCGGTGGGCGTTCGGCGTCGTCGCGATCGCGACCCTGGCCGGTGCGGCGGTGGTCCGCGCCGTCCTGCCCGCCGACGGTCCGGCACGCACGGTCCCGGCCGGTGCGAGCGAAGCGGATGCCGCGGAGGCATCCGCTCGTACGGCCGCGCCTCCGGATCGCGCGTCGATGCGCGGCGTCCTCGCCGTCTGCCTGGTGACCGCGATCGTGATGATCGGCCAGTACGCGGCGCTCACCTACGTCGCCCCGCTGCTCACCGACGTCGTCGGTGCGTCGCCGGCCGCGGTCGCGCCGCTGCTGTTCGCCTCAGGGCTCGCGGGCGCCGCCGGTCTCATCGTCGCCGGCAGCGCGATCGCGCGCGACAGCGTGCGCGCGCTCGTCGTGGCGATCACGGTGCTCGCCATCGCCCTCGTCGCCATCGCGGCCGAGCCCGGGCTCTGGCCGGGCATCATCGCCTACACGGTGTGGGGCTTCGCGTTCGGGGCGATCCCGCCGCTGCTGCAGACCCGGCTGCTGCAGGCCGCGCCGCCCGATCGCCGGGATGCCGCGAGCGCGCTCTACACGACCGCGTTCAACATCGGCATCGGCGGCGGCGCGCTCGTGGGCGGCCTGCTCTTCGGCGCGTTCGGCGCTGCGTCGGTGCCGGTCGCGTATGCGGCGCTGCTGGTCGTCGCCGCGGTCGTGGTGGTCGCCTCCGCGCGCGCGGCGCGCGGACGGGCGGGTGCGGTCGCGCGGGCGTAGGGGCGCGGCGTCGTGCGGTGCCGCGCGTCAGGCGTAGCGTGCCCCGGCGGTCCACCGGTGGTTTCCGGGCGCGTGCAGCTCGACGACGCGGGTGCCCGACGCGTCGAGCGTGACCGTGAGGAACGGGACGCCGTCGGCGAGCAGTTCGACCTCCGCACCGGGGATCCCGGTGAGGGTGAGGGTGAGGCGCGAGCCGTGCGCCGCCACGACCAGCGCTGGGGCGTCGGCGGGTTCGGGCTCCGGCTCGGGCTCGGGCTCGGGTTCCGGCTCGGGCTCGGGTTCGGGTTCCGGCGTCGGTTCCGGCGTCGGTTCGGGCTCGGGTTCGGGCGTCGGTTCGGGCGCGGGCGCGGGCGCGGGAGCGGGAGCGGGCTCGGCGGGCGCGGAGGGGGCCTCGTGGCGCGGGGAACCCTCGCCGATCGGGACCTGCTCGGGCGACGGATCGGGTCGGGCCGAGGCGAGGGTCTCGGATTCGGTGGCCGGTGCGGGAGCCGCCCGTTCGGCGGCGACCGCGGGCCGGGACTCCGGGGCCGTCGCCGTCAGCCCCGGCAGCAGGAGCGCAGCCGCCGTCGCCGCGACGAGCAGTGCGCCGCCGACGCCGGCGCCGACGAGGACGGCCGGCGAGGCGGCGGCGCTGCTCGTGCCGGCACCGGCCAGGGAGGTCGCGGAACCCGACCCGGCTCCGGCACCCGCCCCGGCGCCCGACCCGGCTCCGGCGCCCGCCCCGGCGCCCGCGGCCAGCGCAACCGGCGCGCCCACCTCCAGCGACGCCGAGTAGGCGGTCGCGGCCGCGGTTCCGGCTGCCAACGGCAGCAGCACGACTGCGAGCCGCGAGCCGACCTCGCGGACCTCGAGGGCGGCCGCCGTGCAGTCGTCGCAGCCGTCGAGGTGCGACTCGAGCCTGGCGGTGTCGCGCCTGCGCAGCCGCCCGCGCTGGAAGGCGGGAAGGCGGTCGAGCGCCCAGCCGCATTCGCGGTCGCGCGGGGACTGTGCGAGGTGCGCGCGGAGCCACTCCTGGCGCAGCCCTTCGCGCGCCCGGTAGGCGAGCGCTGCTGCCGCGTTCGAGGACATGCCGAGCAGCGGAGCGAACTGCGCGGGCGTCATGCGCTCGACCTCCGCGTACCAGAGCACCTCCTGCCAGCGGGCCGGAAGCGCGCGGAAGGCCGCCGCGGTGTCGGATCGGTCGAGTGCCATCAGCCGGGCCGCGTCGTCCGTGGCGGGATCGGCCAGTTCGTCGAGCGTGTCGAGCGGGTGCTCCCGACCCGCGCGGCCCCAGGCCGCCGCGGTGTTGCGGAGCGTCGTGAACAGGTAGGGCCGGAACGCCGCGGTCGGGCCGTTGCCCGCCCGGATCGCCTCGTAGACGCGGGTGAACGCCTCGGCGACGAGGTCGTCGGCGTCGAAGCTCGAGTGCGATCGCGCGACCGTGCGAGCGGATGCCTCGTGCCGCCGCCACAGCTCGGCGTAGGCCTCGCGGTCGCCCCGTCGGGTCGCGGCGAGCAGGTCGGAGTCCGCTGGGCGGGTGGGTGGGGATCCCACGTCGTGCTCCTCACTGTGCGCTCTCGGGCGCCGGTTCGCGCGCCTTCGGGGAGAGGTGGCGCGGTGGGGGATGGGTCGAGACCATTCAACCCGGTCGAGGGTCCCTCGCCCAGTTCGAGGAAATCCGACGCGGAAGTCGCGTCATGATCCGCCCGGGTCCGCATCTCTCAGGTGGGCGACCGTGATCGACGAAGGGGGTCGAGTGGGCGCCCCGGCGGCCCGGATCGCGAGCGGCCGAGCCGGTTCGCGCGGGGGTCGTCGCGGACCGATGGAACGGGCAGGGCGGGCAGACGAAGGGGAACAGGTCTCCCGCCCGCCCGTGGGGGTCATGCGAGGCGGGTGCCCGCCCCCCAGACCGCCGTCACCGCGAGGTCGTCGTCCAGCAGGACCGCGTCGGCCGCGTAGCCGGGCTCAAGCCGGCCGAGGTCGCTCGCACGACCGATCGCCGCTGCCGGGGTCACGGTGAGCGCCTCGATCGCGGCGTGGAGCGGGATGCCGCTGTCGAGCACGGCACGGCGCAGCGCGCGGTCCTGGGTGAGGGTCGACCCGGCAATGGATCCGGTGTCGGCCAGTCGGGCGACGCCGTCGCGCACATGGACGGTGAGCGCGCCGAGGATGTAGTCGCCGTCGGAGGCGCCGGCGGCGGCCATCGCGTCGGTGACGAGCGCGACGCGCCCCGGTGCGCCCGAGAAGGCGAGCCTCACCACGTCCGGATGCACGTGCACGCCGTCGTTCACGATCTCGAGCGTCACGTGATCGGCGTGCATTGCGGCCACCACGGGGCCGGGCGCGCGGTGGTGGATGCCGCGCATCCCGTTGAACGCGTGGGTGAGGATGCTCGCTCCGGCGTCGAATGCCCGAAGGGCGGTCTCGTAGTCGGCGCCCGTGTGCCCGACGGCGACGGCGACCCCGGCGTCGATGAAGCGTGCGATCGCGTCGGCGGCGCCATCGTGCTCGGGTGCGATCGTGATCTGGCGCAGCGTGCCGTCGGCGGCGTCGAGGAGGCGGTCGACCGCGGCGCGGTCGGCCTGGCGGAGCAGCCCCGGGTCGTGCGCGCCCCGGAACTCGTGGTCGAGGAAGGGTCCCTCGAGGTGGGCTCCGAGGACCAGCGGGTCGGCTGACGCGATCCGCGCGATGGTGGCGACGCGCTCGGCGAGCGCGTCGACGGGGGCCGTGACGAGCGAGAGGACGGTGCGGGTCGTGCCGTGGGCGCGATGCACCGCGAGGCCGCGTGCGATGGCGTCGTCGCCGGCGTCGAAGGCGCCGCCGCCCGCGCCGTGGCAGTGGATGTCGATGAATCCGGGGGCGAGCCAGCGGCCGGCGGCATCCGTCACCTCGACGTCGTCGCCGCGTTCGAGTCCGGGCGTCTCACGCCAGGATTCGCCGAGGCCGCGTGCGGCGATGCGGTCGCCCTCGAAGCGGACCCAGGCGTCCGAGACGGTGTCGGCTCCCGAGACGAGGCGGGCCGAATGGATGACGGTGGTGGCTTCGGTCACCCGGCCAACGATACGCGGCGCGCGCATCCAAGACCGTCCGTCGGCCGGTCGTCGCGTCGGCCGCGAGAAGCCCCTCATCCGACCCATGGCACCCCGCCCACCGGGTGGTAGGCGGTGCCGGTCTCGTCCCAGCGCTGCCCGAGCAGCGCGACGCGATCGAAGAACCCGTCGTGATCGCGTTCGCCGCCGGCGGGCCGCGGAGACCAGGCGATCTCGGCGATCGCGACGATGCGGGGGAACGCCATGAACTCGACCTCGTCGATGTCCCGCAGGGTCTCGGTCCAGAGCGGCGCCTCGATGCCGAGGATCGCCGCCTCGTCGACTCCGGGGAGGATCTCGGTCGGCTCCCACGAGTAGGCCTCGTCGAGCGTCGTGGCGCCCTTCGCCCACTCGAGGCCGACGCGTCGGCCCTGAGGCGATGGCGGGTCGTCGACGTACTTCATGTCGAGGTAGGCCACGTCGGCGGGCGAGAGCACGAGCCTCCCGCCCTGGTCGACGATCGAGTGCGCGAGTTCCTCGGGTTCGGCCTCGGGTTCGACGAAGTTCCAGTACTGGCCGATCGTTCCCTCGGGCAGGTCGCCCGAGGC